>NZ_QWLJ01000015.1 GCF_009917385.1 Roseburia sp. 1XD42-34 | reverse complement strand
CTCACCGTGATTCCTTTATCTCAGTTGCTTCGTTCCAGTCGCTACGTTGCTAAACGGGCGCTCTGCGCCTTTGTTCTTAGGTACAACAAAAAACTCGAAACTCCAGTTCCGCAAGCCAAACTATGAACGGAAACTGATTTTCGAGTAAAAGGCAAAAGAACCGTATTAGGAATAAATACAATTCAGATCAGTTATTTTCATAGTCGGTTTATTTACGGTAAACCGGTAGAAACTCGCAAGCCCTATTCTTGCTATTATATGAAAACCATATTTTATTGGAATGTAACTAGTATAGCATTTACCAATGAAGAAACAACCCCCCATCAAATTAAACTAACATTATTATTATTCTGATAAAAAACACCGTTTTTAGTGCGATTTTCATGCACCCATTAATAATCGTTACTAGTCCAAAGGTGTAAGATCTCCTAAAGAACTTTTTTCGAGGGCATTAGACTACGCACTTAAACTTGGCGACATGGGGGTTGATCCAGCTCATAAACTAACCAGCAGGGAGAAAAAATGGGTTATCGTTTCTCCAAAAACTCTAACCGGTTCCCAAATGGATCAAAGATATAGAAACGTTGAAAACCAGGCAATCGTTCGTCTTCCACAATAGGCACACCGTGATCTCTTACATGTTTTTTCAATACGACCAAATTCCTTACATAAATAGCAGGATGAGCCTTTTTAGCAGGTGTAAAGTCTTCTTCTATCCCAATATGCAAATGAACATCTCCCGATTGCACCCATATACCGCCATTTTTTTGTAAAGCTTGGGGTTTAGCGATTTCTTGAAAACCTAAAAAGGTAACATAAAAATCTTTCGCCGTTTGTTCTTGATCTTTTGGCGCAGCCAGCTGCACATGGTCCAGTTTTTCATAATAAAATGCCATTTTATCCCCTCCTACCTTTAGTGTAAGGTAAAATGACGTCGTTTTCTAATAATCTTTTACTATCCATTCCTATTATGAATTCTTATCTTTTTCCTTTTAAATCATAGCCATTCGAAATCCCACTAAAGAAATTTGTTGTTAAGTTTATGGTAGGCATTTAACTGGTTTTTGTCCATCATTCATGCAGCTAACAAACAACTCATTGCATCTTTTGACCGAAACCAAGTGAAATAGCTTTTGAGTAAATACCTCTAGCTACAGCTAAATCAAAATAAGCAGTCCCTACCGACTTAAAAAATGTAATCGCCTCATGAGATGACCGAATCAAATTTGGGTAATCAATCAACTCATTTAATTGCGCAGTAACATTTGAAAAGCTCCACTCACTTTGTTCCGCTGCATAGATTAATTCTCCCGCTTCTTCTTTCGCACTCGCCAAATCATCCACCACGATTTGATCAGCTCTTATGATCGTCTCTACATCTACCTCTCTCATCGTAGGAAGAAAGGACCCAACTCCATTTATATGTGTGCCCGGCTGAATATCTTTCCCATTAAACACAGGAGTATTTGATCTTGTACTACAAGCGACAATATCCGCTGATTGCATAACATCTTGAACATCTCGCACGACCTGAATCGAAGTCGTCACTCCCCATGTTTGCAATTTCTCTTTAAAGTGCACTGCTCTTTCAAATGTGCGATTAAATAAAATAATATCTTCTATCTCTCGAACAGCTAACACACCTAATACTTGTTCAAAGGCCATCGAACCAGTACCAATAACCCCTAGTATTTTAGCATTAAATCGCGCCATTTTTTCCGTAGCAAGTCCACTTAAAGCTCCAGTACGTAACCTTGTTAAGAATGATGCTTCCATCAAACAAATATGCTCTCCGTTTGCAGCGTCTGTAAGCAGTAGTACACCTTGTGTAGTAGGTTTTTGGTGTTTCGGATTCTCTGGAAATATACTTACTACTTTTACAGAAGCAATCTCTAATGATAAATCCGCACTCGGCATATACAAACCAGAAGCATTGTATTTCGGAATCTCCATCACTGTCCGAGGCGGATTCTTAATCATTCCATTATTTTTTGCTTGCAATCCCTGCTTTAAATCTCTAATAGCATCCTGTATAAAATAATGGGTCTGAATTTCTTTTTCCGATAAAATTAACATAAAACAATCCTTTCATTATCCATGTACAGAGGTGCAAGCGACGGGTTAGTAATAAAGCGACTGAAACATGATTCACTGAGATAAAGGAATGAATCATACTCCATGCTCTTGCAATAGGAATATACCGACCGTGGAGCTGTATATCCGTCTTTAGTAGGACTTCCTCTTAGCAACAAACCGACGATGACTTATCATTGGGAGAGCAATGGAGTGAAGTCGCTAGTGGCTAAGACTATGGATCCAGATGTATCTAGTTATCCATAAGCACCTTTTTTTACAGTATCTAACAACATTTTTTAATAATCTTAGTTTTTTGTAAGTAACTCCGTACTATTACCGAGTTTAGAGCACCTCTTTCACCATTTACACTGGCTATTTTTTAAAGACCCCCTTCAACACAAATGCTACATTAGCAGGGCGTTCCGCTAAACGGCGCATATTATAGCCAAACCAATCATCTCCATAAGGTAAATATATTCGAACTTTATAACCTTCTTGTAATAATCGTTCCTGCAGCTCAAGACGAATTCCATAGAGCATTTGAAATTCAAACTGTGTACGCGGTATATCGCAAGTCTGTTCGAGCTCTTTCGTGTACGCAATAATATTATCATCGTGCGTTGCTATTGCAGTATAATTTCCATTTAACAAACTTTGCTTAATTATTTTTTTATAATTTTGATCGACATCGGTTTTATCTGGAAAAGCAACGGTTTCTGATTCTTTGTACGCGCCCTTTACTAACCGTAAATATGGATTATACTCGCTTAATGCTTGTAAATCTTCCTCTACACGATATAAATAAGCTTGCAATACCGTTCCTAGATTATCAAATTCTTGCTTTAAGGTTGTGAAAATAGTTAACGTTTGCTCTAATCTTGCATAGTCTTCCATATCAATCGTTATTGTAATCCCATGCTCTTTTCCTGCTTGTAAAATTTTACGCATATTCTCCATAACAAGTTCATGTGATATATCTAGCCCAAGTGACGTCAGTTTTAAAGATAGTTCTGCTTGTAATTGTTCTTTAGCAATTACTTTGATAGCCGTAATGCATTCTTCCGCAGACTGTTTCGCTTCAAATTCACTATCAATAAACTCACCTAAGTGGTCAACAGTTACAACAAACCCTTTATCATTTAAAGCTTTAATTTTGTTTGCTGCTTCATGAATAGTCACACCAGCAACAAACCGGGAAGCGCCAAAACGAAAGCCGTATTTTTTCGCCGCTTTTGTGAGCGTTTTATTGTTTGATAGAAACAAAAAGAAATTCCGCATTATTTGCTCCATGTAATCTTACCTCCCAACTATCTCCCAAGCTTTTTATAGAGGTTGTTCAAATAGTACGCTAACAATTTACACATCGCTGTTTCTAGTTAGTTTGCTTCTCCGTTCTGCGGAAGAGAGTTACCCTTATTTAAGCGTAAACGGTTTTTGAAGCAGCTTATATTAGCGGTCATGTAGTTGCAATACATATCTGATCTTCTACTAAACCCTTTTTTGAACATATACGTTAGATAGAATATTAGTGTTATAGTAAGCTAGTAAAAGCTTTTTAACATAAGAATAAATTTTCATTTAAAGGACTTAGACACCCCACGGTTTTGTTCACACTGTAAAGGTATCCCCTTAAAGGCCTTTGCTTAGGAATGGGGATTGGACTTGGGTAATCGACTCCCCTATTTGGTTTCTCCTTCTAGAATGAAAGACCAGCCCTTCCTTCCAGCTATATAACGGGGTAAAGTCTATCTCCCTCTGGTTGCCATATTAATGCAATGAGCAAATAGAGGGAGATATTATTATTCTATTCGGAAAGCAGAAAGCTCCTTATTTACTTTTATAAATTTGTTTTTACTCAGTTTAAAACATTTCCGAAGTCGTTTTCCCTTGCATATGTTGAATTAAGTAATCTGGTCCTCCTGCTTTGGAGTCCGTTCCAGACATATTGAATCCGCCAAATGGTTGATAACCTACAATCGCTGCTGTACAACCACGGTTAAAGTATAGGTTTCCAACATGGAAGTCCTCTCTAGCCTGTTCTAGATGGGCGCGATTGTTTGTAATCACCGCTCCTGTCAATCCATACTCGGTATTATTTGCAATCTCTATTGCTTCTGTAAAGTTCTTCGCCTTAGTTAGTCCGACAACTGGGCCAAAAATTTCTTCTTGCATAATCCGAGCTTTCGGGTCCACATCTGCAAATACGGTCGGCTTAATGAACCAGCCTTTGCTATCATCACCTTCTCCACCAACTAGGAGTTTTCCTTCTTGCTTGCCAATATCGATATAACTCATTATCTTATCATATGCTGCCTGATCTATAACTGGTCCCATATAATAGGAATTATCATGTGGATCGCCTACGGTTGTTTCCGCCGCTAACTCTACAACACGTGTTTTCACTTCGTCATATACATCCTCATGGATAACAGCGCGAGAACAAGCAGAACATTTTTGACCTGAAAAACCAAAGGCAGACTGTACAATAGATTGAGCTGCTAGCTCTAAATCGGCCTCGCTGTCCACAACTATGGTATCTTTTCCACCCATTTCGATAATCGTTCGCTTTAGCCACTTCTGCCCTTCGTGTACAACGGCTGCACGTTCAAAAATACGTGTTCCTACTTCACGTGAGCCTGTAAAGCTTACAAAACGAGTACGAGGATGATCAACTAAGTAATCCCCGACCTCTTTCCCAGACCCTGGAATATAGTTAATTACACCCGCTGGAAGACCAGCTTCTTCTAGTACTTCCATAAATTTATATGCAATAACTGGTGTTGCACTAGCTGGTTTTAATAAAACCGTATTTCCAGTAACCATAGCTGCAACAGTAGTCCCAGCCATAATAGCAAATAGGAAATTCCACGGTGAGATAACAACACCTACTCCTAATGGAATATAATGAAATTGGTTATGTTCCGTTGGACGGCTGTTCACTTTTACACCATCTTTTAGTTCAAGCATTTGCCTGCCATAATATTCCAAAAAGTCAATTGCCTCAGCAGTATCTGCATCAGCTTCTTTCCACGGTTTACCGCCTTCTTTTATTAAATGCGCAGTAAATTCATGTTTTCTGCGACGAATAATAGCTGCTGCACGAAATAACAAATCAGCTCGGAACTTCGGATCGGATTTACGCCATGTTGTAAATGTTTCATCTGCTACTTGCATTGCTTTTTCAGCCAATTCTTGATTGGTTTTGGAAACATAGCCAACTACTTCATCTTTTTTCGCAGGATTTACAGAAATAATTTTTTCTTCGGTCGTAATGCGCTCGCCACCAATAATTAATGGGTACTCCTTGCCAAGGTCTTTCTCTACTTTTTCTAAAGCTGCTAGCATCTGCTGTCTGTTTTCTTCGACTGTAAAATCTGTAAACGGCTCATGCTTATAAGGTACTACCATACAAAAAAACCTCCTCAAAAATCATTCTCCCTAGACACAGGAAGCGTTTTCAATTATTAAGAAAATTCCTGCTAAAAACCATAATCTTGTATACTACATTTTGAAAACGATGAAGATTGCTTCCACCTCTTATCCTCTTTGGACAAAATGATGGTTAGTTAGAAAGTGCAATACTTTTCCCGTACAATATAGTGGAAACGGTAGTAAATTTCAAAAATTTTACCCTAAAACTATTTAAGTATTACTTAAATTATGGTTAACTAAATTATATGATAGTTTCAGCTTTTTCGTCAACTTATTCTGAATGATAAAACGGAATCGGTTTTCTATATTCAAAATGTTAGTCAAAAGTGAAGGTTTATTATCCTGTTTATGAAAATGCTGTAAGGTTTCCACTTCCGTAGTTGGATAATCTGTGGCTAAGTGGGAGATAACAGCACCTAAATATCCGATTCGTTCATCCTACAATCAGTGGCATATGAATGAAAATGCGCCTTGATTAAAGAATTACTTTATTACAAAAAATCATAGTTTAAAGGAGGCTAATCTATGACACAAACCACACATATTGGAAAAAAAATAAACAAACTACGCAAACGAAAAAAAATCACGTTAAAAATCATCTCTCAGCAAACTGGATTATCGATTAGCTTTTTATCACAATTAGAGCATGGAAAAACATCTGCTACTTTAGAGTCCCTTAAAAAAATTTCCGAATCGTTAGGAGTAAATCCTAGTTATTTTTTTAGTGAAACAAACGAAAAATCGCGTTCAGCAATTACTAGAAATATTGTAGATACGACGAATTTAACAGAGAATCGCTTTATTTATAAAGATTTGTCTGGTGGGATGAAAGATCCGGCGTTTATTCCCAATTTAATCATTCTTGATCCAGGCGCAAATCGCGGAAATAACTTTTCACATAAAGGTCAGGAGTTTTTGTACGTATTAGAAGGAACCCTAACGATTGAGGTAGATGATTACGTAGATGTTTTACAACCATATGACTGCGTATTTCTCGATTCTTCTAAACCACACTATTGGTATAATAAAACGGATAAGCCAATTAAATTTTTATGTATTTCTTCAACGGACTGAATATAATCAGTGAAACAAAAGCTTGAATACTTACAAAAGCTAACGTTACGTGTGTTTTCTCCCCTTTTCCATGGCTCCAAAATAGTCCACTATGCTACCCACTACAGCGTAGGTAAGAAAAGATGCAGCTTAGCTTTTGCTTCACTGATTTGTTACAGATTATTATCAATGAAAATGGTCAGCACTCGTGCTGGCTCATTGTTGACTGGAATAAACAAATGGGGTTTATCCCCTTTAAAATAGGCACTATCTCCTTGTTCCATATAGTGTTTTTTACCTTCATAACGCAAATGGATAGCGCCTTCCAAAACATAGATAAATTCATCTTGGGAATGGGTATAAGACTCTTCTCTAACATTCATATCTCTGGGTGTAACATGAACAATGGTTGGCTCAACTCCTGTAAACTGGGAACGATTAGCAAGTAATTCATAGGAATATCCCATATTATCGTCTCCCACCTTAAATTGTCGTTTGTTGCGAGGAAGTAGTACGAGATCACGATCTTCATGATCATCTAGTAGCCACGATAACGGAACCTTTAATGCTTCGCTTATTTTAGACAATGTAGCAATCGCTGATGCTGTTTGCCCGTTTTCTATTTTAGATAGCAAACTTTTTGATATGCCACATTCATCTGCAACCTGTTGCTGTGTTTTCTTTGCCCGTAAACGCATATGTTTTATTTTTGCACCAATATTATTCAGATTTATGGTAACTCTCTCCTTCCGCTTTTTAGTTCCTACCATTTTTGAGGTTGTACGAGTTTGCAAAAGCAATTATTACTACATTTATTAAACTTTAGTAGCAGATGCATGCTTTCAATTATAAAGCAGTTATAGAAAGCTTTCGTTATCATTGCCATACTTTTAAATATATTTAATCATAGAATAGAAGAAAATGGACGTCAAATCTTACTTTGAATTTTTGCCTGCTTTATCATGCCCTATCCGATAAAGTCTAGATAAACAAAGAAGTTAGGTTGTCCGTTTCTATGACAACCTAACCTCTTTGTTTGCTACATTAAACTAATTCATACACTCTGGCTTCATATGGTTTTAAGTGGATATAATTGATTGAATCAGCTGTTTCCACAGCATAATTGCCAAGCAGCAGTTTTCCATTTCTTGATTGAAGAGACTCTGGTAAAACAAACTCCGTTTCTTCAGCAAATAGATTCGTAATGATTAATACTTGTTGATTAGCTTGCGTTCTTGTATACGCATATATTTGATTGTGTTCTTCTAAAATAAGGTCATAATGTCCATAAACAAAGATGTCATTTTCCTTTCTTAACTGAACCAATTTACGATAATAATGGTAGATCGAATTTGGATCAGCTAGTTGGTCTTTGACATTAATTTGCTTATAGTTTGGATTCACCCTAAGCCATGGTGTTCCTGTAGTAAAGCCAGCATTTTCATAGTTACTCCACTGCATTGGTGTTCTTGAATTATCGCGACTGTTTTTCCAAATAATTTCCATAATCTCTTCGTGGCTTTTGCCATTTTCCAGCTCTTCAGCATACAAATTTTTGATGGAAACATCATTATAATCTTCAATAGAATCAAATTGCACATTGGTCATACCGATTTCTTGACCTTGATAAATAAATGGTGTTCCTTGCATCAAGAAGTAAAGTGTAGCTAAACATTTTGCAGATTCCTGCCAATACGCTTTGTCATTCCCCCAAGTAGATACAGAGCGAGGCTGGTCATGGTTTTCTAAAAATAAAGCATTCCAGCCATTTTGTTCCAAGCCTTTTTGCCATTTTGTTAATATCTGTTTCAACGCGTGAATGTCTAAACCACCGGAAATGCTTGTGCCCCAAAGATCGAGATGTTCAAATTGGAATACCATATTAAATTTTCCTTGTTCTTCACCAACCCATAAATGCGCATCTTCGATTGTAACACCATTTGCTTCGCCGACAGTCATAATATCATATTTCGCAAATGTTTCTTGTTTTAATTCTTCTAAAAAGGTATGAATCCCTTCTTGGTTCATGTGACCTGCAAATGAAGGAGCATATTTTTTGTTCTCTGGATTTGGTACATCTGGAAAACCTGGTTTCTTTTTAATATGAGAAATAGCATCAACACGGAAGCCGTCGATTCCCTTATCAAGCCACCAGTTAACCATATTATACAAGCTTTGGCGTACTTCTGGGTTTTCCCAATTTAAATCCGGCTGTTTTCTTGAGAAAACATGTAAATAATAGGCTTCTGTTTTGGCGTCATATTCCCATGCTGACCCGCCAAATATAGAAGCCCAATTATTTGGCTCCTGACCATTTTTGCCTTCATGCCAAATGTAATAATCCCGATATGGGTTATCCCTTGATGATCTTGATTCAATAAACCAAGGGTGTTCGTCAGATGTATGATTAATAACTAAATCCATAATTAACTTCATTCCACGTTGATGAACTTCTACCAATAATTGATCAAAGTCTTCCATCGTACCGAATTCAGCCATTATTGCTTGATAATCACTAATATCGTATCCATTATCATCATTTGGCGATTGATAAACGGGACTCAGCCAAATTACATCAATGCCCAAATCCTTTATATAGTCTAGCTTATTAATGACACCTTGAATATCACCAATTCCATCGCCATTGGAATCCATAAAGCTACGTGGGTAAACTTGGTAAGCGGTTGCCTCTTTCCACCAAATTTTTTTCATTGCTGTCTACTCCTTCTTCGATTTGCTTTTTATATTGTTAGTTATTAAAGTATTAAAAATATATAAAGTTGTATCTTTAACCAGTGGAGGTTTTCATTCATCCCCCACGGTTTGCTAATACGTAGTGGCATGACCTAAAGACCTCTTACGAAATAGGGCATCTAGGTGCTGTTGTTTCCCATTTAGACTTGTGGCAGCATAGTTTTATCCAGCTCTTGAAGTGAGAATCTTACAGCACCTTATATAATGGATAGACTAGATTGTTTATTCCCTTCAATACTATACGTAGTGTCTTTCCTCCCTTACAACTTAATGGTTGCCTCGACCCCAAAATGATCAGAAATAATGGGCAAATTCACTCCATTAAAAACGACTTGGGACCGAATAACGTTTACCTTCTCAGAAGCAAAAATATAATCAATGCGCTTTTCCGTATTACTATTTGTCCAGCCTGCAATATCACCCTGTACAGTGATACCAGCATCCTTTTCTTTTGCCAATTGATACGTATCGTAATAACCTAACTGTTGAATATAATCATATCCTTCATTTTCTGTTGCAGCTTCATTATTAAAATCACCAGCTAAGAAATGGGGGCGATCACTAAAGACACAATGTACCAATTGATCCATTTGCCTCTGGAAAGGCTCGGACTTATCATTCCACCACCCCATATGACAGGAATAAAAATCAAGCACTTTTCCGTCTATATCAATGGTCATGCCAACTGCTTTCCGAGCTTTCCAATAGGACAGATCTTGACTCTCGCTTACAAAAAATGACTGCTTGCTGATCACCTTGTGCTTTGTTAATAAAGCAATTCCTTCTTCATACTGATCATAGGCGATATGTGCATAGTCCCAGACAAATTCATAGGTGGATCCTAACGCTTGTAATTCCTGCTGTAACAAAAGAATAAAGTTATCTTCTTTTAACTCTCCGCTTATACGCCTAGCTGCAATGGACTGACTCACTTCCTGCAATGCAATTACATCATAAGATTGTTTATGAATTGCTTGTGCTAAAATAGCCAGTTTTTCTAATTGCGCTTCTTCCTGCCAAGAATGGCAATTTAACGTTAATACCTTCACGATTCATCCTCCAAATAATCCTGCACTTTCGATTTCAAGACATCCGCTTTAGGTCCATATATAGCTTGAATACCCGTTCCTTTTACGACAAGTCCCATTGCGCCTGTTTTCTTCCAATCAGTTTCTGGAGCAACTTGTTTTACATCTTTCAATGACACACGTAAGCGAGTCATACATGCATCTACTTCGTCAATATTTTCTTTACCACCTAACATATGAACAATCGTAATTACTTCTTCATCCCCTTGTTGAGCCGCTCCTTTTTCACCATTTTCGATCGTTGTTACAGTATCATCATCCGAATAATTTCCAGCTCGTCCAGGCGTCGATAAGTTTAATTTCTTGATGAAAAAATAAAATAAGAAATAACTAAATATGAAAAACACAAGACATGTGAGTACAAAATTGATGACATCCCCAATAAGCCCTGCATTGATTGCCATTGGTAACCGTGTAAAAAATTCGACTAAACCAAAAGAATGCAAACGCAGATGGATCAGATCAGCAACGGCAAAACTTAAACCTGCTACAACAGCATAGACAAAATAAAGCAATGGAGCTGCGAACATAAACATAAATTCAAGCGGCTCTGTTACACCGGTAATGAATACTGCAATACCCGCAGAAAAGAACATGGATTTATATTTTGCGCGCTTGTCCTTATCCACATTACGATACATCGCTAATGCTGCACCCATTAACACTGCCGTTGATAAAATCATTTGCCCCATCTTAAACCTGGCTGGGGTTACGTCTTGTAATAAACTATTATATGCTTCCATATCCCCAGCAGATTTTAAATTAACCAAATCAGATACCCAAGCTAACCATAATGGATCTTGTCCAGCTACGGTATCACCTGCTGTAGCTCCTGTCAAAATCGTATACGTCCCACCTAGTTCGGTATAATTGATTGGAACAGTTAACATATGATGCAAACCGAATGGTAGTAAGAGACGTTCCAGCATCCCCATCGCAAATGGTGCTAAGAATGGCGCTGAATCTTTTGAGCTTGCAAGCCAAATCCCAAAATCATTAATTAATCCTTGGATAAATGGCCAAACAATAGACATAACAAAAGCAATGATAACAGACCATAGGATTACTACAAAAGGAACAAATCGCTTGCCATTAAAAAAAGATAAAGCTTGGGGTAATTTACTATAATTGTAATATTTGTTATAAATGATCGCCCCGGCAAATCCCGAAATAATCCCGATGAATACTCCCATATTAAGCGCTGGAGCTCCTAAAATGGTTGTAAAGTAATTATCTACAACTAGATCACTGCCAAACAGGGACGTGACCGTAGCTTCGGTTTCCGTAAACATATCATTTGTTACACCAAAAACGACGCCAGTAATTCGGTTCATTAAAATAAATGCGAGTAGTGCAGCAAAGGCTCCTCCTGCTTTTTCTTTCGCCCATGCTCCTCCAATAGCAACTGCAAATAATATATGTAAATTATTTATAATCGCCCAACCTATGTCTTCCATCACTTTACCAGCAGTTAGAATAAACGAAATATCTCCAGTCATCGCAAGAACTTTTCCTAGTGAGATCATAATTCCAGCAGCTGGCATAACTGCAACTACAACGAGCAGCGCTTTTCCTAATTTTTGCCAAAAATCAAATGAAAACATCTTCTTCATGTTGCCTTCCCCTCTCCATCGTAATAAAAACAGCCATTTTGTGCAATCGTTTGCTAGCGTCATATTGGCTTACATACACTTAAATTAGTTGTAAGTTCTTTATAAACAGCTTAGTAATAAGCTCGAACTTTACTGTTTATAAAACCACCTGCATTATTTATGCAAACGATTGCGCTAGTCGCAGTACCATCATATAGGAGAAAATAAATTAGGTCAACACCTAATTTAAATTATTTTTAAATAGAAATTAGTAGACTGCTTGGAGAGAGAATAAAAAATCCCCCGTTTTCATAAATTGTAGTAATGAAAACTACAACGAAGAAACGAAGGAAGGTGTTTTTTATTCGTATCATCCAATTATTAGAAAAACTTGGCTTGTCGCCAAGTTTTTCTAATAATTGGATGCCTGAAAGGCTACCGTTTTACTCGGTAGCTGTTTGCCAAGTTTATCTTGAATATATAGAGCAGCTTGTTGCATTTTCTCTTCTTTAATACCGGTTTTGATGCCCAGACCATGCAACAGATAGAGGACATCATTTGTTGCCACATTCCCTGCCGCTCCTTTTGCATATGGACAACCTCCCAAGCCTCCAACTGAACTGTCAAAGTGTGTAATGCCATACTGCAGGGACGTCAGAATATTTGCTATTGCCATTCCTCGCGTATCATGGAAATGAAGAATTAATTGTTCCGGATTAAAACGAGGCAGCATTCGTTCCAACAAACTCTCGACCTGGGAAGGTACTGCTGTCCCAATTGTATCTCCCAATGAAATTGCATCTACCCCATTGGCAATCAGCTGATCACATACACGAAGTACTTGCTCCGGCTCCACCTTCCCTTCATAGGGACAATCAAAAACGGTTGACACATAACCAGTCACATTCTTACCTGCCGTCTTTGCTTCTCTGATTACTTCGCGTAATACGGGATACGTTTCTGCAATCGTTTTATTAATATTCTTTTTGTTATGTGTTTCACTGACAGACATGAATACAGATGCTCCATCAATTCCCGCTTCTAAAGCATGTTCTAATCCCTTTAGATTTGGAACAAGTGCAGAATAAAACACATTTTTATTTCGCTTTATTTTTCTGCCTACTTCTCGAGCATCTTTTAATTGAGGAATCCATTTCGGGTGTACAAATGAAGAATATTCAATCTCTCCAATTCCAGATTCTGATAACATATTAATCCATTTCACCTTATCTTCTGTATCAATAAACACCTTCTCATTTTGCAAACCATCTCTTGGACCTACTTCCTTAAGATGAATAAAATCAGGATAATTCATTTCCCTCCCCCTCTCTTCACAGAAGACGACCTTCCTTATGCCAAAGCTTTTTCATACAACTAGCTGTCACTTTAAATTTCAACCTTTATATGGAAGATCGTCTTCACAGAAGACGACCTTCCTTATGCCAAAGCTTTTTCATACAACTAGCTGTCACTTTAAATTTCAACCTTTATATGGAAGATCGTCTTCACAGAAGACGACCTTCCTTATGCCAAAGCTTTTTCATACAACTAGCTGTCACTTTAAATTTCAACCTTTATATGGCGTTCGGGATATGCTCACAGTAGGTTATATCTCGTACCCTTCCGAAGAAGAGCACCCCTAAAAGAATGCGTTTTCAATATAAAGTAGGCTATTAAGGTTGATTTATCACTCCAATATAAGCAAACCTCCTCATTATTTGTTCACATCATAAAGGTACGACCTAGTTCTCCAAACAGGGTCAACCAATTAACTAGCAACTGATTTCTAGAGTTATCCTTGGTTTTCAACTTGTTAGCACATGGAAGGGCCGAGCTTCCTTCCAGTTACATAGCGAATTAATAAATTCCTTAGCCTGTCGTAAACATTCGCTTCGCTGTATTTAATTACATAAGTATTCGATTCAGTTTCCTTTTATTCAACATTGTTGAATAAAGTATATTACAAAAATTCAGGTATCGTCAACCAATTATTAATTTTTTCCTATATACATCTTTGTTTAAATGCTTCTTCCACCACTCTTTACACCACTGTATGCAATCTACCTCCTTTCATCTCAGAAAAATTACTTATTTATTCCACAATTTTTACATAATACTACCATGTCCATGCAATATCATATATCATGTAATTTATTTTGCGGGTAAAGTATATCTTATAATAAGTAATCAAAAAGCGAGGAAACAAGCGCCAACGTAGATATCCAGGACACATTTTTAGTGTGCTTTTTGATCAACTTCATATAACCTTACCTAAGAAAGTGGTGACATTAGTGGAATTACTAAGCCTTCAAGGATTATCACATATTGTAGGTGTTCCACCATCCATTCTGACAACATGGGTAAAACAATTTGCCATGTATGTTCCCAAAGTTCAAGAGGAAGAAGGCAATTTTTATCTTCCTGAAGCAATCGATGTTTTAAAATACATTAAACAATGTAAAGAAGAACGGTATAGTTGTACCGAGATTGAAAATTTATTAGTAACAGAATACGCGACCCTAGACAAACATAATCTTGAAAACAAGGCCACCCCGGGAGTTTATCAGGCAGATGATAAAGAAACCATTCGTTGTATGATGCAAACAATTGGCTTAACCGTATCCAATATGAATCAATTATCTGAATCATTCCATGCATTGGAACACAAATATAGAGAGCAAACAAGAGAATTAAACGAATTAAAAAAACAATTAAAGCTGCTTCACAGCAAGCAAATTCATTAAATTTTATGCGGGTTTTTTCGATGAAGAGGAGGTATATTATGTTTAAGCCCGATACAAAAACTGCCAAGCCAGGAGATATAATCGAATTTAAAAAGGAAGATGTTGTATTACAAGGAAAAGTGCTACCTTCAAGTTGCAAGCGTAGTATTATTGTTGATATTTCAGAAGCACATAATTTAACTCAATTAAATCACAGCTTCTCTACGACCGTCGTAGCTCATAAAAATTACCGCGTTATTGGCTAAGCCGCCTAATTTTAACTTTCGGTCATCGCTTTGCCAAAATAATTGCATTGTTTTCCGTTTGGACAACATATCAAAGCGATCAATAAAGATGAGAGATGAATAGTAATTTGTAGAATCACTTTTATATCATGTATAATTGTATAGACAGTTATACATGATTTTTTTATGAAATGGAACTCGGTCCTCATTGTAAAGGGAACAGAAAAACAACAAATCAACGAATTCAAAGCTTCTGCGCGCCTCTCCCATCTTTTACTTGATGCGCTACGTAAGCTTTGGCATAGGATTTGCTTTGTTTATACAAAAGCAATTTTTGCATGAAATAAGGAGGAGCTTGATATGGAATTAAATCATCTAACAGTAACCTATGAAGAACACATTGCTATTTTGACATTAGATTCACCGCCGGCAAACGCACTATCTTCAGCTATGATTGCGGAAATGCGGACAACACTCCAACAAATTGAAAATCAATCCGATGTACACGCCATTATTTTAACTGGTGCTGGAAAATTTTTTGCAGCTGGTGCGAATATTAAAGAATTTGTACCTGCCATGGGAGACTATCAAAAAGGAATTCATATGTCTAAAGCAGGGCAGGACCTATGTAATGAATTAGAAGCTATGAAAAAACCTGTTATCGCAGCAATAAATGGACCAGCACTCGGCGGGGGGCTAGAAGTAGCCATGGGCTGCCACTACCGAATTGCCTCGAATAAGGCAACAGTTGGTTTACCTGAAGTGAAACTCGGCCTTGTCCCATCATTCGGTGGAACACAACGACTTACCCGTATTACTGGCGTAGCAACGGCATTAGAGTTAATCCTTACCGGGAAACATATTGATAGTTATCAAGCACAGGAATTAGGGATTGTTCAAGTCACAGTTGCCGCGGATGAACTAATGGCTGCTGCTAAAACAATTGCTCACTCCTTTGTTGCAGGGAATAGTATGCAAAGTGTTACAAGAGCGGTCGAAAGCGTTGTACAAGGCGCACGAAAATCTTTTGCAGATGGCTTACAAAGGGAAAACGAAATCTTCGGGGAGTTATTCTTAACAGCTGACGCTAAGGAAGGAGTTCAAGCATTTGTTGAGAAGCGTAAGCCTGATTTTCACCACCAATAATACATAGGAGGTAACGTAACGATGAGCGAGGTTTTACTTTCCAAACTAGAGCATGGAATTGCAACCATTACATTAAATCGACCAAAAGCGATTAATTCTTTAACGATAGATATGCTTCTACCCATTCACGATGCGTTATTAGCATGGGAAAAAGATCCTGATGTGCGTATTGTCATCTTAAAGGGAGAAGGCCAAAAAGGATTTTGTGCAGGTGGCGATATAAAAACATTATATCACGCAAAAGAAAACCATAAAGCTTTTGAAAAAGCGGTAGAATTTTTCCGGATCGAATATGCTACAGACAAGCTTGTAGCTAATTTCCCTAAGCCTATCATCGCGTTACTTGATGGCGTTGTAATGGGTGGAGGTGTCGGGCTTTCATACGGAGCAAGCCACCGCATTATAACAGAAAAAACGAAATGGGCGATGCCTGAGATGAACATTAGCTTCTTCCCAGATGTTGGTGCAGCTTATTTCCTTAATCAAGCTCCTGGTTATGCAGGACGATATTTAGCTCTGACATCCAATATCATAACAGCCGAGGATATATTATACGCCAATGCTGGTGATTACTATGTAAGAGAAACACAATTACAGCATTTGATAGAAGCAATCTATGCTATCAATTGGTTACAGGAAGCGGATGTAGAGCCAAAATTAGCCCAACTAATCCAGAACGTTGAAAGCACCCCAGAAGGTAAAAGCTTATTATCTAACAATCAGGAACAGATCGATCGGCACTTTTCATTTCAAACCATTGAAGAAATCATTGAGTCTCTTAACTCGGATTCTGACCCATTCGCTGTCAAGACAAAAGATACAATACTATCCAAATCGCCTATTTCCTTGAAAGTTACGTTGGAACAGCTCATACGCGGAGAAAACAAGTCGCTCGCTGCTTGTCTAGAAACCGATCTTATCATTGCGCAGAACTTCTTAAAAACAAACGACTTTTATGAAGGAGTGAGATCTGTTGTTATCGATAAAGATAAACAGCCTGTCTATCAATATAAGCAGTTATCTGACATACCTCATTCCCTAGTTGAATCTTTTTTTCAAGCTGAAGAGGGAAGATAGGGTTTTGCGTAATGGCGTAGAAAAGCCTGCTTTTCGTGGGTGTTAATCACGGAAAGCAGGCTAATTCTAATTACATAATCCTGTTAAAACCAGCGCTCTGTTACCACTTTCTTTCTCGTATAAAATTGCACACCATCTTTTCCATTCGTTCCTAAATCCCCATAAAATGAGGCTTTATTTCCAGCAAATGCAAAGAAAGCCATTGGTGCAGGTACGTTTACATTTACACCAATCATACCAGCATCAATCTGCTCACGAAATGTTTGTGCAGACTTCCCGCTTGTTGTATAAATCACAGCTCCATTTGCAAATTCCGATTGATTTGTAAGCTCAATGCCCTCTTGTAAATCTTTCACGCGAACAACACTTAATACAGGGGCAAAAATTTCATCCTGCCAAATGGTCATATCTGGTGTAACATGATCAAAAATAGTCGCACCGACGTAGTAACCATCTGGTGTCTCTTCCTTAATGGTTCTTCCGTCTACTAAGAGCACAGCACCTTCCTCTACTCCTTTGTCAATATAACGCACCACTTTATCTTTATGAGACTGACGAATTAATGGACCGACAAATGTCGTTTCATCTAAACCGTCACCAGACTTTAATTTCTTCGTTTCTTCTATTAATAATTCCAAAAAACCGTCGGCAATTTCATCTACAACCGCTACGACAGAACAAGCCATGCAACGCTCACCACTACTTCCGAATGCTGCACCAATAACCCCTTGCACCGTCTTTTCCAAATTACAATCTGGCATGACAATAGCGTGATTTTTTGCACCTGCCAACGCTTGCACGCGCTTTCCATGTGCAGTACCAGTCTGATACACATGTTGTGCAACTGGTTCTGAACCCACAAAGGAAATAGCCTCAATATCCGGGTGTTCCAATACGCGATTGACGACATCTTTTCCACCATGCACCAGATTCAGAACTCCATCAGGGAAGCCAGCTTCATAAAATAACTCCACTAACCGTTCTGCTAGTACCGGCGTTCTTTCTGACGTTTTTAACACAAATGTATTTCCACAAGCAATGGCTAGCGGATACATCCAAAGCGGGACCATCATTGGAAAGTTGAACGGTGTAATTCCTGCGACTACACCTAGCGGATAACGCCAAATAGATCCATCAATACCGCTCGCGATCTGTGGCAGCGCGTCACCCATCATTAGATTTGGGGTTGAAGTGGCCAATTCTACAACTTCAATCCCCCGTTGCACTTCTCCCCTTGCGTCTTGTAATGATTTTCCATTTTCTAACGTAATGGTTTTTGCTAATGTCTCTTTATGTTCTTTTAACAACTGCAAATAAGTAAATAATAAGCGTGAACGGTTAGGAACAGGTACATTAGCCCATTCTTCGTAAGCTACTTTGGCAGCAGCTACCGCCTGATCTACATCCTCTTTTGTAGATAGTACAACTTGTGCAATAATTTCGCCCGTTGCTGGGTTAGGAATATCTTGTCTTTCCGTACCAGTTGACGTAACCCATTTATTTCCAATATAATTTTTCATGACTTTCACTTCTTGAGAAATCATTTCGCAGCCTCCCTTTTATTCGATTGCTCGAATACCCGTTGATAAAGAACAGCCATATCCTGATCTCCATAGCCTTCTTTTTCCACTTGTTGATATAAAGATAATAATGTTTTGCTCATTGGTAAGTCGAGTTGATTTCCTTCTGCAACTTGCATAGCAAACTCCAAATCTTTGCGCAATAACTTCAAAGAAAATCCAGGTTCATAGTCATTGTTAGCAATAAACGTCTGATAATTTCGTTCGTATATACGACTTTGCCCATAGCTAACATGGAGCATCGAATACAAATCATTTAAATCAATGTTTTTCTTATTGGCAATATGCAGTGCTTCACTTACTCCCGCTGTATAAAACCCGATTAGCAGATTGTTAATCAATTTCACAGTTGTACCACTATCAATTTGTTCATTCACATGAAAAACATTTCCGCCAATTACTTCGAAAACCGGTAAGACTTGCTTATATACAGATTTTTTTCCTCCGACCATAACGGTCAACGTTTGCTGTTCAGCGCCAATTACACCACCACTTACCGGTGCAGCGAGAAACGGAATGTCTTTTTCCTTGCACGCTTTATCAAGCATTTGATTTAGCTCAGGGGAGACAGTGCTTGTGTCAACCAATAGCTTACTGCTGTCACCTTGCTCAACTAACCCCCTTTCACCCAAAAACACTTCTTCAACCGCTTTCACTGATGGGAGGCTCGTCAAAATAACATCACTCACAGCCAGCACTTGATGGATACTCGTTGCAATTCCCCCACCTCGCTTCTTAAATGTAAGTGCAGCCTTTTCATTAATATCATATCCCGTAACCGAATAACCTTCTTTCACTAATCCTGTTGCCATGGGCAAGCCCATATTTCCTAAACCGATAAAGCCAATTCGCTTCATGCTCTTCCCCCTTTTTAATTACTTTTTCCCAAAGATATTTCGTACCCGTTTTTAGTGAGTTCACTTACGCATACAATGTCTCTATGAAGTAAAGGTTTCCATTGAAGTGGAGGTTAATAGCCGTTATGGTCAATAATCTCTTTGGCAATTGCCTGCTTCTTGGCAAATACATTCGAATACGTCACAGGTAATGAGCGGATATCGCTTATTTGTTCCTCATATTGTTCATTCTTGGTTGGGATAGAAGCCAAAAACATTGTGGTATGATTTTCAATACGCCTGAATGCTTCCTCACAAAGAACGTCGGTTAATTGCGTAGCTAACGAGTTCTTTTCCGATGCAGCTTTAATCTCTGCAGTCTTCATCAGATAAATATCTTCTAAAATGAGAGCTAATCGATGCAAATAAAATTGATTCATCTGCTGGAGATCACCTACTTCGGAAAGCGCATTCAAAACATAGTGCAACAACTGATTCGCATAACGAATAAACATATTTTCTTCATTTTCAGCAGGCGGAACGACGGAGTTATCTTTTGTATATTGCTTTAAAAATGCTTTAGCAATTGTGAGACGATTAATTTCATTCGTTCCTTCAAAGATTCGATTAATTCTGGCGTCCCTATAGATACGCTCTACTTCGTACTCTTGCATATATCCATACCCACCGTGGATTTGCACTGCTTCATCGATAACATAATCCAAGGCTTCTGAAGCTTTTACTTTATTAATAGAGCAAGCCATCGCATAGTTGCTTAGTCTTTCCAATATCTCTTCTGTATCTTGATCCAACTCGTCTAACATACTTGCAGTATAATACGCAGCACTTTCGGCTCCATAAATTTCAAGCGCCATATTAGCCAGTTTTTCCTGCACCATTTCAAAGTGAATAATTGGCTGCTTAAACTGTTTTCGTTCCTTCCCATATTCTACAGCAATACGAAGCGCTTGCTTAGCAGTCCCAATATTTGCAAAAGCGAGCTTTAAACGGGCGAGATTTAATATATTTAAAGCAATTTTATGTCCTTTCCCAACTTCGCCAAGAATGTAATCATTTGCCAATGAAACATCTTCTAAAATTAAGGTTGCTGTCGAAGAACCTTTGATCCCAAGCTTCTTTTCTTCTGGACCTATAGACACACCTGGTTGGTCACGCTCAACAATAAAAGCGGTAATTCCTTCTACGGTATTCGCAAATACGACGTACACTTGTGCAATGTGAGCGTTCGTTATCCATTGTTTTTCTCCATTTAATACCCATCCTGACTCTGTTTTCTTGGCAGTCGTTTTAGGAGACAGAGCATCTGATCCAGCATCTGGTTCTGTTAATGCATATGCACCGATCCACTCTCCGGAAACCAGTTTCGGTAAATAGCGGGCTTTTTGCTTTTCCGTTCCAAAATACACAAATGGTAATGTGCCCACACCTGTATGAATATTGAAAGATACGCTAAACGACCCACCATACCCCAATTTTTCAGCAATGACACCCGCTGTCCGCTTGCCCATTTCCAAACCACCGTAAGCTTCAGGTACTTCAGCTCCTAACAAACCTAGTTCACCTGTAGCTCGAAACAATTCACGAGCAACGTCATAATCATGTGCTTCTAGTTTATCTAAATTTGGAGCCACTTGTTCTTCCACGAACTTGTCGATCATCGAGGCGAGAAGCTCTTCTTCCTCAGCAAAAGGATTTACGGAATACTGCTGCAAAAAATACTGTTTATTTGGAAAAACAGGATACTTGTCATGAAAACTTAACTTTTCCACTGTTATCCCCCCTTTGTATTTATTGTTGCAAATTTCATACCAACATAAAAATTAGGAATAATAGGACAAAATAATTCAAGCACAGCCTTCCATGAAAACACAGCGCAATTGTTTCTATACATGAAATTTGTAAGCTAAATATCTCCTTATAGAAAAATACAACAGTTAAAATTGACCAACTGTCTAAACAGTTATACAAACACCCACTTTGTAAATTTACATTTTTTCAAAATTTGTTATTGAGAAACTGCAGGGTATTCAGAATGAGCTGCCGCTAAGGGCAACTTATGTAGGGCCCTTGACTCATTAATTACCTGATTACTCAAGAACAAACAACCAACAATGTTTCTAAAATTAATATATAGCATGTATGCCTAATGCCACACCTCTATTGAGTTATTATTATAAATCACAAGTTAAAATCTTGACAAAACAATACATTTATGCTATAATTTACATCTATAGTTTTTATGTGTATAATAAGATTCTCCTGGCCAGGGGGGATCTTATTTTTTATACGGAGGGTAACGAATGGAGCAAAATAAGTCTAGTATTACTTCCTTAATTTCAGCTTTCGCCCGAGCCTATCATAGCGCATATGACACGCCAAAGATTTTCAATGATTTTATTGCAAAAGACCTTATTTCCGAAGAAGAGTTTTCCAAGATAGGCGAAAATATGATTCAAGGTATATCGTTTATTAACCAAGATATTAGTCGAAAATTTCAAAATCAACCAGATGAAATTTTAAAATGGATAACTCAAGTGCAGCTATCCCCAACACCACTAGCACGTGCTGCGTTTTGTGAACAAGTATTACTTCATGAAGTGGCACTAGATGTAACACAATACGTCATTCTTGGAGCTGGATTAGATACTTTTTGCTTTAGGTATCCCGAGTTAGAAAACAGTCTCAAAATATTTGAAATAGATCATCCAGCTACTCAAGAATTTAAAAAGAAAAGATTAGCTAATGCACATTTGTACATTCCTAACCATCTTCACTTTATCCCGGTGGACTTCTCGAATAAATGGTCCGATCTAAGTCTCTTAGATGATGAATTTGATAATGGCAAAAAAACGTTCTTTAGCCTTCTAGGAGTTTCTTACTATATAACGAAAGAAGACATTTCCAGCTTGTTCAACCATTTATTTTCCCATGTTCCATCAGGAAGCTCCATCGTGTTTGATTATGCAGACGAAAAACTGTTTGAAGAAAAAGGAATGTACAACCGAGTTGAAAACATGCTAAAGATGGCATCGGCGGGTGAAGAACCGATGCAATCTTGCTTCTCTTATGAAGGACTCGAATATATGTTAGAAAAAGCAGGTCTACTCATTTATGAACACCTATCACCAACGGAGATAAATGAGCGTTTCTTCAACAATCGGTCAGACTATTTAACGGCATTTGAAACGATTCACTATATCCATGCTGTAAAGAAATAACTTTCATTTACATTCCGCCCAAGACGCAACTCATTGGGCGGTTTTTTTGATTTAGCATATTCTATTATTGCTCAACTTTGACATCTGTAATTTACATGATATGTGATCATCGATTTCTACCAAAATCAGTTCTATCCTTTGCTTGGTTTATAGTTCATCAATTTCTGCCAGCCACGTGCACATATAGCTGCTATTTCATCTACATGTGTCAACCGTCCCTTTCCAATAGAAACATCCATGCGTACACCTTTTTGCCAATTAATGTGGGTAACGAATTCTATCTGGCTGACGAAGACCTTTGTTTCAACATCGTATGTATTTTATAACTTTTTATAGCGGGCTAGTTTATTATACAAGGTTGACCTCGACACTCCTAATAGCTTAGCTGCTTTTGTTTTATTCCCCTGGACTTGCTTTAATGATTGCTCAATGGCTTCCTGTTCTTGTTTTGCAACTTCCTCTATGAGTTCTTTCTTCTGGTGGATGTGGCTTAGTGCTTTTCTTTTGTTGGTTACAAGAGAAAATGACTCTTGCATTGAATCGGGCAAATGATCAAACGTAATATGATTTCCGTCTGTTAATACAAATAACCGCTCTATCACATTCATTAGCTCACGAACATTACCTGGCCAATGATGCTGCTTCATCGTTTGTAATACTTGTTGATCAATTGTCTTCTCTGTTTCTTTATAGTGTTTCGCCAGTTGTTGCAGTTTGTGAGCGATTAAAATTGGCAAATCCCCCATTCGTTCACGTAATGGTGGTATATGTATCGGTATTACATACAGGCGATAATATAAATCTTCACGAAAGTCGCCGTCCCTCACCATTTGCTGCAAATTTTTATTTGTTGCTGTAATTAAGCGGAATTGTACGGAAATTGATTTTTTCCCACCGACCCGCTCAATTTTCTTGTCTTGTAGTACGCGTAATATT
This sequence comes from Roseburia sp. 1XD42-34, assembly GCF_009917385.1. Lineage (GTDB taxonomy): Bacteria > Bacillota > Bacilli > Bacillales > Amphibacillaceae > Virgibacillus. The sequence continues at coordinate 55,640 of NZ_QWLJ01000015.1, read as the reverse complement.
TTTGCTTGCATCTTAAATGGCATATCGCCAATTTCATCTAAGAAGATGGTACCTTGATGCGCTAATTCAAATTTACCTGGTTTCCCTTCTCGGTGAGCGCCTGTAAACGCCCCCTTTGCATAACCAAACAATTCAGACTCCATTAAACCATCTGGTATAGCAGCACAGTTCACACTTATAAAACTTCCACTTTGAACAGCGCTGGCATCATGAATAGCTTTAGCAAATTGTTCTTTTCCGACACCGCTTTCCCCTGTGAGCAATACCGGCGCGCTAGAAGCAGCAGCTTTTCGAGCAATTTTTTTTGCTTGAGAAAGTGATCGGCTTTCCCCTAAAATATCTTCAAATTTCACTGTCTCCATTTCTGTATTGTTTGAACCAATAAGGGGGCGATCTATCTGACTATTTTTATCCAACTGCTCCATTTTTTGAATCACTTGATATATTTCTGATACGCCCTCATATACCAATATACCCGCTGCGCCAATGACTCGATTGTTTTTCCATATTGGTATACGATGGACGACCAAATTTTGCCCTTGGAGCCGATGGGGTTGACTTCGTTCTGGAATGCCTGTTTTTAATACGACAGGCAATCTAGTGTTTTCGATCACCTCATCAGCCTTCTTTCCTATCGCCGCTTCCTTAGCTACTCCTACGTATCGACTATATGCTTGATTAAACAGTTGAATAACTCCTTGGTCATCTACAACTGTCAACCCCTCATAAGCTGTGTCAAAAACTAATTCATACCACTTCACTACCTCATTCATTTGCTTCACTGTATGCGTGAGATAATGTTGAAATAAAATCAATTCCTTTGTTGTCAGCTCTCCAACCAATTCTCCCATATTGCCATCCACTACATAAACAGGCACTTGATGAATATCATGCATATACGTACCTGCAAAAGCGGTAGCATAATGATGATGCATAATCGTCGCTACTGTTTTATCAACGTTTCCTGTTCTCAAATTTTTAAAAAGATCGTAGATAGATACAACACCTTGTATGCATCCTTCAAAAACAACTGGGATCTCGGTGATTGCGTGATCGCAGAACATCGCGGCAGCAGATTCAATAGATATGGACGGCGAAATAAATAACGGTGTCGTATTCATCCAATGTTCGACAAGTAAATCCTTTTTCAACGTAAATCTTCCTCCAGTCAGTAAAAAATGTATATCTGCAAGCATTACTCCTTCTTCAATTCAGAGCAAAGGAGCAAGCGCTCGTTTAGCAATGTAGTGAATGGAAAGAATCAAACGAGATAAATTCATCATGGTGCAGGTGACTAACCAAACGATGACTTATTATAAGGCGATTTCGTAAAGACGGATAGTTACTGATCGCGTTGGAACCGGACATAACTATGCGGTTATTTCGTTATCCATAAGCACACCTATTTTTATAGTTTCCTAAGCGAAATTAAAATGAACCATCTCAATTCTTAACAAATAATTGGGTGGACAAACTGAACTAAGTAATTCAATTTATCATTAGAACCACTTGTTACTCTCTCAGATTTAGTACGTAATAAAAAAGTCACGTTCTACTGCGAGCAACTAACAAATAATGCTCTATACAAAGATTGAGGGTGTTGTTAATACAATTTTTAACGTCCATTTGAAGTTGTTCAATCAATAGATGTATTTTTCTGAATTATAACACTGTTGATTTTAGACCGCAAATAGCTAGACTATATACATGAATTCGCTTTTCTTGAAGCAAAATAGTGCCAAAGGAGGTGCACTAATGGCTAAAGGTAAGACAAAATCTAAAAATAAAAGTAAACAGGAAATAAATGATATGAAACAGCAAAATAAATATAAACGCAATCGTCCTCCAGGTAATTAACCTACTCAAATACGCTTACCTTGCTGACCATCACTGTCCCACGGTAAGATTTGGTGCTTTTTTAGTTGCTACTTGTTCGTCAAGCAGTGCATCTCCATATAGTACTATCCATCGCTTAACGCTACAATAATGATGAGGTCAAATATGCGAGCTATGTCTCTGCTTGACTTTTCTCCCATTCACACTGACAATACTGGTAGAGTACGTGTTAAAAAAGAGAATTAGCTGTATTATGTATTAACCAATAAGCTAGATTGCAAATCAGTCATGGGCAATACGTTTTCGTAAGTAGGATCGTTGCTATAAAACCCTTCTATTTCTGCATAAACATGGAGAATAAACCACATCATATCTTTCAGTCCAGAATAAATATACCTAATATAGATGTTGCAACAAAATGCTTGCGAGCACAATTGCAATCCGTAAGCGCATCTATGAACTACACCGGTCTATGTTTCTTTTTTTCCTCTTTTTAAACACGTTTAAAAGCTATCATTTCACAAAAAGATTTATTACGATTAAACCATGCGCATGAAAATATTAACGTAGAGGCGAGGAGATTTAGTATGGAGAAGAATATGGTTGTACGAACTATTAACTTGGAAGGAAGCTTTAATTTTCGTGACTTAGGCGGTTACAAAACGCTATCTGGAAAAAAGGTTAAAACAGGGATATTGTACCGTTCAGGGAACTTGCAAAATATTACAGATAAAGATATCGAAAAAATAAAACAGACTGGTCTAAAAACAATATTCGATCTTCGAGGAAGTGACGAAGTAAAGAATTACCCTACTCCTTCGCTTCCGGGAATCATAACAAAGCATGTTCCATTAATTGAAATTGACAGAGATATGGTGCGACAACCTAAAGACCTAGCAAAGTACGCCGAATCTTTGCAAGATCCTGGGACAATATTAGAGAAACTCTATCGGGAAGTAACGAAAAACACGAAAGTATACAAAGACTTTTTCGCTACATTGCTTGCAGATCCTACGTCTCCAGTGTTATTTCATTGTATGGCTGGAAAAGATAGGACAGGTGTCATGGCGGCGTTAACCTTGCACACACTGGATGTACCAGATGAATTTATCTTTACAGATTACTTATATACAAACAACTATCTCGATGCTCTCCGCGCAAATTTACAGCCTGAAGCTGAACAAGTAGACCCAGCACTAATGCAAGCAATGCTAGAAGCTCGACGAGAATATCTACAAGCTTTTTTTGATGAAGTGCAGACACAATTTGGTTCCGTTGACCAATATATTCATGAAGCGATTGGCTTAAGCAAATCTGATGTAGAAACATTGCGTGCATCGTTACTCGTGGAATGATTGCCAAAAAATCAGGGAACTTTTTCATTCCTCTGTGGTCTTTTTTAATTACAGCTTAGCAGCGTTTATCGGATACAAGATACCACTACAAACTGAATCTTCCGACATCATGGGGGGAGATGTCCCCCCCTGTTTGTGATCAGTAGCCCACATGGGCTGTTACCTAAAGTCCCATGCAAATCCCGCCATTTAGTGATTTCATGTCATCTTACCTTCTATGCAGAATATCCTGAAAAAGAAGTTTAACATCTTATTATACGCAGCCAAACCGCTCATCCCCCACGTCTTACGTAGTAATGGCTTATCTTGCTTTACTTCTCATATACTGTAGAGTAACTGCACCTAACACTTTAGCTGCATGTAGTAAAGCACGTTCATCTATATCAAACTTGGGATGGTGATGCGGATACGCTTTATTCCATTTAGGGTTCCTCGCTCCTGTAAAGAAAAACGTCCCTTTCACATGCTGTAAATAATAAGCGTAATCCTCACCCCCCATAATTGGAAGTGTTTCAGAAACCTGTTCAATACCAGGAACATGCTTAGCTACTTGCGCAACAAATGCTGTTTCTTTCGGATGGTTTACTAAAACAGGATATCCTCTGGAATACGAATATTTATAGTCTGCTCGGAACATATCACATGTAGCCTTTATAGTACGTTCCATCTCCTCTTCGATAAACTTGCGTGTTTCTTCTTTTAATGTCCGAACGGTCCCAGTTAGTTGAGCTGTGTTGGCAATAACATTATAAGGATTTTCCGCAACAAAATTACAAACGGACACGACTGCGGAATCCAGTGGGTCTACTTTCCTACTGACAATGTGTTGTAAGCTATTAATGAGTTGTGCACCAATTGCTATACTATCCTTTGTCTCATGAGGAGCAGCGCCATGTCCTCCAGAACCTTGGATCATGATATCAAAATTATCAGCAGCCGCCTGCAAGGCATCAGAACGATACGAAATCACTCCTAATGGCTGCTGCGCCTGTAAATGTGTACCAAAGATAACATCCACTCCATCCAAGCAACCGTCCTCGATCATGGCAATTGCTCCGCCTGGGGGCAATTCTTCCGCATGTTGGTGAAGAAAAACAACCGTTCCTGCCAGTTCTTCTTTCAACCCATTTAATACTTTAGCAAGACCAAGTAATGTAGCTGTATGACCATCATGTCCACAGGCATGCATAACACCATCACGCTTAGATTTAAATGGTACATCCGCCTCCTCTTGAATGGGCAACGCATCAAAATCTGCCCGTAAAGCAACAGTTGGACCGGGTTTAGCTCCCTGCAAATACGCAACGACTCCATTTCCACCAACATGCCTACGAACCTCATGCCCCAATTGCGCATGATAATCCGCGATGTAAGCGGTAGTATTGGTCTCTTGAAAAGATAATTCGGGATATTGGTGTAAATAGCGGCGCACCTCTACCATCTCCTCATAAACAACATCAAGTCCGTGATATAATTTATCCATCTATATTCCCCCTCTTATAAAATGTTTAATAATAAAGTAACTTATATCAAGTATAAAGCAACGACGCTTATTTTAGAATATTCGATAAAACAATTCTTAACAAGAAAACACAACGAAAATTTCTTCAAACGAAAACAATCTTTACAAAAGTAAATCTTCCACAATGGATTCCATCCACCATTAACGGAAGTAGTCCAAAGGTATATGACCTAAAGGCCTGTTCATAAAATTCGATATTTAAGTTCTGGCTTCTTCCACTTTGGCTTGGCACAATAGAAGTTAGCTTACCCTACTCCTAAAGCATGGACCATACGGCACCTCATATGTGGATAAAAAAATGAATAAACAAGGTTCAAAATTAGAGCCTTGTTTATTCATTCTGGTAATACTAATGTTTTCGTTACTGCCAAAATAGATGAGACGTAGTTAGAAAAATCGAATGACATTCTCATCCTTATTATCTTAGATAACACCTTGGGAAATCATCGCTGCCGCAACTTTCTTGAATCCGGAAATATTAGCTCCCAGTACTAAATTCCTCGGCTGTTCATATTCTTCCGCAGCTTGAATAGATGCTTGATAAATATTTTGCATGATCTGATGCAATTTTCCATCAACTTCTTCAAAGTTCCAAGCAATCCGTGCACTATTTTGCGCCATTTCCAAAGCTGATACAGCTACACCGCCCGCATTTGCTGCCTTAGCTGGAGCAAACAAAACTTGATGGTGCAGAAAAATCTCTATTGCTTCTAAAGTAGACGGCATATTCGCCCCTTCCCCTACTGCTTTTACTCCATTAGCAACGAGTTGGTTAGCTGCTTCACCATCTATTTCATTTTGCGTCGCACATGGAAGAGCAATATCACATGGAAGTGACCAAATTCCAGAACAACCTTCATGAAAAGTTGCTTGCGGATGCTCATTTACATATTCGCTGATTCGGCAATTTCCTTCTTCTTTAAGACGCTTGACAGTTGTAAGATTAATGCCACCTTCATCATAAATATATCCGTCCGAATCACTGCAAGCAATTACTTTTGCCCCAAGTTGCGTCATCTTTTCCATCGCATAAATGGAAACATTGCCTGAACCAGAAACAATCACCGTACATCCATCAATAGTTAAACCATTATCCTTCAGCATGGCATCCATAAAATAAGCCGTTCCATATCCGGTTGCTTCTTTACGACCTAAGCTACCTCCATAACCTACTCCTTTTCCAGTCAACACTCCAGCTTGATAGCCTCCACGCATTTTTTTATACTGACCAAACATATAACCTATCTCCCTAGCTCCTACACCAATATCTCCAGCTGGTACATCCAGGTCCGGTCCGATATAATTACTGAGTTCTGTCATAAAGCTTTGCGTAAAGCGCATGATTTCTGCATCTGATTTCCCTTTTGGGTCAAAATCTGCACCGCCTTTTGCGCCACCAATTGGTTGACCAGTTAAAGCATTTTTAAAAATTTGTTCGAATCCTAAAAATTTAATAATGCTTTCGTTAACAGATGGGTGGAAGCGTATTCCGCCCTTATACGGTCCGAGAGCACTATTAAATTGGACTCGATACCCACGATTAACTTGAACTTTCCCTTCATCATCGGTCCACGGCACACGAAACGAAATCATTCTTTCCGGTTCAACGATACGTTCAAGGATAGACTGTTTCATATACTCTGGATGTTTCTCTAAAACTGGTATGAGAGAAGCAAATACTTCTTTAACAGCTTGTTGAAACTCTACCTGATGAGGGTTACGTGCTTTAACCGTTTCATAAACCGACTCTACATATTCCTTTGCTTTTTGCACATACGTGAATTCCATTTTGTCCACTGTTTTCATTCAAGTCATTCCCTTATGCGTCATAAATTTTCAAAATATAGTAGATTTCCTTATAAGGAATATTTTATAATTAAACAAAGCATCGAATCAATATAAAGAAACGATAAAATCAATGCGTTATACGCATGAATGAGGAGATAGACTTAAAATGGAACTGAGGCAAATACGTTATTTCATGGAAGTAGCTTCAAGAGAACACGTTACAGAAGCAGCAACAGCGCTGCATGTTGCCCAATCTTCTGTCAGCAGACAAATTGCTAATTTAGAAGCTGAGTTAGGTGCGGATTTATTTGTCAGAGAAAGCAGACAAATAAAATTGACTCCAATCGGTAGAATTTTTTATGAACGAATGAAACAAGCTATGAATGTGATTGATCATGCTACAAGAGAAGTGGAAGAGTATTTAGATCCCAAAAAAGGTACTATTCGTATCGCCTACCCAATTAGTCTTGCAGCTTATACATTACCCACCGTCATCCATGCATTTCGAACAGAGTATCCAGAAGCGAAATTCCAACTTAAACAGGCACTTTATCCTGAGTTAATGCATGGTATTATAGCTGGCGACTTTAATTTAGCGTTAATTGGACCATTACCTAAGGAAAATAAAAAATTTCATCGGAAGGCTTTATTTACAGAAAAAATGGTAGCACTGTTACCACTACATCACCCGTTAGCGAACAAAACTTCTATTCAACTCAGGGAACTGAAGGAGGAGCCGTTTATTGTTTTGCCTGAGGGGTTTGTATTAAGGGATATGGTAGAACATGCTTGCCACACCCATGGCTTCTCTCCTACAATTGGCTTTGAGGGGGATGACACAGACGCTTTAAAAGGCTTAGTTTCTGCTGGGCTTGGAATCGCTCTCATGCCAGAAGTTACATTAATCGATAATACACCGCGTGCAACAGTTTCCATTCCATTATCAGAAAATAATATTACGCGAACAGTTGGGGTCATCACTCCAGCGCAGCGGCAATTACTACCAACAGAAGAAATTTTTTATCAATTTTTACTGCAGTTCTTTTCTAGGCTAAACTTCTTTAGCCATTAGTTTTTATCCTTCCTCGCAAACTAAAAAGCAGCCTCCTAAAAGCAGTCTACACTATTAGGGAGGCTGTTTGGAATGTTATCTTTTTTATATAAGGTGATTCTTAGTCAGTAGGTTTTCATCTTTCCTCCATTAATTGTTAGTAACGTCATGGTATAACCCAAAGCCCTCTCTGCACAAATGAGCGTTTATGCTGTTATCTCCCGTTTAGACATATGGCAAGGATAAATTATCCTACTCCTGAAGCGCGAAGATCTTACAGCATCTTTATCCGGAGTTAAACGACGACTCTATATGCATAAACTGAAGCCTCTACAGGGAATTATTCCCACTTTCGAATGGTTTTGGAAAAAGGCTTTTGATCACGATCATGCGATCTGTTATTCCTATTCAATTTACTTGTTTTTCGCTATTCCAATACAGTTTACGCAAGCGAAACTTCTGTAACTTCCCTGTTGCCGTCTTTGGTAACTCGTTTACAAATTCTACTTTTTTTGGCGCTTTAAAATGTGCCATATTGTCGCGACAATACGTGATCACATCCTCCTCTGTAATATGATAATTCTCCTTTAAAACGATAATTGCTAATGGAACTTCTCCCCATTTATCATCTGGCACAGCAATGACAGCAGCTTCAAACACAGCTGGATGCTTATACAAGACTCCTTCAATTTCTGTAGATGAAATATTTTCACCACCAGAGATAATAATATCTTTTGCTCGATCACGTATTTCAATATAACCATCAGGATGGGTAACAGCTAAATCCCCTGTATGAAACCAGCCATCTCTAAAAGCTGCTTTCGTCTGCTCCTTATCTTTATAATACCCCTTCATAACAACGTTTCCTCTTGTTACAATTTCCCCAAGCTCTTCCCCGTTCCATGCAACTTCCTTGCCATCCTGACTTACAACCTTCGTTTCACCATTAAAGACCATTTCAATCCCTTGTCTCGCCTTTAAGGCAGTTTGTTTTTCCACCGACGCTTGATTGAATAAAGGCTTCCATTCATTGTATAGAATAAACGGCGATGTTTCTGTCATACCATACACATGCACAATATCCAAGCCCAGCAAATCCTGCGCCTGTTGGATTAACGCTGCTGCTGGAGGGGAACCTGCTATCGCCATCCGTGGTTTTACCCGAATAGCAATTTCTTTTACTTTTGGCTCATTCACAAGCATATTAATCACAATAGGAGCTCCACATAATAGCGTGATTTGCTGTTGCTCAAATAGGTCTAAAATCACTTTTGGGTCCACTTTTCGCAAGCAAACATGAACACCTCCCACAGCTGTGATTGCCCACACACCACCCCAACCGTTCACATGAAACATTGGGAGCGTATGCAAATACACATCCTGATGACTGACCCCTAAATGGAACATAAAATCTGCTGCATTCATGTAATTACTACGATGTGTTTGCATCACCCCTTTAGGCTTAGACGTTGTTCCACTTGTATAATTAATGGTTAATAACTGGTTTTCATCTAAATTTATCGGTGAAAATGACCCAGGATCCACATGTTGAATAAAATATTCATAATCTATTCCTTGAACCTTGCTTTCATAACCAGAGACTGCTACAACTACAATATCTTCCACGTTCAAATTTGCACGGATTTCTTGAAGGGAAGAAGTAAATGCTGCATCAACAATTAACAACTTTGCATCACTATGATTAATAATATATTCCATATCTTGAGATGAAATTCGATAATTAAGTGGGACCATAACCGCACCCATTTGACAAATACCATAAAAACATTCCAGCATGTAATGTGTATTTGGTAGCATAACCGCCACGTGATCCCCCTCATTAATGCCTGCTTTTAACAAAGCCTGTGATAAGCGATCGGTTCTTTCTCCAAATTGTGCATAGGTAAATGTTTTTTCTTCATCGATTACCGCTACTTTATTAGGATAGTATTTTATTGCTCTGCGTTTCCAATCGATAGGTGTAAGTGGATAATGCATCATTCTGCCCCTTCGTATGTAATTTTTTTACTTCACAGAAACCCCATGGTCTTGCCTTATCTTCATTTTCGCTTGTTCATAGGCTACTTCCAGTTCATCTACAATCGCTTGAATAGGTTGTATTTCTTTAATTGGACCAATCCCTTGCCCAGCTCCCCAAATATCCTTCCACGCCTTTGCATCGGTCTGCAGCTTGTTAAAATCGATCTCCTGCTTCGCTTGTAAATTAACGGGATCTAAACCTGCTTTCGTAATACTCGGGATAAGATAGTTAGCGTTTACCCCGCTAAAAGCATCTGTATAAATAATATCTTCAATTGCCGATTCGACAATCATTTGCTTATACTCTTGTGATGCAGCGCTTTCTTCAGACGGAATAAACCGTGTTCCCATATAAACAAAATCTGCTCCAAGTATTTCCGAAGCTAAAATATCTTCTCCCTTTGACATTCCTCCTGCCAAAATGATTGGACCAGAAAAGAATGATCTTACCTCATGAATAAATGGAATCGGATTCAATTCACCTGCGTGACCACCTGCTCCGCTTGCTACTAATACAAGCCCATCTGCACCTTTTTCAATTGCTTTTTTTGCAAACTTGATATTGATAACATCTGAAAAAACAACCCCACCATATTCATGTGCAATCTTTACGACCGGACTAGGATCCCCTAAAGAAGTAATTACAATCGGCGGCTTATATTTTTCAATTAACTGTAAATCCTCTGTATACCGCTTGTTCGAGCGATGAGTAATAAAATTAATTCCCCACGGCGCAATTTGTTGCTTTGGATCGTTTTTTTTCATTGCATCCAATTCGCTAGTAATCTGCTCCATCCATTGTTCCAATATTTCTTTCGTTCTTGCATTTAAAGCTGGAAATGTCCCTACAATACCTGCTGCACAAGCCTCTGTCACCATTTTTGGATTAGAAACTAAAAACATTGGTGCCATAATGACTGGCAAACGCATGGATTCCTTCATTTGTTTTACTGCTTCATTGGAATTGTTCATATGCTCTAATACCCCTTTGTCTCATTTTATTTTTGCTAAACGTAATCGTTTTCATAATTACGTAAAACATAATGATTTCTTTTGACTAAATCCCTCGTTTAATTACTGATAATTCTAATAATTATTCCAATAATTGTCAAGTCTCCTCTGTTAATGGAATCCGGATTCAGGCTAAAATACCTTTATTTGGGCTGTTAAACTCGTACACTAATTAAATTTTTGACAATTAATCGCTCTATTTATTAAGGGAGAGTGCTTTTAAGGAGTACAGAGTTTGGAAAAGATCTAGTTCAATCTTCCACTTATCTTCTTATATGCCAACTATCAACGGTGGAAAGATTGAACTTATTACTAGTTATATAAGCGGTAAATTGTGAACTTCAGCGATTTTCCAGTAAACTCCTGCAATTCCTCTATAAATCTGTAGGCTATCTATCTCACTTCAAAAACAAAAGCCTCTTCGTTGTTTTGTATGGAAAAATCTTTAAAGAGATTTTATACTGTGAAAAGTGTGATCTAATCCTTGATACTGCCGTCTTGATTCGTGAATTACGGCCTGCAGACGTTCCTACGATTCTATCTTTTTAATATCCTTTTAACATGAAATAGCGAGGAGCCAAGCAAAAGTGCTCATTAGAGAGAAATCTCTGATGAGATACAGGGAACAAGCAACAAGTGAACAGGCAATCATGGAGAGGAGTTCAAAGCTTTCGGTCATTGGAATACTTAAGCTGAATGTATCATACCGCTTTATAAACTACCAATTACAGTTAGAAAATGTATAACGAAGGCGTAGGGAGCCCGTTTAGCAACGTAGCGAACGGAACGAAGCAACTAAAGATAAAGGAATCATGGCACTGAAACAGGGGTATGTCGACGTCTGAGCGGCAAGCCCGCTTTTAGTCGACCTTCTTCTTAGGGCCAAACCGATGAGGCCTTATCTGAGGGCGCATTTCTAAAGTCGCATCGTTGCTGGGCTCATGCGCCCGACGTGGCTTATTCGGTTATTTCTTTATCTCCAAGCTCCTAATTTTATACTTTCTTATTTTTTAAAAAACCGAAGCTCGTTATCACTTCGGTTATAGGAGATGATTTAATTACTTTGCAATGCCATCGACATTCTATCTATATCTTCTGCAAATATACGATCGTTCGTAATACTCGGTACAATGTCTCGATATTTATCCCATTTCTCTCTTAGCTTAGGAGCCATTTTATCAATTCCTCTATATTCTACAGCCTGAAGAGCACATATACATTCGATAGCGATCACTTTCCTCATATTCTGAATGATCATATTGGCATGTCTGGCTCCAATCGTCCCCATGCTTACATGGTCTTCCTGATTTGCAGAAGATGGTATAGAATCTACACTAGCTGGATGAGCTAATGTTTTATTTTCAGACACAAGTGATGCAGCCACATATTGCATAATCATTGCCCCAGATTGCAATCCTGGCGAAGGACTTAAAAACGCAGGTAAATCATTTAACTGTGGATTGACTAATCGTTCAAGTCTGCGTTCAGAAATATTTGCAAGCTCTGCAACTGCAACCTTTAAAAAATCCATTGCTAATGCAATTGGTTGACCATGGAAATTACCACCAGAAATAATTTGCTTCCCTTCTTGCAAAATTAACGGGTTATCTGTCGCAGCATTAATTTCTATTTCCAGCTTTTCCTTCACATAGTCAAGCGCTTGCCATGATGCACCATGAACTTGCGGAATGCATCTTAATGAATAAGCATCCTGCACCCGCTTTTGGCCTTGATTAGTAATTAGTCCACTCCCTTGAAGCCACATTTTCATACGCTTCGCTACAGCTATTTGCTGCGAATAACCGCGTGCTTCATGCACAGCTGGATGAAAGGCATCAATAATGCCTTCCAAACCCTCCATGGTCATCGCGGCAATCCACTCACTATCATAAGCTAATTTTTCTGCTTCGATATAGCTAATTATTCCTACAGCAACCATTGCCTGTGTACCATTAATCAAGGCAAGGCCTTCCTTGGATTGTAACGCAATTGGAGTTATTTCTTTTTGCGAAAATACCGTTTTTGTATCCACTATTTCTCCATGCTCTCCAAACACTTTTCCTTCCCCAATCACGACTAAAGCCAAATGAGCTAAAGGTGCTAAATCCCCCGAAGCTCCTAACGACCCTTGTTGCGGAATAACAGGATGTACCTGTTTGTTAATAAGTTCAGCTAGCAATTTGACCAACTCTGGTCGAACTCCGGAAAAACCTTTAATCAATGCATTTAAGCGTAGCAGCAACATAGCTCGTGCAATTGTTTCTGAAAATGGCTCCCCGACACCACATGCATGAGAACGAATTAAGTTAAGCTGTAAATCTCTGACGTCCCCATTATCGATCATGACATCGCTAAATTTTCCAAAACCTGTATTTATTCCATATACCGTTTCTTGATTCATTACTATTTGATGAACACTTTCACGGCTTGCTTTTACTTTTTCCATACTTTTATTGGATATGGTTACCTTTTCCAAGTTAAGGCAGACACGCCTTACTTCATCAATGGTTAATGAATGTCCAGTTAATTCAATCATCTAAATTCCCCCTTTTCATCTAACTCCTATCCATTAAGTAATGTGTAGCAACCCCCAAAATGCACGTGCGTTAGCATCCCAAAAAGCTTTCTAGCATAAAGGTTTCTGATAGAATGAACGTTCCCCTTCTAAAATCTAGGACAGCAGTTTTCAAAGCTTCTCCTATTAGTTTCTCTTAATAGACACAAAAAAGAAGGTAATAATGGCATACAAAAAAGCCATCATTACCTCCTATTTTCTACCAACTCTAGGTAATGATTAAATATGATTGATTCCTAAACCAATTGCTTCATGCTCTAACCCTTTTATTGGTGCACCAATTGTTCCATAGAAAGCCACAGCTAACCATTCCCCTTCCCGTTTATGAAGGTATGGCTCTCCACGAACAACAGCAAAACGCAAGCCAACGGTGCGCATCATTTCTCCAAGTGCCCACTGTCCTCTTGTAACACCTTCAAGCGCTTCCAAAATAGCATGGTATAATGCGTGGGTTTCGCGATACACTTTTTCTTCAATAAGACCGCTCCGTTTGACAGCAGTTTCGACAGCGGATATAACCTTTTGTAAATCCATGGAGCCTACCTTTCCTTCACAAATTTGAACAGCTTCAAAGGTAGGTGCAAAAAAGGAACGCTCTTCCTCTTCAAGCATAACTAGTAAGGTCGCAAGCTTTCCAATACGTAATGGTTTGTTCATCTTATTTCTCCTAAATGCGAAACAGTTTCTAATCACTAATCACTATTTAACTACTAACTAGTATACGTACTGCTAAAAACATTCGTCAACATTGTGAAAGTTATCTGTAACTCAAATTTTAACAGCTTCTGACTTTTTGTCCCTACTGCTTCTGATTTTATAACTCTCATCCATTTCCTCATGTAATGCTCTTTATTCACTCATTACTAAATGCCTGTTTTTAACAACAATTTGCCCATTTTTAATCACTGTATCTACATGATTCATCCCATATTGATAAGAAAGGATTAAGTAATTAGGGACATCAAATATCGTCAAGTCTGCTTTTTTACCGACTTCAAGACTGCCAACTTCATGAGCACTACCAATGGCATGTGCAGCATTCATGGTCGTCGCTGTTATGACTTCCTCAGGTGTCATTCCCATTTTTAAACAGCCTAAATTCATAATGAATTGCAATGACAGGGTAGGTGAAGACCCTGGATTGGCATCTGTAGATAACGCAACAGCAACGCCGTTATCAATCATTTTCCGTGCTTGAGCAAATTCAGCCATTAGAAAGAATGCAGTACCTGGAAGTAGCACGCCAACAACATCTTTTTCTGCCATTTGCTGAATTCCCGCTTCGGACGCTTTTAGTAAATGATCGGCAGAAATAGCACCGACTTCTGCAGCTAATTCAGCTCCACCATATGGTTCAATTTCATCAGCATGAATTTTAGGAATAAATCCGTATTGTTTACCAGCTTCTAAAATGCGCTTTGATTGTTCAGGCGTAAATACTCCACGCTCACAGAACACATCATTAAATTTAGCTAAATGGCGTTCAGCTACTGCTGGAAGCATCTCGTTGATAACTTTATCAACAAACTCCTCTGGCTGATTCTTTTCTGAAATTGGAATCGCATGTGCTCCCATAAATGTGGATACAATATCCAACACATGCTCCTGATTTAACTTTTCTGCTACTTCAAGTTGCTTTATTTCGTGCTCTGTAGTTAGTCCATAACCACTTTTCGCTTCAACTGTTGTTACACCGTTTAACAAAAATGTATCCAATCTCTTTTTTGATTCTAGATATAGTTGCTCAAAGCTAGCATTTTGCGTTGCCTTCGTTGTTGCATGAATACCGCCACCAGCATTCATAATATCCATATACGTTTTCCCTTTTAATCGCATCGCATATTCATTCTCTCTCGTGCCAGCATGAACGAGATGCGTGTGTGGATCAATTAGACCAGGAGTAACCGTTTTTCCTTTTGCATTAACTTCTTTCGCATGAGCAACTATTTCAGGATAAGCATTTCTTATCTCTGCTTCTGACCCTATGGCTACAATTTTACCACCCTTTGCTAGCACGCTTCCATTTTCTATCAAACCTATGTTTTGCATCGCTTCTCTCTTAACCGGTTTTTCCGAATGACCTTGCATTGTAATCAGTTGTGCTGCGTTTTTTACAAATACGGTATTTGACATGTATAACGCTCCTTTATTCCAAAAATTCGTTCAAAATCTATGAAGTTAATTAGAAATGATAATAAGGTACGTTTTTTTAAGTAAAAAGTGTTATAAGTGAACCTTCCATCAGTGAAGGAGTTCTTTCTATCCCCACAGCTTGTTAGTACCGTAATGATATGACCTAAAGACCGCTTACGAAATAGGACTCTTATAGCACCTTATATGCGGAATAAAAAAATTCATTGTGTCATTTCCTAGACTATAAAAAGCTATTTAACTAAAGCATTGGTATATGAATCCCTTTTTCTTGCGCTGTCTTTTCAGCAAGTTCATAGCCCGCATCAACATGACGGACGACTCCCATTCCAGGATCTGTCGTTAATACCCGTTCTAGTCTTTTTTCAGCGTCCTTTGTTCCATCAGCAACAATAACCATACCTGCGTGTAGCGAATACCCCATGCCAACGCCTCCGCCATGATGCACACTTACCCAGCTAGCTCCTCCAACACTATTAATCAATGCATTTAAAATCGGCCAATCCGCCACCGCATCGCTACCATCCTTCATAGCTTCGGTCTCCCGATTTGGTGATGCTACAGAACCCGAATCTAAATGATCTCGACCGATTACAATAGGTGCTTTTAAATCTCCATTGGCAACCATGTTATTAATAATTTTCCCAAATCGCGCTCGTTCTCCATAGCCAAGCCAACAAATGCGAGAAGGAAGACCTTGAAATTGAATTTTGCTTTTCGCCATTCGAATCCATTTACAAAGTGATTTATTATAACTAAATTCTCGTAAAATAACTTCATCTGTTTTATAAATATCCTCTGGATCCCCAGACAATGCTACCCAACGAAATGGACCCTTACCTTCACAAAATTGAGGTCGAATATAAGCTGGTACAAAACCTGGGAAATGGAAGGCATTTGCTATCCCTTCATCTTTAGCAACTTGCCGAATGTTATTTCCATAATCAAACGTAATTGCGCCTTGCTGTTGCATATCCAACATGGCTTGCACATGTTTTGCAATACTTTGTTTAGCTTGTGCAACGTAGTTTTTTGGGCTACTGTTCCGCAATGCAGTTGCTTCATCTAGTGTCATAGCAGCTGGTACATAGCCGTGAAGCGGATCATGAGCGGAAGTTTGATCTGTTAAAACGTCTGGTACAAATCCTCTTTCCAACATAACCGGTAGAATCTCCGCAGCATTGCCTAACAATCCAATGGAAAGTGATTTCCCCTTCATTTTTGCTTCCTTTGCAAGCTGTATTGCTTCATCTAAACTCTCTGTAGAAGTGTCCAGGTACTTTGTCTCTAGTCGGCGTTTTATTCGTACGGGATCTATTTCAATAGCAATACAAACCCCTTCATTTAAAGTGACTGCTAGAGGCTGAGCTCCGCCCATACCACCAAGTCCTGCGGTTACTGTAATTGTTCCTTGTAGCGTCCCAGAAAAATGCTGTCTCGCGCATTCGGCAAAAGTTTCATATGTTCCTTGCACGATTCCTTGACTCCCAATATAAATCCAACTTCCAGCTGTCATTTGCCCATACATCATTAATCCCTTTTGATCGAGCTCATGAAAATGCTCCCAGTTAGCCCAGTTGGGAACTAAATTGGAATTGGCGATCAATACTCTTGGGGCATCCTTATGCGTGCGAAATACTGCAACTGGCTTTCCCGATTGGATTAATAAAGTTTCATCATCTGCTAATTGTTTCAACTCATGAACAATCGCTTGATAACATTCCCAGTTTCTAGCCGCTTTTCCAATTCCCCCATAAACAACTAATTCCTCTGGATTTTCTGCTACTTCTGGATTTAAATTATTGTTTAGCATTCGTAATGCCGCTTCTTGTAACCATCCTTTTGTATGGAGCTTTGTTCCTTTATATTGCTCTATATCGATAGCAGACTTAGCTTGCATATATAACTACCTCCTTATATTATAATTTATTTATTAAAAAGCTAAATGGATGCTCATCCATCAGTTATGCAGTTAATGCAGTTTTACTTAGCGGACTTCTAGTTGTCTATAATTTCCTCTCTGATTGTAAGCCCTTGCATAAATTCTGCTATATAATAAGCTGCTAATTTCGTAGTCTTTCCATTTTCATCTAACACCGGATTCGTCTCGGAAATATCAAAACTTTGCAATCTTTCCTTTCCCGCTATATAACGAATCAGATTACGTACTAGCTTCGCATCTAAGCCAAACGGAGATGGCGCACTTACCCCAGGTGCTTCTGCAGCTTTTATAGCATCCATACAAAGCGTCAAAATGAGATAATCAAATTCACCGGCGAATTTATCAATCACTTGAAATGTATGGGCGCTATTTTGAACTTCCTCCTCCGTCAAATAAGTACATCCATACTCATCTGCTGTTTGAAAAAGGCTTCGTGTATTGCCAAATGGCTGAATCCCTAAACATAAGTAACCGGCATGCTGATCCAGTTGTAAAACTTGTCTAAACATTGTTCCAGAAGAAGGAATAGCTTCATCTCGTAAATCAAAATGAGCGTCAATATTAATTATTCCTAATGTAGCATTTGAAGGAATAAATTGGCGCACTCCTAAATAATGTCCATAAAACGTTTCATGCCCGCCTCCTAAAATAATCGGTACATAACGCTCATTTAGCATTTTAGATACACATGTGCCTAATACTTGCTGAGCTTCTTCCATCTTGTGTTCTAAACAAGTTACATTTCCAACATCAACTACCTGATCAATCGTTAAATGAAAAGGCAGACTGGATAAACGTTTTCTTATTTCACTCGGTCCTTTAGCGGCTCCAATTCTTCCTTTATTTCGCCGCACACCTTCATCACACTCAAAGCCAATTAATCCAACTGAGAGACCTTTTTCTACTTCCGGCAAAAGGTCAACATGTTTCTCCTTAATTACTTGGTGCATTCGATAGCTATTAACTTCTTCTAGACTATCTATTCTTCCTGTCCATATATCTTTATTAAGTTCTTTATAAATAACAACCACCTCTAAAAGGCCATATTTTTTCGAAAATACAAACTTTCTTTAATTTTTATTTTAAATAGGATAATATATAATTACAAATACATATTATTTATATATTTATAGCTTGAATTTATAAATGCTATTTGTGTAGGGCAAAACTAATAGCAGCCTCGCTTAAATAAAACTTATTTTTTGGAAAATGTAGGATAAAAAAAGCGATTGGTTCGGAATAATTTACATCAAATCGGAGGACTCGATATGGATTTCAGACAGTTAATCTATTTTATTACAGTTGTTGAGCATGGAACGTTTACAAAAGCTGCAACTGCTTTGCATGTTTCCCAACCATCATTAAGCGCTTCGATAAAAAAATTGGAAATAAATACAGGTCTGCAATTACTAAAAAGAAATACGAGGAGTCTGGAAGTTACCAAAGAAGGATATATTGTTTATCAAGAAGCCAAAAAACTATTTCATCATTACAACCATGTTAACAAAGAAATACAGCGCTTAAAACAACATGGACCACAGGAGCTTTCCATTGGCTTAATTGAATCAGCCAATTTTTGGGTACCAAAGATACTCCAGCGATTTAGAAAAACGTACCCTCAAGCAAAAATTAAGCTGCACGAGGTCTTAAGCCTTACTGATGTGGAAAAGTCCTTACATCATTTTGATATTCACCTTGCGATAACAAATCAATATGTAAAGAGTCACGATATCGAAGCCACCCTCATTTATGAAGAACAATTAGTTGCTATTCTACCTAGGAAGCATCCATTATTACAAAAGCAAGCAGCCTTAGAAATGAAGGATTTTCAAGATGAAGCATTTATTATCTGCAAAGAAGGATTTCAAACACGCGCAGATATTTTAAATGCGTTTAATAAAGCTGGTATCACTCCTGCTTTTGCTTTTGAAATTGAACGATTTGAAACGGCTTGTCGGCTCGTTGATGAGGGTCTAGGAATTACTATTCTACCAGAAACCTACGTAAAGCATGAAGTCAATGGCACCTACCATACTAAATTGATATCTGATTCCAACATCTCACGCCATGTTTACATCGCATATGAAAAAAATCATTATTTACCGCCCATCGTAGTACATTTTATCGACTTAATTAGAAATTTTTTCTCGGAATCAGATTAGCAATTTTCCCCATACTATCGAGTATCTTATCTACAACTTGTAAAATTGAATATACTTGGTCAGTTTGTCTAACGGAAGTGAAAAATTTCGTACCACCATTCTAACTCCTTAGTTTGCTCATGCGCTAACGGTAAGCTTTCTTAATTTATAAAAAAAACGACACCATCAGCACCTAATCAAATTTTTTCCAAATTAAAACGACCAGTTCCATTAAAAAAGAACTGGTCGACTGAATTATTTGCTTTACAGGCCACAATTGCCGTATTTGTAATAAAAAGTTTTAAACCACCACTTCGCCAAGTGGGTGTTTGCAGAAGCTGTTCTGTCTTCCGCTCAAAGACGGCACGACATTAAAACTCCGATATAAAACTCCCTATTCATTCATTAGAGGTTAAAACTTAATGAAATACGTACATTGCAGCTTGTAAATTTATTATACCACCATCCAATAAAAATTCAATGAGAAAGGTAACTAATGAAGCTACTTCTACATAGAAGTACACTTGTTTTTCATAAGCTGTTCACATTTGTGCATAGGTGCATTAATAAACTTTAAAAAAGGAACCAAGATTTATTTTCTTACTCTGACAAGCTTCGACCCCTCTCATTTAACGAGTATTTTCACCCATCGTACATCAGAAAATAATGCCCCTATATCTTGTTCTAAATCTTTGTATTTTTCTTTTTCGCCCTGTCTTCAAGCTGTGACTTCGGACGTTGATCTTTTTCATCCTCTGTCAAGCCTTGAGGGTTTACACTGCTTTGAACACGTTTTTTACTATATGAATTATTTTCACTTTTCATAGACCACACCTCCACGTATTATTGTGATCTAGTGACACATTTCATATGCAGCTTTTTTGCTTTATATGACCAGTAAACAAAGGCGGGGTATTTAGGAAAGATAGATGCGTTTACGTTGATACGATTTCTTTTTCTTAGGCGGTGTATAGCCACGCTGGAAAATCTTGCCACTTTGGATCAAGCAAGCTGTCAATAACCCCTCGACCGTATGTTGTCCACTTTCGTGTAACGCTTTTGAAAGAAGCTTCGCTGCTACACGTGCGTCTTCTAAAGCGTGGTGATGATCGAAAGGAATTTGATGGTATGCTGCCAAAGTATCTAATTTGTGATTATGTAGTTGCGGCCATAGTTGTTTCGAAAGCATCACTGTGCAAAGATAGCCCAGATCTGGGTAAGCTAATTGAAAATGATCTAATGTATGTCTTAAGACACTCATATCAAAGCTAGCATTGTGTGCAATAACCATGCCTTGCTGTAAATATGTTTGGAGGATTGGCCAAATATCAGAAAACGTTGGAGCATATCGGACATGCTCTGGCGTAATACCATGTATTTTCATATTCATACTTCGAAAATCTGTCAGTGGATTGATTAAGCTATAATATTCATCTACTATTTGTAGTCCATTAGAGACGACAATACCAACTGCGCAAGGGCTTGTCCGTTTTTCATTTGCAGTTTCAAAATCAATCGATACGAATGTCATTTATTCACCACTTTCTATGAGTGAAATCTGTAGTTCAGATTAGAAAAAAGGTAAAATTCTAGGAGCTTTTGAAACCTAAGTGTTAAAAAATTCGTTTTACGAGATCTCTAATATATCCCATGCCGTTATAATTCCTAATAAACGAGAAGAAGGTTCACCATCCGTTGTTATAAGTAACGCTTCTAAACGCTTGCCTCTACTTGTGTGCTCTTTGAATAATTCAATGGCCTCATACAACGTTGTATCTTGAGCAATAAATCGGGAATTTTCATTGTTTTCAAAAGGTAGAATATCCTTTAATTGATAAGTGCTTTTAAGAGTTTCCCCACGCTGGTCAATATTTGCCAACCAATTGGTAATTCCTTTTTGTGTAAGTAGCCCCTGGTACGTCTTGCTTTCATAAATAGGAAACTTAGATAATTTCTTTTCATGGATTACTTTTAATAATTTACTTAATTCGTTATCACTTTGAAAGCAATACACATACTTCTCAAACGTTGGAGTAACGAGCTTAGGCTTTCGCAGTTCCTCTTCAATAACCTCTATTTTTTCAACAATTTCATCGTGTGGTTCTGCTATTGCATAGGACATGTCCACTTTATTATGAACGATTGCATTACGAAGCTCTGCAAATTCAAGCAGATCATCACTATATTGACGCACTAATGCGTTTGAATTTCGTAAAATCTTTACTGCCTTGGAAAAGCTAGCATCTTTTTTATGTATCATTAACGAGCGAAGCATTTTTTCTATTCGATTAAAAGAGGTTAAAAACCGTTCTGAGTTTTTGTACATATGTCCTTTCTCCCTACATCTAAACTATGACTTTATTTTTATTATATCCATTATCAAACGAAGAACAAAGGCGTGGGGCGCCCGTTTAGCAACGTAGCGACTGGAGCGAATCGACTAAAGCTTTAGGAATCATGCTCCTGCAACAGGAGTATGCCGACGTAGGGCGGCAAGCCCGTTGTTAGTCGGCCTTCCTCTTAACCACGAACCAATGATGACTTATCGGAGGGCGATTCGTGAAGTCGCCTAGTTGCTGTGTGCTTACGCCCGACGTGGCTAAATAACTTAGTAAGTTTATTCACAGCTGCAAAATTTTATAATTTCCTAGATCATTAAAAAGACGGACAAGCCCCCAATCCGCATTAACCCGCAGTCCATATATAATTAGTTCGTTTTCAGCGTACCTGTTTGTGCTAATGCTCGAATTTTATCCACGATCGCCTGCTCCCCATTCGGTTGATAAGCGATCTGTTCATCAGCAAATGGAGCTAAACGATCATGGTAATCAATCATCACCGCGTAAGCAGCGTGCTGAAACATGGAGATATCATTTGCATCATTTCCAAAAGCAATATAGCTGTTCTCGGTAATTCCTAATGTTTGTAAAGCATTCCATTTATGAATATGATTCGGACTTAAGTCAATGAGGCGTTCGTTACAATGTTCGTGAACCGTTATATCCAATTGTTGTAATTGATCGACAAAGGTGACGTAATCATTCATAGTAACGATTAATACTTTCACTACAGATGATAATTGTTCAACAGAGACTCGTTGTGCCAATTTCCCTTGATCGATATGGTTAACAATAGGATGATCTTTTGGTCCTGTATAAGCATAATTCCATTCACCATCTATAAGGAAGGTAGCTTCTTGTTCCTCTATTAATTGTAAAATCGTCTGTAGCTGATCATTTGTAAATGTTCGTGCATGCAATAACTTGCCGTTTTTACAAATTAATGACCCATTTCCGCCAATAAGTGTATAGGAATGAAAATCGTTTGGTAGAACGGGAAGCATATCCCTTATTGGTCTGGCAGATGCAAACATAACATCTTCCTTATGTAAATCTTTTAGACATTGGACAATACCATTAGAAAGAGGCTTTCCTTTAAAACAAATTGTTCCATCCAAATCAAACACAAATTTCATGGTTACACCTCGTCAGCCTATTTGTAGTAAAAAAGCTTGGAGCCATCTCGTTTTATATTCCTAATCCAACGAAAAAAAATATTGCATAGCTATATCATATCCCTAAGATACAACTTTAGCAATTAGCACAAATCATCCTAAAACAATAATTTTAGTTAACAAATAGCTTAAATTTATTGACAATATGCAAAGTTCTGCTATGCTGTAAACTATTATTCAGAAAAAAACACAACGAATTTTATCCATATTGAAAGGAGAAAACCATGCAAGCTGATAAACAACTACTTCGAATTCCTGGACCTACACCTATTCCACCTAGTGTCCAACGCGCAATGTCCCAACCAATGATTGGTCATCGCGGACAAGAAATGAAAGAACTAATAAACACAGTAAAAGAAACACTGAAGCCTATTTTCGGCACACAAGAAGATGTATTGATTTATACCGCAAGTGGTACTGCAGCACTGGAAACCGCGGTTGTAAATGCCGTTCAGCCCGGGGAGGAAGTGCTCATTATTGTTACAGGAGCATTCGGCGATCGTTTTACTAAAATTTGTGATGAATATCACATGAAAGTACATAAATACGAAGTCACTTGGGGAGAGGGTGCTGAACCGGAACAATTGGCAGTTTTATTACAAAAATTGCCCAACGTAAAAGCTGTATTTGCGACTTTTTGTGAAACTTCTACAGCCGTTTTAAACCCCATTAAGGAACTAGCCGAGGTAGTTCACCGTGAATCCGATGCTTTATTCATTGTCGATGGGGTATCTTGTGTTGGAGGAGCCGAAACAAAGATGGATGAATGGGGGTTGGATATCGTTGTTACAGGATCGCAAAAGGCGATGATGTTGCCAGCGGGGCTTGCCTTTATAGCCGCCAGTAACCGCGCATGGAAAGTCATTGAAGCAAATCCACATGCCAGATTTTATTTAGATATGCGAAAATATCGTGATAAGCTTCAAGAAGACTCAACTCCATTTACACCGGCTGTTTCTTTGTTGCAAGGATTAAAACAAGCTTTAGCTTTAATGGACGCAGAAGGACTTCATTCTATTTTCGAGCGCCATGAAACAATGAAAGTTATGACGAGAGCAGCTTTTAAAGCTTTATCTATTCCATTACTGACCGCAGATGTTCATGCTTCACCGACAGTTACTGCTGTGAAACCAGACGACTTTGCAGCTGAAGAATTAAGAAAAGTTGTCAAAACGAATTTCGGGTTAACCTTAGCGGGAGGGCAGCAACATTTAAAAGGGAAAATTTTTCGAATTGGTCATATGGGCTATTGTTCTCAAGCTGATATATTACAAGTGATAGGCATTATTGAAATTGGTCTCCAGCAAATTGGCAAAACAATCGATTTAGGTGCAGGAGTAAAAGCAGCGCAAATGGCTTATTTAGAAATGAAGCTTTGAAGCTATTATATTTCTGCTACCTATTAAAGTGACTATTTCTTATATATTTTATAAATACATTCAACAACATTTTTATAGAGTTACTTATTTCTTCTAAGATGTAATCATATCTTGGAAGTTAGCAATCTTTTTAATTGGGTTAATAAAGTACATCTATTGTAAAACGAATTCTATTGGGAGGAAGAGAGATGGGATTTAGAGTATTAATAGCAGATCCTTTGAGTGAAGAAGGAATTACACCATTACTGGAATCAGACGAAATTCATCTTGATTTTGGGACAGAATGGACAAATCAAGAACTGCTTGAACGAATCTCCGATTACGATGCACTATTAGTACGAAGTCAAACACAGGTAACCCGTGATCTTATTACGAAAGCATCGAATTTAAAAATCGTTGGTAGAGCTGGTGTAGGTGTCGATAATATCGATTTAGATGCTGCTACAGAGCATGGAATCATTGTGGTCAATGCACCGAACGGAAATACAAATTCCGCTGCTGAACACACAATGGCAATGATGATGGCTCTGTCTAGAAAAATTCCACAAGCTTATCTGTCTCTCAAAAACAGACAGTGGAACCGAAAAAAATATATTGGCATCGAACTAAAAAATAAGACATTAGGTATTATCGGCCTTGGTCGAATCGGCGCAGAAGTTGCTTATCGAGCAAGGGGGCAGCGTATGAACATTATAGCTTACGATCCGTTTTTAAGTGAAGATCAGGCAAATAAATTAGGAATTAAAAAAGGGAACCTAGAAGACGTGTATCAGCATGCTGATTTTATTACCATTCATACACCATTATTAAAAGAAACACGACATCTTTTAA
This sequence comes from Roseburia sp. 1XD42-34, assembly GCF_009917385.1. GTDB lineage: Bacteria > Bacillota > Bacilli > Bacillales > Amphibacillaceae > Virgibacillus. Next base: position 30,504 of record NZ_QWLJ01000015.1, on the reverse strand, counting down.
ACAAACAGGCTTTCGAAGCGATGAAAGATGGTGTTCAGATTATTAATTGCGCTCGAGGCGGAATTATTGATGAGGAAGCACTGTATGAAGCAATCCAAGCTAAAAAAGTAGCTGGAGCTGCTCTCGACGTGTTTGAAGAAGAGCCATTTTATGAGCACCAACTATTAGAGTTACCTGAAGTAATTGCTACCCCTCACTTAGGTGCAAGTACGATTGAAGCACAGGAAAGTGTCGCTATTGATGTGAGTGAAGATGTAATCCGCTATATGCATGGGGAAGCAGTTCGGAATCCAGTCAATCTGCCTTCTATCCCTAGAGAAGCTTTAAGTGAAATTGAGCCCTATTTCCTCTTAGCGGAAAAACTTGGTCAGTTTCTTATACTTTTAGCAGATGAGCCCGTTGAACAGATAAATCTTTACTATTCTGGAGATGTGGCTAAAACAAAGATTGGTCCAATTACGCGAAATGCGGTAAAAGGGCTGTTAACTCGCCACTTGGGAGACCATGTAAATGATGTAAATGCACTTTATCTTGCGGAAAAAAGAGGCGTAACCATTCATGAAAGCAAAACTTCTTCAACACAAGGCTTTACGAATTTAATTCGAGTCGAAATAGTTACCAAGTCCAAAAAGAGAAGTGTAGCTGGAACATTGCTTAACGGGTTAGGGCCAAGAATTGTTAAAGTAGACCATTATAGCGTTGATGTAACACCAAAAGGGCATCTTTTAGTTATTCATCATCAAGACCAACCTGGTGTTATCGGTAAAATGGGTAGCCTCTTAGCTACAAAGCATATTAATATTGCAACTATGCAGGTAGATCGTGCAGATATTGGAGGCAACGCCATTATGGTGATGACTGTGGACCGGCATATTGAAAAGGATGCGCTGGAAGCTTTGAAGCAGCTAGAAGAAATTCATGATGCCATTTCTATAGATCTTTAAAAGGCTTATTTAAATAGCCGGACATAAGCACATACTATATAGCAAAAGCCGAACTATCTTTTTATAATTGTTCGGCTTATTTGCACTATAGGAAAGTATAAGGTTTTTTTGGTTTATAGTATAAGAAAGCATAAAACTTGTTACTTTTGGATATCGATAAAACGGATTAGCCACGTCCGGCTCCATCGCCCAGCAACTAGGCAACTTCACGAATCGCCCTACGATAAGTCATCATTGGTTCGTATCCTCACCATGATTCCTAAAACTTTAGGTGCTTCGTTCCAGTTGCTACGTTGCTAAACGGGCGCTTGCGCCTTTGTTCCAAAAAAAAATTATATCACCGCTATGGCAAATATTTCATTTCCGCAAGTCTCCTCAGCTTCATTGGAAAATAAAAATTGCTTTCCTTTAGAACCTTTAGCTCCGCTGTTCCCGCATGACCACGCTAAAACTTGCGTATTCAAAATTGGCGATTTATGGTTCGTTTTTTTTAATCAGCTGCTTTAATTATCCCTCTTTTGCTACTGTTTAACGAAGCTAGGTTCCATTTAACTCTATTCCATAGCACCTCAGTGTTCTACCCTGCTCACTTCTATATTTCTTGTTTATTATCCACCCCACTATTCATCATATTTTTATTAAATTGACAATTTCCCGATTTCTAATTAAAATGAATTTTATCGTTTTTAAAAATAAGCATCATTTGGAAAGGAGTCTTCTTCATGACTGATATTCCTAAAAAAGAAATTAGCGTTTGGTGGGCACTAATAACTCTAGTCGTTATGATTGTTGCCATGGTGTTAACAATTGTCGTTTTCCAGGGAGAGCCGCACATACCGCTTATTATAGGCACAGGAACAGCTGCACTTGTAGCTTGGAAGCAAGGATATACTTGGAAACAAATAGAGGAAATGATGTTTCGGGGTATACGATTAGCACTTCCTGCTATCATTATTATTATGCTTGTCGGCTTAACCATTGGCGCATGGATTGGAGGCGGTATTGTGGCTACAATGATCTATTACGGCTTGAAAATTATATCACCGTCTATGTTTTTGGTAACGATTACAATTATTTGTGGTGTTGTTGCATTAACGGTTGGAAGCTCCTGGGCAACGATGGGAACGATTGGTGTTGCTGGGATGGGAATAGGCATGAGTATGGGCATACCAGCGCCTATGGTTGCAGGTGCGGTCATTTCAGGGTCTTATTTTGGAGATAAGATGTCCCCGTTATCAGATACTACGAATCTCGCCTCTGGTTTGACAAATACAGATTTATTCGTTCATATTAAACATATGCTGTATACAACAGTCCCGAGCTTGATCATTGCTTTGCTTGTTTTTGCATACATAGGGAAAGATTTTGGAAAAGATACGATTGAAAACGAAAGGATTGCCCAAACGATTGCTGATATGCAGACAAATTTTGTCATATCGCCATATCTGTTGCTAATCCCATTGCTTGTCATTGTGCTCGTTATGCTCAAAGTACCTGCTGTCCCAGCCATAGCAACTGGGATTATCATGGGTTTTTTCTCACAAATATTTATCCAAGGAGATGCTTCATCCTACGCCCTGCAAGTGTTGCAAAATGGTTATACGATTGATACGAACAATGAAATGGTTTCCGAATTATTTAATCGCGGTGGGTTAATGTCTATGATGTATACCGTATCGATGACTATCGTTGCAATGACATTTGGTGGTATTATGGAGTATTCTGGAATGCTAAAAGCGATGATGGATCAACTATTAAAGGTAGTAAAATCCACTGGAAATTTGATTGCTTCTACATTAGGAGCAGCCTTCTTAACAAATGCAACCTGCTCAGAACAGTATATCTCTATCGTAGTTCCATCCAGAATGTTCGCTACCGTATATAAAAAGAAAGGTTTACATTCAAAAAATTTATCACGTTCTTTAGAAGATGGAGGAACATTAACTTCTGTCTTTATTCCTTGGAATACATGTGGGGTGTTTATTTACTCAACATTGGGAGTACACGCATTTAACTATGCACCTTATGCTATTTTAAATTTCACTGTTCCAATTGTTGCGCTTATTTATGCCTATACTGGATTCACCATTACTAAAATAGAAAAACCATCTCTCCCATTGCATACCGAAAAGGCAAAAGAGGTTAGCGGTTAAAATAAAGTGAATCTTCAATCAGTAGGTTTCATGGATCCCCACGGCTTGTTTGTACCATAACGGTACGGCCTAAAGGTCGCTTACGAAACAGGACATTTAGGTGCTGTTATATCCCACTTAGACTTGTGGCAGTACAGATTATCCTATTCTTAAGGGCGGGGCTTACAGAGCCTTATAACAGGTTACACGGTAACATAATAACACAAGGAGAGTAATTTGTTACACTGTGTATTACTTTAAATAACGGAGCACAGTTAGAGCCTCAAGGAATGATGAATATATTACAAAAATTAACCGATTATACAAAGTAGGTGACTGCATGAATACATCAATTATCGCAACAGGAAAACTACCCTCAAAGGAGCAACCCTTTTATGTTCGCTTCTTAAACAAGCAAGATATTTTTGAGATTTTACATTTACAAAATATAGTACGAAAATCATTGGAAGTAGCTGATTTTCTTCAACCACTAACGGTTCAAGAGTACGAGTATATTTTAAGTGGAAAGGGGTCTATGATCGGAGTGTTTGTAGATGATCGGTTAATTGCCTTTCGAGCTATGCTGATTCCAGAAAAGAATGACACGGAACACTTAGGGATCGATCTCGGACTAAACGAATTACAGCGTCAGAAAATGCTTTACTCTGAAATATCAAATGTCCATCCAGATTTCAGAGGCAACCGCCTGCAAACTTATATGGGAAAATTATTATTCTCGCAAATTGACCAACAATCATTTCAATATGTAGCCACGACGGTTGCTCCATTTAATATTGCTAGCTTAAAAGACAAACTTGCTTTAGATATGAAAATTCATGCTTTAAAAGAAAAATACAATGGTAAACTACGATATATTTTATTTCGTGACCTCCGTGCAACTAAAAACTTAGAATCATATACTGATAAACAAGAAGTTAACATGAATGATATTGCAAGACAGCAACAGTTATTGCAACTAGGCTACCATGGAAATTCTATCTATCAAACGAATAACACCTATTCGGTTACATACGTAAAGTATTGAAAAGTGTTTGGCGCTGATGGGAACAAAAAGAAGTAGTGTGTTGGCGAATGTTGCTGAAATCTCTACAATCGCCCCTTGTCAACAGATACAGGACTTAGCTTTCTCTCTAAATATAGTAAATCCTCCATCAGTGGGGGGTGTTTTCATTCCCCGCTGGATTGTTAGTACTACTTGGGTATGACTTGGCCTAAATCCCCTTTCGGTGCTGTTATCCCGCGTAGACTTGTTAGAGTATGGCAATATGGCAATCTTTAATTCTTGGATTGGGACTCTTACAGCACCTTTATGTGGGTTAATATACAGCTGAAAACCGTTTGGATCAGCGGATTTTCAGCTTTTTTATCTCGTTGAAAATACTCTTGCATACTACTACTTTCCGTAGCATGTCATGCCATAGTTCAAATATACCGCCTTTTCCTGAGCATATCGTGCTGTGATTTAAGTATACTGCTTTTCTTTTGCGAGCATGTCATAATCATAGTTCGAGTAGACTTCTCCTCTTTTCAAACAAGCTCCTTCAAGGTTCGAACTTTCTACCCCTTTTCACTCATTTTGTAACCGGATGAAGCAAGCAGTTAGCAGCTACGCTCTTATGCATTAAAGATTAAGCTTCCTTTAGCTGTGCATTCACCACATCGGTCACCTGTGATAAGTTTTCTACTTCAAAAGTAGGTAATCCATTACTCTCCTTCTTCTGCCTATTAATCCAAATCGAGGCCATCTCGATATGGGAAGCGCCTAATATATCTGTATTTAAATTATCTCCTATCATGACTGTTTCGGTTTTATCCACGCCCAATTTCGCAAGCATATGTTGAAAAATGGTAGGATCTGGTTTCCCTCTGCCAAATGCCCCGGAGACGACAATTTCGTCAAAATAAGGTTCTAATTGTGGCGTCATATCTAATTTTGTTTGCTGTAAATCTGGTGAACCATTCGTTAATAGCGCCAGTTTATAATTGGCACGTAAAGCATCTAATACAGCGAATGTATCCCTAAACACGAATGGTTTTTGCTTTCTAAGCTGCGGAAATGCATCCGCCAATTCTGCAGCCAACGCCTCATCCCGAATACCGGACTTCTCCAAGCCTTTTTCCCAAGCTGCATGTCGATAAAATGGAGCAATCTCTTTTAATTTCTCAAATTCTTTCCCTTCATCTTGAAACTCTCCCCAAAGTCCTTCAAACGGATTAATACCAATCATTTGTGTAAACGAGTACGTTGGAAAAGATGCATATAAGGCACACGCCTCCTTTCTAACATTTCGCTCCAAATGTTCTGGGTCTAGTTCGGGATGAATTTCTTTGGCCATATGACAAACTGCTTTAAATGATTCAGCAACACTTTTTTTATCCCATAAAAGTGTATCGTCCAAATCAAAAATGATTGCTTTAAGCATCCATACATCCCCTTTTTTTCAGCATATATTAATTTAAAGTATACAACAGTTTAAGAAAAATAGAAAAACTGACTATTTAGGGTTGATTTTATTGAAAATATAGACTAATATAGTTATTAAAATTTTTACAGCTAAGGGGATAGTATCATGGAAGAATGGACAGTTAAAATAAATCGTTCTGCAGTAAAGAAAGAAAAGCCTCATACAGATCAACTAGAATTCGGAAGAGTATTTACCGACCATATGTTTGTCATGGATTATTCAGAGCCTCTAGGTTGGCATGATGCCCGTATTATTCCATACCAGCCTTTAAGCATTGATCCATCAGCAATGATTTTTCACTATGGCCAATCTGTTTTTGAAGGGTTAAAAGCATATCAAACGCCAGAAGGAGAAATCCAATTATTTCGCCCAGAAAAGAATTTACAACGGTTGAATAAATCCAATGACCGTTTATGCATTCCAGCGGTTGATGAAACCTTTATATTGGAAGCTTTAAAGCAGCTAATCTATTTGGATAAAGAGTGGATCCCGGTTGCTGAAGGAACTTCCCTTTATATCCGTCCATTCATTATTTCTACAGAACCCTATATTGGTGTAGCGCCTTCGCATCAGTACAAGTTCGTGATTATTTTATCACCTGTTGGTGCTTATTATAAAGAAGGAATTAACCCGGTGAAAATTGCGGTAGAAAACCAATACGTTCGGGCTGTAAAAGGTGGAACCGGCGAAGCAAAAACTGGGGGAAATTATGCATCAAGTCTCAAAGCACAGGAAATTTGCGCCCAAAAAGGATTTGCACAAGTGCTCTGGCTTGATGGGGTGGAAAAGAAATATATTGAAGAAGTCGGTAGCATGAATGTGTTCTTTAAAATAAACGGAAAAGTCTATACTCCTGCACTAAATGGAAGTATTTTGGAAGGCGTTACGCGGAATTCCGTTATACAATTGTTACAACACTGGGATATTCCTGTTATTGAAGAAAGAATATCCATGGAAGATGTATATCAGGCATATATAGACGGTAATTTAGAAGAGGCTTTTGGTACAGGAACAGCAGCGGTTATTTCTCCCATCGGTCAACTGAGCTGGGAAGGCAAGGATTTAATTATTAACGATTCTAAAACTGGTAAGCTAGCTAAATCATTATATACGACTCTAACTAATATTCAATACGGTAAAGAAGCAGATCCATTTAATTGGGTAGAAAAGGTTAGCAAAGCATATGCCGTGAAACAATAAATGCACTTATTTTATAGAACTCAAATTATCATCGGCAATGGAATGGGAAATAGATTCCAATCATTTATCGTAGCGATTAAGATTTATATATCCCCCACAAGTGATTAGGACTAAGCAAACAGTGCAATTCTAAAGACGAGCAAAAAATTACGTGAACAAAGGCGCAGAGCGCCCGTTTAGCAACGTAGCGACTGGAGCGAAACAACTAAAGTTTGAGGAATCATGGTGAGGCACGAACCAATGATGACTTATCGTAGGGCGCTTTCGTGAAGTCGCCTAGTTGCTGGGCGATGAAGCCGGACGTGGCTATTCGGTTATTTCCTTATCCCCAAACACCTCATTATTTTATAACTTTCTTATCTATAGAAAAATAAACCAGACGCAGTTTCCTTTATTGGGAGAAAAACGTCTGGTTTTCTATTATTCGTGCTCTTTTAATTTAAACCATCACTTTACAAATATCGTTGGTAAAGGCAACTGGATCATTTACAGGCATGCCTTCAATTAACAGCGCCTGATTATATAATAGGTTCGTGTATAGCTTTAATTTTTCCTTATCATGATGATGCGCCTCTTTTAATGCTTGAAATACTTCATGGTTCACATTAATTTCTAAGACTTTATCCGCTTTTATTTGCTGATTATTCGGCATTGCGTTTAACACTTTCTCCATTTCCAAAGAAATATCACCGTCTGCTGTCAAACAAACAGGATGTGATTTTAATCGTTTGGAAGCCCGGACATCTTTAATTTTATCTCCCAAATGCTCCTTCATCGTAGCAAATAGTGCTTTATTCTCTTCCTGACTCTTTTCATCTGCTTCATCATTTGATTCATCCTCTAAGCCGAGATCACCACTGGAAACAGACTTGAATTCTTTTTCTTTATAGTCCCGCATCATCTTAATAGCAAATTCATCCACTTCTTCCGTGAAATATAAAATTTCATACCCTTTATCTGCTACCATTTCCGTTTGCGGTAACTTCTCGATACGATCAATGGATTCGCCTGCAGCATAATAAATATAAGCCTGATCTTCTGGCATACGTTGTACATATTCGTCTAAAGTAACTAGTTTCTTTTCCTTTGAGGAATAAAACATAAGCAGATCCTGCAATGTATCTTTATTGGCACCGAAGTCATTATACGCACCAAACTTCAGTTGTCTGCCAAATGCATGGTAAAATGTTTCATATTTTTCACGATCATCTCGTAATAGGTGCAGTAGCTGCGTTTTAATTTTCTTAGTCATATTTTTGGCGATGACTTTTAGCTGTCTGTCGTGCTGTAACATTTCTCGAGAAATATTTAAGGATAAATCCTCTGAATCTACCATTCCTTTAACAAAGCTAAAATAATCTGGCAGCAAATCAGCACATTTATTCATGATTAATACGCCATTGGAATAAAGTTCAAGGCCTTTTTCAAATTCCTTTGAATAATAATCAAATGGGGCATTTTCCGGAATAAATAAAATAGCATTATAACGCACTGTACCATCTACATTAATATGCATGGATTTTAACGGTTTATCAAACCCATACCGTTTTTCCTGATAAAATTTAACGTAATCCTCTTCGGTTAATTCACTTTTATTCTTTTTCCAGATTGGTACCATGCTATTAATGGTTTCTTCTTCTACATAATCTACGTATTCTTCACTTTCATCATCTTTCGGCTTGCTTTTCGTAATATCCATTTTAATCGGATAACGAATAAAATCAGAATACTTTTTAATGATTTCCTGCAATTGGTACTCGTCTAAAAAGGCATCAAACGAATCTTCTTCTGTGTTTTCTTTAATTTTTAGTGTAATTTCAGTTCCTATACGTTCTTTATCAACAGGGGTAATAATGTAACCGTCTGTTCCAGTGGACTCCCATTGATAAGCCTGATCGCTATCCACAGATTTACTAATAACCGTTACTTTATCTGCCACCATAAATGCAGCATAAAAACCGACACCGAATTGCCCGATAATATCATGACCATCTTTTAGCTCGGTATCATTTTTAAATGCAAATGACCCGCTTTTAGCTATCGTGCCCAAGTTTGTTTCTAATTCTTCTTTTGTCATACCGATACCTGTATCAATGACTTGCAACGTACGTTCCTCTTTATTAGGGATAATTTTAATAAAATAATCTTCTTGGTTAAAGGTTAAATTTTCGTCTGTTAAGCTGCGGTAATACATTTTATCCATCGCATCACTTGCATTGGATATCAGCTCTCGTAAAAATACTTCACGTTGGGAATAAATTGAATTAATCATTAATTCTAGTAAACGTTTCGATTCTGCTTTAAACTGCTTTTTTGCCATATAATCCTCTCCTCTACTTAAACTCATATGTTTTAATACCATAAACGATAAATTCTGTCAATATTCCAGCACAAGCTGCCTTTTTAGTCATTATGTTGCTGTCTAGCTAACTCTGTCATGTACGTAAAAAACATGTCGCGCTCTACTTCATAAACGAGGTTTACTTCACGTCCCTCTTTATGTAGTTCCGTTCTACCTTGACTCTTACCATCTGGGTGAACGATACACCGCACTGTTTTCTTCTTTACTAACTCTGCTTTTCCTATCGTTGTGGTTGTAAGTACATCCCATAAAAAATACGTTGAATTCGTCTGGAAATGGACAAGCGGCGGTACCACTGCATAGCATTGCCCTAAGAAGTCAATTCCTATATCCGCTCTTTCTTGCGCCCACCTATTACGAACATCAACCGTTAACGGTACTTGATTTGTACTCTCTAATGCAACCAAATCAATGGTCATTTGGCTATCCCAAACTTTTTTTGCAGCTTCAGGGTCCCAAAAGGCATTCCATTCAGCAGTTCCATCATGTTCTGGTTCCTCCACATTTCCAGTAGGTAAAAACGTTCCCCCCATCCAAACAAGCTTTTCAATCTGCTTCTCAATGTCAGGCGCCTCTTCCAAAGCTCTCGCCAAATCCGTTAATGGACCAACAAAAAGTAAAGTAACCGGTTCATCGCTATTTCGAAGCGTTTGAATCAAATGCTGGTCCGCCGGTAACTCCGCTTTTTTCGTTTTTATCGGCAACTGCTCATTTAATATTGGCAGCGCATCTACATAAAAAGCATGCATCCGCCAATCCTTTGGAAAAGGATTCTTCCCACGTGATGTGGAAGCTGCCACTTCAACCTGTTTCCCTTTCCCGAACCGGTCAATGATTTTACGACTTGCGTACATAGCAGGTTCCAAATAACAATCTGCTGGGGTGACACCAACACCTACTACATCTACATCGTCCATTTGCAATAGTAGAAATAATGAAACTAGGTCATCAACGCCGCCATCATGGTTTAAATACACTTTCTTCTTCATCGATACGAACGACCTCCTCGAATTAATTAACTTACCATGTACATACGACTTATTGTCTCAAGTTTCACAGTTCTTTACAAATAATACAATGAACGTACATTAGCCTATGTTGATAAATCATGTCGAAAATGATATATCCAAAAAAGCATCTCCCCGATAAAAGAGAGATGCAGTTTATAAAATGAATCTGCAATCAGTGATGTTCATTCTCCCCACACGTCTTGTTAGTACCGTAACGGTATGAAAAACAGGACACCTAGGTGCTAGTTATCTTCCACTTAAAATTGTTGCGTTCAGATTATCCAACTCCTGAAGTTGGAGTCTTACAGCACCTTATATACGGGGATAAATTTATTTTAAGGCTGATTTTGTCGGAATTCTTCAATTTCCTGTCTAGCGTTATGCAATTTTTCAAAGGTCTGTTGAAATTGTGGATGATCTAACGCGTCCTCACCTGCTTGAATTTGGGTACTTTTCAATAGGTGATCCAGCTGTAACAACTGATCTTGTGCTTGCAGTAATTCTTGTTCGTCCCCATTCGTTTTAGCTTGCTGTATAAGCTGATAAGCATTAGTAAATTGCTGTGCAGCTAACTCTAGTTGCTGATGTAACGCTTGCTTTTCCATTATATAACCTCCCAAACGTGTCAAAATGCTTGCCATGTATGATGTGTAATGATATATGTATTGTTTTTCCCAAAAACATTACTTTCATACGTTGGGTAAGAACTATATATACTTTTAACGAGCCCAGCACTTGCAACGTTCATTTACTCTATTCTAAACTTCATCTCAAACTCACCCCTTGCTAACACAAAACAGTTATAAGCGTCCACTACCACGATGTGGAAGGAAATCTAAAAACTTGTTTAGGAATTCCCGTTAACAGAGCCATGCTGGAATGAATCCGTTGAAGCAAATATTTTACCAGGATTAAAAATATGCTGCGGATCTAAACTGTTTTTTATCCTTTTCATCACTTCAAAGGCTGCTCCATGCTCTGCCAGTTGATATTTTGCTTTGCCAACCCCAACACCATGTTCACCAGTACATGTTCCGCCACATGATAAAGCATAGGAAACAATTTGCTCATTTACTACATTTGCTTTCGCGACATCTTCAGGATTTTGAGGATCAATCATCATTATAATATGATAATTGCCGTCGCCAACATGTCCCACGATCCCTCCTGGAAGCCCTGAAGCCTCCACCGCATCTCTCCCATGTTTAATAGCGTTTGCTAATTGAGAAATGGGCACACAAACATCTGTTACCATCTGCTTTTTTCCTGGATAATGATGCAAAAAAGCGTACGCAGTTTGGTGTCGCGCTTCCCACAATTGATTTCTACCTGCAGTATCTGCCAAAAATGCTAAACCTTGGCATTGGTGTTCCTTTAAAATTTCCGTTATAAAGGCAACGTCTTCTTGGAGCCCCGACTCATTTCCGTGAAATTCAATAAAAATTGTCGGCACTTCCAAATAATCCGTATTACTAAATAAATTGATTTGTTTCATAGATGGTGCATCTACGAGTTCCGCCCTAGCAACGGGAATACCAGCTTGTAAAATGTGAATGACAGCCTCCACCGCATTATCTAACGTAGTAAATGCCGCTCTTCCTGCCACTACTTTTTCTGGTATTCCGTGTACTTTTAAAGTAAGTTCTGTAAAACAACCAAGCGTCCCTTCTGAGCCAATGAACAATCCATTTAAATGCAATCCTGAAGAAGATTTAGCCGCCATATTCCCTGTATGAATGACACTACCGTCTGCTAATACTACTTGCAAATCCCGAACTTGATCGCGCATTACACCATACTTAACAGATGTTGTTCCACTGGCATTTGTCGCTGCCATTCCTCCTAGCGTTGCATCTGCCCCAGGATCAACAGAGAAAAATAATCCGTACGTTTTTAACTCTTTTTCCAATTGTTTTCTGGTAACCCCAGGTTGAACTTTAACTAAAAAATCAGCCGGCCGTACTTCCAGGACTTGATTCATTAAGGAAAAATCAATCATAATTCCTCCTTGGTTTGGGATAACACTGCCTTCTAAACTCGTCCCTAGCCCAAATGAAACTACTGGCACGTTAAACTTAGCAGCCAGCTTCACGACACGACTTACTTCTGTTGTCGTTTTCGGAAAAACAACCATATTTGGTAAAGCTGGTGTATGGTAAGATTCATCTGTGCTGTGCTGCTCTAATATCGTCGCATTATCACTTATTCGATCCGGTGGAAGTATCTGCTTTAACTCATTTGTAAATCCCAACCCTATCTCCCCATTTTCCATTAATTGAAATAATCAAAAAATAACTTTTAAACATATTCTCTTGCTGATTTCACCATCCTTATGAAATCCGTGTGCCGTTTGCTACTTCCATATCAGGCGCTAATAAGATAACATCCCCTTGCTCAGGCACTCCGCCTAACACAAGCACTTCGGACTTAAAGCCAGCTATTCTTAAAGGTGGAAAATTAACAACGGCTGCTACTTGTCTTCCTATTAAATCTTCTGGCTCATAACGCTTGGTAATCTGCGCAGAAGATTGTTTTATGCCCAATTCCCCAAAGTCAATCTCTAGCTTAATTGCAGGTGTTCTTGCCTCTGTAAAAGGTTCTGCCTTTTTTACCGTTCCTATCCGCATATCCAATTGTTGAAAATCTTCTATACCCGCCATGTTAAACGCCTCCATTTTAAATTATTATCTTTAAATCGCGGTGTAGAGTGTGATAACACCTTACATTCTAAAGCAAATCTTCCATCAGTGGGAGTTTTCATTTTTCCCCCACTGATGGTTAGCCCAAGGATATGGCCTAAAGACCTCTTGCAGACTAGGTCATTTAGATACCATTAACTCTCACTTAGACTTGTTGCAATACAGATTATCCAACTCCTGAAGTGGGAGTCTTACAGCAACTTATATACGAGATAAATTCTATTACAAAAAGGACTCGCAGTAAGGCGCGCGAACCTCAAAGCTTAGTGCGCCTCTTCTTTTTTCTATTATTCCCTTATTTGCCCTTGACCATAAATATAAAACTTACTCGAGGTAAGCGCTGGCAAACCCATTGGTCCTCTTGCATGTAATTTTTGTGTACTAATACCTATTTCAGCTCCATAGCCAAATTCAAATCCATCTGTAAATCTTGTAGAAGCATTATGATACACAGCAGCTGCATCCACATGTTGCTGGAAATAAACTGCATTGGCATAGTCAGTTGTAATAATAGCCTCGGAGTGTCGTGTTCCATACTTATTAATATGATTTACTGCTTCTTCACATGAGGATACTAATTTAACGCTGATTGCTAAATCCAGATATTCCGTATACCAATCCTCTTCGGTCGCCTGCTTAGCCTTTGAAAAGACTGCACATACATTTTCATCCCCAAAAATCACAACCTGTTTCTCAGCTAAGGCTTTTAATAAAACAAGCCCATGTTCTTTAAACCAGTCTTTATGGATTAGTAACGATTCAATTGTATTACATACAGATGGACGCTGCAATTTTGCATTTAAAACAAGCCTCATAGCTACATTTTTTTCTGCGGAAACATCAATGAACATATGACAATTACCTGCTCCGGTTTCAATAACAGGTACCGTAGATGATTGTAAAACCGACTGAATCAGTTTTTTTCCTCCTCGAGGGATTAACACATCTAAGTATTCATTTAATGTAAATAATTGCTGGGCGGTTTCTCTGCTCGTATCCTCAATTAGCTGGACAGCATCCACTGGAAGTTTACTTTTCGCGAGTGCTTGATGAATGGAAGCTACTAAAGCTTGATTGGAATACTTAGCTGATGAACTTCCACGCAAGATAACTGCGTTACCCGTTTTTAATGATAGTGTTGCTGCATCGATCGTTACATTTGGACGTGCTTCATAAATCATTCCAATAACACCAATAGGCACCCGCTTCCTTTCCATCCGAAGGCCATTATCCTTTTCTAAGCTTTCGAGTACCTCACCAATTGGATCATTTAAATCAATCAGTTGAAAAATTGCATCGTACATCACTTCAATTCTAGTATTATCCAGCATGATTCGATCTAAAATTGCTTTTGAAATGCCCTTGTTTTCCCCTTCTTGTAAATCCTTTTGGTTCTCTTTTAAAATTAATTCCTTATCCTGTACCAGCTGTTCTGCAATGTACTGCAACGCTTGGTTTTTTTCCTCTGTTGTTATACCATTTAACTGATAACTTGCTGCTTTTGCCAATTTTCCTTTTTGCTGTACTTCATACATAGAAATTCCTCCTCGTATCTTATATTTAGGCGTTATTTTTTCGCCCATTGTTGCTTACTTTTATTTGTTTTACAGCTTAAGAATTTATACGTGCGTTGTACCCGTATTTTATTTATTTTCTACTTGCCATATCACCGCACGTCTTCTTCCATTTAATATTTAAGTAATCCTTTTTTAGTAACCATAATCCTTGAGTTACGCTACTATTTGTTTAGGTTAACCTTACCCAACGGTCGCGATGAATCACCCGGGAGGATAGACAATCTTTATCAGAACTTCTTAATTGCAGCTCTTTCATAACGACATCTGCCGAACAGCTTACCTCTCCCTTCCCAATTAATCCATTTTTGCCATACACTTCTACGACATCTCCCGCTTTAAAATCACCTTGTACTTTACGGATCCCAGCAGCTAAAAGACTTGCTCCTTGATAAAGAATCGCTTCTTCAGCGCCATGATCTACATATACTTGACCTACTGGCTCCGAATGAAGGGCAATCCATTGTTTATTCGTTGTAATGGAGCCTTTTGCAGGATTAGTAATATAAGTACCATCGCCACTTCCCTCCATAATTTGCGACAGCTTTTCGCCTCCTTTACCAGTACCGATAAATACGCTGACCCCCAATGACAAGGCCATTTTTGCTGCTTCCAGTTTTGATTTCATTCCACCTGTACCAACAGACGATCCATGCTGATCCGCTTGGGCAATCATTTCTTCTGTAATGCGATCTAAATAATCGTATTTTATCGCATCTGGATTTTGGCGCGGATTCTCATTATATAAACCGTTAATATCGGTTAACATAATTAATTGGTCAGCATGTACAATACCGCTTACTAGAGCAGACAGCATATCATTATCTCCAAACGTAAGTTCTTTAATGGATACGGTGTCGTTTTCATTAATAATCGGAATAACTCTACGTTCTAATAATTCCATCAATGTATTAAACGCATTTTTGTATCGTTCTCGATCTTTAAAATCGTCTCGTGTTAAAAGTAATTGCGCAGCTCGTAAATCATGCTCTGAAAATTTCTCCATATATGCTTGGATTAACAACCCTTGCCCTGCAGCAGCTGCTGCTTGTTTTCCTTTCAATGTGACAGGTCTAGAGGCATAGCCTATTTGTGAAAAACCGGCAGCCACAGCGCCTGACGAAACTAAAATAACATCATGGTTCAATTGGCGAAGCTTCGCAATGGCCTGCACATGTTCCGTTAGCTTTGCTTCGTCCATCTCCCCACGCACATTTGTCAACGAGCTACTCCCAATTTTCACAACGACTCTCTGTTTACTCACTTTGCATACTCCTATTCCCATTATCTTTTTATATTCTATGAATTTAACTGCAGTACCTCTAGGTTATTTTATAAAAGGGTAACTGCTACTAAGCTGCGTTATTGATCCATCTTATTTGTATAATTGTAAAAAAAGCCCTATCCATCCTGTATACAAGGACGAAAGAGCTTTCTTCCGCGGTACCACCTATGTTGAATGTCGTAAAGACATCCCGCTTGCTTCTATAACGCCGAATATAGCGCCCATTTTAATGGGACTCAAAAGGCAGGTTCTGTGGATTCACGTGTAGGGAGCTTCCAGCTGTTAACTTCCCCTCTCTGGCACTGAATGGACCACATACTAATCCTTTCTTACCGTTCAATTGTATTTTTATAATATTATGGATAGAAAAGCGAAGAATGTCAACTGTTTTTTTAATTTATGTCGCACGAGCTGGCAATAAAAATGCTCATTCACCCTTAAAACATCGAAATCAGTGCAAGTTCCAACTACGAGTAAATGCTAATTCTGTTCGGATACCTTTAAGATATACATCTGTAGTGTTTAGAAAAACTTGGCTTGTCGCCAAGTCTTATGGCGGAAGCCTTTGTTTTTCTTACACTATAAACCAAAAAAATCTTATACTTTCCTATAGTGGAACAAAGGCGCAAGCGCCCGTTTAGCAACGTAGCGACTGAAACGAATCAACTAAAGCTTTAGGAATCATGCTCCTGCAACAGGAGTATGCCGACACCTGAGCAGTAAGCCCGTTTTTAGTCGGCCTTCCTCTTAACCTCGAACCAATGATGACTTATCGTAGGGCGCTTTCGTGAAGTCGCCTAGTTGCTGGGCGCTTACGCCGGACGTGGCTATTCCGTTATTCCCTTATCCCAAAGCAACAAATTTTACACTTTCTTATCTTGGAACAAAGGATTAAAAAATCCCAACTGATTGGAGTTTTGCTTTACCTGCCAATACGAACTTTTGAATCTGATCCTGATTTGATAAAAAGGGATAAGATAAGGGCAATGATCGCGAACAATCCTGCTACAATGAATGAAATATTCACACCATGAATCATGCCTGGAACACCTTGATCTGGTAGAGCAGCATTTGTCATCACCGTTACTAACAACGCTGTTCCAACAGCTCCAGCAACTTGGCGCATCGTGTTATTCATCGCTGTTCCATGTGGAATAAGGTGGATAGGAAGTTGATTTAAACCGGCAGTTGTAACGGGCATCATCACCATCGCTATTCCTAGCATACGGATAGCGTTAACTGTTGCGATATATGCAAATGATGTATCTATTGATAAATTTGTAAACATAAATGTTGTTACAGTAACAATGGATAAGCCAATTATTGAAAGCCAACGTGCACCAAAACGGTCAAATAACCTTCCAGTGATTGGGTTCATCACACCCATAACAATTGCCCCAGGCAACACCATTAAACCGGATTCTAAAGCAGTAAACCCGAGCATATTTTGTGCAAGGATAGGAATGATAACAGCCGCACCGATCATCGCCATAAAGGTAACCATTCCTAATACAGTTGTCAATGAAAATACTGGATTACGAAATACACGGAATTCTAAAATCGGCTCTTCTAATTTTAATTGACGCCAAATAAAAATCGCCAACGTGATCGCCCCAATAACTATGGACGCAACCACCTGTAAACTTCCCCAACCGCTATTACCTGCGGCACTAAATCCATACAATAAACCGCCAAAGCCTAGCGTAGACAGGATGATCGATATAACATCGACCTTTGGAAATGTTTGGTTGGTAATATTTTTCAAAATAAAATAGGCAACGATGATATCGATAACGATAATTGGTAATACGACATAGAACACACTTCTCCAAGGGAAATGCTCTACTAACCAACCGGATAATGTCGGTCCTATAGCTGGAGCGAAGGCAATGACCATCCCGAACATTCCCATTGCAGTTCCACGTTTTTCAATTGGATATATGAGAAACAATATTGTTTGCATTAACGGCATCATTATTCCAGCAGCTGCAGCTTGACCGATTCTCCCGATCATTAATACGGAAAAATTAGGAGCTATCGCACAGATTGCTGTTCCTAACGCAAATATGCTTAATGCAGTTATAAAAAGACTTCTTGTCGTAAAACGTTCGATCAAAAATGCCGTAATCGGAATCATAATTCCGTTTACCAGCATAAAGATGGATTGCAACCATTGAACAGTATTCGCATCTAACTGTAAATCTTGCATGATTTTTGGTAATGCAGTTGCTAATAACGTTTGATTTAAGATGGCGACAAACGCCCCTGAAATAAGGACAATCAGCAATGGCACTTTGTTTATTTCTCTTGGATTTTTTGCTGTTACGTTTTCTGAACTCACCAAACCTCTCCCTTCTGGCTAAATATCTGCATTAATGGAAGCAAGATATAACACTCAAAAAATCGTTTCCTTAGGCGTACGGAAACTCTGTATATTGCAGCCAATGTAAAAGTTTACACAAGTACTTTCCATCCGCGTATATAAGGGGCAATACCATCCAATAGCAAAAAGGTGGGGGGTGCCCGTTTAGCACAACGTAAGCGAATGAAACGAATTCACGGAGATAAAGGAATCATGCCACTAACAGGGATGAGCAGACGTCTGGGCGCCAAGCCCGTTTTTAATCGGCTTCCTCTTAGCGATGAACCGATGAGGCCTTGTCGGGGGCGCATTTCTAAAGTGGATCGTTGCTGGGCTCATGCGCCAGACGTGCCTAGTCGGTTATTTCGCTATCCACAAGCACATCATTTTATACTTTCTTATCTTCGAACAAAAACTTCTGTCCGATATGTGGCATAAATAACATCATACCACATCATAAAAACGATACAAACCAATACGTTTTATCATAAAGAGAAACTTCTGTTAACGGAAGGAAAGGCCACGATCATGGTTAATTGAGCGAATCGAGTATGATTTGCAGTTGAATTTTCCAGTTAAACGCTTTATTAGTTTTCATTCTCTAAATTTGCAGGGAGAAACTTCCATGAGCGCAAGTCTTTACCTCGCTCATGGTTATGGGACTTGTTAGAAGGTGCTTCCATTCTAATACAAATGGTTCTTCCACGAACTTTACTCTAATTCTCAAATTTATAATGTAGATAGCTATGGAATTCTCCATTTTGAAAGGGATATAGTTTTAGTTTTTTCGCTTCTGTTGCATGATTGACAATAATTTCCTCCAGTAATTCAGCTGAAGTCTTATTCACGGTAAGTAACCCTAGCTGCTCTGCGGTATGATATAATTTGGCCTCATGGACATTTTGAATCAATTGATTCATTTTCTCTCCTTGAAGCTTAATTCCAAGCTGCTTTGCTTCTATCTCTATTTCCAATTGAATAAGTTCCTGTTTTACCTGTTGGTATGTTTTACCTTCGATATGAATCCCTAATTGTTCTGCTTTCCTTTTCAATAACTTCTCATTCACCTCTTTTGCTAATTTTCCAGACGTTTTTCCATCGCTTTTAATTCCAAGCTGTTTTGCCTTCTGCACCAATTGCGCATGCAGAATTTCTTGTTTTAATTGCTCTCTGTCTTTCCCTTCTACTTGAATCGCAAACTTTTTAGTTGCTTGCTTCAAAGTCATCTGCTCTACTTCTTGTTTTAATTCTTTTGTTGTCTTCCCTTCTACATCAATACCCAATTCTTTCGCTGTATACATTAACAAAGCTTCATGATATCGTTGATGCTCTTTGTTTTTAAATTCCGCTATTTCTGATAAAGGTTCATAAAAATAGGTGGATGCTTTCGCTTGAATTCCTGATATAAAAAGTATTCCAAGTACCATAATAACGATGTAACGTTTGTTTTTCATACCAATCATCCTTTACTGTAAATGCTCTCAATTAAATAGTTTTGCCTATCGTATCATAAGCATTAGTACCAATTACTTGAAACTTAAACGGGAGCTTTTTCGTAAAGATTAGAGTAGGCAGCCAAAACAAATCTGTTCGTTTCTGTTTCAAAAAAATTTAGCCGATAGAGAATTTTTGCTACCTTCCATATTACTATGAACGGTTACCATTTTGATAAGAACAACTACTCCAAATCTGAACAAAGAAAGGATTAAGTTAGTATGAAAAAAATTATTCTTAGCATGTTATGTTTTTTAGTTTTATTATTGAGCGGATGCAGCATTTTAGAAGAAGCATCGGATTCCTTAAACTATCTGGACGAAGCAACAACGTATCTTAATGACTTAAACAATTTTATAGAGGAAGCCGCTTCCTTAGAAAAAGATCAGCTAATGACGCGACTAGAGAATTTAGAAACTACGATAACAGATTTTATTAATCTTGATCCTCCGGAGGCTGCAGAAGATATTCATCAGGAATTAAGAAACCAAAGTGAACTATTATTAGATGAGACGTATCGTTTAATGGAACAAGGGGAGCTAACTTTCGAACAAGTAAAAGATACAGATATATACCAAACCATTGAAAACATCCATTCACTGCAAAACCAAATCGAGCAACTTGAACTTTAAAGTGAAATATGTATGTAGAATCCCCCTTCACCTACATGTATAAACTCTCGTCACCTATGGACTCCTTTATAACTATTAAAGACAACAGCTTACCCATATCCTAAAGGTGAAAAAAAGTGGTTCGCTTCATTTTTATCCATTATAATAACGGCATTTTGGATAAAAGATGCCGTTATATATTCATAAAGTGCCTTTTAGCATGGGGAATTTCATCGGATTGTTCGTACTGCAAGGGTAGGGAGCCTCGAATCGGAAATTTAGGAACTATCTCCTATTGTACCATCCAGGCTCTACGAAATTGGGGAATTATGGCGCCTTTAATTAGAAAAAAATTCCATATGCTGTTTTTCTTCTTTGTAATATGCTAATCGATCGGCTAGTGTACCAGTATGGAATTCAAACTTATGCCCATCTGGATCAGTAAAATAAACGGATTTTCTATCTCTCTCGTCCCTTGGTCTTCCTTCTAAAATAGTTACGTTCAACTTTAGTAATTTTTGGTACATCCTGTCAAAATCCGCTTCGTCAATTGAAAAAGCAATATGTGTATACGAATGATGAATTTCCTGACGCGGGATATCTTTTTCTTCATTTAACGCTAGCCAAATTCCATTTACATCAAAGTATGCAGTACTCCTTCCCTTGACTAATAACTTAGCAGCAAACACGTACTGATAAAATGTAATCGATCGTTCTAAATCAGATACTGAAAATAAAATGTGATTAATCCCCTTGAGTGTCATTTATATTCTCCTTTTTCGAAGTGTTATTTAAACAAAAACTTGCTTCCATGAAGAAAGCAAGTTTTTGTTTAAATACAAACCTTTGTTTTTTCAGTCCATTCCATGAAGTTATCCAGAACCATATCTATAAACTGAATGGTCGGCTCATCTGTGAAACGTCCTTGCTCATCCATTTTATTTTGAATAGCACCAATGAATACTTCATTTCCTGGTAAGGTTAAAGCACCTATCCCAGGGGAATTTAAAATTTGTCGAAGTTGCATTTGTGCTCGAATCGTCCCCATTACCCCCATGGAGGCACCAACAATCATTGTCGGTTTATTCACCATTACTTGTTCCACTCTTGAAAACCAATCGAGTGCGTTTTTTAACATTCCGGAAATAGAGCTGTTATACTCCGGCGTCGCAATTAGCACCCCATCGCTTGCTCGTATTTTATTTTTTATTTCGTTTACAATTACTGGTGGATTTAATTCCTCATCCTGATTGTAAAATGGAAGCTGAGCAATTGGAAGAATTTCGATCTCCACTTTATCTGTATATCTTGCTTGTAAAAATCGTACAAGCTTCATGTTATAAGAGCTCTGTCGATTACTGCCCACTATTGCTGCGATTTTCATTCTAATTGCCTCCTGCATTTAATTATTTGCCCTATTTATTGATAACAAAAGCTAGGTTAAATAGCAAGGGAACTGTTCTAGATGAGAACGAGCAATTACAGGCGCCTTTCATTTCGCTTAACGAGTAATGAATTTACTTTTAGCCGCTACCTCTTTTATCACTATAATTATTTATTTTCCACTTAAATATATCTAGTTTAATTGGTCACACGTTGAATTTCACATTACTCCTCACGGTAATTCTTTTTAGCCTTTCGCTTATTAAGATATTTTTTGATTACTGGATAAATTACTGGTCCATACTTAATTAATTGTCGAATTAATTTCTTCATAGAAATTCCTCCAATTCGCATCTCTAGTTTATCGCACATTTGAATTAAAGTGACCCCTTGTTCTAATGGCGTTTCCAATCCAATTCTTCTATCTGCATGAAAGCGAGAGATACTTAACTTTCAAATAGCAAGTTTATTTTTAAGCATCGAAAGGATAGCGTTTATGTTTTAATTCTGTGCTCCAAATTCTCTACCTATTAAAGGCAAGGATTTACAAGCTCGCCATAACGTGAATTTTCCACCAGAGGGGCTTTCCTCATCCCCCTGAAAACTGCAGCCTTAGCTAGTGAAATAAGAACAATGTAAAGCTACGTGCGATTATGCGATTAACTGTTTAAATTCTTTCCCTTTTTCGTTTTTTTTAAAACAAGTACTACGATTTCAAATGTAACTGTTTTATTCTTGCATTGTTTAGTCTAGTTATTTTTGGTCAAACTAACACTATAATTTCCGGAAAAGGAGTGGAATTCATGGGAGCATCCAAGAGCTCTATAGAACAAACATTATTGGCGTATAAAAAAGGTGTAGACAACTTTGCAAAGCAAATGCCCGCATTTACAGATAAGTATAACGATTTCACAGAAGCATGCTTTCAAGCAGGTGAACTTTCTGCTAAAGCAAAACAACTAATTGCCTTAGGAATTAGCCTTCATGCTCAGGACGAATATTGCATCATTTATCACACGAAGGGTTGTTTAGATCAAGGCTGTACAAAACAAGAAATATTAGAAACAACTGCTGTTACAGCAGCATTTGGTGGTGGTGCGTCCATGAGTCAAGCAGTAACGCTTGTCCAAGAATGCATCGCAGAGCTAGCCACTGGATAAAGGCGCGGGGCGGGGCGCCCGTTTAGCAACGTAGCGACTGGAGCGAATCAACTAAAGTTTTAGGAATCATGCTCCTGCAACAGGAGTATGCCGACGCCTGAGCGGCAAGCCCGTTTTTAGTCGGCCCTCCTCTTTGTAACGAACCGATGATGACTTTATCGTAGGGCAATTTCGTTAAGTCGCATCGTTGCTGGGCGCTTAATCCGGACGTGGCTATTCCGTTATATCGGTATCCCAAAGCCAAAATTTTTATGCTTTCTTATCTTTTAAAAATAGGATTTTCCTTAAAGTTTCTTCTTAAGTGAATATCACTATACAATCATCTTCTTAGCCAGTAGGTTGGAAACTAAGTTCTGCTAGACAGGACTTCTATCTCGCCATTCATAGGGTTTCCTTTCCGATTCATACGACGAGATTATGTATGAGTTCAAGTTAATTAATTTCTACAGATACGATCATTACATTTTCATCATCGGTGCTATTTGTTAGTCTTCTTCCATTTCGATGATATCTTATAATCCTGCATGGTTTTGGTTACTATATAAATGAAACAACCACTTGCTCCACATCACCGCTACAGTTATATGGACTCTGAATCCTCTGCCTTAGTAGAATTAGCATTTTTACTATCGTTCATATGGACTTCTGATTCTAGCTTCGTTTGTCGAGACTCGAGCATAATTGCCGACAACCATTTGTTTGTTTTTCTCAGACTTTGTTTGAATACATTTCTACAGGTTAATCTAGTTCATCATCTGGAATAGTAGCGATCAGTTCTCTAACACGTTCTACTTATTCACTATGCGGATAATAGTAATATCATAAATCTCATTATATCTAATGTGAGACCCTATAAACACCTGTAATGTATCAGTTAAAAATGTTTTATACGTCGAAAGTTTTGGCTTTTCCGCACTATTTTATTTTTTTAGTAACCCGCTAATTATGCCAAGTACCATGCAAATAGATAATGGTTTGGGCCGTCTCCCCCCAACTACTTCTCCTCGCTAGATGGTTAAAGTTGATAAGATTTACTTTCTAAAAACAAATCCACCACACTTGAAAAAAGCTTTCGCTGCGATTTCTTTTCCCAGTCTTCAAGAACCTCTGCCATGAGCCACATTACTTCATCTAAAAACACATGCTTTAATGCTATATCCCATGATTCTTTTTCCAAATCAGTCAGTTGGACATAATTATAATAACCAGCTAAGAAAGCATTCCATTGCTCTACAGTAAAAACAATATCAGGTGCTGTATTCATTTCATTATGAAATAGTAGTAATGCTAAAGCTAAATCAAAGATACGCGGAACCCTTGCAGCATTGTCCAGATCTATCAAGTAAGGTTCAGGTGTATATACTAAATTATTCGCTTTATAATCATGCGGAGTTAATACGTGAGGTAATGAGAGCTGTTGCAGTTCTGTTTGCATGGACACACAGGATAGTAACTTTTCTTTTAGTACTGCTATTTTTAGAGAAACATGATTGGTTTGTGCGTGCGTTGCAATGGCTCCTACGCTCTCTTCTACCTCCTCATGAGTAAAATCATACACATTATATGATGAAAGCAGATATTGACCTTTTGCAGGCGATAGCGCGTGAATGTTCCCTAATAAAGCTCCAGCAGTATATATTTGCTCGTTTGACGCACGGTACTTTTCTCCTTTTATAAATGGGTATACGACATAACAGTCTTGACCAATTGCTTGTGGATTGTCTACGTCCATTTTTATTGGTGTAACAACGGAGACATCATTTTCTTGCAAAAACTGCGTATATGCTGCTAATGTACGCGCTCGTCCAAGCGGTTTTTGGGTTTTCTTAACAATGACTTCCTTGCCTTCATAAAGGACGTGATAAACAGGAGAATAAGGATATATACTTACAGGCTCTTTTGATACTGAAATATGAAATTGTTCAAGAATTTTAATAGCATGCATACTGTTCTTACCTTTCAATAAATTGTTTTGAATGTTTACTGCAAGCATTTATTGCATTGCAATGTATGTTGCATGGGTAATGATTACATCGTTTTTATTTTAAATTCATGTTGGGGACGGACGATTTCCCTTATCTGTTAACTAGAGCGGTATTCACAAACACCACGGGTATATACACATATAACCAAATGAAGTACATTAAAGGTTACTGTCGATTCTAAAAAGAAGCTTACTCCTCCAAATAAAATAAAGTGACTATTCAACCAGTGAAAATTTTCATTCATCCCCACTGATTATTAGCACGCAAGAGGATGACCTCAAGGCCTCTGAATGAATCGGTATGTAGGTGCTGTTATCTTCAAACTTAGACTTGGTTGCAGTACAGATTCTCCAACTTCTAAAGCGGGAGTCTTACGGCACCTATACGGGATAAAACGCTAAATTCTTCCACCCGTATACAAGCGTCGGTAATTCATGACCGCCAATATTCAACTGTGTACGATGGATTAATTTTCCTCCCATCGCTTCGTAGAAATACGCTGCCTTGTTCTCAGCCAATACGCTCACCACCATCGAGTTAATTCTCTCTTGATGAAGCTGCTTCACTACTGTTTGAAATAGCTTTTTTCCAATGCCATTTCCTTGATGCTCCTCTAACAGATAAATCGCATAGAGTTCTCCCTTATAATCTGGATAATTCCCTGTCCTTTCTTTGCCGCCGAAAGCAAAACCAACTATGTGGCCACTCTGATCTTCAGCTATATAGATAGTTTGTTTCCTTATATTTTCCTGCCACCTTTTTGGCTCATACGTTAACGTTTGTAAAAATGCCTCAGGTAAAATCCCTACGTAGGTTGATTTCCAGCTATCCACATGCACTTTGGCTATGGAAGCAGCATCATCTATATTCGCCTTTCGTACTTTCAACAGATCTCCACCTTTCTTGTTCTATTTTAGTTTTCTCATTTCCTCTGCACGTATATAGTAAGGTAGATTTGGAATCTCTGCTTCCATGACAATGGCAGTTAAACCTTGTTCCGATCGTGTTACATCGTGTTCTCCTTGTCGCGACCAAAGGCCCAGAGCGACCGGTTAGCAACGTAGCGACTGGAGCGACGAATGCTGATGGTTTCCTTTTCCTTCACCTTTTCCTACAAACACTAAAAACAACTGATCCGTTGAAGCAGGATGTTCACCATTTATACCCTAATTCAATATACATACAGCTCATTTGAAGTGAAGCTTTACAAAAGCTGTAATATCGGCGTAATCTTCAATTGTTTTGATTGATTTTAATTGACCTTGTGAGTTGTATTCTATAGTCTGTGAAAAAACGATACATTCTCATCTGGTTTTTTCCACCCTTAACAGCTCTCCAATTGCACGTATACCTGTATGGAAGCAGTGACTCAGCTTTGCACTTTATGCGGATAAAGCACCATGCGAATCGTTTGCAAAAAATGCCCAGAAAAATTTTCTGTGAATTCTTCTAATGCTTTAAAACCTTTCCTTTCATAAAAACGTCTGCCAATCGTATTCTCTTTCTCGACATGGATAATAATCTCTGCGCCCTCGCTTATAACTCTACCAGCTTCTAACAAAGCTGACCCTATCCCTCCCCCCTGATAAGCCGGAAGTACATAAATAGCTGCCAATTCCATTGTCCCTTTATCGGTGACAGGTGCATAGTTAGCAAAGCCAATTACTTTCCCGTCTACCACAGCAATAAAAAAGTGAGATCCTTTTAAACGCCTGATTAACATCTTTTTACTATATGCACCTGCTAAAAATGCATCTTGAATTTCTATTGGAATTATTCCTTGATACGTTGTATGCCAACTCGTTGTTGCTACTTCTTGCACAGCTTCTATATCTTTTTCTTCCATCTGACGTATATTCAATTTCATGTGACCTTCCTCCCCCTAGTCGTATATTTTATTGCGCTGTAAAGAAGGCGGGCATAGGCGATTGTACTGTTTTATTTTTTTGTTAGTAAACTTCATCTTTTCTTTCCTTTGTTTCCCATCTAGAACAGCTATTTCTTCTTTCAATGCGTCAATTTCATTCGCTAATTCAATCCACCTCGGTAGTACATGATTATCCTTCATTGTCTTATACAGCTGTTTTTCTTCTGGATTAAAATAATTGTTAGCTAATTTAAGTGGTTTTCCTTTTCCAGGTAAACGATCGAAATGCCCTTCCTTTTCTGCTCTTTTTACCATCTCGCTAATCGGGTCATTGTATTGAATACGCTCATCAACCTCATATTCTTTTTTAGAATCCTTATTCAACCTACTTTCCCCCTTTTCCGTCATTTATTTCTATAATACTATTCGACAAATTCGTAAAATACCCTGCAATTATAGGAATTTCTTTTTATGATCTCACCCTATCGGAAGAAAAGATGCGGATAATTGATTTCGTGTTTAACACAAAAATGTTTTACAACCAACGAGCTGTTAAAAATTCAATTGATTCACAGCCGATATTTTTACATGCTGTTATTCATTGGCTTATATATCGTAATCGTTTAGCAGTAGTTCAATACTTATATACCAACTCAACGGTTGCTACTATTTCAATTTGACCTGATTGAACAGGTGTCGTTAAATTTTCTACAGAAGTCGAAAAAGCTTTATGAGCTAGCAGTGGTTGAGCTGTTTGCTCGATAACCTCAAATGGAGTTGGATCTAGAGGTAGGTGGAATTTTCGAGCAATAGTATGGGCTTTTCGAGCTCCGTTTTCCAAAGCATTTTGCAAAGCTTGATCGTAGATTGTTTCTTGCTGATCGGTTGAAAATTGAATCGAAAAAACACGGTTCACTCCTTCTTGAACAGCTCGATCAATAATTGTGCCAATTTGATCAAAACCTGTAATTGTAACTTGAACAGTATTGACAATCTGGTATCTTTGGTTAACAGGCTCTCCATCCTTAAAATCAGAAATCGGTCTGACATTATATACAGATGTTTGAATATCTTTTTGGGAAACACCTAATTCTAGCAGAGCTTGCATCACTTGATTCATTAAACGAGCATTTTCTTGCTGCGCCAAAAGCAAGGACTGATTTTCTGTTAATACTCCTAATTGAATGGAAACGATGTTCGGTTCCACAGCTACTTTCCCCATCCCATAGACTCTAATTATTCTATTTGGGGTTACTTCTGTCCTTGCAGGAGTTTGATAGTAATTCGGATACGTATACATATAAAGCAACCTCTCCTTTCCATTTTAAAGCCAGCTTAACTAGCAGTTTCTGTCTATTTAAGAATATGCTTTCTTAGTAATAATGATGAAAGTCACACCTAGGAAAGAATTGCAAGCAGCTACTATTTTTTCCTTTCCAGTTTAAATTGTGAACTTCGAGCAACCTACTTGTGACCTTCGGCGATTTCACTGTGACTTCCGGTGAATTGCTTGTGAACTTCGGTGAATTTATATATTTCACCAAGAAATTAAGTTCTCATAATCTCTAATTTATTTTCTGCCACTTGTACTTCCGACTGACTGCAAATTTTCTTTCTTAAACAGTCTTTTCATCATGTATGGGAATGAAATGTCAACAAATTCTCGTGGTTGGCGATTA
Organism: Roseburia sp. 1XD42-34; assembly: GCF_009917385.1. GTDB lineage: Bacteria > Bacillota > Bacilli > Bacillales > Amphibacillaceae > Virgibacillus. Next base: position 2,271 of record NZ_QWLJ01000015.1, on the reverse strand, counting down.
TTAATATAAGGTTCCATTAATAAAGCATAGTCCGAAAACGCATATCAATGAGCAATTTTGGATGGATCATAACAACTGTTAGCAACACCATGATCCATAATGAAAATACATTTTTCCTGCATGACATTTTAGACAGAGTACCCCCGCATTAATTCTTGTTCTTTTAATGCGTACTTCTTCAAAACATTTATTTTTTTCGTGATATGGGAGGATATGAAGAGAAAAGATAACTGAACTATCTCTTCTGCAGACAGTATTTTGTAAATTTCTCTTGAAATAGCTTCAGTTTTTCGAGGAATTTCTCTTTATGAATAATAAGATCTGAAATTTTTTATTCTTTGTAAGATTTTTTAAGATGATGTTGGGATTCGTGTAGTCAACCAATTCCAAGGGGGGTTGGTGAAAATTATATTGCCACAGCCAACGAAGAAATCTTGTATGCTGTAGGTTTATCTGATACATCGGATACGTAAATGCTTTTTTTATGATCGGAAATGCGGATAGCTTGTCCCATCTCGTCAAAGATGACATGGTCTTTAATATATCTCACTTCTACTGTTAAGATAAAGTTATTGAGACAATAAGTGGATCTATTTGAAAATAATCATTCCTCCTTTAGACGGACATTGTAAAAAATGAGAAATGTTTGCTGGGGTAAAAATGGAAGGGGATACGAGGATACTCCAAAGAAGCTTCACCTATATAACCTGCTCGTAGCCGTTTTACTCTACTGGTTATAGTGTCTTTTAAAGTGTGGATCGGCGAAAGCCTTCGTGCTAATGCTTGTAAAGGTTTAATAATCAAGGCAGTACTTCCTTTCCTTTAATTTAAAGTAGTTATTCATTATATTCGCTACATAATACTAAAAACCTGCAAGCTGGGTTAGTCCATCTTCTGCCTGCTTAATTTGTGAACTTCGAGCAACCTACTTGTGACCTTCGGCGAATTTCCACTTAAATCCAGTAATCAGGATCAGCCATTCTTATTTCTTCGACTACATCATCAAGGTCTGACGGTGTAATGGTATAAATCGCATGGTCCGGCATCGCCTGTTTAACGACTTCATAAAAAAAGCGAGTGCTTCCTGGGTATTCTTGATCAACTAATAATAAACAGGCGTCACTTTTGTCAGCTAACCACATGTTTTTTGCTTTAAACTGATAGGCCCCACGGTAATCGCCTTGATATAAAGGTTTATAAAAATCTGCAGACGCAATAATAGCCTGATATTTTTCCTGCAATGGCTCAGGCCAGCGACTATCTTGCTTCTCAAATGGCGGAAAAACACCTAGCCGAACATCATATTCCTTTTGTAAATCAAACACAACTTCTGCTGTCCACAGTTCCACTCCCATTTGTCCAGAAATTAGTACCCATTCCAGCCCTTCTTCGATCATAGGCTTGAGTCGCTTCCTAATCGCTGTTTTAATGAATGTGATTCGATCATCCTCCTCATTGAAGATATTGATTTCCATTGGTTTATACCCTGTTACCGTTATAATTTTCATTTTATCTGTTCCCTTCTACTAGTTCTATCCTCATATTTAGATGGAAGCTTTCATAACGTATTTACCTATTTTCTAGATTCGAACACTCATGTTGGCAGCTTTGTTATTAAACAAAGTGTTACACATCGTTTACATGATGATGTTAGAACAATCTGCCAATCCACTTTTAATCAGATTGTTTTCATCCACTATAATAGTTTTTTGTTTGGCAGATGTTATCGGCATCTAAGTGGTAGTTGGATTCTTATCTAATTATACTGGATTTCATCTCGTAGTATGGATGGGCAGGACTTACTACCGATTAGATTTGAGATAAAGTGAATCTTCCATCGGGGGATGGATGAACCCCAATGATTGTTAGTAGCCCGAGGATATGACCTTTAAGCCGCTTACGAAAGAGGGCTTTTTGGAGCTGTTATCTCCCACTTACACTTGTGGCTGTATAGATTATCCTATTCCTGAAGTAGGTGTCTTACACCAACCTATATACGGTATAAGTGATCAGAGAAAATGTTTCGTATCTATTTACGTTTATAAGAACAAAGGCGCAGGACGCCCGTTTTTAGTCGGCCTTCCTCTTAACCACGAACCGATGATGACTTATCGGAGGGCGATTTGTGAAGTCGCCTAGTTGCTGGGCGCTTAAGCCGGACGTGTCTAAATAACTTCGTAAGTTTATCCACAGCTGGAAAATTTTATAATTTCCTCACTAGCGTTGCATAAACTTTTTATTTCAAAGTCAAGCGAAAATATCTTGTACCAA
>NZ_QWLJ01000014.1 GCF_009917385.1 Roseburia sp. 1XD42-34 | reverse complement strand
GAAATTGACATATTTACAAGCAAATTAGTAAGGAATAATAGGCGGAAAAATAATGCCTAAACATAATATACGAGGAGTTTTATCATGAAGCAAATTCTATTTATTCAAGCTGGTACAGGCATTGATGTTCATGGACAAGATATTACAAAAGCAGCTGTTCGGGCAGTGGAAAACGCCATCTGGTTTAACTCCATGCCTGGAATTGAGCAGAGCCTTCCTGACCAAAAACTAGAAAATATGAAAGTAAACGTTAAATTAGCTGTTCCTTTAGACCGTAAATTGCTTGATACGGAAAAAGTAAAAGATGCTGTTCCTTATGGATCGGTTACTGTTGATGTGACAGACGGTGGCATGGCAACTTCAAGTGGGGTTATTTTAGAAGATAAAGATGATGAAAATGACTTAATGTATATGGTAAATGCTGCTGTTGAAGTGGGCTATTAATAATAAAAAGTGAAGCGGCTGGAGAAAGTTATTTTAGCCAAGAACAAGCGCCAACACCCGATTAGTATTGTAGCGACTGAAACGAAGCAACCGATATAAAGGAATCATGCGACTAAAACCGGGCATGCCGACGCCTGAGCGGCATGCCCGGTTTTAGTCGGCGTTCCTTTTAGGTACGAACCAATGATGCTTATCGGAGGGCATTCGGGAAGTCGCCTCGTTGCTGGGTGCATGCGCCTGAATTAGCTAGTCAATTGGTTCCTTAGACACAAGCACCTCATTTTATACTTTCGTATGAAAAAACCACCTTCAAGAGCTTTTCATAATAGATAGTGGCTAAAAATGCGAAACCCGAACTTAATTTAGAATGCTTCCAATAAAATTCTAATTAGTTCGGATGTTTCCTATTTATATGTTTGTACAGAGCTTAAGCGTTGTTTTAAAGTTACATTTGATTATGTACAAGCACTTTTTATCTATAAATGCATAACCCCGATGTGATATCATCGGGGTTAATTGTTAATTCGCTTTTCTGCGTCTGGAAATCAGTAATAATCCACCTAGGATAAATAATGAAATTCCTAAGATCATCATGTAACGCAGCCATTCTTCACCAGTTTGAGGAAGTTTTTCTCCTGCTTGCTGTCCAGTTTGATCTGACTGCTCTTTACTATTTTCAGGATCTTTTTGAGTCGGTTGACTATCATCATTTCCAGAATCAGTTACTGGAGCCTTTTGAATGATACTATTTCCAACTATCAATTCGAGAGTTTTCTCTTGGCTAAAGTCAATCATAAACGGTTTTGGCGTTTCGTTTAGTTGATAACCCTTTGGTGCTTGCGTTTCTACAAATTGATACTTGCCTGGCTTCAAGTCTTCTACAACAATTTTCCCGTCTTTATTTGTTGTCAAGCCTTCTTGTAGCGTTTTGCCTGCTTCATCTTGCAGTTCAAATACCGCTCCTGCTAGTGTCTTATCCTGGTTGTCTTCGTCAACTTTTACTAATTCAACTGCTCCACGGATAAGCTCATTCGTTGCCTGAACTGAAACTACTTCCACATCCGCTTCTGTTTTGCTTTTATCAATTGTAAACGGTATTGGCGTTTCATCTAGTTGATAACCCTTTGGTGCTTGCGTTTCTACAAATTGATACTTGCCTGGCTTCAAGTTTTCTACAACAATTTTCCCGTCTTTATTCGTTGTTAAGCCTTTTTGAAGCATTTTTCCGGTTTCGTCTTGTAACATAAACTCAGCTTCTGCCAATGGTGCATTGTCATTATCTTTATCAACCTTCGTAAGTTCCACTTTGCCAGTAAGTAATTTATTTGTTGCGGTCACACTTCCTATTTCTTTCTGGCTCTTTTCAATCTCAAATGTGATTGGCTTATTATCTGTTTGATAATATGCGGGTGCCTGCGTTTCTACAAACTGATACTTGCCTGGTCGTAAGTCTTCTACGACGATTTTGCCTTCTGTATTCGTTGTTAGACCTTCTTGTAGGACTTTACCATCTGCGTCTTGGAGTTCAAATACCGCCCCTGCTAGTTTCTTATCCTGGTTGTCTTCGTCGACTTTTTCTAGCTCCACTGATCCTGGGATAAGCTTATTCATTGCTTGAACGGATACTACTTCGACATCTGCTTCTGTTTTACTTTTATCGATCGTAAACGGAATTGGCGTTTCATCTAATTGGTAGTGCGCTGGTGCTTTTGTCTCTACAAACTGATACTTACCTGGCTTCAAGTCTTCTACAACAATTTTCCCGTCTTTATTCGTTGTCAAGCCTTTTTGAAGCATTTTTCCTGCTTCGTTTTGCAATTCAAATACTGCTCCTTCAAGAAATTGCTTCTTGTTATCTTTATCAATCTTCGTAAGTTCCACTTTGCCAGTAAGTAATTTATTTGTTGCGGTCACACTTCCTATTTCTTTCTGGCTCTTTTCAATCTCGAATATGATTGGCTCCGTACCTAGTTTGTAATAATCTGGTGCCTGCGTTTCTACAAACTGATACTTGCCTGGTCGTAAGTCTTCTACGACGATTTTGCCTTCTGTATTCGTTGTTAGACCTTCTTGTAGGACTTTGCCATCTGCATCTTGCAGTTCAAATACCGCCCCTGCTAGTTTCTTATCCTGGTTATCTTCGTCGACTTTTTCTAGCTCCACGGATCCTGGGATAAGCTTATTCGTTGCTTGAACGGATATTACTTCGACATCTGCTTCTGTTTTACTTTTATCGATCGTAAACGAAATTGGCGTTTCATCTAATTGGTAGTGCGCTGGTGCTTTTGTTTCAACAAACTGATACTTACCTGGCTTCAAGTCTTCTACAACAATTTTCCCGTCTTTATTCGTTGTTAAGTCTTCTTGCAAGATGTTTCCTGCTTCATCCTGCAATTCAAATTTAGCACCTTCTAGCTTTAGCGCTTTGTTATCCTTATCTACTTTTGTCAGCTCGGCTTTGCCGAGAATTAGTTCATTTATTGCTGTTACCATTACTGTACTTGAATCGCCATATTGTACAGTAAATGGAATTGGTTCCTCGTTAAGCTGATAGTACGCGGGTGCTTTTGTTTCGATAAATTGGTATTTGCCTGGTTCCAAGTTAGGAACTAAAATCTTGCCACTTTCATCTGTTCGTAGCAATGGATAAACAACCGTTCCATCTTCTCGTTCTAATCGAAACTCCGCATCTTTTAAGACCTGATTCTCACCTTCTTTGGCAAGCTTTGTTAATTCCGCAGAACCCAGCTTTATATTTTCTGCTGTTAATGTAAGAATTTCTGTTTGCTTTTCGCTGATCGTAAATGGAATTGGTTCTGTATTAAGCTGATAACCATTCGGTGACTTTGTTTCCACAAATCGATATTTGCCAGGTTCTAAATTAGCTTTATAAATCATTCCAGCTACATCTGTTGTTAGGTAATCCACCACTTTATAGGAATCACCAGCTTTTTTCTCTAGTACAAACGTTGCTCCAGCTAAAATATCTCCAGTTTCTTGGTCCATCTTCTGCAATTGGACGTCTCGAATGATTTTAGAGTTGGTTACAGTGACCTGATTTCCTATTTTCTCTTCACTATTTTCTTCATACGGTTTATCGATAGTAATGTCATACTGTTTCTTATCAATGAGATAACCGTCTGGTGCGCTATCTTCAATTAATGTATATGTTCCATAAAGCAATCGGTCGAAGACAATCTTACCATCTTCATTTGTTGTTTTTGTACCAATCGTTATACCACTTTCCGGATCTTTAAGGGTAAAAGTAGCTTCCGAAAGCGGGTTACCACTATTGCGATCCGTTTTATAAACGGTGAGTCTACCGATTTCACCTTTTCCTTCGCCCATACCGGCGGTTCTCTTTACTGATACCGAACTTTGAGACTCATTGACTACCTCTTTAATGTTTTCACCACTAAAGGAAATCTCATTATTTACAGTCTCCCCTGGCTTTGCAAGAATTAAGGACTGGTATTCTAAAATGTACGGCTCATTAATTTCTTCTTTAAACTTCAGTGTAAAAGTATCAGGGTTTTGCTTTAAATCTAAGGTGTAATCCTTATTCAGCTCTAATAGTTCTCCTTTAGAAACTTCACCTGCTTCATCGATAGATGTTGCATATAAACGAAAAGAGCCTTCCAATAGTGCTTGGTTATTACTTGGATTGTCAACAATCGTGGCATTACTAACTTGGGATTGAGCAAAGTTTATATGAACCTGCCAATCAATAGCCTTACCATTTTGACTTCCTGACTTTGTTGTATACTTGCCGCCATGCGGAATAGATACAGAAGCATCTAAGTCGGTTTCTTTCTGGTCTCCATTATAGAGTGTCGCTGTATTATTGTAGTTAGCTGCAACTAGATCGAGATTTTCCAGACTCGTTTTATATTCAATTACATACGGTTCATGAATCTCTTTTTCAAAATTGATTTGAAAACCTGGATCGCCTTGTTCATTTTTAATAAATTTTGTGGAGTAATCTTCTCCTGGTATTGCTTCTCTTAACTTTGTGCCATTTTCTTCGCCTGTGAGTTCCATCAAGTATACCGTAATCGAATCACGTATTAGCTGCTGATTGCCTTGAATATAATCTTCCACAGATGCATTTTCTAACTTTTTTAAATTGTAATTAACACCTATATTCCATGTAATCTCTTTTGTTACTGCATTATAGGAACCATGTTTAAACCCATTATGTTGTGTAAACTCATCCGGTGTAAATGTAGCATCAGTTTCTTTTTCCCTATCGTTTCCATCTTCATCTGTCCAAGTCAGATGTGCATGGTTAATAAAATGCTTATCCTTATCTTCGCGTTGATCATAGTCAAATTCTGTCATATAACTTATCGTATGCGGTTCTGTTATTGTTTTTTTAAATTCAATTACAAATTCATCTGCTTCATTTTTAACCAGTTCATAATCTGTTCCTTTTTCCATACCTGAAATTTTAATCGTTTCCGGTAAAAGTGTAAGACCTTTATTGGTGAAGGTGTCTTTCAGGACCACATGATTCATCTTATGTTTATCGTGGTTAAAAGTAATCGTCCATTCCATTGTTTTATCCTTATAGTTTGGTTTCCCATGGTTCTTGAATAAGATCACCTGACCGATATTTTCTTTTCCAGTGGCGCTATGGTCACCAGCATCCACCTTATTCGTAATCTCTTGCTCGTCAAACACTCGTTCCGAAGCCTTCGTTTTATATACAATTTTGTAAGCGGAAGAAATATCTTCGGTAAACTGTAAATGAAAGCCGTTTTGATCGCCTTGTTGTTTAGGGTCAATTGTATAATTAGTAACGACTTCTCCTTCGCCTACTTCATGACCATTTTCATCCAGCGTAATTTTTTTCACGACAAATGAGTCTTCAATCAGATCTTGACTTCTGTTAAAAAAGTCCTTTAATAACGCATCTTCTTTAGCGATGTTTTTCTCATTGTAGTTATAACGGATTTCCCAAGTGATCATTTGGTTTGCGCGATCATAATCAGTAGCCTTTTTCTTCAAAGGCTTACCTCTTCCAACTGTTACAGTAGCTTCAGCAGTTTTATCCTGCGTTCCCTCACCTGTTAACGTTACGTTATTTTTGAATACAGCCTGATCTGCATCTGTAATATCTGTTTCATATACGAGTCGGAAAGCTGAATGGATATCTTCACTAAAATGGACCGTAAAATCTTCCCCGTCCTCCGTCTTACCTACTGTATATGAATTAGGGTCAACTTCCTGACCTTGTGACACTTCACCACTTAATTTTGTCTCCAAATGATACAGCTTAATAGAGCCTTCTTTGAGCGCTTGCCCTTTTTGAATCGGATCGTTTATGGTAGCGTTTCTTATCGTGTCTAACGTTTTATTAAAGTCAACTGTCCATTCAATTTCTTCGGCATTGTAGGAACGATTTGGAATGCCTTGCTTCTCTACAGCCGGTCCCGCTGGATTAAAATCTATCGGAATAGTGATCGAGTCTTTCCCTTCAATTGGGGTTATAATAACTTCCTTCTCTTCGTTAATAATAATTTCTTCGCTTAATTGCGTTAAAATCTCGAAGTTTCCATTGATATTAGAATATCCTTCAATGAACTTGGTAAATTCAATCGTTGCTGTTCCATCTTTGGTTACAGATAAATAGCCGATCGTTTCTCCATTAAACTTCATTTCCAAACGATCAATTTGATTATAAATGTCTAACTCTGGCGGTACCTGAAATGTAAAGGTGTCGCCCTCTTTATAGTTATGCCCGTTCGGTAATTCCCACCAATATTTTATAGCAATTATCGAACCCAAGCCTGGTTTGTCTATGGGTTCTCCTTCGCTATTTTCATAGATAACTTCAGCACGAGTTAAAATATTTTCTTTAATCGCTTTTAACGGATCCATTTCTTCCGTTTTTTGTGCCACTTTTTCAAGCTGTTCTCCCTCAGCAGATTTTAAAGCTTTTTCTTCAGAATTTGCATTTTCAGTATGGTTTACTTCCTCTTTTCGATCTTCGGCAATTTCTTCCGCATCATCCGTTGATCCCACATCTTTTTGCTCTGACGTAGTTTCATTTTGCTCTGGTGTAGTTTCATCAGCTTTCTCTTCTTGCTCCTTTTCTTCTGCACGTGGAACTATTTCTGCTGTAAACGACCCGCTCGCTTCTGGAAATTGGCTTATTCCTTCGTTAAAGCGAATCGTTAGTGTGCTGTCTGTATTTACGATATAAGTACCCACTTCAGCTTCTTCGACCCATAATTTACCTGCCTGTTTCTTATCCATTTTAATATTAGCAGGGAGCTGTTGGGTATAATCCTTATCAGGTTCAACTGTTATCCCTTTAATAGACCAGTCTACCTTTACATGTGTTGCTTTTTGTTTATCTTCTTGTTGAATGGATTCGCCTGATTCATTCAACAGCTCCATATTCTTTACAATTTCATCTTTACTTAAGTCTTGAGCTTTAACCTGCATAGGAAATGCTAGACTGCTAGAAATTGTTTGCATTAGAAGGAAAATAATAAAAAGCACACTTAACTGCTTCTTCAATGTGCTACCCCTTTCCATATAGTTGTTGTATCTTTTAGAGGAATAGTAGAGCCCTTTACATAGAATGTTAAAAAGCATGGAAAACCTTGTGGTTTACATGGTGCTTTCCTCATTTCCTCTTATAACAAGATCATCTTGGTACCAATATCGGGAAAAAGAATCCGATGATATTTCGATTTTTTTATCTGTTCAACAATAGCGAATCTTTCATTAATAAGCCTTTTTCAATTCAATACGATTAAACCTTTCATATGAAATGATGTGTTGTTGTGTGAAACATGATATTTGACAAGCAAAAAAGGAGTGAAATTTTTACAGCTTTTGTACGTGACGAATAATAAACGAGTTCATACACACAAATAGTCCCTTGAAGCTGAACATACAGAAGTCTTAAATCTATTGATCAACTAAGAGATATACGATCTTACATCTACAATTAGCAATTCGCTGCAATGTATATAAACCATCACTACACGTTTATAACATATGCGAATTAGTTAGATTTCCTGTTTTTTTGCTCATCCCCCCTTATTCGATCGTTTTTCTTCATCGTTCATTGAATTTACTGAAGCTCTTTTGGCTATTGTTGTTTTCTATTTCTTATGGATCATCTGCAGAGAGTCTACTTCAGTACGATAAAGTGAAGCTTCAATCAGTGAGTGGTTCCCATCCCACACGAATTGTTAGTACCGCAAGGATATGACCTAAAAGCCTCCATCCGAATTGGTCATTTAGGTGTTCTTATCTCCCACTTAGCCTGTTATGGTATGGTTCTCCAACTCTTCAGTGGGAGTCTTACAGCACCTTATCTTCGGGATAAACACAAACTGCGCACATATTTCCGATAAATAGTCTTGCCGATGCTGGTGACGCCCCTTTTAAAGACAGCAAACATCAAATACGCAGAGTGGGCTTTTCTATCATAACTTTGCGTCTAGATTATACTAAATACAACTTTACAAAAACTATACAAACAGTATGTAGAGAGTTGCCAACATAGCCTCGATATCTTATCTGCATGTGAGGGGAAATTTACCTATTCGGATACATTTAGTTTGAGGAACAAAGAGGCAGGGCGATTTTGCAACGTAATGAATGGAAGAAATCAGATGATGTCTTATCGTAGAGCAATGGGTGAAGTCGCCTAGTTGCTGGGCGATGAAGACGGACGTGGCTATTCTGTTATTCTGTTATCTCCAAGCATCAAATTTTATACTTTCTTGTCTTTGCACATAAAAAGCTCCGCTGTTAACGGAGCTTTTCTTTCCATTGATTAAAACAACACAGTTAAGACGACGTCCACGTTCCACCGTTAATATGAATTGCTTGCCCTGTCATATAAGAAGCTTCGTCTGAAGCTAACATGACATACGGCCATGCGTGTTCAGATGGCTGACCAGGTCGATTCATTAACGTATCTTGCCCAAAGTTTTCTACACCATCTTCATCAAAAGATGCTGGTATGAGTGGTGTCCAAACAGGGCCAGGAGCTACCGAGTTTGCGCGAATACCTTTTTTAGCCAGACTTTGAGCAATACTACGAGTGAATGCAGTAATCGCTCCTTTTGTGGCAGAGTAGTCCATTAAAATCGGATTTCCTCGATAGGCATTAATGGATGATGTATTAATAATCGAATCACCAGCACCCATATGACGAACTGCTGCTTTTGTTAAATAAAATTGGGAGAAGAAGTTAACTCGAAATACATCTTCCATTTGTTCATCGGATATATCTAATACGTCTTCTTGTATAAATTGAATGGCAGCATTGTTAACTAAAATATTAATTTTCCCAAATGCTTCTACCGTTTTTTCCACGAGAGTCTGACAGTGCGCAGCACTCTTAATATCGCCAGGAAGCAGAATACATTTTCCTCCTTCAGCTTCAACGAGTTCTTTTGTTTTTTCAGCATCTGCATGCTCATCAAGATAAGAGATAGCTACTTGAGCTCCTTCTTTTGCATACAGAATAGCTACTGCGCGGCCGATCCCGCTATCTCCTCCTGTTATTAATGCCACCTTATCAGCTAATTTTTCGGAACCTTTATAATCTAGCGGCTGGTGCGGTAATGGATTCATTTCGTATTCAAATCCTGGTTGTCGATTTTGGTGTTGTCGTGGTGTGCTCCCTTTTTGCATATCTTCAGGTTTCATCATCTTATTACCTCCTATTCATAACGCATAGTGTTCGATACCACGACGAACCATTAAACAAACATAATCTAAATCATTTTTCGCCATTAGCGTAATAGCAGTGGACCTTCTACTTTTCCACAAGTTTCTCTTGCAGGAGGAATGTGGAGAACCTACTGTTAAAATACATACGAAGTAAAGCTTATTTTTCTCATCCCTGTTAAAAATATACGTGTACATGTATGTATACATAGCTTGTATTTTCGCTCGAAGGAAGAAGACTTGTATAGGTTTAGAGCGAATTATTTAGTACCATTTGATATAATAAAAATAGATCATGAAAAGGGAGAGAAGAACCATTACAACGATTTGTTTTATTCGTCATGGACAAACGAACTGGAATAAACAAGGCAAGCTACAAGGAAAAACGGATATCCCGCTGAATGATACTGGAAGAGAGCAAGCACATGCATGTGGAAAATATTTAAACGCTGATGATTATGATATCCTTATCTGCAGTCCTTTACTGCGTGCAAAAGAGACTGCCGAAATCATAAATCAGTACTTACAGTTGCCATTAATAGAAATGAATGATTTTAAAGAACGTTCATTTGGAGATGCTGAAGGATTAACAATGGAGGAAAGAAAATGTATGTATCCAAGTGGGCATTTTCCTCACCAAGAAGAACGGATAGATTTTAATCAACGCGTCATGGCTGGCGTTGCGAAGGTAAACCAACACTACCTGCAGCAACGGGTGTTATTAGTTGCTCATGGCGCAGTAATCAACGCTATTTTAGCTGAGGTTTCAAAAGGTGAAATCGGCTCAGGAAAAACATCACTGATGAATGGATGCATTAGTAATATCCACTTGAGAGAGCAAACTTGGCATATCAAAAATTATAACCAAGTCGAGCATTTGCAATAACGCTATTTTTTTAGACAATGAGACAGTTTGACCTATCGACCTTGTATATGGAGATAAGCCGTTGTTTCACCTAAAAAATCTCTACATCCTTATGGTGTGAAAAAGAGGCAACGCATAGGATATATCAATAATTCTAATGTTAAGGAGGTTTTTGATGCTATTTCAACGAATTGATACGGTGTTTGTTTTCGTTCCTAATTTAAGTACAGCTAAAAATTGGTATACCAACACGCTGGAGCTACCAGTGCTATTTGAAGACGTTACAAACAATCTTATCGTTCTAAAGCTAGGAGAGACACCGCTTACTTTATTGAAAGCAGATACAACCTATGAAAGCAATCGTCCGCCGCATTTTAACTTTTTCTCAGAAAACATAGAAACAACGCATAGTCATTTGCGACATAAGGGAGTTAAAGTAGAACCAATCGAAACATATGATAGGATGAGCTCTTTTGTTTTCTATGATCCTTTCGGTAACAAACTGGAAGTATGTTCGTTTTAGCAACTAAAAAACTATGCTTGAGGTGTTAAAACTTGACTGTTAGACCAAAAGTACAATTTCCATACAAGTAACGAAACTGCGTTGATAATGCCCATAAATGTTTTACGAATAGGAATCCTTATACACGAAGCGTTGGAGCTATACCTGGAACCTAGATATAATAACTCTCCAACGCTTTTTTTCATGAGTTTTAGCGTCTCCATAATACTCGCACCTTCCATTTTCTCAATAGAGAAAATGATAGTTATACGGTTAAATATTCATTTTCCAACAAGTAATGAATAACTTGTTGCGTTGCTTCTTCCACAGATAGTTTCTCCGTATCAATCGTTAACTCAGGAGCAGTTGGCGCCTCGTAAGGTGCATCAACGCCAGTAAATCCCGTAATTTCACCAGCACGTGCTTTTTTATACAGCCCCTTTGGATCACGTTCCTCACATGCTTCTAAACTACATTTCACGTAAATTTCAATAAATTCGTTACTTGGTAACAGCGCTCTTACCAAATTTCGATCTTCTTGATACGGCGAAATAAAGGCAGTTAATGTAAGAATCCCTGCATCAATAAATAGCTTCGACACTTCGCCTATTCTGCGTATGTTTTCTGTTCGATCCTCTGGAGAAAATCCGAGATTCTTATTCAACCCATGGCGGATATTATCGCCATCTAACCGATACGTGTAAATACCTAGTAGATAAAGCCTCCTTTCCAACTCTACGGTAAGAGTTGATTTTCCAGATCCGGATAACCCCGTAAACCAAAGTACTGCACTTTTATGCTTGTTTCGCTTTTGTCTAAATTCCTTTGTTACCATAGATTCATGCCAAGAAATATGTTTCGATTTACTCACATTTTCTCCTCCCTAATACCACCAAAAGTATACAATAATTACTGTCATCACCATAACTAGGATACTTAGTGGTGTTCCGATTTTTACATAATCTTTAAATGTGTAGCCCCCAGGACCATAAACAATTAAATTCGTTTGGTAGCCAATGGGGGTGATAAAACTAGCAGACGCTGCAATCGTCGTTGTAACCGCAAAACCCATGGGATCTAAATCTAGTGTAGCTGCCATCTCAAAGGCAATCGGAACCATCAAAATAGCCGCTGCGCTGTTCGTAATGATTTCCGTCAATATATTGGTTACTATATAAATAAGTAACAATAAGATAAATAAGTCCAACGGCTCTCCTACAGCTAATATCCCATCAGCAATCCAAGATGCAAGACCTGACTTCATTGTCGCCATTCCAATACCGAATGAACAAGCAATAAGTAACAGGACATCAAAATGAATATATTTCTTTGCCTCTTCCATCGTAATTACCTTCATTGCTAACATAACCACAACTACGATAGACATCGCCTTAAACATGCTTAGCATTCCGATTGTAATTAGTAGAATCATCGTTAAAAACAAAATGGTCGTTACCCACCCTTTAAAGGCATTGCGATGAAACGTATGCGGTCGATGGAACGGCGTTACGACATAAAAATCCTCAGATTGCTGATATTTTTCAATAAAATCAGCTCCCGCTAGTAATAGTAAGCTATCACCTGGCTTTAACAATATATCACCTATTTTGGATTTAAGGCGTTCGTTATTTCGATGAACTGCAATAACTCCAGCATCATATAAGGATCGAAACTTAGCTTGCTTAATTGATTTGTAAAGTAAAGAAGATTGATGCGACACCACAGCTTCTACCATGGTTGAGTCAGCCTTTTGTAATTCATCAACATCCACAGACTTTCCCATGCTTAATGTTAGCCCTTTCGTTGCTTGCAATCCAGCTAATGCAGTAATTAAACCAGTAAAAATAAGGCGATCTCCTGCTTGAATTCTAGTTGTCGAACGAACCGGGAATACGCGTTCCTTATCACGGATAATTTCTAATAAATAGAGCCCCTTTAACTCTCTTAATCCAGCCTCTTTTACCGTCCGATTTACCCCTGAAAATGAATCCTCTACCATCAATTCTGCAATGTACTCCTTTGAACTCTCTCTTACTTGCTGTTGCAGTCCTTTCTGGTTAGGTAAAAGATGTCTCCCTATAACAAGCAAATAAATGAGCCCAGCAATAGTAATCGGAATGCCGATAACTGCTAACTGAAAGATGGAAAACCCGTCATAACCGTAATCCATTAGCATGCCATGTACAACGAGGTTGGTGGATGTCCCCATTAACGTAATCGTTCCGCCTAAAATGGTTGCATAGGAAAGGGGGATTAAGAATTTGGATGGAGCAATTTGCCGATCCTCACACCAACTTTTAATCATTGGGGTGAACGTAATAACAATCGGCGTATTATTTAAAAAGGCAGAAAGTGCAGATGTTGGTATAAGCACACGGATCATGGAACCGATTAAACTATTACTTTTATTTAGCCAACCTTTCATAATATCTTCAATGATACCGCTTTTTTGAATGGCCCCTGCTATAATAAATAAAAGAGCAATGGTAAGCATCCCTTCATTTGAAAAACCAATAAGTGCTTCCTCTGGTTTTAATATACCTGTTATTAAAAAGATGGTTAACGCGGTAAACACAATGATGACTGGACGAGCAATGTCCATGATAAGCGCACCAATCATGAAACATATTACGATAGAAACAATGATCATTTCATTCGACATGTGAAACCTTCCCTTTAATTAACGTCTTAAGCCTTCTCTTAAAACTTTTGCTACTTCTGGTCGCGAAAATTCCTTTGGCAAATCTTCACCATTACGTAGCTTCTCACGTACTTTCGTGCCGCTTAAATGCACGTGGTACATTGGATCATGCGGGCATGTTTTTTCCGTTCCCATATTTTCACATGCTGTACAGTAAAAGGCATGTTCAAAGGCGAAAATTTGTATTCCTAGCTCTTTTTCGTATTGACAAATTAACTCCTGCGCTTCATAAGTTCCATAAAAATCACCGACACCCGCATGGTCCCGCCCAACGATAAAATGTGTGCAACCATAATTTTTTCGGACAATCGCATGGAGTATTGCTTCTCTTGGGCCGGCATAACGCATCGCTGCGGGATAGATGACTAGTCTTGCTCGATCTTGCGGATAATATTTGTCTAAAATTACCTCATAACTTTTCATTCGAATCTCGGCTGAAATATCATCGGACTTTGTTTCTCCTACTAGAGGATTGAGTAATAGACCGTCAACCGATTCTAAAGCACATTTTTGAATATATTCATGAGCACGATGCACTGGATTTCTCGTTTGGAAGCCAACAATGGTTTTCCAGCCTAAATCTCTGAATAATTGTCTTGTGTCCACAGGATCAAGCTGATAGTTAGCAAATGGATGATAGGTTTTCTTTTGAAGGAGCCGAATAGGTCCAGCTACATATACATCCCCTTTTTCATACACTTTTTTTACTCCTGGATGTGCAGGGTCAAGTGTGCCGTACACCAATTTTGCTTCTTTTTCCTTTTCATAGTGAAACTTTTCGGTAAGCTCTAAGACACCATAAGCTTCATTATCCTCCCCCATAAGTACAATTTGGTCACCTATCTCCAATGTTTCTGCTTGCGTTTGTTCTACATCTAGTGTGATAGGAATGCTCCAAATCGTACCATCCTCCAGCCGCATTTCTTCTATAACCCTCGTATAATCAGACTTACTCATGAAACCAATGAGGGGACTAAACCCACCATTTGCTATCAATTCCAAATCAGATAGATGCCAACTATTTAATGTGATTGTTTTTAAGTTCGTTATGGTCTGTAAATACACATCTCGTTCTTCACGATCAACTTGCCTTTGGATCAATTTGCCTCCATGCGGAATACTTCCTAGCTGTTCCGTAGATGATATCACTTGAACTCCCTCCTATTTGTTTTCATTACGTACCTATTTCTCTCAATATACTGTAAGCTTTCCTTTTCCAGGTAAATTCAACCAAACCTGTGGTTAATGCTAGATTTAGCAGAAACCTTTAGCTTCACTCGCATCCATTCCCGCTAGCTGCCTCAGCGCCTGGAGTGCCTCCAGCTGTTTATCTTTACACAGAAATTCATCAGAAACGAGAGCTTGCAATTGTTTTTTCTGTTGTTGCTTACCCAATGTGGATTGTTTCAGTAGCTGCCTGCATTGATATAAGAATTCCACATAGCCTTCATAGTCCTTGTTATAGATAGATTCGAGTTCTTGCTTAATTTTGGCTGCTAGCGTTGGACTTGCCTCATTGGTTGAGATACTGATAGATAATCTTCCTTGCTTTAAATGAGCAGGAAAATGAACATGACTTTCTTCTGCATCGGAAGCATTATTTACAAGACACCCAGCTGGTGCTGACTGACATACGGATTGGTTCACCAATTGATTGTTAGTAGCTGCAATAACGAGCACAGCCTGTTGAATATCCGTAGCCTCGAATGTCTTTTGTCTCCATGTTAGAAGGCCAGCTTCCCAAGCCCTTCGAATTACTTGATTAATCGTAGGACTAATAACGGTAATTTTTGCACAACTTTCCAGCATTGCACCTATGCGTTTTGCTGCTATTATGCCTCCACCAACAATAGCTACTTGTTTTTCTTTTAATTCAACCATTAATGGAATATGCGCCATTCATGTAACATCCTTTTTATCCTATGACTTTTACGATATTGCCTCGATAACACGATCCTTTAATGCTTCATGCATGACAGAATGCTGCCCTAAATGCTGACAAACAACTATTTCTTTTTCGATACCCCGAAATTCTGTAACCTTTTTATGAATATGTCGCATTAGAAATCCGGTAAACCAGATATACGGGACAAGAACAATTTGGGAATTTTTCTCTGTAATAGTCGCTTGTAGTTTTTTATCAAAAGATGGTTCACATGCTGCTAAATAACAGGCTTCAATATAGTGCAGTGTCGTTATTCGTTTTAGCTTACATACAATCGTTTCTATATCTATAACCGTTTGCAGATTACTACTTCCCCTGCCAATTAGCAGTATCTTCATATCCGGACTTTTTTCTGGAATTGCTTCATCGATGCGCTCCGCTAATATCTGAATAATTCGATCCTGTACGCCAAGAGGCTGACCGTAGGAAAACGAAACAGCCGGATATAATGCTTTTTGTTGCGCAATGACCTGCGGGATATCATGATAGTAATGACCTGCCTGTAATAATAAAACTGGTATGATGGCGATGCTAGTTGCCCCTTGAGCTACCAAATTAGCTATTCCTTGCTTCATAGTAGGAGAAGCTAATTCGAGAAAACAGATTTCTTGAACGGGAACATTTACTTGCTCTTTTACTACTTCAAGAAATGCTGTTGCCTCTGCCGTAGCATCAGCGTAGCGGCTTCCATGACTTACATATAACACTCCTTGCATATCATATCTTCTCCTTTCATCAGCCGCTTACAGCACTCGGCGACTCTGCTTCATAGGCCATCTCTTCAAACCACTGTATCTGATCACGCAATTCAACAACATCGCCAACAATAATCATCGCCGGGTTTTTAATCTGTTTTGCCTTTGTTGCGATCGTTTCTAACGTACCTGTAACCGTTTGTTGGATTTGTGTTGTCCCATAATAGATAGCGGCAATTGGTGTCATTGCATCTCTGCCATATCGAATTAGATACTTACAAATTTCAGGAAGATTTTTTACGCCCATATAGATACATAGAGTATCTGGTCCCTTAGCAAGATGCTCCCAATATGCTTCACTTGCTTCTTCCTTTCTAGACACACCAGATACAAAGGCAACGGAGGAACTAATCTGACGATGGGTTAACGGAATTCCCGCATAAGCTGGCGCAGCTGATCCAGAAGTGACTCCTGGTACAATTTCAAATGGAATTTGATATTTCCGTAAAACTAGAGCCTCCTCTCCTCCTCTGCCAAAGATAAACGGGTCTCCCCCTTTTAATCTCGTAACCACCTTCCCTTGCCTTGCATAATGACAGAGTAACCGGTTGATTTCTTCCTGTTTTAATGCGTGATCGTCTGGGCGTTTCCCACAATAAATTCGTGTTGTCTGCGCGGGTGCATAATCTAATAATTGGTCATTCGTTAAACGATCATATAAAATAACATCTGATTGACTAATGATTTTTACACCTTTTACCGTAATCAAATCGAGATCCCCTGGTCCTGCCCCCACCAAATATACCTTTCCCATAACTCCCTCCACGTCTTTAATCATCACCTAAAACCCCCACTATCTATGAAAATCAAGTCCAGAATATACAGCTTCTACATAATTTGCTCGAATAACAAAGTCTCCGAAATGCTCTCCATCTAACCTTTCCTTCGCATACCGAGTTATCAACGGTCGAAGTGTCGCTAAAATCTCCTGTTCCCCTATATTTTCCCGATAGAGCTTACTTAATCGTTCTCCAGTAAAGCTTCCACCAAGATACAGATTATACTTGCCAGGTCCCTTGCCTATAAAAGCTATTTCCGCTAAAGCTGGTCGTGAACAACCGTTTGGACATCCTGACATACGTATAACAATTTCTTCTTGGTGTAGGCCTGCTTCTTGAAGAATCGCTTCTATTTTTTCGATTAATGAAGGTAGGTATCTTTCTGATTCTGCCATTGCTAAAGCACAAGTCGGTAAAGCTACGCAAGCCATGGAATTACGGCGCAACCCGCTAAGCTGCCCACCATTTGTTAGTTTGTACGTTTGGATAAGTTGCTCAATGCGAGCTTTCCTTTGTTTAGTAACATTGGCAATAACTAGATTTTGATTAGGTGTTAAGCGAAAATCTCCCTCATGAATTTTCGCTATTTCCCTTAGCCCTGTTCTTAATGGATAGTCCTCCGTATCCTTTACACGTCCATTTTCAATAAATAATGTGAAATGCCATTTTCTATTTCCTTCCACCCAACCATAACTGTCCCCATTATTTTTAAATTGAAAATCTTTCGCCTCCTCCAACTCCGAGCCTAAACGTTCATGTAAGGTTTGCTTTAACCAATCTATTCCCCTTGCATCAATAGTGTATTTAAATCTGGCCTGCTTTCGATCCGTTCGATTCCCGTAATCTCGCTGTATTGTAACAATTTGTTCTGCTACAGCAACTACTTGATCAGGAGCACAAAAGCCAATTACCCGCCCCAATTGTGGATACGTATTGATGTTTCCATGCGTCATTCCCATACCACCACCGACAGAAACATTAAAACCTACCAACTCATTCGCTTCTTGAATGGCAATAAAACCGAGGTCTTGCGAGAATACATCAATATCATTTGATGGAGGTACTGCAATGCCAATTTTAAACTTCCTTGGTAAATAAGTTGCGCCATAAATTGGTTCTGTTTCCTCCCGTGAATCCACCACTTTTTCTTTATCTAGCCAAATCTCATGATATGCTCCTGTCCTTGGGGAGAGATGGTCACTCATTTTTTGGGCCCATTTCTGAACTTCTGCATGGACTGCCGATTGATACGAATTGGTATTGCACATTACATTTCGATTTACATCACCACAAGCGGCCAATGTATCCATAAGTGTATGATTAATTTCTCTGATCGTATTTTTCAAATCCCATTTCAAAATGCCATGCAGTTGAAATGCTTGCCTAGTGGTTAAACGAATGGTTCCATTCGCATATTTATCAGCAAGCTCACCCATCACAAGCCATTGCTCTGGTGTAGCAATCCCTCCAGGAACCCTTACGCGGAGCATAAATTGATAAGCCGGCTCTAATTTTTGGCGTCTCCGTTCATCTCGTAGATCACGATCGTCTTGTTGATAACTTCCATGAAACTTCAGCACCTTATTATCATCAGCAGAAATTGCTCCTGTGATCGGATCTGCAAGCCCCTCTGTTATCGTTCCTCGTAGAAAGTTACTTGCTTCTTTTATTCGTTCCATATCATCTAGCGATCCTTGATGAAGTGCATCTTTTTCCTTTGCCATTACGTTGAACTCCCTTCACTAACATACGTTTTAACTAGCACATAGCCCTATTGAATCAGTAAATTAATATACATCCCGTTGATATCGTTTTTCTAGGCGCATTTGCTGCAAGTATAGTTTTGCCTCTTCCTCATTCATGTCTCCATTCTGTTTTAATATAGCCATTATTGTTTGCTGGACATCTCTTGCCATATGCTTCTCATCCCCACATACGTAAACTGCAGCACCTGCTTTTACCCAGTTATAAAAATCGTGGCTTTTTTCAAGCATCTTATGTTGCACATATACTTTTTGATCGGTATCCCTTGAAAAGGCAACATCCATTCTCGAAAGCACACCCGCTTTTAACCACTTTTGCCAATCTACTTGATAGAGAAAATCACATGAAAAATGCTGTTCACCGAAGAAAAGCCATGTTTTTCGTTTGACGGCGGTTTCCTCCAACTCCTCCAGATAGGAACGAAATGGAGCCACTCCCGTACCAGGTCCAATCATAATAACAGGCGTTTGGGGATCATTAGGAAATTGAAAATTAGGATTTTGGTGAATATATACTGGCAACTTGTCACCTATTTCCACTCTTGTTGCAATTTGACTAGAGCAAACGCCAAAGCGCTTACGTCCATGAGCCACATAATTTACCGTTCCAATCGTTAGATGAACCTCGTCAGGGTTAGCTTTGTAGCTGCTGGCTATGGAATAAAGTCGAGCAGGCAGCTTCCGCAATATGCTGACAAAATCCTCAGGCGCTAGCTTTTTCGGTGGAAAATCGGTTACTAAATCGAGAACATCCCTTCCCTTTAAATAAAAGGTTAATTTTTCTTTATTGCTTGCTTCTAAAAGCTCGGTTAATGCTTCATTCGCAAACAATCTTTCTGCCTTTTCTAACATCGGTGTGGTTAAAACGGTTAACTCGAAATGAGAAAGCAAAGCTTCACGTAATGATCTTATTTCCCCCTGCTTATTCACAGATAGATTTTGTTCAGCGTCCCATGCCAACGCTTTGATGAGCTGCTCAACTAATACGGGGTCGTTTTTCGGATAAATTCCTAAACTATCTCCTGGTTTAAAAGTAAAGCCGGCTCCATCGAGAGACAGTTCTAGATGATGTGTTTGTTTGTTAGAACCTCGTCCGCTTAGGTTTACCTTCTCCATCACCTCAGCCATAAATGGATTTGTTCTGGAAAAAACAGGTTGTTCTGAAATGTTCATACCTACCGTTTGCTGACTTGACAGCGTGTTCTGGTCAGCGGCATCCGTTTCCTTCTTTAAAATACCTAAAATACCGTTCATCCACGCAGCCGCTTGTTCGTCAAAATCTAAATCACAATCTACTCGGCCATATATCCTCTCTCCACCTAATTCTTCTAGGCGCTTATCAAAGTCCTTTCCAGTCTGACAAAAAAATTCATATGACTCATCGCCAAGTGACAATACGGAAAAACGCAAATGTTCCAATTTAGGTGCTTTTCTACTATGAAGAAATTCATAAAAAGATATTGCATTATCTGGTGGATCACCTTCCCCATGTGTTGCTGTTATAATCAATAAATCCTCTGTCTTTTTTAATTTACTTGGCTTGAAATCATCAAGAGCCGAGAAGGTTACCGTAAAATTAGCTTCATCTAATTTCTTAGTCATCATTTCTGCTAGTGAACGGGCTGTTCCTGTTTCTGATCCGTATAATACCGTTACTGCTCTTGGGGATGTACCACCACCGCTCATCAGCTGACTATCCATTTGCGGGACTTGATTACTAGGTTGCTGGATTTTTTTAGATATAACAGCTAAAAGGTAGCCACTCAGCCAAACCTTTTGATTATTCGTTAAGGTTGGTAACAGACGACTTAATTGTTCTATTTGCTCTTGATTAAATGGGCTATTTGTTACGTCCAGCGTCAACGCTCTCACCTCACTACTTATTTTTATATGCAATCCAAAAACTTAGTATACCAATTAAATTACTAGGAATTAAGTGAAATAAAAAAGATGCGTTCTCCGACCATCACGAATCATGTTTATTATCTGCTGTATGCAGACCACATTCTGTTTTCGTTTGCCCCGTCCATCTTCCTGCACGCAAGTCATCTGTTTCCATCACTTGCGAAGTACAAGGGATACACCCAATACTTGGATAATTATTGTCGTGGAGTTTATTATATGGTAATTGGTATTTACGAATATAATTCCAGACATCATCCCAAGTCCAATGTATCAATGGACATATTTTTATGCTTTTAAATCGCTCATCTTTATTCACAAAATCCGTTTTACTACGACTTAATGACTGCTCTCTGCGCAGTCCAGAAATCCAAGCAGGCACAGCGTCAAGTACCTCTTCCAGTGGTTTTATCTTACGGATAAAACAACATTGGTCTGGTTGTCGCTTCCATAAGGCTGAGCCATGCTTGGCAGCCTGTTCTTCGACGGTTAAATCAGGTCGCTTTAAATGTATCCGCAAATCAGGATACCTTTTCTTTACATCATCAATAAGGTCGTACGTTTCTTGAAAATGTAATCCTGTATCTAGAAAGACAATCTTCGCATCTGGCTTCACATGAGATAGTAAATCAATTAGCACTATACTTTCTGCACCAAAGCTGCATGCATATATAATGGAATCTCCATATAGATCATATGCCCAACTTAAAATAGTGGCGGCGCCCTTTGTAGCATCATTAGGGCAGAAATCTTGAAATGGATCGCCAGTAAAATTTTGATAAGAAAGTATTTGACGTGTCAAATATTTCCCCTCCTCCGTTAGATCATTTGTTGTGCTGCAAATAGAAAGTGAAGGCAATAGGAGCTACACTCCTTATTTCAAATGATAAGAAGAGCAAATATTCCATTTATCTTATGCTCTTATTACTTATCAGATGACTCATTAGGCAATGCAGCACAACAATAGAAAAAACTGTTTCCAATTATAGAGTTACCAATTCTCTCTAAAAAAGAATCTAGGCATATATTGTTTGATATATTAAATGTTTTTCCAAGAAAAGTCAATGCCTTTTTTCAAAAACATGAGAATTATTTGATATTATTTTTATATTCAAAAAAACAAATTAGTGTGACCGTAAATCTAATCGGGAACAGAAAAAAATATAACGATTTGCCGCTTTACTTGTACCTCTCCGCTTATTAAGATAATGCCTTAAGTCCGACGACACCGATAATAATCAATACTAAACTAAAAACGCGTAGCCTATTCGTCGATTCGCCGAAGAAAATCATATTCATTAATACAGCACCAGCTGTCCCGACTCCCATAAACACAGAATAGGCAACACTTACAAGTAAATGTGAGAAGGAAGCATAAAGAAAAGCAAAGGATGCACCTAAACCCCCAAGATACAATAACCCATTTGCAACCGTCTTATTTTGGCTATATAATCGCAAGCCTAAAACACCTAAGATTTCAAATACGGACGCACACGCTACTAAAATCCAGCCCATTATGAATGTACCTCCTGCTCTGCTGATTGATTTGGCGTATCAAATAGTTTCAAGCCGATTACGCCTATGACGAGAAGAAACATAAAGAAAACTTTCCCCATACTTAAACTGCCATCAAATATATATACATCCATCAAAGCTGTTCCTACTGTTCCTGCTGCTGCAAAGATAGCATATACGGTTCCAGTAGGAATTCCTTCACATGCTTTGGATAAAAAATGTAGATCTAATAAGATAGCACTAATAATGAACACCCAATGCCACCAGGTGGAAGCTGTGTTAAAGCCATAAATCCAAATTAATTCAAATACACTTGTTAAAATAACGTATATCCATGATTTATTCATTTTTTATAACATTCCTTCCGCTTTGCTCAAGGTATAAAACTGCATGGATAATCAATGTTCTGAGCAATTTTCCTTTATTTTAGACTTATTTTCCCTACTTTTTATGACTGACTATCAGTCATTTTTGTGGGAAAGAAAAACTTGGTTTAAGCCAAGTCGTTTACGTACAGGTTTGTTTACTCTTCTTCACTTCCCCAAACTATTTACATAATGCATGTTTAGCAAATTCCAATACTTCTTTCTTTTTCCCATTCGCTTTTTCTTCATCTTGTTTATCAAACAAATAGGATTGCTCAGCCGCTGCTTCAATCAACCCTATTAATAATTTTGCTGTTGCCTCTATATCCAGCGATTCTCGCAACATAGCAGTAGCTTTCGGTTGGGTTAGGAATTCCTGCATCCAGGCATAATATGGTTCATAAATTTTCTCCCACTCACTTAAATATTGGCTGGAAGCTAACCCAGCGAACATAAGCGCGTAAATTTCTCGATAATCGTTCGTTATTTGGAAGGCAACGTGAACTACCTGTTCTAATTGTTTGATAAATGCTTCATCGTCATTAACTTTATCTTCCATTGCTTCAACGATTTTTCTCACCATTACTTCAGCAATAGACGGCATCACTGCTAGCTTGGACGGGAAGTATAGATAAAACGTTCCTTGAGCCACACCTGCACCTCTCACAATATCGGATACCTTCGTTTTTTCAATTCCCTTTTCTCGAAAAATCTGAATGGCAGACTGTACAATCTTTTGTTTCTTATTATCCATCTCCTCACCTCAATAAATAACCTTGACTGACTATCAGTCATTTTACAGGTTGCTCATTATTTTGTCAACCTAAACTCTTTACTTATGTAACATATACATTGAATGATGTAATGTATATGTTACAATAAAGTGAAGGAGGCGTGAAACCACGTGAAAAATAAAGTGAAAATTGCTCGCGTGCAAGCAGAATTAACTCAACAGCAATTAGCTAAAAAAACAGGGGTCACACGCCAAACGATCAGTTTAATTGAAAAGGGAAAATACAATCCAACGTTAAATTTATGCCTAGAAATCTGCTATGCGACCAATCAATCATTAGACGAAATATTTTGGATTCCAAAGGGGGAGAAGGATGTTTAAAAAAAATGAATGATGAAAGATTGAGACTTAAAAACCTGAAACATATTTCCATTGTATTTTTCATACAAACAGTAGGTATATTAGCTACTATTATTTATGACGGGGTTACAAAAGGGATTGACGCGGCTACATCAAGTCCTGTTTGGTTTGTATTTATAATTTCAATGATTGTGCTAAGCCTTCTTAACTTGAGCATTTCTATTGATACGTACGAAGTTTTCATGAAAAAACCTAAGCCTTACCACCTCATTTTGCTACTGGCTACAGTTATTGAATTACTATTTGGGTTAGCGGGAAAGTTTCTACCTGGTGGTGGTAATAGCGGTGGATGGTAGGCAGTGTTGTGTTTGTTTGTTTTCTTGCTGTATTTTCTTACGGCTATTATTTAAGAAAAAAGCGATATAATAATCATAAGGAGTA
Organism: Roseburia sp. 1XD42-34; assembly: GCF_009917385.1. Classification (GTDB taxonomy): domain Bacteria; phylum Bacillota; class Bacilli; order Bacillales; family Amphibacillaceae; genus Virgibacillus. The sequence goes on along the minus strand of NZ_QWLJ01000014.1, from coordinate 77,655 downwards.
AATGACTAAGTTTTTTTGCTTATGCCATAATTCTTTTCCCTATAGGGCAAAAGAGGGTGGTTAAACCCTCTTTCCTGTCTATCTTATGTCGCCTCCAGATTTTCTTGTTGCCAGTTTATAAATCCGCCTTCTACGTTAATAACGTGAAATCCATGATTTATTAAAATGCTCGACGCAATTGCTGAACGCTTTCCTGAGCGACAATGGACAGCGACAGGTTTATCCCGAGTTAATTCATCCGTTCGTTCTGCTAATTCTGGGAGCGGAATATGCTTCGCATTTGGGATATGCGCTTCATTCCACTCATCAGCATATCTTACATCTAACACTTGTATATCGTCATGTTTTCGTTTTTTATCCACTTCGGATGGTGATTGCGTTTCATACGTTAATAGTTTCGTTGCGCTATCAATAACAGATGTGGCAAAAAACCCTTGTAAATTATCCATTCCCATACGAAGCATGATGTTACGTAAATGAGCAAATTGATGTGGCTCAGCAATAAGGTATAACGTTTTTTTATAATTAGCTAAACGACCGAGCCACTCAACAAACATATCAGGATAAGGAAGATTAATCGTTTTAGGGATGCTCCCTGTAGCAAATGATTGAATGCTTCGTGTATCAATTACCATCGTCTGGTTATCTTGTGCTAATTCAGCAACCTTATCGCCAACTAGCTGCATTTCTACCGGGTAAGGCACTTGCGAAACTGGTGTCATTCCTGTTTTGTTTACTTCCTTCATCTTTGCAAAGTAAGCAGGAGGTTCTGGCTGTCCATCCAATAAAAAGTCAATAAAATCTGTTTCCTCTGTTAGCTGAAATGCTGGATTAAACAATCGCTCGTAACCAACTGAGCTTGTCGGGACTGCCCCTAGTGCCTTGCCACAAGCACTTCCTGACCCGTGACCAGGCCAAATTTGCACATAATCCGCATACTTTTTAAACCGCTGTATAGAGCTAAACATCTGTCTTGCGCCCTCTTCGGCAGATCCCGCTACGCCTACCGCTTTCTCTAGCAGGTCAGGGCGCCCGACATCACCAACAAATACAAAATCACCAGTAAATACACCCATTGGTCGATCTGCAACAGCTTCATCGGTTAATTCATACGACATATGTTCAGGAGTATGTCCAGGGGTGTGGACTGCTCGCAACTTTACTTTCCCTAATTGGATGGTATCTTGATCACGTAATCCTTTTACAGGTAAGTCGCTATTCCATTCATAGCCCCCATTATCTACTCCTTCTAGGGAATGGTAAATGGTGGCCCCTGTTCTTCGTCCAAGTTCTGCAACTCCTGATACAAAGTCAGCATGAATATGTGTTTCGACTGCTGCCACAATTTGAAAACCTTTTTCTCTAGCTACTTCTAAATACTCCTCTATATTTCTAGCTGGATCAATAACAGCTGCTTCACCAGTAGCTTGGCACGCTACCATATAAGAGGCTTGCGCTAAAGAAGCATCATAAAAATAGTTTAAAAACACGAAATAAACCCCTTTCATTCGTAAACTTCAATAGAATATTTGGGTTATTCACCCTAGAAATAATAGGGATATCATAATTTGTTTAGTTAATTTCTTTCTTACAATAATACCAGTCTACACAATCATAATCCTGATTATTCATACGCTCATTTGCTTCTGCTTTTGTTTGTGGCGGTTTAACGATCCCCTTATCACCAGGTTGCCAATTGGCTGGGGTTGAAACCCCATGTTCATCAGTGGTTCGCAATGCTTTCACAAGACGAACAATCTCTTCCATGTTACGTCCTGTAGATAGGGGGTAATAGATTAACGCACGAATCATTTGGTTATCATCAATGACAAATACAGCTCGTGATGTCTCTGTACCATCAGATTCAGGCATAATCATTCCATATTTCATAGCAACTTTTTGGTTCAAATCAGCAATAATTGGAAACTCAATCGTTGTATTAAAATTCTCTTCTATATTTCTGATCCAAGCAATATGAGAGCTAACACTATCAATACTTAAGCCAATTAATTCTGTGTTCATATCACGTAGGCGATCATAGACTTCTTGAAAAGCTACAAACTCAGAGGTACACACGGGTGTAAAATCAGCTGGATGCGAAAACAATACCACCCATTTCCCTTTATAATCCTGTAAAGAAATTTCCCCATGGGTGGTTTTTGCAGTAAAATTAGGTGCTTTTTCCCCTATTCGTGGCAAACTGTACCCTTGTTCCTCTTGTTCCAAATGCTCCATCGTAATTCCCCTCTCTGTTTTTATCATTTATTAAGTGCTGTACCACTATCCTATTTGAATGAAACATAACTTACCCTAAAAATAAAAATTGTCATAAATTATTAACAATTATAACAAGACAGAAACAAATAATCCCTGACGGCTTATACATATTTCTCAGTAGTATATTCAAATACGATTCACATAAGAAAAATTCAGCCAAATAAGGATTCATCCTTATTTGCTGAATGAGAGGGCGTATGATTAATGTTTTACGTTTATTTTGCTTCATTTGAAAGCAGGTCTTTCCCAGAACAAAGGCGCAGAGCGCCCGTTTAGCAACGTAGCGACTGGAGCGAATCGACTAAAGTTTTAGGAATCATGCTCCTGCAACAGGGGTATGCCGACGTAGGGCGGCAAGCCCGTTGTTAGTCGGCCTTCCTCTTAACAACGAACCGATGATGACTTATCGTAGGGCAATGGAGGGAAGTCGCCTAGTTGCTGGGCGCTTAAGCCGGACGTGGCTATCCCGTTATATCGGTACTCATAAGCCAAAATTTTTATATTTTCATGAAATACCAAATATGCTAATGCATTTGCACCCGATGCAAATGCGCAAAAATACCATCACGCTCCAGTAACTGCTCATGACTGCCTTCTTCTTCAATTCCATCTTTCGTAACCACCATAATTCGATCCGCATTTTTAATAGTGGCTAACCGATGGGCAATAACCAGTGTCGTACGATCTTTAGCAAGTTCTGTTAATGCCTTTTGGATGATCATCTCCGTTTCCGTATCCAAAGCAGAAGTCGCCTCGTCTAGAATTAAAATTGGTGGATTTTTTAAAAACATACGTGCGATTGCTATGCGTTGCTTTTGCCCACCCGACAACTTTAAACCTCGTTCACCAACCTGGGTTTCAAACCCAAGAGGCAAGTCCTTAATAAATTCTTCCATATGAGCCCGACGTGCTGCTAATTCAATTTCCTCATTTGTCGCATTCAGCTTGCCATAAGCAATATTTTCACGTAACGTCCCAGTGAATAAAAATACATCCTGCTGAACAATCCCGATTTGCCGACGCAAGCTTTCCTTTGTCATATCCCGAATATCCGTGCCATCAATAGTAATTTTTCCGTCATTGACATCATAAAACCTAGGAATTAATGAGCAAATAGTCGTTTTTCCAGCTCCAGAAGGTCCAACGAAAGCAATTGTTTCTCCAGCTTGAATGTGAAAGCTTACATCATTTAAAACCGGCTTTTGCGTTTTTTCATATGTAAAGATGACATTATGAAAGGATATATTTCCATGTAAGTACGCTACCGGCTGAGCATCGGCTTTATTTTGCACATCTGGCTCGACATCCAACAAATCGATAAATCGTTTAAATCCGGCCATTCCCTTTGGGTATAACTCCAGTAAAGCGGTAATTTTTTGAATTGGCGTAAACAGCACATTAACAAATAAAACAAAACTGACAAGTTCACCAATTAACAACTCTTCATGATATGTTAACCATGCACCAACTACTAATACTAATAGTGTAATGACACGCATAAGCATATAAATATTTGAATGAACCATTGCCATTACTTTATAAGCTCTGATCTTTGCCTTACGAAAGCTGTTATTATCTTTGGTAAACCGTTTCATTTCATATGCTTCATTCGTAAATGATTGGACAACACGTACTCCTGATACAGCATCCTCTATCCGAGCATTAACACCAGCAATATCTTCATACATCTTTTTCCACGCTTTATTCATTTGAATATTGCTGTAAGTAATTAGAAAAACCAGTATCGGTACAGCAAATAAAATTATGATTGCCAGCTTCATATTAATGGTAAACATAATCATAAATGCCCCAACGAAGGTCATCAAGGAAATGAAAAAATCTTCCGGACCATGGTGTGCCAGTTCACCAATATCAAATAGATCATTGGTAATTCGACTCATAATCTGCCCCGTTTTTGTATTATCAAAAAATCGAAATGATTGCCGTTGTACATGATGAAACAATTCCCGACGCATATCTGTTTCAATATTTATCCCTAACTTATGTCCAAAATAGGTGACAACATATTGCAATACGGTACTAAGTAGATAAACAAGTAAGAGCAGCACACTAACAAGTACAATTAAATCCCAATCGTTTCCTGGTAACAAATCATCGATAAAATACTGTACCGCGACTGGGAATGCCAACTCTAAAATTGCGACAATAACTGCTGATGTAAAATCAACGATAAATAAGCGCTTATGAGGCTTATAGTACGAAAAAAAACGTCGTAACATAGTTCCCGTATACCTCCCTTTCTCGACCTACAGGAATTATACGGTTAAACAAACAGCTTGGCAAGTTTGTCTCATTGCATGCATACCTTTAAAGTAAAGGACCTGTTTGGTGTAATGAACAGTGTAACCCTTTTGGGAAAGCATAGACCTCCAACATTCGTTAGAGTGTGAAGATGGATAAAGCATCTATTTTTGTTTGAAAAGAAAGGAGGATACAATGAAAAAGCAATTAAGCAAATCACTGTATTCCTGGGTATGTTATTCCATTGCATTTGTTTTTTTAACGTCGGGAATCATGAAACTCGTTGTAAGTGATTTTAAAGTCTCTTTTGCCCAATTAGGTTTACCTTTTCCAGAGTTAACTCTATTTATCGTTGCAATTCTCGAAATTGCTTGTGGAATGTTTGTAGCTGGGAGGTCTTTTCTTCATCTAGCCGTTCCACCCTTAATTTTAATTATGCTTGTAGCTTTATATTTAACAAAGCTACCTATTTTATTAAACCAAGGCTTACTAGCTTTTTTATTTGAGGCACGGTTAGATATTGTGATGCTTATTTTATTATTCATCATCTGGGATAAGCAGGAGAAATGACTCTAGCAACAGTTTGTATCGTGCGAATCCAAACAAAAATCGTAAGAGACTGATTTCATACAGTTTGTTTCACTATTTCCCTCCCATTTCCTTTTTAACTTGAGAGCAGAATATAAGTTATCCTTTCTTCCTGTTGATAACTAGTGTATAAATACGGGTGTGCCTGTTGAAAAGCTGTTGTCATCCACAAAGTTATCCACATATGCACAGGTGTTCGCAGCTATTTTGTTTTGTCTTTTATTTCACACACAATATATTGATTTTTCATCAAAAAATTATTAACAATTTGTGCATAACTATTGTTTTTCTGTGGACAACTCTTCGTTTTCAACATCACATCTTATTTAAAAGGTTGACTGATAGACATATGAAGCCACCTCAAGATAATTCCTTATCCAGTTGGGTCCCCTTTAGCGATGTAACGATTGAAACGGAGCAACAAAACATAAAAGGAATCATACCCCTGTTTAGTTGGTCTTTCTCTGAGTCATGAACTGATGAGGTCTTATCGTACGTAAGGAATATTTCTAAAGTCGTATTGTTACTAGGCTCATGCGTCAGACCGTGAACTTCGGGTTATTTCATTATCGACAAGCACATCAACAGATGAGTTGCGCTTGTCGACATTATTCCCTTTTCACACCAATGTCTCTCGGCTTCACTGGAAAATGAAATACCCTTTTCGCATGATATAAATAACGCAAAAATTTCTTAAAGTCATATTAAGAAACTACTCTTAAAAGTTATCCACTATAGGAAAGCTGGATTTGTGTATAAAATTAAGAAGCTAGGTTATCCACATTGTGGGCAACCTAGCTTCTTATTTCTGAGTTCCTAATTGAATGGTTGTCTTTTGCTTCTTACCATCTCGATAGTATGTTACAGATATATCGTCACCGACATCTTTTTCCTGATAAAGAATTTTACGAAGATCAATCATATTCATTACTTGTTTACCGTCTAATTCTGTGATCACATCCAACCGCTTTAAGCCAGCTTTATCGGCAGGAGATAGCGGTTCTACGCTCCAAACATAGACTCCTCCTTTAATATTTTTTGGAAGATCTAATGTATTAGACCACTCTGTTTGCGGGACTTCATCTAATGAATAAATTTCTACTCCTAAATATGGTCTAGTTATTTTTCCTTCTGTTTCTAACTCTTCCATAATTGGTAGAGCAGAATCAATTGGAATGGCAAAACCTAATCCTTCTACTGCTGTTTGATTGATTTTCATGGAATTAATCCCGATCAATTGACCACGTATATTAATTAATGCCCCACCACTATTACCAGGATTAATAGCTGCATCAGTTTGAATCACTTCTGCTTGCCAATCGGCTCGACCATCTTGATCAAAATCTTGTGGAATGGTTCGCTCTGTTCCACTAATTACTCCTTGGGTCACCGATCCAGAAAACATGAGTCCAAGCGGATTTCCAATCGCAATAGCAGGCTCGCCTGTTTTTACATTTGCAGATGAACCGATTTCGATCACTTGGTCCACTTGAGATCCATCCATTTTTAACACCGCTAAATCAGAAAAAAGGTCAGATCCAACTAATTCTGCCTCAATATGTGTATCATCAGATAATACAACCTCAACCGTATCAGCATCTGCTACCACATGATGGTTGGTTACTACAAACGCTGTTCCATCTACCTTCTTATAAATAACCCCTGAACCTTCACCAGCCTGGTTGTTTCCCTCTGGTTGTTGCCAAAAATCAATTTGGTTCTGAATATTAATTACTCCAACTACTGCAGGAGCTACTTGATCAATAACTTCTGTAATCTGCGTTGATACGTCTACATTCACCACTTCTGTTGATCCGCTATTTCCACGTGAGTTATCTATTCCACGTTGATTATTTTGTCGCTGTGAATTTGACAAAACCCCAGTATCTACAAGTGCAGGAAGTGCTACCGTTACAAGTAAAACACCAAGAATTGCACCAAGCAGCAATGGTACCAGCCAGCTTCTCTTTTTCTTTTTCGGATTCGGTGGATAGTGCTGATCATAATATCCCATATACCTACTCCTTTAAATTTATCCATTACGAAAAAAAATTAACTTCTGCTTAATTGACAAATGATTGCTCTTAGTATTTCCCGATTGCGTTTAAAAATAACCAAATTTATCAACTTACCTCAAAAAGTGGCGTAGGCTTATCATGATACGTATCTAATAAATCCATGGCTATCCCACGTTCTTGTAAAACTTGATCCACAGACATTCTAGCCAGATCACGCATGTTATTATCTAAACTTAAATGCGCTAAATAGATACGCTGTGTATTATTATCAATAATATCCGCTAAGGCAAGTCCACAATCTTCATTAGAAATATGCCCGGAATCCCCGAGTATTCTCCGTTTGACATTCCATGGATATTTCCCCATTCGCAGCATACCTACATCATGATTTGCTTCAAATATATACGCATCTGCTCCTTCAACTGTTTTCTTAATTCTATCCGAGACATAACCTAAATCAGTTACTAGCGCTACTTTCTTCCCTTGATGATGAAATGTATAAAACATTGGCTCTACCGCATCATGTGATACACCAAAGGATGCAACTTCCATATCACCAAATGTCTTTACTTCATCCATATGGAAATGAAATTTTTGATCAATGGATATTTTTCCAATCGATTTTTCCATCGCTTTCCATGTTTTTTCATTGGCGTAAATGGGCAATTGATATTTACGAGCAAGAATGCCCAACCCTTTTATATGATCACTATGTTCATGGGTTACTAAAATACCTGAAAGCTGCCGCGGATCAATGTCAATCGCTGCAAATAACTGGTCCATCTGCTTTCCACTTAACCCAGCATCAACGAGTAATTTTTCCCGCTCTGTTTCAATATAAAATGCATTACCTGTACTACCTGAAGCTAATACACTAAAACGTAAAGTCATTCAAATTCACTCCGATTATCCTCTATACTATCTTCCACAACGAATCGATCCATAACTTTTAACAAATCCTGCTTCCATTCTACATCATTATTTAATTGTTGGACTAAACTCCTATAGCTTTTTATGGTATCGGAAATAAATTTCGCATCATCACCAGTACTCACAGAGCCTTCCACCGCATTTACAAAATAGTTCCGTTCTTTATTTACCGTTATTTTATACGTTGGCGCAAACACTTGCGATGATCCTGTATCAGAAGCAATACGTGTATAGTATCCATATTCTACAGAAGTGACATTATCTTCTGGGTACAATTCATTTTGGTTAAATAAAGTACCAATAGCACTAATTGGTTCATAAAGTGCGCTAGGTTCACCCTGTTTTTGCTCTTTTCCTAACATGGTTTGTGTATAAAATATCATCTCATTATCATCATTTAGAAATACGAGCATCAAGCCGTAACGATTATAATAAATGGGTCGATCTTTTTTTTTCTGAAAGAATAACAACACGTTTAAATCCTTGTCCCACCCATAATACTTATAATCATCAGGAAAAGCAGTATGGTTCTTGACAAGTTGACTAATATTCGCATTATCTGGGTCACTTGGTAAAGGAATTGCCTTCTTAAAAACAGATACAAGCAGCGTTTTATTAATGACTTCCGTTTCCTGTTGCTTTAATGCAGCTATTTTTTGATAATCTGCTTCCGTAAATTCTTTCGGAGCAATATTTATATACGTATCCTTCGTCACATCTACGTGCTTATCAGTAACCTTGATATTTTCCTGCTTCAACTTTTCTTCCACAGTGGGATCATCTGGGTTTGTGCGGTCGTAAGACTCAACACTATCTTGTTTATCCATAAACTCAACAAATAAATAAATGTTGAGGATTAAGAAGCATAAAATAAATAAGGTTTTAATTTGACTCCACTGCATCTCTTAATCCCCCCTCTGTTGCGAAGCAGAAGTATCTTCTTCTGGAAACAGTCGTTTCCATTCCCCATTAATTTGTATAAACCATGTTGGTTCTAAAATGACGGAGTTGTCCGTCTGATATTGAAAATCATAGCCTAATTGGATATTTTCAATCTGCTCCATTTTCCATGTGTCCGATAACTCATTGGTTACATATTGGATTACTTTTTCTCCTGAAGGAACATCGACTTCTTCGGTGTTTACTTCATTACTTAACTTCAATAACGAGCGGTTATATTGATAAATGTCTTGCCCTTCATATTGAATTTCAATAAAAGAAAGTCCATTGCGGCTATGAACAGGATATCCATTATAACGCATTTGATAAATTACACGATTAGAAGGAGCATCTAGATCATATAAACTATAGTCCCCAAACCAGCCATCGTGTGAATCCACCCTTGAAATACTACGATCAATTAATTCAACCGGATTGACACTACCAGAGGGATTACCAACCGCGTTTGGATTATAAAATTCTAGTTTCGTTTCATGATGCTGTATCCGCATCTCCCGCTCACTATCTGCAAAATAAAACTCTCCAATACCTCTATCCCCTTTATCAGAGCGACTCACCCTTGTAAGGTTAGGAAATAACGCCCTTACAAATAAGTCTGGAGGAATTTTGTTAACAATAAGCGAACGCTTTTGTAGACCGTCTGTATTACTAGGGATGAAAATTCTCCGACTGTCTTTTTCTTTTTCATCTTCATTAACTAATATATATTCGGTGAGGCCTTCACGAGATGCAAATAGTTTCTCAAGCTTATTATAGTTCACGGAATCATTTAAGGAAGCCTTCGCTTGTCGTCTTCCATCTATTGATGGAAACTGCACAGAAATCGTAGCTGTATCCTTGTCCAGATATAAATAAATGCGGTCAAAAGACCAAGTTGCTTCAATTTCTTCCGTATCTGGAAAATGAAACAGATTGGCGGCAATTTGAATCGGAAGTGCATCTGGAAAAATAATTTCTGCATCATAACCTTTTGGAGGTCGCCTTTGGTTTGACTCTCTTACACTAAAATCTGTAAATATCCATGTTTGCATATCTAGAAAAAATTGCTTATTTTTTTGCGGATTTTTATAACCTAAATGCTGTTCACCAGCGTGGAAAATAATAGAACTTGGTTCAATTACATTGCTTTTTGTTTCCATCTGTTTGCCACCAACGCTTGTTTCACTCACATTTTCCAAGTCCTCTAGTTCTTCAAATTCGGATTGATAATTCCATAAGCCAAATGTCAATAACAGACTAAGACCGATTAATAAGACTAATATAATGGATTTAAACGTTTCTAACTTCATTATGATTATGCACCTCTCCGCTTCTGATTCATAAGCGGAAGCGTAAAGTAAACCACTGTTCCTTTACCTTCTTTGCTTGTCGCCCAAATTTGACCATGGTGTGCTTCCACAAGTTCTTTAGCAATGGCTAATCCAAGTCCTGTTCCACCAAGTTTTCTGGTTCGTGCTTTATCTGCACGATAAAAGCGTTCAAATATCTTTTCCAATTTATCATAAGCAATACCCATTCCCTGATCTTGGATACTGATTAAAAGATGGTGGCGTCTATATTCTGCTTTTAACTTAATGGTACCACCTTCAGGAGAATATTTGATCGCATTGGTAATGATATTATCGAGTACCTGCGTCATCTTATCCTTATCCATCCACACATAATAGCTACCATTTGGCAACTCTCGCTGCAAATGAATCCCCTTTGGTATTTGCATTTCAAATCGGTCAATAATTTGATGATAATAACTTACAAATTCAACGCGTTCCTTAAGCAGTGGATATTCTTTCGCATCCATCTTAGAAAGCTGTAGCAAATCATTGACCATGCGGATCATTCGCTCGGTCTCATTATGAACTACATTCAGAAATTTAGGTGCAATTTCTTTATCTTCCCAAGCCCCATCATTTAAAGCTTCGACATAGCTTTTCATTGTTGTAAGCGGCGTCCTAAGCTCATGCGATACATTCGATACAAATTCTCTCCGCTCTGCTTCCACCTTTTCCTGTTCGGTTACATCACTGATAACTGTAATAAATCCGGTAATTTCCCCTTCCTCATCTAGTACAGTAGAAAAATTGGCTCGGATAATGAAGTCCTCTTCATCATCCCCAAAGTCAATAATCATGGAACCACTATTGTGTATTTCGGAGATATCAACAACTTTTTCTTCTAAATGTAATACATCTAATAAAAACAAGCCGATCACATCATCTGGATTATGACCAATTAATCGCCCTGCCGCCTCATTCATTAACGTAATGGCTCCAGAGCTATCTGTTGCAACAACACCATCCGACATATTGGATAAAACAGAACTCAGCTTCCTCCGTTCTTCTTCGATCGTTGCATAGGAGTGTTTTAATTGACTATTTAAATCGTTAAATGTTTCAGCTAGATGACCGATTTCATCCCATCCGTATACGTTAACCTTTTGAGTAAAATCACCTCTAGCCATTTTCTGAGCTTGACGGCGCATTTCAATTATCGGTTTCGTAATTGTTCTTGCGACTAGGATACCGATAAAAGCAGATACCGTAATGGCTAATACGGATCCTTGAAAAAAGATCTCGTTAATGCTCATTAATTGATCATACACTGGTTCTAAAGATGCTTCTAAATAAATAACTCCTAAAACAATATCCCTGTTTTTTTCATCGACAATGGGATGAGCAAGCACATAAAACCGATCATTTCCTTTTACATTTTTATTTTCTTCTGTTGAATTGGTTGTCAGGGTTCGCTGAATAATCCCTCGCGTTGTTTTTTTCCCAACTTCATCGCGAGAATTGTAGTCATTTGTTGCCACTACTTTACTTTGATTATTGACAACCTGCAGGCTCGTAATATCCTGTGCATCTATTTCTGCTACAATGCTTTGAATTTCTTCTTCCAATGTTGGTTCATTTGGGTTATTTTCATCACGTTCCCGATTAAATGCTTTCTCCAAATTGTAGCTAAGTAATTCCACCCGTGACCCAATTGAGCCTTCAAAGCTGTTCACTAAATTCTTTTCCAGTTCAGTCGTAAAAAAGGAGCCGATAACCTGAATAGCTACCAGCAATAACAAAATATAAATAATAATAAACTTTAGCTGAATAGAACGGAAAAAACCGACTTTTTTCATGTAATAAACCTACTCCTGATCAGGATTTCGCAAATAATAACCTACCCCACGACGTGTAACGATCCACATGGGGTTACTTGGAGTTTCTTCAATTTTCTCACGTAGCCTTCGTACCGTAACATCCACTGTACGGACATCACCAAAGTAGTCATATCCCCATACGGTTTCCAACAAATGCTCACGTGTCATAACTTGTCCCATATGACGAGCAAGATAATGCAACAATTCAAATTCACGATGTGTTAGTTCAATCTGTTCACCATTACGAGAGACAACATAAGCATCCGGATGAATAACTAATGAGCCAATCTCAATATCCTTAGAAGCCTTCGTTGTATCCTCAGGTACAACCTGCTGCCTGCGCAAATTTGCTTTTACACGGGCAATTAATTCCCGATTGCTAAATGGCTTCGTTACATAGTCGTCTGCTCCAAGTTCCAGTCCAAGTACTTTGTCAATCTCCGAATCTTTCGCAGTCAGCATAATAATTGGCATTGTTTGTGTTTTTCGTATTTCTCGGCAAACTTCATTGCCATCTTTATTTGGTAACATAATATCTAATAGAACTAAATCAGGGTTTTCCTCTGTCGCTAACTTAATGGCCTCATCTCCATCGTAAGCTACAACAACTTCATACCCTTCTTTTTCCAAATTGAATTTCAATATATCTGCAATTGGCTGTTCATCGTCCACAACTAATATTTTTTGACCCATCTTTGCCACATCCTTCTTTTATTCCAATATATCTATCTTATCGTACTACGTCATAAATGTCTTTTTACTAGCTAAAGTGGAAAGTAAAGTTACTACATAAATTTAGCGGAAAATAATTGCTGCAGTTAAATATGGAGTTTCTCGTTGACTATTACTTGGACTGTTATCTAACACTTCAATTTTATACTAGAAAAAGAACGGATTCAAGAGACGTCCTTGTTATACAACTTAGAATAAATTCCCATAAATAAAGTCTTCTGCTTTATACTATAGGCTATTACTTGTCATACTGAAAGGAATAAACTGTGCCTTAAGTGTGCTAACATCGATTCTTTATCACCACTTTTATCGAATCCTAGAGTTTGAAAGCAGCATTTAAGTAATCGTAGATTGTAAAAGCTGCCGTTATGTTTTTTTAAAAGCAATTGTAAAATAAGCAATTTAGGTATAAAGCCCAATCACTTTCCGTATAGGTGCATATCCATATCGTATAAAGAAGAGGAGGTAAAGTGATGGATTATCCACAATATCAAGATGTAAATTATCATGAAATGAATCATAACGACGAGGCATACCATAATCAATTGGCAACAAATGAAATGGTAGCTGATGAGAGATTAATCCGACCGTGGGGGTTTGGGTTTGGTAGACCGTTTTTCGGGTTTGGTAGACCGTTTTTTGGTGCTCCATTTTTAGGCGGAATAGCAGGAGGGCTGTTAGGTGCCTCTCTCATTAGACCACCATTTTATGGATATTACGGATATGGACCTGGATATTATGGTTATGGACCTGGTTACTACGGTCCTTGGTAATTAACAATCCGTCAATATAAAGCATGCGTTTTGCTTTCGGCTAGTGATGAATAAAACTTCTACCTACATGGTATGATACAGAATAACTTGATGGTATCTGTCTGTCTCAGCTCTACTTTGTCTCTTCAGCAATAAGTGGAGACTAACAAGTTTCCTACCAAGGAAATTATTATATACCAACTTATCAAATTGATTCTGTTACAAATTTAGTGTTAACTTAATTTTAGCGGAATAACCGTTAAAGAGAATGGTAATAAGAGGTTTTCGTATTATAAAGAAATAAACTTAAAAGTTACTTTAGGAGGAAGTAATATGCCATCTATCGTTGGCGCAGTTAAAGTAGTTAGGGTTGGAGCAGATACAATTGTAAATGTAGGAGATGTATATCAATTATCCCCAACAGACATGAGTAAAACAAGCGCTGGAGATGGATCATTGAATACAGGGGATTTTTTAAGGATCATGAGCCGAACTAATTCTACGAATAATTACGACCCTGATGTGATTGACCAAGTAAATTTTTGAAGGATAAATTTAAATTTCATAGAACATGATTAGAGTATAATTACTTCTAATCTCATATTTAGCCGTAGGTGTAAGTTTTTGCCTTTGCGTAGGCGTCTAGCTTTAACTTACACCACGAGTTTTTTAGTTTATTTTGTCCAAACAGTAAGCTCCATATGATATTTAGCAAATTATTGGTTTACGTTCTGCTTACGCACGATCATTTGATTATACTGGTGTTTTTTTACAATAAAGCGAAGCGTTTCATTTAAAAAATCTACTGCTTCGGCTACATATGAGCCTTTATTAAGCATGATGCAATCGAATGAACTTCCTAATATAATATCAGCTAATTCAGCACGAGAATGAAATCCTTTCTTTGCAAGTGAATCAAGAACTTGAGTAGCTAAAATAATTGGAACGTGAGCGGCTTGACACATAGATAACATTTCCTGTTGAATGAGTGAAAGCTTTTCAAACCCTACTTCTATTGCTAAATCACCTCTTGCTAACATGACTGCAAATTTAGGGAAGTGAAGTCCTTCTAATAAAATATTTGAAAAATGATTTACTGCTGCTTTTGTTTCTATTTTTGCGACAATGGTTAAGGACGCTTTTTTCTCCTCAGGGATAAGCAAACGTAATTTTTTCAAATCTTCTGGGTAATGAACAAAAGAAAGTCCAACCATATCGGCATGGCTTTGAACAAACTCCAAGTCTTGGAGATCCTTAGGGGTTAAGGATGGTAAACGTATCGTTGCATCAGGAAGGTTTACTCCTTTATTTTCATTAATTTTCCTGCTTTCCTTGGGAGCGAGGACATCCATAATAATATAAGTTTCGTAAATTTCGGTTACAATACCATGAATTTTCCCATCATCGATATAAATATTATCTCCATACGTAACATTTGAAAAAACAGTTGGATGGGAAATAGCTATTTCTGCTTGTTGATTAGTTGAAGCTGGAATACCTTGGCTACCTGGTAATAAATTTATTTTTAATTGATCCCCTTTTTTTACATAAATATCTGCTACACTTTTCTCTAATTCGCCTACAAAACATTTCTTCTTAGAAGGTGAATGAGTAATTTTACTTCCTTCTAAAACATAACTTGTTTCTTCAATTATTACAACATAACCGTACTTTTTAATCCCAACAATTTTAAACGAGCGCTTTTTCTGTTGCGCATCCAAAAATTGCAACGGCTCCCCAATGCGACATGGTAATTCACCTTTATCTACATGAATTGGAAGAATAAAATCATAGGATTCTGTCCGTTCATCATCGGGAATCTTGCTATGCTGAAGCAATCCTTTTTTAACATGTAGTGGTCTTCCAAAACGATCTTTTTTAATTTTTATTTTAAACGGATACGTTATTTTTTGAATCGGACCAACCCTAATTTTAGGTCCAGCTAAATCCATATAGATTTTACATTTGGGCAAATTTATCCCACTACATGCCAAGTCCCTCTCGACTTGGCGTACAGTTTTTATTAAATTTAGCCAGTCATTCTGATCACCATATGCGCAATTAATTCTAGCAATTGTCATGCCATTTAATAAAAACTCCCTAATTACTGTTGGAGCGCTAATTAAAGAAATGTCCAATGTTACCATAATTTCTGGTGATAGGTTTTGGTTGGTATGAAAGGTTGAATGCTTTCTTCTTATTGCTTGTGTATATAATTCAGTGGAGGGAGTAGATAGCGTTAATCGTCCGTTGTTTAAATTCTGACAAGTGTTAAATAATCCTTTAATAATGTAATCAATATAAGCCAAATGGAGACCCTTTTCTTTTAAATAATGCATCATCGCCTGCTTTATATTGTTTTTCAGCTCCATAAAAGCAAGTAAGTTTTCTGCACTAAACTGCTGATGTAAGGTGGGATAAATCTTAGGAAAAGAATCCTGTATCGTAATAATTTTATTATAAAGATTGATTATTTCTTTAGAATAAAGCGATCTCTTTCCCTCCTTTTCGCACCGATTAGTAAATAAAAAAGCTATCAATCTGTACATAATATGCTGTTTTCTGTTTAATATGCTTCTACTATTTTGGTGAGAAACTTTCCACATAAGTTGGAGGAAATATTAGAAACTACTTTGCGTTCAAACCTATTTGGTTTTTATTTAAATACGACTGAAAATGAGCAAGAGGATTTTACAGATTTCATATGAGAAAGTGTGGGCATGAGGCGAAAATCTGTTCATGCTAAACAAGCACAGAAGTTAGTGATTAAATTTCTGTGCTTGTTTAGATACTTTATCCGCCTTTATTATATACATTAACTATATACGCTTCGCACTACATTTGTTTGGGAACGATCTGGACCAACAGAAAATATGGAAAGAGGAATTCCAGTTAATTGAGAGATACGCTCCAGATAATGCCTTGCATTTGCAGGTAATTCATGCAAACTTTTCACGCCTGTAATATCTTCCGTCCAACCAGGCATTTCTTCATACACTGGTTCACATTCCGCTAATACCGTTAAACTTGCCGGAAAATCATATATAGTTTCGCCTTTATAGCGATAAGCAACACCAATTTTTAATGTTTTAATTCCAGTTAGCACATCGATGGAGTTTAAGGATAGGTCGGTAATCCCACTAACGCGACGGGCATGACGAACAACTACACTATCAAACCAACCAACACGGCGGGCACGTCCTGTTGTTGTACCATACTCTCGTCCTATTTCCCGAATTTGATCCCCTATCTCATCATGCAGTTCTGTTGGAAAAGGCCCATCCCCAACTCGGGTTGTGTATGCTTTGGAAACACCAACTACGTGATTAATTTTCGTCGGCCCAACTCCTGACCCTATTGTTACTCCACCAGCAATCGGATTAGAAGAGGTGACAAATGGGTACGTTCCTTGATCAATATCAAGCATCACGCCTTGTGCACCTTCAAATAAGACACGTCGTCCATCATCTAATGCATTATTAAGTACAACGGATGTATCACACACATACGGTGCCATTTGCTGTCCATAGGCATAATACTCGTCTAGTATATCCTCTACTTGCATGGGAACAACTTCATAAACCTTTTCAAACAGGCGGTTCTTCTCTTGTAAGTTCTGTTTCAGCTTTTTGCGAAAGATATCTTTATTCATTAAATCAGCAATGCGAATACCGCAACGTGCAGCTTTGTCCATATAAGCAGGTCCAATACCTTTTTTCGTAGTCCCAATCTTATTGTCGCCTTTTTCTTCTTCTTGTAAAATATCCAGCTTTAAATGATAAGGAAGAATGACATGGGCCCGATTACTGATTCGTAAGTTATCTGTCGCCACATTTCGTTCATGTAAATAGGCTACTTCCTCCACAAATGCCTTTGGATCAATAACCATTCCATTTCCTAATACGCATGTTTTTTCTTTGAAAAATATGCCAGATGGAATTAAATGTAGTTTATACGTAATCTCATCAAATTTAATGGTATGACCAGCATTGTTTCCGCCTTGATAACGAGCAACAACTTCTGCATTTTGCGATAAAAAATCAGTAATCTTTCCTTTCCCTTCATCGCCCCATTGCGTTCCAACTACTACTACCGAGGACATAGCGCACCTCCACTGAGTTTAATCTGTGATTATTTGCCTTTGTTTTATCACAAGACATATTTTATCAATAATTTACGAGCCAGTCAACGCAAAACACGAACGTTATTTTAAAAAACAGTTTTATCATTCGTTTTAAAAATAAATCTTTACATATAGTTTATCAAATATTAGCCATTCTATCCCGCATAGCACTGGGTGGAGAAATCCTAGCTTCCAGTAGGATAAATATATACCACTGCAAGCGGAATACCTATTTCTGTTTATATGTAACGAACAAAGGCGCAGGGCGCGCATTTAGCAACGTAGCAACTAAAGTTTTAGGAATCATGGTAATTGATACGCCCAATGATGACTTATCGGAAGGCGATTTCGTGAAGTCGCCTAGTTGCTGGGCGCTTAAGCCGGGCGTGGCTATTCCGTTAAGTCTGTATCCCCAAAGCAACAATTTTTATATTTTCTTATCTTATAAAAAACAGCCTTATATAAAGGCTGCTCTACTATGCTGGAGGAATATCGCTATCTGAATAACGATGATCCAAATCAACGAATTTATTATACTCTTTCACAAACGCTAAATCGACTGTACCTACAGGACCGTTACGTTGTTTGGAAATAATAATCTCAATTATATTTTGTTTTTCGGATTCCGAATCATAATAGTCATCACGATATAAAAATCCGACAATATCCGCATCCTGTTCAATACTTCCGGATTCACGCAAGTCAGACATCATTGGACGTTTGTCCTGTCTTGACTCTACTCCACGAGAAAGCTGTGATAAAGCAATCAATGGAACATTTAATTCCCTTGCTAGACCTTTTAAGGAACGAGATATTTCTGATACCTCTTGTTGCCTGTTTTCTTTGGAATTTATGCTCCCTTGAATAAGTTGTAAATAATCGATTAATATCATTCCTAAACCATGCTCCTGCTTTAGCCTTCGACATTTGGATCGAATATCGGCAACCCGTATACCCGGCGTATCATCAATATAAATTCCCGCATTGGATAAACTCCCCATTGCCATCGTCAGTTTACTCCAGTCATCCGCTTGTAATTGTCCGTTACGAAGACGTTGTGCGTCAATATTTCCTTCAGCACAAAGCATCCGTTGTACAAGCTGATCTGCTCCCATCTCTAAACTAAAAATAGCTACATTCTCATCTGTGTTTACGGCTACATTCTGAGCTACATTCAATGCAAAGGCTGTTTTTCCTACAGAAGGACGTGCAGCAATAATGATTAAGTCATTACGCTGAAAGCCAGAAGTAATTCGATCTAAATCGCGGAACCCTGTAGGAATTCCTGTTACATCACCGCTTTGATGGTGCAACTGTTCAATCTTATCGTATACTTCAATTAAAACATCTTTAATATTTTTAAATGCACCGGAATTTTTTTTACCAGAGACATCAAGTATTGTTTTTTCAGCTTCGTTTAATACATCCTCTACTTCATCCTGCCGTTCAAAACTTGACGTTACAATATCTGTAGCCGAACGAATTAATCTCCGCAGTAATGCCTTTTCTTCTACAATACGGCAATAATAACCAATATTTGCTGAGGTCGGCACACTCTCTGCTACTTGCGATAGATATTGAACCCCGCCTACCTCATCTAATTGATTGGCATTGTGTAAATAAGCCGTCACGGTTACAACGTCTATAGGCTCGCCTCGATCAGATAATGCCATCATACTGGAAAAAATACGTTGATGCCCGGCTTTATAGAAATCATCTGGAAGTAGTATTTCAGAAGCTGTAGTAAATGCTTCTGGATCAATAAATATGGCTCCAATAATGGATTGTTCCGCTTCCAGATTATGTGGCGGGGTGCGATCTATCTGGTTAGTCATGCGTAGTCCCCCCTTTAGTACAGATAGCAATAGAGAAGCACAAATGAGGGCATTTGTGCTTCCTTATTAAGGGATTTTCAATAAGTTGGCAATGTTGTTGCAAGCTAAAGTGATTATTTTTCAGTAACATGTACTTTTATCGAACCAGATACTTCAGGGTGCAGCTTTACTGGTACATTCGTATAGCCTAAAGACCTGATTGGTGATTCTAACTCAATTTTTCGTTTGTCAATCTTATAGCCATAATTTTTTTCTAATGCCTCCGAGATCTGTTTGCTTGTAATCGAACCAAACAAACGACCACCGTCACCTGATTTAGCAGTTAATTCTACAGTTAAATCAGCCAGTTTGTCTTTTAATTGGATCGCTTCTTCTTTTTCTTCCTGTTCTAATTGCTTCTGTTTTTTCTTCTTTGCTTCTAAAGCTTTTAAATTTGCAGGTGTCGCTTCCTGAGCTAAGTTATTTTTCAACAAATAATTACGTGCATAACCATCGGAAACATTTTTCACATCGCCTTTTTTCCCTTTTCCTTTTACATCTTTAAGAAATATCACTTTCATTCTGTTTCGCTCCCCTCATAATATTCATCTAATATCTCTTTTAATAACTGTTCCGCTTCATCAATCGTTGTATCTTCCATTTGTGTTGCGGCATTGGTTAAATGACCGCCACCATTCATTTTTTCCATAATAACTTGAACATTAATATCTCCTAATGAACGCGCGCTAATCCCTATTCTGCCATCCTTACGCTCCGAAATAACGAAAGAGGCAGCTATCCCACTCATGGTTAATAAAATGTCGGCTGTCTGAGCAATGAGTACAGGACCATGCACTTGCCCTTCCTTTGCCTTCGCTATCGCAATTTGGTTACGATACAATTCTGCTCGTTCAATTAATTTACTTCGCTCCACGTATACATCGATATCCTCTTTCAACAGTTCTTGAACAAGTACGGTATCTGCTCCCTTCGCACGTAAATAAGATGCAGCATCAAATGTTCTTGAACCTGTTCGTAATGTAAAGCTTTTCGTATCAACAATAATCCCAGCTAATAAAGCCGTCGCTTCCAGCATACGCAATTTTAGCTTTTTCGGTTGATACTCCAGTAGCTCCGTCACTAATTCAGCAGTAGAAGAAGCATATGGTTCCATATAGACTAAAGTCGGATTATCAATAAAATCTTCGCCACGACGGTGGTGGTCAATTACTACTTTATAGTCCGTTTTTTGCAGCAGAGCTTCACTCGCAACCATAGATGGACGGTGTGTATCGACAACAACTACTAAACTACGGTTATTTACAATCGACTGCGCCTCATCCGGTTCAACAAAATACTGCCAAATTTCCTCATCTTCCTTAATTTTATCGACTAAACGATATACCCCTGTATCAATATCGTTTGGATCAAAAACAATATACCCTTCTACATCATTTGCAAGCGCAATGTTTAAGATCCCAATGGCAGCACCTATCGAATCCATATCTGGGGATTTATGTCCCATTATTATCACATTATCACTTGCTCGGATTAACTCTTTTAAAGCATGGGAGATCACTCTTGCTCTCACTCTCGTTCTCTTTTCCATTGGGTTTGTTTTCCCACCATAAAAACGAACTTTTCCAGATTCGTCTTTAATAGCTACTTGATCGCCACCTCGCCCTAATGCAAGGTCAAGGCTGGATTGCGCTAATTCACCAAGGGTGGGTAGATCAACGTCACCAGCGCCAATCCCTATACTTAGTGTGACAGGAGTGTTGCGTTCTCCACTTAATCCACGTACTTCATCTAAAATTTCAAATTTTGCTTTCTCTAAATTTGCCAATATTTGCTTTGTCCCAACCGCCAAAAAGCGCTCCTGGGAAGTTCGTTTTAAATAAAGTCCATGATGCTTGGACCACTGATTTAATACCGAAGTAACCTGCGAATTCAGCTTGCTTTTATTTGTATCATCCATGTTTTGGGTAATTTCTTCATAATTGTCAAGAAAAATAAACCCAAGTATAGTTTGTTCATTACGATATTGCGCTTGTAATTCTGATTGTTCCGTGCGATCAAATAAATAAAGCAGACGTTCTTCCTTTTTGACGACGGTCTCAAACACAAAACCTTGTAATTCAAACCAAATTTTTTCTTTGTTTTCTTTAATCATTGGAATTAAATCCTCTGATAATTTATGCAGCGAATCGCCGACTAAACTGCCATCATCAAAACGGTGCATGTATGGGTTTGCCCATTCAATTTTAAAATCATCATTATATAAGATAATTCCAAATGGCATTTCCAATAATGCTTCTTCGCCGACCTTTTTAACTCGATATGATAATGTTGTGATATACTTTTCTGCCTGATCCTGCAAAGCTTGCTCAGAACGAATGCTGTAATATAACGACATAGCTAATAATACAGTCATAATCATTCCCAGCACCCATTGAAAATACCAAATAAACACCAACAAAATGATGGATAATGCATAAATAAACCATACATGATTTCGTAGTGTCAGCTTTTTCTGCTTATCGGGCATCACATTCAGCTCCTACTGTGCAACACTTATTTTTATATTTCTTCATATATCCTTTCACAATAACGGTTTGCCACTAAAAGGAACTTATTCACTTTTGTTGTAATATCGTTATTTCTTTCCCAGCCGTTCCCTTAAATTCATTCCGATATCAAGAATACCAATAAATCGAATGATAAACATAAATGTTGGCATTAGAAATACAATGACGACACATATAATCGGAAATGCTTTTGACATTTTTTTATAATGGGTATAGAAAAATAAAAAGGAAAATCCTTGAATCGTCAAAACCATTTGTGCAATGACTAGCAAATTTTGAATAGCCATTACTAATGTTCCACTATCTGTGTCTGTAATCATAAAAGCTGCTAGGAGAACAAAAAGATAAATGAACAAGGTGCTGGAAGGAAAACGTAATGATCTAAAGGGTGGAAAGCGTAGTTCCCTTTTTTCTATCCGATTCATCACTTTATAAGAAATCCATTGGCTAATTAATGCTTGGAAAACCGACGCTATTAGAAGATAAAACGGAAGTAAGTTAGTCAGTCCTTCTAAAACTTGCTCCATCGTTTCCTTAACTGCATCTGCTTGTTCTGGATTACCAAACTGCTCCATAATGCTTGTTGACATCGCTAAGGATTCGTCCATCACTTGTTGAAACTCTTCGACTATATTTACTTGTAGAATAAGCTGAACAAACACAAAAGCAAATAATAGTCCAATGATATACCCGAATGTTCCTCTTGCCCAAGTTTCATAAGCAGATATGTTCTTATGAATTGCTTCACCAATCATTATACCACCAATTACTGCAGGAACAGCAAGCGGCAATGTAACAATCGTTCCCAGCAGTGTTGACAAAATAATAGCTGCAACAGCCATTATTAAAGCTGGCTTCCAACCATGTCTTGCTGTATACATAACGAATGGAAGTGGTAGCATAAAGATAGTGATGGGGGTTAAATAGGGAATAAAGATTCCCGTTAATAATATAATAATGAATAGAGCGGTTAACATAGCCCCGTCTACTTGTTTTTTTGATTGATTCATTTTGCACCTCATCTACCTTAGGTTGTTACTATTCCATTCTAATATGATAACATGTTTTCGACTTGAATAGTTGTCGAAAAGCATAGAAAAAATATTTCCCGGGTAATAATATATCATAGGAACTTTCATAAGATTGCTTATTTTAATAAAGACCCCTTGATCAGAAACAAAATTAGATCTTTTTTGCAAGCCTCATGTTAAAGAGCATCGGCATCGAAGAAGTGATTGAAAATTGGATGGTATCTTATTGTATACATCATCCATTTATTGAGAGATAATCTTTATAAATATAGAAATTCATCTTTATTTTGAGTAAAGAACGTAACAAACACGTCTATTTATTAAGATATTATTTCTTTTCAATCCGATAACTAGGCAATTATTCTTTATTTCTACTATAATAGATGTAGAAATAAGGATAAGGATGACGGTAATGGTATTTTTTCACGCATTTGCTCATAGTATTAAATTGCCTAAAAAGAACGCAATATTCCAGCTTAATCGTATTGGGATGGATATCGCGATCATCTACATGTTGTTTCTCAACTTACTTGTATCCATTCCTTCCTTTATGCAGTATGTACGGACTGGTGGTGGAGTGGCTGAACAATTAAACCTTTTCTTTAAGATTATTTACTATTTTATCTTTCATTATTTACCTTTAACTATCATGGTATTTGTACTGTTATCTATTATTGCTGGAATTGGAACACTTCTGGCAAAAGGTATGGACCGAAAATTAAAATTTGCTATTCTATGGAAAATGACTGTTTTTACAACAACGATACCTTTTCTATTATATGCACTTATCGGAATCTTTTTTTCCATCCAAGACCGTTTTTTGTTTCTGTTCTGTGCTTATTCATTGCTGTTTCTTTTTTTCATTATTTCTGTATATCCAAAGCGCCGTAAAAAATAAAGCACAACCCAAGCGCAGGAGAGTTAATTAGAGTAGTTACGAAATAAGATGAATAAGAGCGCTAGGAGGACTTACATGAAGCATATTTTTACCCTTTGCATCAGCATAGTTTTATTATCAGGGTGCTCTATGTCTGATGATGAACAACTTTTCGAAAAGCCTGCTGAACAAAATAAAATACTCGTAGCAGCTGATTCTAGCTTAACAGATGTCCTGCCAGAACTAATTTCTCGTTTTGAAGAACTCCAGCCTACAATTTCCGTTGATATCATATTTGCAAGCTCTGGACAACTAGCAGGTAATATTCAACAAGGTGCGCCTGTTGACTTGTTCTTATCTGCAAATAAAGAGTGGAACGATACACTGGAAAAAGAGGGGTTACTCGTTAAAAAATCACAAGAAAGCTTTGCGCATAATCGACTTGTTCTGATTTCGCATCCGACAAATAAACTACAGCTATCAAATTTAAAAGACATACAACAGAAATCTTTTGAAAAATTGGTTTTAGGTGACCCAGTGAATGTAACTGCTGGTGATTATGCTGAAAAAGCTTTTCAATCTAACGAAATTAATTTATGGGATAAAATAAAAAATAAAACGATCTATGTCAAAGATATAGCGGATATCATCAATCATGTAAATGAACATAAGCAAGCGCTTGGCGTTGTCTATGCCTCTGATGCCTATGAAAATGAACAGGTGAATATCGTCTATGAGATAGACAAAACGCTTCATCCACCCATTATTTATCAAACAGGGATTACTTCATATAGTACGAATCATCATGATGCAAAAGTATTAACGGATTTTCTATCATCCAAACAGGCTGCAAAAACTTTGGAAGAGTATGGATTTGTGGAATAGCCATAGTTCTAATTCGACTTTATTTACATTTGTTAATTATAATGTTTATGGGTGTTTAGAGACTTTCTATATGTTCTCTTTCAATTGTGGTAAGCTCATAACAGTATCTCTGTATATGTGTTGGTATTTTGTTACTTCCATTTTACACGTAGCTGGTATGGGCTATTTTATGCTGTTGCGCTTACTATTACAATGTACCATAAAAAATAGCCACTGCTATAAAAAATATAGGACATAGGCTATTTTTGCAAACAAGTTTCAATCATAAAATCTCCAAATAGATCCTGTGGGTAAACTGCAAACATAAGTTTCTTTATTAGCTGAACTAAACCGACAAGTAGGGAAATTTAATCCTTGTACCATTGAGGGTGAATCTGTAATCTTTACTCTTAAATGGATTGGATCCGGTATATGGAGAAACAAAAATTTTATGATGTTATTTAGCTTGGAATTAAATTATTTACAACTTCAATACCTTATTTAATTCTATACTTCAATACCTTATTTAATTCTATACTTGGACAGTCAAGCAAGTGACATCAGTGGTACTCAAAGTATGTTTATTATACCTCAGCTACTCATTCGACTTTTTGGGGGAATATGAGTAGATCTACTACCTAAGAAATCTCTCATTTGAATTATTAATGTTATGAGAGTAACTGCCTTATACTCATTACTTACCTCATTTGAAGTGAAAATATCTTAATTTGGCATATATATGCTTACTTTTTTAGGAGTGTTAAACACTTTATATCGTCCAACACTAAAAGCCATTGCCTAAAAGAGTACCTAATTAAAGCTAATTCCTACAGATCCATGGCACAGCAAATTATGGAGATGGTAGGACCGATCTTAGTAGCTTAATTAGTTACAACTTTCAGTATATTTATCACATTTAGAATAAATGGTTTATCATTTTTACTTGTTGCCTTTGCATTTGCGTTTATCTTTATAGAAAAAAGTCAAAAAATAGATACCAAAAAAACTCGATTCACCAATTTAAAGAAGGATTCCAAGTTTTATTTAATCATAAATGATTAGGGTTAAGTATTCTGATTGGATCTATTGGATATAGGTATTGACTCATTTGACGTTATCATCCTACCTATTTATACAACATGCGATTATTTTAAAGGAATTGAAAGTTTTGGTTGGTTGTTGAGTAGTATGGCTTTAGGGGCTTGTTTATGGATAATTAGTAGACAAACACAAGTTTCTAAGAGCTTTAAAAAATATTATTTATGTTTCGTGTTGGACTATGCGTATTGTGCTTATCATTTTCTAATCTTTT
Organism: Roseburia sp. 1XD42-34; assembly: GCF_009917385.1. Classification (GTDB taxonomy): domain Bacteria; phylum Bacillota; class Bacilli; order Bacillales; family Amphibacillaceae; genus Virgibacillus. The sequence continues at coordinate 51,379 of NZ_QWLJ01000014.1, read as the reverse complement.
TCTTATATCTTTCTAAAAAGCCATCATCAGCTTTCTATAAGCTGATGATGGCTTTTTTATTACTCAGCAACATATGGCAATAATGCCATTGTACGAGCACGTTTAATTGCTTTAGTTAGTTTACGTTGATATTTTGCAGAAGTTCCAGTTACACGACGAGGAAGAATTTTTCCACGCTCAGAAATGAAACGTCTTAGCAAATCAACATCTTTATAGTCAATGTGTGTAATTCCGTTCGCTGTAAAATAACACACCTTACGACGCTTTGCACGACCGCGACGAGCTGCCATTATTATGACCTCCTTTTAATTAAAATGGTAAATCATCATCTGATATTTCAATAGGCTCTCCATTATTTTGGAATGGATTGTCCTGGTTATTTTGGTTTTGTTCATATGGATTGGATTGTGGTTCGAATTGGCTTTGGTTTCTATTTGGTTGAAATCCTGATGCACCTTGCCCCCCGCCTTGCGAAGAACCTTTTGTTTCCAAAAATTGAACACTTTCTGCCACCACTTCCGTGACAAATACGGTTTTTCCGTCTTGACCTTCAAATCGGCGTGTTTGCACACGTCCGTCCACACCAACCATACTGCCTTTATTCATATAATTTGCCAGGTTCTCCGCTGCTCTACGCCAAACGACACAGTTAATAAAATCCGCTTCTCGGTTTCCCTGCTGATTGGAAAATGGACGGTTAACCGCAAGCGTAAAATTAGCTACGGCTACTCCACTTGGGGTATAACGTAAATCAGGATCCTTCGTTAACCTGCCGACAAGTACGACACGATTTAACATCCGAACCACTCCTTATTATTGATCATCTTCTCGAACGATAATATGACGAATAATATCATCAGAAAACTTTGCAAGACGGTCAAACTCGTTGATAGCCTGATCATCACTCTTAAAGTTAATGATTATATAATATCCATCACGATAGTCATTGATTTCATAAGCAAGACGTTTCTTACCTTTTTCGTCAACTTTTTCAATTTCCGCACCATTGTCAGTAAGAATTCCATTGAAACGCTCAATTAAAGCTGTTTGCGCTTCTTCTTCCATGTCTGGGCGGATGATGTACATGATTTCGTATTTTCTCATCCGTAGCACCTCCTTTTGGACTTAGCGGCTCTCCACTATTCGACCGAAAATATTCTGTCGTCATGAGAGCAAGGAGTAATTCATAAAATTTAATTACTCACGATAGTGTATTATACCAAATCATTTAACAAATGACAAGTCTTTCGAGAGATCCTATTTTACGTATTCATTAAACATTAAAGCGGAAATGAATCACATCGCCATCCTGTACGATATAATCTTTTCCTTCTAATCGTACTTTTCCATTTTCCCTCGCCTTAACCATGGATCCAGCTGCCACTAAATCGTCATAGGAAACCGTTTCTGCACGAATAAATCCGCGTTCAAAATCCGTATGAATAATTCCTGCTGCTTGTGGTGCTTTCGTTCCTTTGCGAAATGTCCAAGCGCGAACTTCTTGTTCTCCTGCTGTAAAGTACGTAGCCAAGCCTAATAAATGATAAGAAGCTTTAATCAGCTTGTCCAATCCAGACTCTGTAATCCCTAAATCGTCCAAAAACATCGTCTTTTCTTCTGGATCTAATTCAGAGATCTCTTCTTCTATTTTCGCACAGACTACAATTACTTCTGCATTTTCCTTAGCTGCATATGCTTTCACTTTCTGGACGTTCTCATTGGCATCGGCATCCGCAACTTCATCTTCACTTACATTTGCCACATAAAGTGTCGGCTTACTTGTAAGCAAATGCAAACCTTTTACTAGCTTCCACTGCTCCTCATTAAATTCCAATGCTCGTACTGGCAGTTCCTCTTCCAAGCCTGTTTTTAATTTTCGAAGCACATCAAATTCAGCGACCGCCGATTTTTCTTTTTGTTTCGCTAATTTTTCTACACGTTGCAAACGTTTATTTACCGTTTCCAAATCTGCCAGGATCAATTCCAAATTAATGATATCCATATCTTCCACTGGGTCTACTTTTCCTGACACATGAGTTATATTTTCATCTTGAAAACAACGGACAACCTGGCAAATAGCATCTACTTGGCGAATATGAGACAGAAATTGATTCCCTAATCCCTCCCCTTTACTTGCACCTTTCACAATACCAGCAATATCTGTAAACTCAAATGTGGTCGGTACTGTCTTTTTCGGTTTTACTAATTCTGTTAATTTATTTAAGCGTTTGTCCGGTACTTCTACGATTCCAATATTTGGGTCTATCGTTGCAAACGGGTAGTTTGCTGCTTCAGCTCCAGCTTGGGTAATAGCATTAAACAACGTTGACTTGCCAACGTTCGGAAGCCCGACAATTCCTGCTGTTAAAGACATGCAAATTTCACTCCTTAAAGACTCCATTCATATGAACGCGTTTGTCCTTTTCATTATAGATACAAGCCATCAAAATGACAAGCTAACAAAAAGCAAAAGTAGACAGAATAGACTGTCTACTTTTGCTTTTTACCCTATTAAATTTGCATTTTTCTTTTTCTCTATTTGCAATTATACCATTTTACTAACGAAATCGCTATTTTCTTAAGCAAAAAAAATTTTCTTTTTCCCTCTGTAATCTTGCTTATTCTTCTGCCTTTTCAAGCACTTTTTTCATTTTTTTCTCAAACTGTTTACGTGGAATCATAACACTATGATCACAGCCTAAGCACTTGATACGTATATCCATTCCCATTCGAATAATCCGCCAACGATTTTCTCCACATGGGTGTGGCTTTTTCATTTGTACGACATCATGTAGTGCAAATTGTTTTCCTTCCATGGCCCTTTTCTCCTTCATTTATTCATGATTCTAAAAAGCTATCTAGCTTCAGTTTCCGCTTTACTACTTATATTCTTATACTGAGTAGAGGCTTTCAGCGGTTGTTGCATCCAACGGATGAGAAAGCCCCCTTCCTTCGAGTCTTTTTTAAAGAACGTGTTTAATCATTTTCTGAAGACTGTTCACCATGCGATTCAACATCTGGGTATCCTTTTCGGTTGCCCTGGTTTTTCTCAAATCGCTGCTTTTGACTATAATCCAATAAACTTTCTTTTTGTTCACGAGAATACATAACAATTCTTGGAGAAGGAATTTCAATTCCTGACCGATATAGGTGATCTTGCATATCTCGGCGAATATTTCTCTCCGCTGCCCATTGAAATCCAGGCAATGTTTCTGCAATAACACGAATAACAAAGTAGGAAGCCTCCAAAGTTTGCACTCCGATAATTTCCGGAGTACCAACTACAAATTCATATTTATCAGGAAGTGTAACTGCTACTTCATTAATTAAACGTTCCGCATCATCGACACTGTTCTCATAAGGAACGTTAATATCAACGATAGCTAATCCATTATGAACAGAATAATTGATGACTTGTGTAACATTCCCATTTGGTAAAATATGCATTTCGCCTGTCCAACTTAATACTTTTGTTGTTCTTAAACCTATCTCTTCTACGGTTCCTTCAATGCCTGCTACGCCAACATAATCTCCTACTGAAAATTGATCTTCAAAAATAATGAAGAAGCCAGAAATAATATCTCGTACTAAATTTTGGGCGCCAAAACCAATTGCTAAACCTGCAACACCAGCACCAGCTATTAATGCGCCTACTTCTAAACCAAATACCCCATCCAAAATCATAATTAGCGAAATAAAATAAACGACATAAGCGACGACGCTTTTGATTAATTTCTTTAATGTATTCTCCCGACGCTCGGTTATACGAATCGGCCCTTTGTCCCGCTTTTTAAACAATCGATCGATAACCTTACGAGAAATGCGAACTACAAGGTAAGATAAAACGAGAATAAGAATGATTTGCAATATACCTTTACCAATTGTAAACCATAAATCTGCTCCTGTTACATACTCCCAAGCATCATTCATTAATTTAGTGAATTTATCTACTTCTTTTTCTACATTTTCTTCTACTGTACTTTGCGAAAACTTCATCCAAATCCTCCCATACCTAATTAGACTCTATGTTTTTGTATTTTCTAACTTATTCCAAAAAGGAAGAAATAATAGTCGAGTTAATACGTATAAATTTAATATACCATAGATGGGATATAAGTATTGAATCAGCGTTGAAAAACCGAGAGCTGTTAATGGAATCATTGTAACCAACGTAATGCAAACAATCAACCATAATGGCTGTTTTACATAATCTTGTATACGTGTAACGATTCCAAGTATTCCTGATGCAGCTGTTGTAAAAATGGCAAACCATAATAATACACTCATGAAAACGAGCATTTGCAACGGATAATGCTTCATTATAGCAAATAAAGGAATCTCATAAACTAGTATTTCATCAGCAATCTGAATTAAGCTGTTATTATAAATAAACGTGATAACTCCTAGCGTAAGCCCGCTTCCAATAGAAGCAATCCATATTTCCTGTTTTGTCTGTACTTTATGCCCAATCGCCCCTAAAACGGCAATTAGAGGTAGAATATTTAATGCTGTAAATGGAAAGGCTGCCATCCAATTTCGTTGTTCATGCCAATGAGAAAAAAGATCCAATTCTTGATCGATCGTAAACCATAAAAGAACAAATATAAGTCCTATTAATAACAACGGTAAGATAAATTGATTGATAGAAAGTAGACCATTCACTCCTTTTAAAAACAGCAAAATAAGCGCAATAATTATTATAATTATCCCCCACGAATAAGGATAATTAAACGCTTGAGATGTTGCCCCACTTCCAGCAATCATAATAACAGTTGTTGTGAATAGGTAAATAAATATCATCACATCGTACACTTTTGTTAATTTCACCCCAACAATATCCTGAAGTACTGGTAAATAGTGGGTAGACTTTCGAGTGTAGCTAATATTCATAATACCTATACAGCAAATGGTAAAAAAACAAGTAAATAGCACGATGGCTAGTCCACTTTCATGCCCAAAAAATTGCCATAACTCCCTTCCAGAAGCATAGCCTGCCCCTATCGTTGTGCCGATAATTAAAAACATCCATTGCATTCCCGCACGTATCATCTCATTTCCTCCATTATTTTTATTCATTCATGTATAGATTTTGAAAAATACCCGTATACTATACCAATATGTCTTTGGAGGAAAAGCTATGAATTTAAAAAACAAACTAAAGGATAGAAGCAGTGATTATCGTATGCTTCATACAGAGCCTAATTTTCATACTATTATGCTGGAAAAGTTTCTATCTTTGTTGCCTCAATCACCCCACGAGTATATAGTTGTCTCAATTGGGACAGATCGTTCTACAGGGGATGCTTTAGGACCACTTGCAGGGAGTTTACTTTCAGAAAGAAAACCAAGGCATATGTCTATTTATGGTACACTGGATAACCCTGTTCATGCTGTCAATTTGACCGAATACATCCATCATATTGAAGCAACCTATCGTCATCCATTTATTATCGCTATTGACGCCTGTTTAGGAAAGCAGCGCTCTGTAGGAAAAATTATTGCTGGCACAGGAGCTATAAAGCCAGGGGCAGCATTAAACAAAGCTCTCCCTGCTATAGGGGATGTTCACTTAACTGGAGTTGTTAATGTGAGTGGATTTATGGAGTATTCCGTTTTACAAAATACGAGATTACAAATAGTGATGGCGATGGCAAAATCGATTGCTAATCTTTTAGATGCTGTCGATCAACGTTTAACATACAGAAAAAGAATGCCTGCTGCTCTAATTACCAAACATATTCAATCTCATTTGATGTAAAATACTTCGGATATTCGTTTAACTCTTTGTTTGTCCTATGAAGAGGGTGAAATAAATAAAAGAGGTCTATTTTGGAGTGTTTTTGAAAAGGCTAGTGATATATCTGACATAATTGAATATCCTCCTTAAATATGTACCAATGTTAGTTACTTTCGTTTTTTCCTCTATGTTACTTCATCTTGGCAGTAAAAAATGAGGATGGAATGTAGTTCACTGCTCGTTGGATGTTTTCGCATTTAATCCTAGTTTCATTTGTGTATAAAGTATCAGTTTAATAAAAAACAGTCGCTCTCTTGTTGTGTTTGAATCAGAGAGGACTGTTTTTTTCTATGCCTAGTTTCCTTAGGTATTTCAAGCAATTTCGATCATTCCTATTCAACTCCTTGTCTTATTGATAGAGACTACGGTGCCTCTTGTTACAAAAATAATTGGTATACATAGTAAATGACACCTACCATTATAATAGCCGGTAATAGATTACCTATTCTTATAGAAGTGATATTTAATAAATTCAGCCCGATTGCTACAATAATTAAACCACCTACTCCTGTTAATTCAGTAATGAAACCGTTTAAAATACTCTCCGGTAAGATCCCTTCGATTTGTGTAGCAAGCAGTGCAATAGAACCTTGATATAAAAGTACCGGAAAAACGGATAAAATAACACCAAAGCCAAGTGTTGTTGTCAATACTAAAGCGACAAATCCATCTAGTATTCCTTTTGTTATTAAAACCTCATGATCCCCTCGCAACCCACTATCTAATGCTCCAATGATAGACATTGCTCCGATGACAAAGATTAAGGAAGCAGTAACAAATCCCTGTGACACACGAGTGTCATTTTCTTTAGAACCCAGCTTATTGCCGACCCATTTCCCTAATCGATACAAACCACTTTCTAACTGGAGCCATTCTCCTACTATAGCACCTGTTAATATACTTAGTAATCCAATAATAATATGCTCCATTACAAATGCCATTTGTAAGCCAATTAGTATTACAGCTAGTCCAATTCCTTGCATGACTGTTTCTTTATATCTTTCGGGAATTTTAGTGAATACTAACCCTAATAAGCTTCCAATTATTATTAAGGCTCCGTTGATAAGTGTACCGTATAGCTCTATTTTTTCCGCCCCCTATATGCCTTCTATAAAGTGAATCTTCATTCATCCCCACGCTTGTTAGTACCATATTGGTATGACCTAAGGCCTCTTACGAAATAGGGCATTTAGGTGCTGTTATCTCCCACTTAGGATTGTTACAGTACAGATTATCCAACTCCTGAAGTCAGAGTATTTCAGCACTTCATATGCGGGATAAATGTTTCACGTGGAACATTTTCTTATAATTTTTACAAACTTAGAAACTTAATTAATCTATGTAGAACAAAGACTCGAGGCGCCCGGTTAGCAACGTAGTGACTGGATCGAGGCAACTGAGATAAAGGAATCTGCCACTAAAACAGGAGTATACCGACGCGGGCGGTAAGCCCGTTTTAAGTCGGCCTTCCTCTTAACCACGAACCGATGATGACTTATCGTAGGACAATGGGGGGAAGTCGCCTGGTTGCTGGGCTCATGCACCGGACGTGACTAGTCGGTTATTTCGTTATCCTCAAGCACCTCATTTTACACTTTTTTATCTTAAAATGAAAGACTGACAATATTGTCAGCCCTCTCTATTGTATAGTTCATATTTAATTTTTAAGTGATGGTTCACAATTGGATACTAAAATAAAAAGTCATGACTTCGTTCCCTGTACTCTATTTATATTCCATATAGGATTTTTCGGTTGTTAGCTATTTGACTTTAATTTTCTAATGTATCAATGATACGCTGTAAATCATTATCATTATAAAACTCAATTTCTATTTTACCTTTTCGCTTCCCGCGTTGAATAGTCACAGCAGTACCAAATCTTTCTCTAAGGAAGCTTTCTCTTTCTTGAAGAAAGATATCTTTTTGAGGTTTTTCTTTTTTCTTTACCGGTTTTTCATTGAGTTGAACGATCAGCTTTTCTACCTGTCTTACGTTTAATTTCTCTTTTCTGATCTTCTTTATCAATGGTTGCAGCTTTGTTTTATCCTTAAGTCCCAATATTGCACGGCCGTGTCCCATTGAAAGCTCTCCATTATTAATATAAGCAATGACAGATTCGGGCAAAGAAAGTAGTCGCACCATATTAGCAATATGTGATCGGCTTTTCCCTAAGCGTTTTGATAATTCTTCCTGGGTAATTTTTAGTTCGTTCATTAAGTTGGCATAAGCGTGCGCCTCTTCGATTGGAGTTAGGTCTTCGCGTTGTAAGTTCTCCAATAGTGCCAGTTCCATCATTTTGTTATCAGATAAATCCTTAATAATAACGGGAATCTTTTCTAACCCTGCCTCTTTAGCAGCACGGTACCTTCTTTCTCCTACGACAATTTCATAACCTTTAATGCTCCTCCGAACAATCAAAGGCTGTATAATGCCGTATTCTAAAATCGATTCTTTTAACTCTTCAATCGCATCTGCATGAAATGTCTTTCTTGGTTGGTATGGATTTGGTCGACATTCAGCAATTGCAATCTCTTCAATTATATCATCTTGACTTTCCTCAACCTCTGGAAAAAAAGCGTTAATCCCTTTACCTAACCCTTTCGCCATTGGCCATCACTTCCTTCGCTAACTCAAGATATACTTCAGCACCCTTTGACTTGGCATCATACGAAATTATCGGCAAACCATGACTTGGAGCTTCGCCCAATCTTACATTTCTTGGAATAATAGTTTGATAGACTTTATCTTGAAAGTATTTCTTTACTTCTTCTATGACTTGGATTCCCAGATTGGTTCGAGCATCTAGCATGGTTAATAACACTCCTTCAATCATGAGTGTTTTGTTAAGATGCTTTTGAACAAGTCTGATTGTATTCAATAATTGGCTTAGCCCTTCTAACGCATAATACTCGCATTGAACTGGAATAATTACAGTATCTGAAGCTGTCAATGCATTTAGCGTTAATAATCCCAACGAAGGTGGGCAATCAATAATTATATAATCATAGATCGATTTAAGATTTTCCAACGCTTTTTTAAGTCGTATTTCTCTGGAAATCGTTGGCACCAGTTCAATTTCTGCTCCGGCTAATTGTATAGTAGCAGGTATAATATCTAAGTTGTCGATAGTTGTTGGAATACAAACTTCTTCAGCAGGTAGATCTTCTACAAGAACATTGTAAATACAATGTTTGACATCTGCTTTATTAACCCCTGTTCCGCTTGTTGCATTCCCCTGTGGATCAACATCTACAAGAAGAACTTTATTACCTAAATGTGCTAAACAAGCACTCAAATTAACCGATGAAGTTGTTTTTCCTACGCCACCTTTTTGGTTTGCGACGGACATTACTTTTCCCATGTTGACACCTACCTAAAACGATATACTATCTATTCTATCATTTTTTCTTCTAAATGGTGGATTTATTTCATTTTTGTTAGCAATTCGTAATTTGTCATTTACGTTAGATCATTTATTATCGAGCAAAATACCCATCTTTCAACACGAAGATGGGTACACAGACACGGGAGTGTAGCATCCTAATTTAGCTTGTACACTTTTTTCAAACAAATTTATAAAGCTTATGAGAGCAATAAATTATTTCTTTTTTGGAATTTTAATTGTAATTTGGTAGTAATCTTCTAGATCCTGTTCATCAGACTCTACTTTTACTCCTGTATCGGAAACCATATTTAATGATTGGCGTATCGTATTCATAGCAATCCGAATATCTTTATTAAATCCCTTTCGTTTAACTGCTTTCTTTTTTGGTTTTTTTTGTTGTTTTTCACTTATTTTAGCAATCTTATCTTCTGTTTGCTTTACATTTAATTCATTTTCAATGATCTCCTGTAATAGCTTTACTTGTTGCTCTTCATCATTTAATTTAATGAGGGCACGCGCGTGTCTTTCTGTAATATACTTTCCTAACAAAGCTTCTTGAACTGCCTGGGGTAACTTTAGCAAGCGAAGCTTATTCGCTATGGTTGATTGGTTTTTTCCTAATCGTTGTGCCAGAGCTTCTTGCGTTAAGGAATGAAGTTCAAGCAATTGTGCATACGCTGTTGCTTCTTCAATAACAGTCAATTCTTCACGCTGCAAGTTCTCAATCAGTGCTACCGAAGCTGTTTCTGTATCGGTCATCTCTTTAACAATCGCTGAAATATTTTCCCAGCCTAATGAATCAACTGCACGCCATCTCCGTTCTCCAGCGATAATCTCATACTTTTGCTCCCCTTGCTCAGTTTCTTCTAGATGCCGAACAATGATAGGCTGTATCATTCCATGGGTTTGAATTGTTTGAGCAAGTTCCTTTATTTTTTCTTCACTAAAAATGGACCTGGGCTGATATCGATTAGGTTCTATATTTTTAACAGGGATCTGTATTACTTCATTGGAATGAATATCAATTTCTGAACCAGAATCAACTTCCTGTTCAGATTTATCGCCTATTCCAAAAAAACGGTTAAAGGGCTTCACCATAATCCCACACCACCTCTAATATACTTTTATAATCTTATCTATGTATAAAATATAAAATGTTTCACGTGGAACATTTTATATGGAATAACTATGAATATTATAGCATAGGAAAGGCTCATATAAATCAATAATGATTTACCCGTACGAGGTGATGAACGATGCCTGTTATTGGGTAAGCAACATTCATAGAAGGTATTCATTCAAATAATCCATTTCACTATTCCTTTTGAGTCTTTATCTATTATAAATAACGTGAATCTTCAATCAGTCGGGGTTTTCATTCCCCTCACTGATTAGATGAACGAATCGAGCATTTAGGTGCTGTTATCTCCCACTCAGACTTATTGCAGTACAGATTATAAAACTTCTGAAGTGCGAGTTTTGCAACACCTTATATACGGGATAGACGGGTAACTAATTATTTTTATATTTGCGTCCTGGAATGATTCATTCTTTAATGACTCCTTGCTGTTTAGTGTTGGTAGTATAGCTAAAAGTTAGAATTATAGTCGGTTTGGGCTTGATTGACGAGCCAAGACACCAATATGAAAGGGATATTGGCTCACGCCAAAAATACTATCATGCCCGCCACTCCACGTAAAATCTCCTAAACTACCTTCTGCTACCATACTAAATAGCGAAGAAGCTCTTTAATTTATTTAAAAGGAGCTAAAATCCAAGTTTTTTACTGCACACAAACTATATGGCGCTTCAACATAACAGAACGTACAACAATGTGTCAATCAAATAAAGAATTCATATAGTAATGATTTTTAAAGAAAAACAGCATCTTTGCTTTTATCTTCCATTTAGAATTTACGTATATCTAAATGGATCGCTATTCACAGCCATATTTCTACTATAAGAAAAAACGCAGCAGCAATCTGCTAGCGTAATGTTCAAATAATATTCCGTCGAGGCATACGTTGTCTTCATTTTATCATATTTTTTGCGGAAAGAATATGCCTATTTCTTGTCTATTAACTAAATAAAAACGTCATTACATGTTTAATCTACTCTATTGGTTCCTTATTCGGTAGACCTGCTTTTCTTGGATACTTTTTAGGCGTTTTTCGGGCTTTATAAATTTCAATAATGGAACGCTCACTATCTTCGTGAGGCAACGTAAACGTATGCATTTGTTTTAACTCTCCACCAAGCACTTCAATTGCTGGTTTAGCTAACTCTATCTCCTCCCCTGCTTTTGCACCTTTCATTGCTAAAAAAGTTCCCTGTTTTTTTGCAAGCGGTAAACAAAGTTCGCTTAATACAGACATATGGGCAACCGCTCTAGCAGTAACCAAATCAAAAGACTCGCGAAAAGATGCATTTTTACCCATGTTTTCTGCACGGTCATGATAAAAAGCAACATTTTCTAAAGATAAGGCCACTGATAATTGATTCAAAAAACCAATTCGCTTTTTTAATGAATCCACAATGGTTACTTGCAAGTGCGGATAGCAAATTTTCAGTGGAATACTTGGAAAACCTGCACCAGCTCCAACATCACAGACAGATTGAATCTTCGTAAAATCAAAGTAAAAAGCTGCGCTGAGTGAATCATAAAAATGCTTTAAATAAACATCAGCTTCAGCAGTTAATCCAGTTAAGTTAATTTTTTTGTTCCATTCAATTAATGTGGTAAAATATATGGAAAATTGTTCCTTTTGATGCACATTTAATTGAATTCCTTTTTCTTGCAGAGATTGAAAAAACTGTTCCGGGTTCATGTTCATACTCCTTATGTAGATACAAGCAGACTTAGCTACAAACTAAATCTGCTTGTTATCATTTTAATTAGCTAACCGAGATATATTTCCCTGTTCAATATAAACAACTAAGATCGAAATATCAGCTGGGTTTACACCTGAAATACGGGAAGCTTGACCAATAGATAGCGGACGAACTGTTTTCAGCTTTTCTTTTGCTTCAGTAGCAATGCCACTAATCGCATCATAATCAATATCTTCAGGGATTTTCTTTTCTTCCATCTTCAACATGCGGGCTACTTGATCGTTCGCTTTTTTAATATATCCTTCATATTTAATTTGAATACCTACTTGCTCGGTAACTTCATGTGAAAGCGATGGATCAGCATCAATGATAGGTGCTAATAAATCATATGAAAGCTCTGGACGTTTTAATAGATCATACGCTTTGACTGCCTCTTTCATTGGCGAAGCGCCTGCTGTTTCTAAAAATGCATTTACTTCCGTTGAAGGCTTAATCACTAATTTTTGCAGCCTTTTCTTCTCTTCTTCTACTAAACGGTATTTCTCTGTAAATGCGGCATAGCGCTCTTCCGATATTAAACCAAGCTTATATCCCAATTCGGTCATGCGTAAGTCTGCATTATCGTGTCTAAGCAACAAACGATACTCTGCACGTGACGTTAACAATCGATACGGCTCATTTGTCCCTTTCGTCACCAAATCATCAATCAGCACGCCGATATAAGCTTGTGAGCGGTCTAGAATAACTGGGTCTTTTCCAAGCACCTTTGCAGCCGCGTTAATACCAGCCATAATTCCTTGTGCAGCAGCCTCCTCATAGCCTGAGGTGCCATTAATTTGCCCTGCTGTAAATAATCCAGGTATTTTCTTAGTTTCTAATGTTGGCCATAGCTGTGTCGGTACAATAGCATCATATTCAATGGCATAGCCTGCTCGCATAATTTCTGCATTTTCCAACCCCTCCACACTTCTTACTATGCTATGCTGGATGGATTCAGGTAGAGAAGTAGACAATCCTTGTACATACACTTCTTCCGTATCTCTTCCTTCTGGCTCTAGAAATATTTGGTGACGAGGCTTATCATTGAAGCGAACAATTTTATCCTCAATGGATGGACAGTATCTGGGGCCTGTTCCCCTTTTCATTCCTGAATACATAGCGGAAAGAGACAGATTTTCATTTATGATTTGATGGGTAAATTCATTCGTATACGTTAACCAGCAAGGGATTTGATCCGTAATATATTCTGTTGTTTCATACGAAAAGCTGCGCGGATCCTCATCGCCTGGTTGTATTTCTGTTTTTGAATAATCTATCGTATGACTATTTACTCGTGGAGGTGTACCTGTTTTAAATCGAGTTATTTCAAATCCCAGTTCCTCCAGGTTTTCGGATAATTTAATCGTTGGTCGTTGATTATTTGGCCCACTTTCATATTCCAAGTCACCCATAAGGACTTTTCCGCGCATGAACGTTCCAGTTGTTATAATGACTGTCTTTGCACTGTACGCAGCATTTGTTTCCGTAATAACCCCTTTGCAAACACCATCTTCAACAATTAATCGATCCACCATTCCTTGGCGCAGCGTAATATTCTTCTCATTTTCAATGATCTTTTTCATTTCTTTAATATATAAAGGTTTATCTGCTTGCGCCCGAAGCGCTTGCACAGCAGGTCCTTTTCCTGTATTCAATAAGCGCATTTGAATATGCGTTTTATCTATTACTTTACCCATGACACCACCTAGAGCATCAATTTCACGCACGACAATCCCTTTGGCAGGTCCGCCAATGGAAGGATTGCATGGCATAAACGCAATCATATCCAAATTTAACGTGAGCATTAATGTTTTTGCTCCCATTTTGGCAGCTGCAAGTCCAGCCTCCACACCTGCATGTCCTGCACCGACCACGACTACATCATAATGTCCTGCATCATAAGTCATTGGTCTCATCCTTTCTAATATTAGATTAAATTATTTTCCTAAACAAAATTGTGAGAATAGCTGATCAATAAGGCTGTCACTTGCTGTATCGCCGATGATTTCACCTAATAATTCCCACGTTCTGGTCACATCTATTTGCACAATATCTAATGGCAACCCAAGTTCTAAGCCCTCCATTGCATCTTCTAACGCTTGTTTTGCCTGTCTGAGTAGTTGGATATGCCGGACATTCGACACATAAGTGAGATCACCAGTATCTATATCTCCAGCAAAAAAGATTTTCGCAATGGCCTCTTCCAGCTCATTAATACCTTCTTCTTTAATTAAGGAGGTGGTGACAATTGGCTTTCCCGCAGCCAGTTCTTCAACGCGAGCTAGATTCAGTTTCTGTTCTAAATCCGTTTTATTAATAATAACAATATAATCCAAGTCTTGAATTGCTTGAAATAACTTATCATCTTCGTCTGATAGTACTTCATTATAATTAAGCACAAATAAGATTAAATCCGACTCTTTTAACACTTGGCGGGAACGCTCTACACCAATTTTTTCAACAATATCCTCTGTCTCACGAATACCAGCTGTATCAACTAAGCGTAACGGAACACCTCTTACACTAACATACTCCTCAATAATATCGCGAGTCGTACCGGGAATTTCTGTAACGATTGCTTTATTTTCTTGGACAAGCGTATTCATAAGCGACGATTTGCCAACATTTGGTCTGCCAATAATTGCTGTAGCCAGACCTTCTCGTAAAATTTTCCCTTGCTTCGCCACTTGCAGCAGTTCCACAATTTCCTGATGCACTTCTTTCGTCTTTGTACGCATCATATCATGTGACATTTCTTCGACATCATCATATTCTGGGTAATCGATGTTTACCTCAACATGTGCCACGGTTTCGAGTAAATCCTGACGTAAACGTCGAATGAGGGCGGATAATCGTCCATCCATCTGCTTTAATGCAACTGACATCGCTTTATCTGTTTTAGCGCGAATTAAATCCATCACTGCTTCTGCTTGCGATAAATCAATTCTACCATGCAGAAAAGCACGTTTCGTAAATTCGCCTGGCTCAGCCAATCGGGCTCCTTTACTTAAAATAATTTCCAGTACACGGTTAACCGCAACCATTCCACCATGACAATTAATTTCAACAACATCTTCACGTGTAAATGTTTTCGGTGCGCGCATGACAGAAATCATTACTTCTTCCGCAATTTCATTTGTCTCGGGATCCATAATTTTTCCATAATGGATTGTATGCGAAGGCACATCAAATAAATTTTTCCCCTTAAAAACATTAGCTGTGATGGAAATAGCCTCAGGACCGCTTAATCGAACAATTGCTATTGCCCCCTCACCAATCGGTGTAGAGATAGCAGTAATTGTATCTGTTTCCATTTACGAATCACCTACCAACCTGTTAATATGATATCTATTTTAAGTGCGTTTTTTTATCGTCACTAACTTAACAGAATATCACAAAACAAAGTTATCCACAACCTATTTTTCTTTCCCATTCATTTAATAGTTATTCACATGTGGATATCGTATATCAATATTTTTTCCACAACCACGTAGTAACCGGGCACCCAATGCGTGTACGATTTATTTTCGTCTAAAATGCTGATTTAAAGTATTTTTTGATAACGGGAATATTTCAATTAGATAGCGTTAGAGAGAGGTTTTTTCATTTTGGATTAGTACCGCTTCGGGTATGACCTGACACTTTTTAGAAAAACTTGGCTTGTCACCAAATTTTATGGTGATAGCCTTTGTTTTTTTATACTATAAACCAAAAATCTTATCCTTTCCTTAGTGGAACAAAAGCGCGGGGTGCCCGTTTAGCAACGTAGCTAAATGGAACGAATCAACGAATAATAAAGTAAACCTTCCATCAAGGTATGACCTAAAGGCCTTTGAACGAATCGGGGATTTAATTGCTGTTGCCTCCCGCTTCGACTTATTCCGGTTACATTTTCCAACCTTAGACCGTGGGAGTCTACAACGCCTTTTTAAGGGGTAAAGGAATCATGCCACTAAAACAGAGTTATGCCGACGTTTGGGCGGCAAGCCCGTTTTTAGTCGCCTTCCTCTTTGTGACGAACCGATGAGGACTTATCGTAGGCGCATTTCTAAAGGCGCATCGTTGCTGGGCTCATGCGCCGGACGTGGCTATGTTATTTCGTTATCTACAAGCACCTGATTTTATATTTTCTTATTTTATAAAAAATAGGACATTTGACTTGCAGTTGGTCTCTACAATTGCCTTCGCTACGTTCACCTTTTAGGATGGAAATGGCTTTCTTACTGCTAGTTTCAACATGCGAACTAAGCTAGCAAAATAAAGGGAATCTTTAATCAGTGAAGGGATCCAGTTATCCTGCACGGCTTATTATAGTACAATTATCCAGCTCCTGGGAATCTTACAGCACCCTATATACGGGATAAAAAATCCTACCTAGCATGCTACACTAAATAGGATTTACGAATGTTATATTATGGTTGTATAACGATATGTCGATGTGGTTCATGACCATCGGAATACGTGGTTATTGCTTCATTTTCTTGCAATACATTATGAATGATTTTTCTCTCAAAAGCAGGCATTGGCTCTAAAGCCACTTTTCTATTTAAACGAACTGCTTTATCAGCCATTTTTTTTGCCAATGCTTCTAACGTTTCTTTACGGCGACTGCGATACCCTTCCGCATCTAAAGTAACTGTGTAAAATTCAGTGCCATTTTTATTCATCGCTAAATGCAATAAATATTGCAATGCATTTAACGTCTGACCTCGTTTTCCGATTAATACAGCAATATCGTCGCCAGTCACTTCATATGTTACATGATTATCTACGACAGTCGTACAAACCGTTGCGGAAACGTTCATCTGTTTCATGATTTGCAGCAAATACTTTTCTGTTTTTTCAATTTGGTTTTCCACAATTCTTACTTTAACGTAAGCACGTTTGGTACCAAATACACCAAACAATCCTTTTTTCCCTTCATCAATGACATTAACTTCAACATGGTCCCTGGTTGTTTTTAACTGCTCTAATGCTGCCTGGACCGCTTCATCAACTGTTTGTCCACTAGCAGTTATTTCTCTCACTTTTTGTCTCCTCCATTATTTGCAGCCATCATCGGCTTACGGATAAATAACGTCTGAGCAACCATAAAGATATTTCCTACTACCCAGTATAACGCTAATGCAGATGGGAAGAAAATAGCAAAGACCCCGATCATGATTGGCATTACATAAAGCATGACCATCATTTGCGGATTTTGCGCCGCTGGACTTCCAGCCATCATCAGTTTTTGCTGCAAGAATGTAGCCCCACCAGCAATTAATGGTAAAATAAAGAATGGGTCAGGTTGCCCTAATTCAAACCATAAAAAGCTATGTGTTTTAATCGTTTCCGTACGCATAATCGCATGGTACATTCCGATTAAAATCGGCATTTGGACAAAGATCGGCAAACAACCAGCAAGTGGATTTACGCCGTGCTTCTGAAATAAAGCCATCGTTTCCTGCTGCAGCTTTTGCTGGGTATTCGCATCCTTAGAACTATATTTCTGCTGTAGTTCCTTTAGCTTAGGCTGAATATCTTGCATCGCCTTGGAACTTTTTAGCTGCTTTACATTTAACGGTAACAATAGTAAACGAACCATGATCGTTACAATCACAATTGCCAATCCATAATTTTCATTAAATAATTCAGCAAAATAGGTGATAAGCCAAGAAATTGGATAAACGAAGTAAGAATTCCAAATTCCCTCACTTTCCTTCGTAATTGGTTCATTTACTTCTGTACAACCAGATAAAATTGCCAGTAAACCTATAAGACCTACTAGCAACCAAAACTTTTTACGCAACACATTTCCTCCTAACTCCATACAAGACAAGTTCTTCTCTTACCTACCGTTATTTTAACTTAAATAAAAGGAAGATTCTATATCAATTTTATTGATTTTTTAACAATTGTTCCTTATATAATAAATGCGTTAAACTTTTTTTAATTTCCGAATAGGTCATTTGCTTCGCTGGTTGTCTAGCAATAATGACGATATCATACGGATAAGCAATATCATGTTGTAATTCAAAAAAAGCTTGTCGTAAATATCGCTTAATGCGATTTCTAGTCACCGCATTGCCAATTTTTTTACCAACGGAAAGCCCAATCCGAAAATGCGTCTGCCCTTCTCTCTTCACATAATAAATGACGAGCTGGCGGTTTGCAAAGGATTTTCCAGCTTTAAACGCATATTGAAAATCATTATTTTTTTTAATTCGAAATTCTTTCCTCAACGTGATCACCTTTACTACAATAAACACTTCATCTGCTTGACTACAGCTAACTCATATATGTAAGGCGCAATCTATCCCAATATTTTTATCTTACACAAAAGTATGCTTTTTCATATGTTGTTCAAAAATTAAATGTAAACGGATTTTCTTTATTGTGAACAAAGGCGCAGAGCGCCCGGTTACCAACGTAGCGACTGGAACGAATCAACTAAAGATAAAGGAATCATGGTGAGGCACGAACCAAGATGACTTATCGGAAGGCGATTTCGTGAAGTCGCCTAGTTGCTGGGAGATGGAGCCGGACGTGGCTTATTCGGTTATTTCTTTATCTCCAAGCACCTCATTTTATACTTTCTTATCTTTGTAAAGAAAACTTGGCTAGCACCAAGCTTTCGGTAACAGTAAATCTCCACACTGCATTGTTATTATTCAAACATACATATCTTACTCATCAAACAAATAGACTTCATTGTATAAAATTTTTTCCTGTTACATGGAAAAAAGACCACTGATTTTCAGTGGCCTATGCTGACAAGACTTTTCTACCCTTACGACGACGACGAGCAATTACTTTACGTCCATTTTTCGTGCTCATGCGTGTACGGAAGCCATGTACTTTTTTACGTTTACGATTATTTGGTTGAAACGTTCTTTTCATTTATCTTGCACCTCCCTAAGGGATGAATTCTTTCCATTTCTTAAGCCATCATCAGACAGTCTTTGTAATTATACGTAAAAATAAGTGTATCTGTCAACTTGTTGTTAAAATCGTTTGTGTTAAATATTTACGAAGCTACTCCAATTTCTCTCTAAAATATTAGGCTTAATTTAAGTAAAGTACGTTTAGATGATTGCTTCTCAACATCTTGGAGTAGATATACACTGTTTTTCGAGGCAAGACCTGGGTTTCTCGCAAGCAAAAAACTACTTCCAACGAATTTACAGCTCCTCGTTTCCCGCTCAACGAAACATCGCAAAAGAAAATATGTATTTCATTACGAGAGTTTTCACGTATATCTACAGTTTTTTGGAGTTTTTCAACTTTACATAGTTTTGATTATTAATAGGACGCACACGAATAAAGATATCCACATCCCTTGTTAGTGATTTTTCTTTTATTTTTTTCTATCCACAACAATTATCGACAAATCATTCACAAAATATAGTGGTGTGGATAAAAATTGTCTACAAGCTATGGACTTTGTGGATAAGTGTCGAAAAGCCATTGCACTTCTTACTTTTTTCTGGTATTATATTTGTGTTTAACCTGTGAAAACAAAAAATAAAAATCACACTTATTCACAGTTTGTGGATAAGATGTGGATACTTATAAACAGTACCGTTCATAAGGTTATCAACAAGTATGTGGATATCGTTTATAAACACACTTAATCCCATTGTTTACTGTTCGCAATTATCCACATGCTTGCAGGTTGCTATATTGGATTTTGATATGCCTTTCCATCTTATAGAGATTTGTTCTAAAGCGTATTAAAAGGAACTATGATTACACTTCGTTATTCAGTTGCTCGGAGACTGGCATACCCTCCGTAAGAACTGATAATGGGCTGCGCTTTCCTTTTTTCTGCTTTTTTGAACATGCACTTATAGATTGAGAGAGGCTTTTTCTGTCATGTGTATGCTGTGTACGATGACATCAGTAATATCTACTATTTTATTAGACTAATCGCAGAGCTAAAAATCTATCTGTATATCCCTCATCAATGCACGAACCACATTCTTAATTAGAAAGGAGTGAACTCCTGTTTGGAAAATATACAAGAAATATGGACAGCAGCACTTGAAAAAATAGAAGAAAAAATTAGTAAGCCTAGCTTTGATACATGGTTAAAAAACACAAAAGCAGAAGCTTTAGACAAAAATACGCTCATTGTTTCAGCTCCAAATGAATTTGCAAGAGATTGGTTAGAAAACCAATACACTAGACTTATTTCGGAGATTTTAACAGAAATTACTGGATCTGATATTGAAGCAAAATTTATCATTCCGAATACTGGTACAGAAACAGAAGCTAAGGAAACAGAAAAGGAAAACAAAGCAAATGACCATCCAAAATCGATGTTAAACGCCAAATATACATTTGATACGTTTGTTATTGGTGCGGGAAATCGATTTGCCCATGCTGCCTCCTTAGCTGTAGCTGAAGCACCAGCAAAGGCTTATAACCCGTTATTTATTTACGGTGGCGTTGGATTAGGAAAAACGCATTTGATGCACGCAATTGGGCATTATGTCCAAGATCACAATCCAGACGCAAAAGTTGTCTATCTATCGTCAGAAAAATTTACAAATGAATTTATTAACGCAATTATGGATAATAAAACCGTTAATTTTCGCAATAAATACCGCAATGTCGATATTTTGTTAATTGATGATATTCAGTTTATTGCTGGAAAAGAATCAACGCAGGAAGAATTTTTCCATACATTTAATGCATTGCATGATGATAACAAACAAATTATTATCTCTAGTGACCGTCCGCCGAAAGAAATTCCCACACTGGAAGATCGATTGCGCTCAAGATTTGAATGGGGGCTCATTACAGATATTACACCACCAGATTTAGAAACCAGAATTGCCATTTTAACAAAAAAAGCTAAAGCAGAAGGATTAGACATTCCCAACGAAGTGATGTTGTACATTGCCAATCAAATTGATACGAATATCCGGGAATTGGAAGGTGCCTTAATCCGCATCGTTGCCTATTCCTCTCTCGTTAACCAAGATATTGATGCTTCCCTAGCTGCAGATGCTTTAAAAGATATTATTCCTAGTAATAAACCAAAAGTCATTACCATTGCCAGTATCCAAGAAACGGTAGGCGCAAGATACAGCGTTCGATTAGAAGATTTCCTAGCCAAAAAACGGACGAAATCCATTGCCTTCCCGAGGCAAATAGCAATGTATCTATCACGAGAAATGACGGATGCATCCTTACCTAAAATTGGTGAAGAATTTGGAGGAAGAGATCATACAACAGTTATACATGCTCACGAAAAAATATCAAAACTGATGGAAAATGATACACAATTAGCTAAAGAAATTGAAGAAATTAAAGAACAAATAAAGTCACTTTAAATGATTCAACCACCTAGATCAGAGTAGCTTTCATGCAAAATTTCCAAACTGCAGAATAAGCATACCTTTATTTGTTGTCCCAATTTAGCTTGTGCACACTGTGGACAAGTGTTGCTTGCTTATGTACACATTATCCACATGTGAATAACTTGCCTTAATTACTTATTTAGTAGTTATCCACATATCAACAAGCCTTATTACTATTATTACTGTTTTTATTAAAAATAATTAAATATATGCATGGATACAGAAAAAAGTTAAACCTATTAACAAATGCATAGTAAACTTCCATTAGGAGGATCAAGTATATGAAATTTATTATTCAGCGAGATCAATTGATGGCAGCTGTTCAAAACGTGATGAAGGCTATTTCGTCTCGTACGGTTGTTCCTATTTTAACGGGTATTAAATTGGAAGCAAGAGTGGATGGGATCACGCTTACTGGTAGTGACTCTGATATTTCCATAGAATCTTATATTCCAGCAGAAGAAGATGGAATCGTTCATGTAGATCATATTGAAGAGGGAAATATCGTTTTACAGTCCAAATATTTTCCAGATATCGTTCGCAAACTACCAGAACAAACGGTTGAAATTGAAGTAGATGAAAATTTAAAAGTAACGATTAAATCTGGCAAAGCAAAATTTAACTTAAATGGACAAGATGCTGAAGAATACCCACAACTCCCTAAATTGCAAACGGATGATAGTTTCGAAATACCAATTGATCTTTTAAAAAGCCTCATTAAGCAAACTGTTTTTGCTGTTTCAAGCATGGAAACAAGACCTATTTTAACTGGAGTGAATATGAGATTGACCGATCAAACGCTCACTTTTTCTGCTACTGACAGTCATCGGTTAGCTTCACGGACAGTTCCAGTAACAGAAACGACCAATGAATTCTCTAATGTTGTAGTTCCAGGTAAAAGCCTAAATGAATTAAACAAAATAATTGATGATAGCGAAGAAAAAATTCAAATCAGCGTAACGAGTAACCAAATTTTATTCCGGACAAAGCATTTACAATTTTTATCCAGATTGCTAGATGGAAATTACCCAGAAACATCACGTTTAATTCCAGAACAAAGTAAAACCGTTTTAAATGTAAGGACAAAGGATTTATTGCATACGATTGATCGAGCCTCTTTATTAGCAAAAGAGGAGCGTAATAACGTTGTTCGCTTAACAACAAAAGAAAACAACCGGGTGGAAATAACGAGTAACCATCCGGAGATTGGAAATGTAACAGAAGAAGTGTCTATGTCCTCGATGGAAGGCGAGGATCTAAAAATTTCGTTTAGTTCAAAATATATGATTGACGCATTAAAAGTAATCGATTATGAAGAAGTAAAAATTGCCTTTACTGGCGCAATGCGTCCATTTATTATCCAGCCTGTAGAAGATGATTCCATTTTGCAGCTTATTTTACCAGTACGGACGTATTAAATATTTAGCCATTTCATTAAAAAAATGCTGTTATATCACTAGAACGACTGATAAAAAACGAACAATAGCATCACCAATTGCGTATACGCAAGTTTTTATTGGTTGGCAAATAATATAGAATCCTATAGAAAACAGCGGAAGATACCTCAAAAAATAATTTTGCTGCCTGAGACTGTACATGCGGAAAGCAAAATATTTTGACTTAGCGATGATGAGAATTTTTTATGATGCTATCCCCCCTTAAGGTGACAGATTAAAAAATAAAAAATCTGTTTTAACTAAGGGGGGAGTTTTTATATCCCATTCTCATTATTCATATTTATAAAAAAATTATTGAAGAAATGCTGGTAGTGGAGTGACAACAGACTGATGGTTATAGAAGAAACTTTTTGAACAAAGGCGCAAGCGCCCGGTTAGCAACGTAGTGACTGGAGCGAATCAACTAAAGTTTTAGGAATCATGCCACTAAAACAGGGGTATGCCGACGCCTGAGCGGCAAGCCCGTATTTAGTCGGCCTTCCTCTTAGCTACAACTAATGATGACTTATCGTAGGGAGATTCGTGAAGTCGCTGGACGTGGCTTATTCGGTTATTTCTTTATCTCCAAGCACTTCGATTTACACTTTCTTATCTTAATTAAAAACATCCCTACGAAAGGATACGCAAAAACAGCTTCTTAAAACGTATTTAAGGCTCGATACAGTGTTTCTTTCAAAAAAGAAGTAGGATGCCTTTCCTTATAGGCAAATCTTTAGTAAAATAGGAATATGAGTGATTGAACGTCATTGCATTTAATTAAATTAGATGGAACGAATCAACTAAAGTTTTACGAATCATGCCACTAAAACAGGGGTATGCCGACGTCTCGACGACAAGCCCATTTTTAGTCGGCCTTCCTCTTAGAGGTGAACCGGTGATGATTTAGCGGAGGGCGCATTTCTCAAGTTGCATCGTTGCTGGAATCATGCGCCGGACGTGGCTATTCGGTTATTTCGTTATTCCCAAGCACCTCATTTTATAGTTTCCTAACTTATAACAAAATGGAAACCCCTTTTAAAAAAATGAAAACGAGTGATATAGATGTGTGAAAAAATAAAGATCCAAACAGAATATATCCAATTGGGTCAATTTATAAAACTAATTAATATTTTAGAGTCCGGCGGTATGGTGAAAGCCTATTTACAAGATGTTGGTGTACTCGTAAATGGAGAGCGTGAACATCGCCGCGGAAGGAAATTATATAATGGCGACATGGTGGAAATTGGTGAAGTTGGTTGTTTTCAAGTCGAACAAGCAAAAGAAGGATAAAAGTATAAAAATCAGCCTTTTTCTCGCTAACATGCCAATGCTAAAAATAGAAGCTGGCTTCTCTCCAAAATTGGTACACACAAGCTTTTGAACCTTTCATGAAAATAACGAGAGTTAGTTCTTAATCATGTGAGACTTTGAAATACCCGCTAGATGAATTATTCCCTGTATTAAAAGAGGATGAAACATGCATATACAACAACTCCAATTAAAAAATTATCGGAATTATGAAAGTCTAGATATTACGTTTGATCACACTATCAATGTGATCATAGGCGAAAATGCACAAGGAAAAACAAACTTAATGGAGGCGATCTACCTGTTAGCATTTACAAAATCCCACCGCACACCTAGGGAAAAGGAACTAGTTAAATGGGAAGAAGAATATGCTAAAATAGAAGGTAGTGTCTCCAAACGAAAGCAATCCTTTCCGCTGGAAATTGTTATTTCAGCAAAGGGAAAAAAAGCAAAATTAAACCGAATAGAGCAAAAAAGGTTAAGTGATTATATAGGAGCGTTTAATGTAGTAATGTTTGCTCCAGAGGATCTGACCCTTGTCAAAGGAGCACCACAAATTCGCCGTCGATTTATGGATATGGAGCTAGGTCAAATTCAACCACGTTATATTTATCACTTAGGACAATATCAAAAGATCCTTAAACAGCGAAACCATCTATTAAAACAGTTACAGCGACAATCTAATCAGGATCGAACGATGTTGCACGTTTTAACCGATCAACTTATTGAACATGCCGCAACTTTATTAGAAAGGCGGTTTGTTTTTTTGAATTTACTAAGAAAATGGGCTCAGCCAATTCACTATGGCATAAGTCGTAATTTGGAAACCTTAGATATTGCCTATTCTCCAACAATAGAAGTATCAGAAACAGCAAAGAAGGGAAAAATAGCAGATATATATAGTCAGAAATTTATTGATATGGAAGAGAAAGAGATTGATCGTGGAACTACGCTAATTGGTCCCCACCGTGATGATCTGCTATTTTATGTGAATGGTAAAGATGTACAAATATATGGTTCACAAGGTCAACAGCGCACAACTGCCTTATCTGTTAAATTAGCAGAAATAGAATTGATTTATAACGAAGTTGGAGAATATCCGGTTTTACTGCTTGATGATGTATTAAGTGAATTAGATGATTATCGTCAATCGCATTTATTACAAACGATTCATGGAAAGGTGCAAACCTTCGTATCAACAACAAGTGTTGATGGTATCCACCATGAAACATTGAATCAAGCTACTATTTTTCGTGTGAAAGATGGAAAAGTAGAAACATAAATACGGGGGTATCGTCATGTTTATTCATATTGGAAATGATTATGTTATACATTCCAATGATGTTATTGCCATTATTGATTATCATTTAATTTCATCATCGACGATTATGGAGGAATTCATGTCAGCAGCTTATACAAATCATAAAATAAAAGGTCCACAAGAAGAAGCAAAGTCCATCATGATAACGAAAGATCAAATTTATTATAGCTCTTTGTCTGTATCCACGTTGAAGAAAAGAGCGAGTATGATTTCAACGATCAGTAAGCTTGATGATTTTTCAGACGATATAAAGGAATTGGAATCGGAAGAAGTATAGAAATGGAAGTGAAAACATGTCAATGGAAGATAAAGTCATGAAGGAACAGGCGTACGATGCAGACCAAATACAAGTTTTAGAGGGTTTGGAAGCTGTACGAAAACGACCTGGAATGTACATTGGTTCTACAAGTGAAAAGGGGTTGCACCATCTTGTATGGGAGATCGTGGATAATAGTATTGATGAAGCTTTAGCCGGTTATTGTGATCATATTGAAGTGACTATCGAAAAAGACAATAGCATTACGGTTAAAGATAATGGACGTGGCATCCCTGTTGATATTCAGAAAAAAACAGGTAGACCAGCTTTAGAAGTCATTATGACTGTACTTCACGCTGGAGGGAAATTTGGCGGTGGTGGTTATAAGGTTTCTGGAGGACTTCATGGTGTTGGTGCTTCTGTTGTAAATGCGCTTTCCTCAAGCTTAGAAGTCTCTGTTCATCGCGACAATAAAATTCATTTCTTAAGGTTTGAGAAAGGTGTTCCACAAGGGGAAATTAAAGTCATTGGTGAAACAGACATTACTGGTACGGTAGTGCATTTCACACCAGATCCATCTATTTTTGATGAAACAACAGAGTATAATTTTGATACATTAGCACAGCGGTTACGTGAGCTAGCATTTCTAAATAAAGGACTTACCATTACCATTGCAGACAACCGTAACGAAACAGAACCCGTCAGCTATTGTTATGAGGGTGGTATTTGTTCTTATGTAGAATTTATCAATCAAACAAAAGAAGTATTACATGAACCTTTCTACGCAGAAGGTGAAGAGCAAGGAATCTCTGTAGAAGTAGCGATCCAGTATAACGACGGCTTTATGAGCAATTTATATTCATTTGCCAATAATATTCATACGTACGAAGGTGGTACGCATGAATCTGGGTTTAAAACAGGATTAACACGTGTGATAAATGATTACGCGAGAAAAAATAATTTATTTAAAGAAACTGATCCGAATCTGTCTGGTGAGGATGTCCGTGAAGGATTGACAGCGATCGTTTCGATAAAACACCCGAATCCTCAGTTTGAAGGTCAAACGAAAACAAAGTTAGGTAATAGTGAAGTTCGAACTGTAACTGACTCTATTTTTAGTGAGTTATTTTCAAAGTTTCTCTTTGAAAATCCAACCGTAGCTAAAATAATCGTAGAAAAAGGGCTAATGGCATCAAGAGCCCGTGATGCAGCTAAAAAAGCTCGTGAATTAACACGCAGAAAAGGTGCTTTAGAGGTCTCCAACTTACCTGGTAAATTAGCAGATTGTTCATCTAAGGATGCATCTATTAGTGAATTGTACATCGTTGAGGGTGACTCCGCTGGTGGTTCAGCGAAGCAAGGGCGAGATCGCCATTTTCAGGCTATTTTACCATTAAGGGGAAAAATTTTGAATGTGGAGAAAGCCCGTTTAGATAGAATTCTATCCAACAATGAAGTACGCTCGATTATTACAGCGCTAGGGACAG
The DNA here is from genome assembly GCF_009917385.1 of Roseburia sp. 1XD42-34. Classification (GTDB taxonomy): domain Bacteria; phylum Bacillota; class Bacilli; order Bacillales; family Amphibacillaceae; genus Virgibacillus. The sequence goes on along the minus strand of NZ_QWLJ01000014.1, from coordinate 24,168 downwards.
GCATTGGCGAAGACTTTGACATCACCAAGGCACGTTATCATAAAATTGTCTTGATGACAGATGCTGACGTGGATGGAGCTCATATTCGCACATTACTACTCACCTTCTTCTATCGTTATATGCGACCGTTAATTGAGCATGGTTATATATACATTGCACAGCCGCCGCTTTATAAAATTCAACAAGGAAAAACTGTTCGTTATGCATACAACGACAAAGAAATGGAGCAAACATTAGCGGAATTGCCAAAGACTCCTAAGCCTGGATTACAGCGTTATAAAGGGCTTGGGGAAATGAACGCAACGCAGCTTTGGGAAACAACAATGAGCCCCGATACACGCACATTACTGCAAGTTGAATTATCTGATGCTATTGATGCTGATCAAATATTTGATGTGCTAATGGGAGATAAAGTAGAGCCGAGACGAAACTTTATTCAGGAAAATGCACAGTATGTGAAAAATCTGGATATATAGGCTAGCAATTTATAAACCAAATTTACTTTTTATAGGCCAATGATAGGCTTGATGAAATGGCTCGGAACTCAATGGTAAATGAAATTCTGTTTGGATAGATGAGTAAATGGAGGTAGTCGTAAAATGGCGGATCAACAACGTCCAAAAGTACAGGAAATTAATCTCGGACAAGAGATGCGTACATCGTTTCTGGATTATGCAATGAGTGTTATTGTTTCTCGTGCATTGCCTGACGTCCGTGATGGATTAAAGCCTGTACATCGAAGAATATTATATGCAATGAATGATTTAGGCATGCATGCAGATAAAGCGTATAAAAAATCGGCACGTATTGTCGGAGAGGTAATTGGTAAATATCATCCACATGGTGACTCGGCTGTTTACGAAGCAATGGTGCGGATGGCACAGGATTTTAGCTATCGGAATATGCTAGTAGATGGACACGGGAATTTTGGTTCAGTTGATGGTGATTCAGCAGCAGCCATGCGTTATACAGAAGCAAGAATGTCAAAAATCTCCATGGAATTAATACGAGATATTAATAAAGACACAATTGATTATACCGATAACTATGACGGCTCGGAAAAAGAACCAGTTGTTTTCCCTGCTCGCTTTCCTAATTTATTAGTCAACGGTGCTTCTGGTATTGCTGTAGGTATGGCAACGAATATCCCACCGCATAATTTAGGAGAAACGATTGATGCTGTACTTGCCTTAAGTAAAGAACCTGATATAACTATTGAAGAACTGATGGAGGACTATATTCATGGTCCTGACTTCCCAACAGCGGGACAGATTCTTGGCCGTAGTGGTATTCGCAAAGCGTATGAAACAGGTAAAGGCTCGATTACCATTCGTGCAAAAGTTACAATTGAGGAAACAGCAAATGGTAAACCAAGAATTATTGCTACAGAATTACCATATCAAGTAAACAAAGCGAAATTGATCGAAAAAATTGCCGAGCTTGTTCGAGATAAACGGATTGATGGAATTACGGATTTGCGTGATGAATCAGACCGTGAAGGATTAAGAGTAGTTATCGAGCTTAGGCGTGATGCCAATGCGAATGTTGTATTAAATAATTTATACAAGCATACAGCATTGCAAACAACGTTTGGCATTAATATGTTAGCACTTGTAGGTGGACGTCCAAAGGTGTTAACCATAAAACAATGTCTTGAACATTATTTAGAACATCAAAAAGTGATTATTAAACGCAGAACAGCATTTGAATTACGTAAAGCAGAAGCTCGTGCACATATTTTGGAAGGATTGCGTATTGCGTTAGATCATTTAGACGAAGTTATAACGCTTATTCGTAACTCCAAGACAACAGATGTAGCTCGTAACGGATTAATGGAGCGGTTTGATTTATCTGAGAAGCAGGCGCAAGCTATTTTGGATATGCGTTTACAACGTTTAACTGGTTTGGAACGGGAAAAAATTGAAGATGAATATAAGGAATTAAAGAAACTAATTGAAGAATTAAAAGCGATTCTTGCAGATGAAGAAAAAGTATTAGAAATCATCCGTGAGGAGCTTACCGAAATTAAAGAACGTTTTAATGACGATCGACGTAGTGAAATAATCATTGGTGGTAGTGATTTCTTTGAGGATGAGGATTTAATCCCAGAAGAAAATATTGTCATTACGTTAACCCATCAAGGTTATATTAAACGTCTTCCTTCCTCCACGTATCGTACGCAAAAACGCGGTGGCCGCGGGATACAAGGAATGGGAACGAATGAGAATGATTTTGTTGAACACCTCGTTTCCACTTCTACCCATGATACGATTTTATTCTTTACCAATAAAGGAAAAGTATACAAAGCGAAAGGGTACGAGATTCCTGAATTTAGTCGAACGGCGAAAGGGATACCAATTATTAATCTTTTGCAAGTTGAAAAAGGGGAATGGGTCAATGCAGTAATTTCTGTTAATGACTATCGGAATGACCAGTTTCTATTCTTTACAACGAAGCATGGTATTTCGAAACGTACGTCCTTAGCACAATTTGCAAACATCCGCAAAGGCGGGTTAATAGCGGTAGGTCTTCGTGAAGAAGATGAGCTTATATCGGTTCGTTTAACGGACGGAACAAAGGATATTATGATTGCGACGAAAAATGGCTACCTTATTCGTTTTCCTGAGAAGCAAGTCCGTCCTATGGGAAGAAATGCAGCCGGTGTAAAAGGAATTTCGCTACGAGAAGATGATGAAGTTGTTTCTATGGAAATCCTACAAGAGGATGCAAAAATTCTCCATGTAACCAATAAAGGTTTTGGTAAGCAGACACCAGAATCAGAATATCGGATTACGAATCGTGGCGGAAAAGGAATTTTTACTTGTAATTTAACCCAAAAAACGGGACATGTCGTAGCAGTGAAGGCAGTGTCTGGAGAAGAAGATTTGATGTTAATTACGGTTGCAGGTGTGCTCATTCGTATTCCTGTAGAAAGTATATCGATAACAGGTAGAAATACGATGGGGGTTCGGTTAATTCGTTTGCATGATGAGGAAGAAGTAGCAACGGTTGCTCGGATTGATCCAGATGAGGACGAAGAGGAACAAGAAATTATAGATCATGAAAAAGAAGCATCAGAAGAGCCAGAAAGTAGTAATGAATAAAATGCTGATGCGGTGGCTAACGAACCATTTATGATGTGTAAATAAAATTGCAAATGGAGGGCTTCGGATGCCCTCCGTTCATGCATGTACCCTTCATTTAAATTATTGTAAAAGCGATTACATATAACAATTAGTTTGGCTTTTTTCATCCTAGGAATTGTTATTATCGAGAGGACCCTTAAAGGTTTCTGGACATACCGTTAGATCACACGATTTTCCATCAGGGGTACAACATTACAGAATAGAAAGGCAGGTCTTGCTGCCAGTTATATATGCGTTACATGTATTATAAAGATACATGAACTTTACTCATTTGGGAGGGGGAGTTCCACATGCGGGTGAAATCCAATGAATTGTCGCCAGGCTGCGTCTTGCTTCGGGATGTAAAAGGAAAATCACAACGTCCATTAATTCTTAAAAATACAGTGATTACGGAGGAACATATTACGGTCCTGCATAAATTTTTAATTGAAACAGTAGATGTTTCTCCGAAAAAGGCTAGTGGTGAAACATGGCGTAATGATAATGAGAAAACAGAACAATCCATACAACCTGCCACTTCTTTTGAAAGGCATTATCATTATATTGTGCACCAATATAAAAAAATGTTTGCTACATGGCAGAACGGTGCCGGGGTTAATATTACAGAGGTACGGGCTTTATTTTTACCAATATTAGATAAAATGGAAGAAGTTAATAAGTTTGTATTTAAGTTACATCAATATGCTAAAAAAGAAGATTATTTATATCATCACCATATAGCGATGGCTATTTTAGCAGCGTATGTAGCATATAAATCAGGCTACCCAAAAGGAGAATGGCTGCAAATAGGCTTAGGAGCTTTGTTAAGTGATTGTGGAATGGCTCGTATTTCTCCAGAAATAGTTCAAAAAAAGTCAACGCTAAGTGAAGTAGAAATCGAAGAAGTAAAAAAGCATCCAACGTACTCCTATCGATTAACAAAAAAACTACCTATTTTGAAATCAGAAATAAAACAGGCTATTTTACAGCACCATGAACGCCTGGATGGTAGTGGTTATCCATCAGGATTAACAGAAGGAAAAATTAACCGTTATGCACGTATTATTGCTGTTTGCGACACGTATCATGCAATGACAAGCGAACGATGGTACCAGCAAAAGCAGTCCCCATTTCAAGTGATAGAAGTACTGCAAAAAGAACAATTCAGCAAACTTGATCCAGAAACCATTCAATCATTTATCCAAATCATGACTCATTTTTCCATTGGGACAAAGGTAAGGCTATCCAATCAAAAATTAGCAGAAATCGTATTTACCGATCGCCATAAACCGACGCGTCCCATGGTTCGCTTAGATGAAAATAAGCAAATTATTGCTTTAGAAAATCATCCACAGCTATTTATTGAAGAATTATTGTAATTGAATAAGGAGCGTTCTTCATCCCCTACCAATTGGTTAGCCTGATAACGGTATGACCTTAAAGGTCTTTAAACAAAGTTGGATAGTTCACTTACAACTGGAGCTCACGCTTTCCACTAAGGTTCCCACGTAGTAGAAAGAAAACGGAGACAAAAGCATATTTATTAAAGTAAAATCGATGAATGATACTTTAACTCGCTCCGGAAATATATAATTGGAAGCTGACACGGTTTCAGTATGTGCGATGACTTCTGCTCGGCGCTGTGAAAAGGATTCATAACAATTCACGGATTGCCTTAGCTATTTCAGGAACGCTTTTATCCTCCATCCATGGCGATCGCGATGACATTTCGAATTAAATCTTTTGTCGTCGTTCCGCCGAGCGGCTTTTGAGCCTCATCACGCTAACGGACGGCCGTCGTCTCACCGATGCCTTTCCTCCCGTAGGAGTCTATATCTATTTCCGGAACAAAAAAAATGACTACGCCATTCGCTTTTGAAATGAAGCATCATTATCTTCTGACTGCAGTTACATGCATGAACTAACTAAAATCACGCTTTTGCTTATATAATTCAGCGGTCAATAAATAAGGTATTTTATAAGCCGTTACTTGTAGGAATTGCATAATATATGGAAAATCGGTATCAGGTTTATTGACAAAGAGATCGCCCCACCATTCTGTTTCATAACGACCAAGCATACTTAAATTGTAAAGTATCAAATAGTGAACCATCACTTCATGAATCGGTAAATAGTCTTCCCGATGGATTGGAAAAAATAATTGTTTTGATTGCTGATGCATAAAAAAAGGGCCGTGCGGTTTCGTAATAGGATGTTCTACCTCCATACGAATCATTTGCTGATCTGAGTCTATATATTTAATCGGCGGCAAATAAGTCCGAATGCGCTGAATAAAAGCAGTTTCCGTTAGATGGTAGTTATCCAACAGACTAATTGGGAATTCAAACAGCGGCGATGAAAGTCTTCCTACCGCAACTAAATGTGGGTGGTGATCCAATTGAAAAAGAGCTTGCATTTCTGGAATAAGAGCCAGCAACCCTTGCATGCTGCGTTTTTCAAAAGGAATACGTTGCTGATATAAGTGCTCTGAAAAATATGGGAATAGTCCATTATGCTGTATTTTTACTTCATCATACAGAAAACGGTAATTTTTTTTCTTCTTTTTCCTTGCTGTCACGCCGTGAGCTAGCAGGTTGGTAGATTCTGGGTATTCAGGTCGCCTTGTCAACAAGCAAGCCTTAATTAGATGAACCATTCCATAAAAATACAGAATTGGTTGCATGAATGGTTCAGATTTCCCCCCTTGCGTATAAAAACGTTTCCCGTGATCCAAGTAATAGAGAAAGGCGTTACAATTTTCATAACTCTTCATTTCCGCATCTGCCACATTGTGTTGCACATAGCAATGATGCAAATAGGATTGGACGGTCTGCTGTGATTGTAAATATCTTAAAAAAACATTCTCTATACTCATATGAAACAACCTCATAACTGTGCAAAAATTTTGAATCCATTTACTTTTTATTTCCATTAAAATTGGGTTGAAAAAGCCGCTCTATTGGCGTATCGTATATAAAAATAGCTTTACTATTAGTTTGTCTAAGTACGGATATACCATACATGTGATTTTTCATCACATATGGTTATGCACAGGAAACAGGTTACAATTTTAAATCTAAAAAAGGAGGATAACGGATGCGTGAAGATAAGTTTGCTAAAGAAGGTATAACATTTGATGATGTGTTATTGGTGCCGGCCAAGTCCGAAGTATTACCAAAGGATGTGGATGTAAGCACAAAACTAACGGATAAAATCAAATTGCATACACCACTAATGAGCGCAGGAATGGATACAGTGACAGAGGCAAGCTTAGCCATCGCGATGGCTCGTCAAGGCGGTATCGGGATCATTCATAAAAATATGTCCATTGAAGAACAGGCGGAACAGGTGGATCGCGTGAAACGTTCTGAAAGCGGCGTTATTACAAATCCATTCTTTTTGACCCCGGAGCACCAAGTATATGATGCAGAACATCTGATGGGGAAATTTCGCATCTCTGGAGTACCAATTGTAAATAATGTTGAAGAACAGAAGCTGGTAGGTATTTTAACGAATCGTGATCTCCGTTTTATCCAAGATTATTCGATAGCTATTTCCGATGTTATGACAAGTGAACAGCTTGTGACTGCTCCAGTTGGTACCACTTTAGAGGAAGCGGAAAAAATTCTGCAACAATATAAGATTGAAAAGCTTCCACTAGTAGATGGAAACGGAATATTAAAAGGACTTATTACTATTAAAGATATTGAAAAGGTAATTGAATTTCCTAATGCTGCAAAGGATGCACAAGGTAGGTTATTAGCTGGAGCTGCAGTAGGTGTTACTGGAGACGCTATGAAACGGATTGAAAAGCTTGTTGAAGCAGGTGTAGATGTAATTGTGATTGACACCGCCCATGGACACTCTAGTGGGGTAATTGAACAAGTAAAAGCAGTGAGAAGGATGTATCCAGATTTGGATATTATTGCTGGAAATGTGGCAACAGCGGAAGCAACAGAAGCCTTAATTGAAGCTGGAGCCTCCATTATTAAAGTAGGAATTGGTCCTGGGTCGATTTGTACGACAAGAGTTGTAGCCGGTGTCGGTGTTCCACAAATTACTGCCGTTTATGATTGTGCAAAAGCTGCAGCAGCATATGGTGTACCTGTTATTGCAGATGGGGGCATTAAATACTCAGGTGACATTGTAAAAGCTTTAGCAGCAGGAGCACATGCTGTTATGCTTGGAAGTATGTTTGCAGGGGTTACCGAAAGCCCTGGAGAAACAGAAATTTTTCAAGGCAGACAATATAAGGTCTATCGAGGAATGGGATCTGTAGGGGCAATGAAGGCAGGCTCTAAGGATCGTTATTTCCAAGAGGATTCAGAAGTTAAAAAGCTTGTCCCTGAGGGGATTGAAGGTCGAGTAGCTTATAAAGGACCGCTAGCAGACACCATCCATCAATTAGTCGGTGGTCTTCGTTCTGGTATGGGGTATTGCGGTACGCCGACGATTGAAAAATTACGTCAGGATGCACAATTTGTACGAATTACAAATGCCGGTTTAAGGGAAAGTCATCCACATGATGTGCAAATTACCAAAGAAGCACCAAACTATATTGTATAAGTACGTAAACAAAAACGAGGTAAAAAGGATCAAGTTCAGCTAAAGACTCGAGCGTCCATAAAAAGAAAAACACTTTTTAGTGTGCAATGTAGTGCTGACGGAGTTTTTCTTGACAGATAAGAAAGTATAAAATGAGGTGCTTGTAGATAACGAAATAACCGAATAGCCACGGGCAACGCATGAGCCAGCCACGAAGCGACTTCACGAAAACAGCCCTACGAGAAGGTCTCATCGGTTCGTCTCTAAGATGAAGAACGACTAAAAACGGGCTTGCCGCTCGGGCGTCGGCATCCCCTGTTTTAGTGGCATGTTTCCTAAAACTTTAGTTGATTCGTTCCATTCGCTACGTTGCTAAAAGGGTAACCCCGCGCCTTTGTTCTCCTGTTCAGGTGTCTATACTACCCGTCTGTCTTTGTGATATTGGGTTAGCGGTGAAACTTTGAGTATCGCGCTTGTCCAATGATGTATTGATTTCTATGATTGCTCACAAGACGTGGGCGATTTTAGTAGAAGATCTTATATGTCATACAGATACATGATCATTATAAGTATAGGTATCCTTGAAAACCCATTTTTACGCAGGAAAAGGGATAATCTATTTCCAAAGAACGCAAAAATGGGTAAATAGAAACGTCGATGCGTCATTATTCATACATTTTTTTGAACAGTCTGTTATGAAGATAGAAACAAAAAAATAGATGTGGGATACATCCCCATCTATTTTTTTATCTTTTAATATGGTAAAATATCTAAGTGCACGAATAAATGTGTACGCTATTTTTTATGTGTATGTTCAAAAAAGAAAGACCGATATGATGGGTAAGGGATCTAGCAAGGTTACTGTTGATAGTAGAATCGCTGTACATAATTAATACTGTCAACCATATCGGCAGCAAACTTTTTGGACATCCACTTATAGAGAAAAAGGTTAAACTACAGTTGGGGGTACAAGAAAGTGAAACATGTTATTCAAAAAAGTTTCTTCATTTTTCTAGCAGCTGTTGTAATGGTGTTTTTCATAGCAGTACAGCCATTATCAATTCAAGCTGCAGAAGTAGATCTTGAAGCAGAATCTGCTATCTTGGTAGATGCAAATACAGGGAAAATTCTATTTGCTAAAAATGCAGATAAATTGTTTCCTCCAGCTAGTATGACCAAAATGATGACAGAGTATTTAGTATGGGAAGCTGTTGAAAAAGGTCAAATCAGCTGGGATACAACAACACAAATTAGCGACTACCCATACAGCATTTCAGCAGATTCAACTTTCTCCGGAATTGGATTGAAGCAAGCGAAGGAGTATAAGGTAAAAGATCTCTATCATGCTATGGCGATTTACTCGGATAATGCGGCTTCCATTGCTCTTGCTGAGCTTATTGCAGGTTCAGAAGGAGAATTCGTCAAATTAATGAATAAAAAAGGCGAAGAGATGGGACTCAAGGATTTTGAATTTGTCAATTCAACTGGGATTGAAAATGAATCGTTAGGAGACAATCATCCAAAAGGGACAGACCCAAATGGAGTAAATTACCTTTCTGCAAAATCTGCTGCTTTACTAGCCTACCATCTTATTCAAGATTATCCAAAGGCGTTGGAAATTTCAAGCAAGCCGACTGTGAATTTTGATGGTCAGGAGCTTCGAAATATAAATTGGATGCTGCCGCATGAGACGTCTAATTTAAAACAGTTCTATTATGAAGGCGTAGATGGTTTAAAGACAGGTTATACAGATTTAGCAGGGTATACTTTTACTGGAACTGCCAAAAAGGGAGATCGTCGCTTAATATCTGTTGTGATGAAAACAGAAAGTGAACCAAAGCGCTTTGAACAAACTGCTAGATTATTAGATTATGGTTTTCAAAAATTTGAAGGCACGGAAATTTTCCCTGCTGGATATCAACTGGAAGATAAAGCCACTCTTCCAGTAGCAAAAGGAAAAAAAGATGATGTGCGTATATCGATCGCAGAATCTGTAACTTTACCGATTAAACCAGATGAGAAAGATTTATATGAAATAGAATATACGATTGATAAAGACAAATTGAATAAAGATGGTGAATTAACCGCCCCTGTTAAAAAAGGTGAAAAAATCGGCACAGCGCAAATTACTTATAAAGGTGAAAATGACTATGGATACATCACCAAAGATAGTAATAGCACAGTAGATATCGTAACCGATAGCGCTGTCGAGAAATCCAATTGGTTTATGTTAACAATGAGTGCAATAGGTGATTTCTTTGCTGATCTATTCCATACAGTGGTAGACTGGATTAAAGGTTTATTCTAAGAACATGTGATGAGAATAAGATTAGGGGGAGATAGCTTTGTCAAATATAGGAACAGACCGTGTAAAACGCGGCATGGCAGAAATGCAAAAAGGCGGCGTCATTATGGATGTTGTCAACGCAGAGCAGGCGAAAATTGCTGAGGAAGCAGGAGCAGTAGCCGTTATGGCACTGGAACGTGTGCCCTCCGATATTCGGGCAGCCGGTGGGGTCGCTCGAATGGCAGATCCGACTATTACAGAGGAAGTACTTGGAGCAGTATCCATTCCAGTAATGGCAAAGGCACGGATTGGGCACATTACGGAAGCTCGCGTGCTAGAAGCAATGGGTGTGGACTATATTGATGAAAGTGAAGTCTTAACCCCTGCTGATGATATTTATCATATTAATAAATCAGATTTTACAGTTCCGTTTGTTTGTGGATGCCGAAATCTTGGCGAAGCTGCCCGTCGTATTGGAGAGGGCGCTTCTATGCTGCGAACGAAGGGAGAACCTGGTACAGGGAACATTGTAGAAGCTGTACGCCATATGCGTCAGGTGCAGTCAGAAATTCGTATGTTAACAGCAATGTCTCGTGATGAGGTCATGACATATGCAAAGGAAATCGGTGCGCCATTTGAATTATTACTCGAGATTCGTGAAGAAGGTCGACTACCTGTTGTTAACTTTGCAGCAGGAGGTATTGCTACTCCAAGTGATGCAGCACTTATGATGGAATTAGGAGCTGATGGTGTATTCGTAGGCTCTGGTATATTTAAATCAGCAAATCCAGCTAAATTTGCAAAAGCCATTGTTGAAGCAACAACACATTATCAGGATTATAAATTAATCGCAGAATTATCCAAAGATCTTGGAGAGGCGATGAAGGGTCTTGATATGGGAACGATTGAGGCTCATGATCGGATGCAAGATCGCAGCGAGTAAGGAAGAAGGCATTTTCTTATGACAACGATTGGTGTACTGGCATTGCAAGGAGCAGTTCGTGAGCATATTCGATGTATTCAAGCATGTGATGCTCAGGCAATAGAGATAAAAAGAAAAGAACAGTTAGCGGAAATAGATGGTTTAATTTTGCCAGGTGGTGAAAGCACGACTATTGGACGGTTAATGGATAGCTATGGACTTTTCACGGCCATTCAAGATTTTGCACGTCAAGGTAAACCAATTTTTGGCACATGTGCTGGAATGATTATCATGGCTAAATCGATTCAGGGACAAGCAAAAGCGCATCTAGGTCTCATTGATATGACAGTTGCCCGGAATGCATTTGGTCGTCAAGTGGCAAGTTTTGAGGCAGAAATCAACGTGCCTGCTATCGCGAACGACTTTCGTGCAGTGTTTATTCGTGCGCCATATGTAGTGGAGGTAGGAGACGATGTGGAAATTCTTGCTACGTATGAAGAACATATTGTCGCTGTTCGTCAAGGACCATTTATAGCTACAGCCTTTCATCCAGAACTAACGGATGACCAGCGGTTAATTTCCTATTTTATGGATATGGTAGCTCAAGCCAAACAATAATTTATTTATGCCAGTTGCATATGTATAAAAAATCGGCTATGATAGAAGATAATAAGAAGACATCCAACAGTATTGACAGGAAATAGTAGTAGTTTGTTTTTCAGTAGAGAGTCGGTGGTTGGTGGAAATCGATGTAAAACAGCTATGAATCCATCCTTGAACTGGTTTATCGAACACTTTGATAGAGTAAATAAACCCGGTTCGTGCCGTTATCACGATAAGCTGGAAGAGCATAAATATGTGTTCTTCAATCAGGGTGGCAACGCGGGTAAAACTCTCGTCCCTAATCTAAAGGGACGGGAGTTTTTTGTGTTGGTAAGCTATGTATCATGTTGATAAAAGTAATACAACGAAAAATTCATTTTTAATTCATATAAGGAGGCAGTAAATATGCTGGATATGAAATATTTACGTCATCATTTTCAAGAAGTAAAACAGAAGTTACAACATCGTGGTGAGGATTTATCAGAACTAGATCACTTTGGTGAATTGGATGAAAAACGTCGTCAACTCATCTCTGAAACAGAACAATTAAAAGCGAAGCGAAATGAAGTATCCAAACAAATCTCCGTATTAAAGCGAGAAAAGCAAGATGCTGAGCCTGCCATTAATGAAATGCGTGAGGTAGGCGACAAAATTGCTGTTTTAGATAGTGAATTAAAACAAGTTAATGCACAGCTGGAGCAAATCATGCTATCCATCCCTAATATTCCTCATGAAAGTGTACCAATTGGTGAAGATGAAGAAGATAATGTCGCGGTACGGAGTTGGGGCGAAAAAACGAGATTTTCCTATGAACCAAAGCCTCACTGGGATGTAGCCACAGACTTAGGAATCGTTGACTTTGAACGAGCTGGCAAAGTGACTGGAAGTAGGTTTGTTTTTTATAAAGGACTTGGCGCAAGATTAGAGCGTGCTTTATGGAATATGATGTTAGATTTCCATGTGGATGAACATGGTTATGAAGAAATGTTACCACCACAAATTGTGAACCGCGCTAGTATGACTGGAACTGGTCAGTTGCCAAAATTTGCTGAGGATGCTTTTAAATTAGAAGAATGGGATTATTATTTAGCCCCGACTGCGGAAGTTCCAGTGACGAACTATTATCGTGATGATATTTTAACACTGGATGACTTACCGAAAAAATATGCCGCATTCAGCAGTTGTTTTCGTTCTGAAGCAGGGTCTGCGGGCAGAGATACAAGAGGGTTGATTCGCCAACATCAATTTAATAAAGTGGAGCTTGTTCATTTTGTAAAACCTGAAGATTCGTATGAAACATTAGAAACGTTAACGAATCATGCAGAGAAGATATTACAACTATTAGAGCTTCCTTATCGTGTGATGAGTATGTGTACAGGAGATTTAGGATTTACAGCAGCTAAGAAGTACGATATAGAAGTGTGGATTCCAAGTCAGTATACGTATCGGGAAATTTCTTCTTGCTCTAATTTTGAAGACTTTCAGGCAAGACGAGCTAATATCCGTTTCCGTAGAGAACCAAAAGCAAAACCAGAATTTGTGCATACATTAAACGGTTCTGGGTTGGCAATTGGGCGAACTGTTGCAGCAATTTTAGAAAATTATCAGCAAGAGAATGGCACTGTTGTAATTCCTACCGCATTACGTCCTTATATGGGAGGAAAAGAAGTCATTCAATAACGAAGTCAACCAAACCGTTTGTAGAGGCAAATGATGAAGAAAAGAGAAAGGTTGCGTCTCATTTTATTTTATTAGCGAATACCGTTATAAGAGCAGTTAATGTGCTTATTTCAATAAAGGAAACAAATAACTTGTAAGATAACAGGAAATAACCGCGGATGCAAAAAGTTGAGGTTATTTAGCGTTTCATCCGCGGATAAAGTTATTTTGATTGTATAACGACCACTTGCATTATTCTATTTTCAATGGGGCTTTTTCTGCTCCTTCATGCCATTCCAGTTCAAATTCAAATTCGTATTTTCCATTTCTTTCTTCGAGTTCGATTTCCACTGTGACGGTTTCTGCTGGCTGTATGATTTGTGAGTGTTCACCTTGATGAAGCGTAAAAGAACCTTCTTCTTTTAATTTTGTCGCAATGGTTTGGAGCATCGCTGCTGCCTGGTTTCTTCCCATTTTTTCCTTATACTTTACCAGTACATTCGTACTGTTTCTGTTAGCCATGATAACCCCTCCTTTTTGCTTTTATATATAGTATTCTTCTACAAAAAAGCGCAAAACCCTCTTTAATTAGAGTTTTTAAAGAAATTGTTCAAAAAGTATACTAAAATAGTACATTACTGCGTCTTTTCTCAGTATCCTGTTGAAAACTTAACGTATCGCCAAGCCTTAATTTCGGTGAAAGTTATAGCTTTATTTCTAGTAAAATGGTGACTTTTATCTGTGTGGAATGCGTTTTGGGACAGCCCTTAGTTTTGTGTCCATAGTAGTCATTCTGCGATAATAATACCTTCTTTTTTAAACATTGGATTAAGTAAACCGTCCTTATAGGGATGTTTTTCTTCCTATGGTAAAATATATATACGTGAAGGAGGGTGAAAAGAATCGAATGGCATGGTTATATGTTCTCTTCGCTGCTATTGTTGAAGTGTTTTGGGTGATCGGTTTAAGATATTCGCAAACATTTTGGGAATGGGTTGGTACGATCATAATGATTATTTTCAGCTTCTACTTTGTAATCAAAGCATGTGAAAAATTACCTTCTGGTACTGTCTATGCTGTGTTTACAGGTTCCGGAGCTGCTGCTATTGTATTGATTGACTTTATCGTTTTTGGAGCAGATTTTTCGATTACAAAACTAATTTTTATCGGCTTAATTATTACTGGAGTAGTAGGAATTAAAATAACGACTGACGAGAAACAAGAAAAGTTTAAAACCCCTTCAGATGGAGGAGATTAATTTGGCGTGGGTGTATCTTATTATTGCAAGTCTTGGAGAGATTTTTGGCGTCATGAGTATAAACTTTTATAATCAAAAAAAGAGCTTTGGGCGACTATTTGCTGTTGTTATCACTTTTGGACTCGGATTTTATTTTTTAGCATTAGCAATGAAGGAAATACCTCTAGGAACGGCATATGCCATTTGGACAGGATTGGGGGCAGCTGGTGCTGTTCTAATGGGCATTCTCTTTTTTAAAGAGTCGGCAGGGTGGAAACGTATGTTATTTCTAAGTTTTATCATTGCGGGGGCGGTAGGTTTAAAAGCGATTGAATAAGTGAAGCAAAGAAAATTGTGTATAAGTAAAGCTGTTTTGATTGTAAATTCGTACAGCTAGATATGAAGAATTGTAACTACTGGAAAGAATCTAAAGTGGAAATTTTTGGGGTTATAACAGTGTCGTGAAAAATCTGACACATGCCTATTTAAAAACTATTTGACAGGTAAAGGAAACCGTAGTATGATATAACACAATATCCTGAAAAGTAAATATAATATTACTTCTTATTCAGAGAGGTGGAGGGAATTGGCCCTTAGAAGCCTCGGCAGCGGACTATTGATAGTACTGTGCCAAATCCAACAAGCGGGTAAGCTTGAAAAATAAGAAGAGGATCCATAGATTGGAAATCCCTTCTTATTCACATAAGGAGGGATTTCTTTTTTTACACTATAGGAAAGCATAAGATTTTCTTGGTTTATAGTATAAGAAAGCATAAAATGAGGTGCTTGTAGATAACAAAATAACCGAATAAGCCACGTCCGGCGCATAAGCCCAGCAACTAGGCGACTTCACTCCATTGCCCTACAATAAGTCATCATTGGTTCGTGGTTAAGAGGGAGGCCGACTAAAAACGTGCTTGCCGCTCAGGCGTCGGCATACTCCTGTTGCAGGAGCATGATTCCTAAAACTTTAGTTGAGTTGCTCCAGTCACTACGTTGCTAAACGGGCGCTCTGCGCCTTTGTTCTCCAGAAAGGTGACGGGACTGGCCCTTAGGAGCCTCGGCAGCGGACTAATATATAGTACTGTGCCAAATCCAGCACACATGTTGTTTGAAAGATAAGAAGAGGATACTCATATAATAAAACTTCTTCTTTCGAAAGGGGTATTTTTTATGGCGATAAAATGAAATGTATGAGTAGATTCGACCTAATCTAGGTGGAGTAAGGTTCTAAAGCATTGTTTCACATGGAACAAATTTTAAAAAAACAATTCTAAAAATTAGTATGGGGGAATTGCTTGATGATTACATTTGATCATGTAACAAAAGTGTATGAAGGAAAAGATCTGCCAGTCAAGGCGCTAGATGACGTAGATTTACAGGTGGAAGAAGGAGAAATCTACGGCGTTATCGGATTTAGTGGTGCAGGAAAAAGCTCCCTTATTCGTTGTGTGAATCTATTAGAGCGACCTACTTCTGGTAAAGTGATGGTTGATGGAAACGACTTATTAAGTCTTTCTGCTAAAGAATTGCGCGATGCTAAGCGAGATATTGGGATGATTTTTCAGCATTTTAATCTTTTAAATTCTAAAACGGTGTATACAAATGTTGCGATGCCCCTATTGGTAGCAAAAGGGGCGAAAGAGGAAGTAAAGAAACGTGTCATGGATTTACTCACCTTTGTTGGTTTAGAAGATAAAGCAAATAGTTATCCAGAGCAACTGTCGGGAGGACAAAAACAACGGGTTGGTATTGCGCGTGCCTTAGCAACGAAGCCAAAAGTACTTTTATGCGATGAGGCGACATCAGCACTTGATCCAGAAACAACAAAAGCTATTTTACAGTTGTTGAAGCAAGTGAATCAAGAATATGGAGTAACGATTTTGATGATTACCCATGAAATGAATGCGATTCGAGAGATTTGTGATAAAGTTGCTGTCTTAGACAAAGGAAAAATCGTGGAAGCAGGAAGTGTGTTTGATGTGTTTTCTAAACCGAAAACAGCAGTAACTGCTAAGTTTGTCCGTTCGGTAATGCATGATACGATACCTGATTCAGTCTATTCATTGCTTAACAATCAGACAGCATGCAGACATATCTATCGGATTGTATTTGTCGGAAATAGCGCTGGGAAACCTTTATTATCGCAAATCGCTAAAACGTATGCAGTGAACGTCAATATTTTATTTGGCAATATAACAGAATTACAAGGTGTTCCTTTAGGTAATTTAATTGTTCAATTTTCAGGGGATGAGAAAGAAATAAAGCGGGCTATGATGTATATTCACCAACAAAAGATTACGGTAAAGGAAGTGTTGGCAAATGTTAGTTGACCAGCAACAAATAGTGCAGGCGCTTTGGGAAACAATTGTCATGGTCGGTGTGTCATTGCTATTTTCATTTCTTATCGGGCTTGTATTAGGTGTCTTATTAGTAGTAACGAGAAAAGGACATTTATGGGAAAACAAAGTTGTTTTCACCATCTTGAATGCAGGGATTAATATCTTTCGTTCCATTCCATTTATTATTTTGATGGTTGCTGTCATCCCATTTACAAGACTTGTTGTCGGAACATCCATTGGGACAGCAGCAGCAATTGTACCAATGATTCTATTTGCTGGTCCTTATATTGCGCGATTAATTGAAAATTCATTGCTTGAAGTTGATCCGGGAGTTATGGAAGCAGCACAGGCAATGGGAGCTACACCATGGCAGATTATGATACGTTTTCTTCTTCCAGAAGCATTAAGTTCTTTGCTACTAGGAATTACGATAGCCACCATTGGTTTAGTAGGCGCATCGGCAATGGCTGGAGCAGTCGGTGGTGGAGGTCTCGGCGATTTAGCGATTACATATGGCTACCAGCGATTTGACACGGTTGTTATGTTCCTTACTGTAGGCATTCTTATCATAATGGTGCAAGGATTACAATCAATCGGAAATTATCTTTCCAAACGAGTGAGAAGAAGATAAACAAAAGGAGTTGTTTAAAATGAAAAAAGTAACGTACATATTTTTCCTATTAATTACATCGGTCATTATCAGTGCATGTTCCAGTAGTGAAGCTAGTTCAATGGTGAAGGTGGGAATTAGCGGTTCTGATACGTCAATCTGGGATTATGTAGCAGAAAAAGCGAAAAAAGAAGGAATTAACGTCGAAATTGTCCGCTTTTCCGATTATGTTCAACCTAATTTGGCTTTAGCAGAAGGAGAAATTGATGCAAATGCATTCCAAACAGTTTCTTATTTCGATGCCTTTATTAAAGAGCATGATTTAGATTTAACGCCTATAGCGACAACGGTAATTGCCCCAATGGGGTTATATTCAGAAAAGCATGATAAACCAGAGGACATTCCTAAAGGCGGAACAATTGCCTTAGCTAAAGAAGCTACGAATATGGGCAGAGGCTTATTATTGCTACAGGATGCTGGTTTGATAAAACTGGCTGACGATTTTGATGGCAATGGTTCGTTAGATAAAATCGTTGAAAATCCAAAAAATCTTCAATTTGAATTACTTGTAGCTGGGCAGACACCAAGAGTGCTCCCAGATGTGGATGCTTCGATTATAAATAATGGCATTGCAGTCGACGCAGGCTTAAGCCCATTGGCTGATTCGATTTTCCATGAGGATGAAACGGCAACTCCGTATATAAACATTATTGCCGTTCAGGAAAAAGATAAAAACGACAAAGTACTAAAAAAGCTTGCTGACATTTATCAGACGAACGATGTGGCAAAATTTATTGAAAAGGAACGTGATGGGAATTCCATTCCAACGTTTGTACCGTTAAGTGAGATTGGATATTAATTTAAAATGAGGTGAACTAATGGGAATTACTACGGAACCTACAACTATTTGGAAACAAGAAATTGCAGCTAATATGGAGGAAAATAAGTCAAGGTATATTATGATTAGTCATGATATTCATGCACACCCTGAGATTGGAAATCAGGAAACATACGCTGCCAAAACATTGACAGATATACTAGTGGAAAACGGATTTGAAGTGGAATTGGATGTGGCGGGTCACCCAACCGCCTTTATTGCTAAAAAGAAAAGTCCAATAAAAGGAAGAACGATTGCCTTTTTAGCTGAATATGACGCATTACCAGAGATTGGGCATGCTTGTGGTCATAATCTGATTGGTACAATGAGTGTTGGCGCTGCTATAGGTTTAAGTCAAGTGATAAATGAAGTGGGAGGTGAAGTAATCGTCTTTGGAACACCTGCTGAAGAAGGTGGACCAAATGGAAGTGCGAAGGGAAGCTTTGTCAAAGCTGGATTAGCTGAAACGATTGATGCAGCGATTATGATTCATCCTGGTGCAGAAACGAAGCTAACCGGCCCTACCCTTGCTGTCGATCCGCTGGATTTCGAGTTTTTTGGCAAAACTGCCCATGCCTCTGCTCACCCAGAGAAAGGAATTAATGCGTTAGATGGCGTAATCCAACTCTTTAATGGCATTAACGCATTACGTCAGCATGTTGCAAATGATGTGCGCATACATGGTATTATTACGGATGGAGGCGATGCTCCTAACGTCGTACCGAATTACGCAAAGGCTAGGTTCTTCATTCGGGCGACCACAAGAGAAACATTAAATGAGGTAACGGAGCGAGTAAAAGCAATTGCGGAGGGTGCAGCTATGACGACGGGTGCAAAAGTTAAGATATCCGCATTTCAAAATGAGGTGGACAATTTTATTCTGAATGAAAGTATGGATGCCATTTTTAAAACAGAAATAGAGCAATTAGGAGAGACGGTTCATAAAAGACAGTCAAAAGCTTTAGGCTCCACAGATGCAGGGAATATTAGCCAAGTAGTCCCAACCATTCATCCACATATTAAAATTGGCCCGAGTGATTTGATTGGCCATACGACTCTTTTTCGAGAAGCTGCAAAATCAAAGCAAGCTGATAAAGCACTAATTGTGGGGGCAAAAGCAGCAGCGTTCACAGCATTAAAGCTGTTAACAGATGATGCAGCTTATGAGCGAGTGCATAAGGAGTTTATCAGTAAAAAAACAAGGTAAGATATGCTTGGTTTAACAAATGTATCTTGACTGACAATTGGTTTAGCAATAAATCCAATTTAAAGCTATTCCATCCCCACTATTAGAATTTATTAGAAATTTTCAATGACTCCTAGTGGGAACATCGGTTAACGGGCTTCTTTTTAAAAAAGATAAGAAAGTATAAAAAATTTGGCTTTGGGATAACGATATAACGGAATAGCCACGTCCGGTGGATGAGCCCAGCAACTAGGCAACTTCACGAATCGCCCTCCGATACATCATTGTTCGTGCCTCACCATGATTCCTAAAACTTTAGTTGCTTCGTTCCAGTTGCTACGTTGCTAAACGGGCGCTCTGCGCCTTTGTTCTTAAATGATAAATAAGTTCTATTGGTTTTAAAGGGAACTTATTTGTAGACTGTACGTATAAGGACTAAACGAGTGAAGGGGAAGCTTGAAGTGAAATCGTTAACGAAAAAACGGATGAAAGCTTTTTTTATTGATGGGGCAATTTCTGCTGCTGTCACAGCTGGTGTAGAATATGTTTTACGTAAAAAAGTAAAGAATGAGGTTGTGCATGCTATCGTTACGCCAACAGTTGTCATGTGGTCACTCGAGTACATACAATTGCGACAACGCGGGCAAACAGTTGGTTACAACCAAATGGGGTTGGAATTGCAGAGTGAAACAGGCTTTGAATTAACACCGATACAAATTTTTAAACGGATGGCTTATCGTGATACTTTAAGTAACTTGCAATACATCATTAATCGCAAATCTTTTGAAGAGAAAGACGGTGCCGTATTTCCGCATGATCGCTACTCTAGTACGATAGTAAAAGAAGTGTAACAAACGCGTATAGCACAGCTGTTATCTTACAATCTTACAACCTTCTGATTGCAGCTGTGCTATTTTTTCTTAGAAATGTAGATATTATTATTACTAAAAAATTTTCAAAATGTCTATTAGGAATTGACAAGCCAATAAAAAACATGGTATATTATATCTTGTCGCCACGGAGGTATACCCAAGTCTGGTTGAAGGGATCGGTCTTGAAAACCGACAGGGGTGTAACAGCCCGCGGGGGTTCGAATCCCTCTACCTCCTCCATTTGAAATTAGCGCATAAAATTTTGGAGATATAAAAAATCGTTACACTGTAGCGATTTTTTTAATATATGTTGGCTAGATTAGTATTATTTTACCTTTATTACTTGACAATTTTTACATTTACACATATAGTACATTACTAACCAAATAAAAATGTAAAAGCTATGATGAGGCCAGTAGTATCATGTACGAACGACAGAGAGCGGGATTCACCGGCTGAAAGATCCCAAAACGTAGACGACAGATACGAACCTACCTGTGAGCTGTTAGAATAAACCTGACCGCAGATCAAATCTGTGTTGACAATATAAGCTGGGCATAGTAAAAACTATGTCAAATTAGGTGGTACCGCGGAAAACTCTTTTTCGTCCTTATTCTTAGGATGAAAGGAGTTTTTTATGTTCAGAAGGAGAATGTTTTAAAATCGTTAACGGTATGGTTAGAAAATAAACATGTAGAGGATAGAAATGATAATAAATAGCCAATTTTTCGTGATATAAAAAAGGAGGTCGATATACAATGGATAAAAAAATTGCATTTATTGGTGCAGGTTCCATGGCAGAAGCAATTATTTCCGGCTTGATTCAATCGCAAATTATTGATAAGCAACAAATCATCGTTACGAATCGGAACAATCGTGAACGAATATCCTACTTAGAAGAAAAGTATCAAATAATTAGTACGCAGAATAAACAACAACTAATGGAACAAGCAGATATTATTCTATTAGCTACAAAGCCATGTGATATGGAGCAGGCCATTGCATCCGTTCAACCATATATAAGGGATAATCACTTCATTCTCTCTGTTACAGCAGGAATGTCTACAAAGAGGATTGAACGATGGATTGGATTAAAGATTCCAGTTATTCGTGCAATGCCCAATACATCTGCTTCTATTGGCTATTCAGCAACGGCTTTATGTATAGGCGCTTACGCAACAACGGAGCATTTACAAGTAGCGGAGCAATTATTCAATACAATTGGAACGACCGTTCAAGTGAACGAATCGGAAATGCATATGGTAACAGGGATTTCTGGAAGTGGTCCAGCATATATTTATTATCTCATCGAGGCAATGGAGCAGGTAGCTTTAGAAGCCGGCATGAGTTCATCTAAAGCAAAACTGCTGATTCATCAAACGCTGCTTGGAGCTGGAAAAATGTTGAACCAAACGAATGAATCTGCAACAGAATTGCGGAAAAAAATAACAAGCCCAGCCGGAACGACAGAAGCAGGCATTCAAACATTAGAACACAATCATTTTCAACAAATGATAAAGAATTGTATCTATGCAGCAAGAGATCGGTCTATAGAATTAGGGGAATAAAGTACGTGTAGGTAGCTCTATTGGAGGTTTTAGTAAAATCACCGAAGTTCACAATTTCAGGAAGTGTTAATGAACAAGAAGCAGGTTAGAACTTGCTTTTGGCGGTCAATTAAAACTAAGCTGTGGAAGGAAATAGCAAGGAAGCATATTTCTTTCACAGCTTGGTTTATATTAGTTAGCTTTTTGTTTAGTTTCATCATTAAAGCTGTAAGCTCAAAGATTGATGAAGTAAATTCGTGTAGGTTAATCAACTGAACGCTAATTCTTTTCTAAGATGATGGATTTCCCCATATGATCCAACCAACTTTATACACGATCACGTGATTTCCAACGGCGAGATTGTTGGATAAAATGTCCGATACGCTCTAAAATGGGTTCAATCGATGTTTCTTCTTTCATCAAGTCATAATCCGAAATATTAATGCGAAGAATAGGACAAGCATTAAAATTATTTATCCAATTTTGGTAGCGTTTATATAGTTCTTGCCAATAGGAAATGGGGGTGTTTTTTTCCATTTCGCGGCCGCGTTCGTGAATACGAGCAATAATAGCATCAAAGGAGCCCTCTAAATAAATGAGCAGGTCAGGGTGTGGAAAATATGGTGTCAGAACCATTGCTTCAAATAAATTTGTATAGGTTTCATAATCAGTTTTTGACATGGTGCCTTTATCGTAATGCATTTTTGCAAATATACCGGTATCTTCGTAAATAGAGCGATCCTGAATAAAGCCGCCACCATATTCAAAAATTTTCTTTTGTTCCTTAAAACGTTCTGCTAGGAAATATATTTGTAAGTGAAAACTCCACCGTTCAAAGTCGGCATAAAACTTCTCTAAATATGGGTTTGTGTCTACTTTTTCATAAGAAGTCTTAAAGGCAAGAGCTTTTGCTAATGCATTTGTCATAGTTGATTTTCCCACCCCGACAGTACCAGCAATGGTAATAATGCTATCATGTGGGATTTGAAATTTTTCTCTTGGATTCATCGTTGCTTGTTCCCCTTCTCTACTGTTCTAATCACTTGTTAGCTGTTTTAAGTTCATGGATACTAGCTCAATAATTTGCTCCAAATGGTCTTGATAACAAACAAAGTCTAATTGATCACCATCAATTCGTATAACCGGAATAGTTGGGTGCAGGTTTTCAAATCGATTCATATAATCTTCATAATCCTGTGCAAGCTGTGCAAGGTAGGATGCTTGAATCTTTTGCTCAATTTGTCGACTGCGTTTTTGGATCCTCTCTAAAATAGTATCCAAACTGGCATTTAAATAAATCATCATATTGGGTACAGGCATATCCTCTGTTAAAATCCAGTAGATTTGCTCGTATTTTTGAAACTTATCTTTGGATAATGTACGTTTAGCAAATATCATGTTTTTTGATATATGATAATCAGCAATGACGGGCTGGTCATTACGTAAGTATTGTTTATCTATGTCTTCTAATTGCTTAATTCGATTACATAAGAAGAACATTTCTGTTTGGAAACTCCACTCTTCAATGTTTTCATAAAATTTTCCTAGAAATGGATTTTCCTCCACAATTTCTTTTAAAAGCTGAAATTGAAAATGAGCGGACAATTTTTCGGCAAGGGATGTTTTACCGATGCCAATCGGACCCTCAATAGCAATAAATGGTACTCCTGTCATCACTTCTTCCTCCAATCTAAAAACAGAACAGGTGTAAACTATTTTATCATAATCAAAGTGTGTAAACTATGTAAACTGTGTGACGTTGCATAGTACTTTTCAAGCAGGAAGGAATTTTGTATAATAGATAGTGCTTGATTAAAAACAGGCGGGATATGTAAGCTTTAGCCTTGTAGCCTGAAGTCTATAGCTATATATTTCAATGCCCCCGTAGCTCAGGGGATAGAGCATCGGTTTCCTAAACCGTGTGTCGCAGGTTCGAATCCTGCCGGGGGCGTAGGTTTATCGGCTGTCATTTTTTAAATTGGTCACGGATCGGTCACTTTTAGTATATTAAAACGAATGTTCGTTCTGTTTTTCGCTTGTTTTTCCTCTTGTTCTTTAAAGCTTGCAGTTGGATTAGCATTACATAACGATCTAATTATTGAATTGGAGTATTTTAAAAATCATGATTACTGAAAGATAAAAGAAAAATTGCTTTTTAATGGATCTTCTAAATAATTTTGTGAAGATTGAAGAGACATGGTTACCACTAGATAGCAGTAGAATCATGGATCGACTAAAGCCCAATAAGCGGATATTTTATTTTCTAAGACAACTTTTACGGTTCTCTGTCAAATGTGGTGGTGGAAAATAACCGCCACCATCTCGTTTGATTAGAGTAATTTCTTAACCTCTTGTT
>NZ_QWLJ01000013.1 GCF_009917385.1 Roseburia sp. 1XD42-34 | reverse complement strand
GTTCCACTATAGGAAAGTATAAGATTTTTTTGGTTTATAGTATAAGAAAAACAAAGGCTTCCGCCATAAGACTTGGCAGCAAGCCACGTTTTTCTAATATTTCAATCAAAGGGCTGCTGGAGTATTCCAATTGAATGAAGTTCACATTAGATTTCTAAGAGAGCTAGAAACAGAAAAAACCGAGAACGATGGTCGTCCTCGGTTAGCCTCTTTTCGCAAACAAAGAGTGAGAATGCGAATGGTTATATTCATGTTTATACCAGAAATACAGCATAATGCCTCCGCTTAATAAAAGCAGTAAGCTAGTAAGAAGAAAGACAGCGGAAAAGCCAAAGAATCCAGCAATTACGCCACCTAATGCAGGTCCAATGATATTGCCTAAAAAGCGTAAGCTGGTATTATAGCCTAGAACCTCACCTTGCATAGAAAGAGGTGCAGTTTGCCTAATATATGCAATACGAACAGGGATTATTCCGCCAATGGAAATGCCTAATAAAAAGCGTAAAATAACTAGCTGCCAAATGTTTGTTACCCAAGCGCCTGGAAGATAAACAATTCCAGCCATAAATAACAATACAATCAGCACTTTAATATAGCCGACTTTATCCCCTAGTCTGCCAAGCCGTCTGGACATAAGCAAATTGCCAAGTCCAGCTGCAGAAAATGCCACTCCTGAGAAAAAGGCAATATTGGCCGGACCGTGAATGTCTTGGACAAACAAAGATAAAATTGGTTGCACACTAAAATGAGCGATCTGAACCAACGCAGAGATAAGCATTACAATGAGTAAAACTGGGCGCGAAATAATATGCTGTAGGACTTGTTTTCTCGTATAAGATTTTTCATCTTTTTCATTATCAGCAAGATTTGCTTTTATTTCTTTAACGCCGAAGAACACAATGATGGCAGAAAAGAAGATAGTTATGGATACCCATTTAAACGTACTTGCATAACCAAAGGCATCTGCAAGTGTTCCGCCTAGTAGAGGACCCATTAACGTTCCAGTGATGCTACCAGTTTGCAGTGTTCCAAGTACTTTTCCAGCGATGTTTTTTGGTGTTTGTGTAGAAATGAATGCTTGTGACATAGGAATAAATCCAGTAGCAATTCCCATTAGCAGGCGGAGCATAAATAACTGCCATACTGACGTGGCAAACCCCATTAAAAATAGGGAGAGGCCCATTCCAGCTGCAGAGAATATCAACAATTTTTTACGTCCGTATTTGTCTCCAATCCGACCCCAGATCGGAGAAAAAATGAAGGCAGTGACAAAGGTAATGGCAAAAATCCAGCCTGACCAATTCTGAACATACGCATCTGAGAAATTTCCCATCGACTCAATGTATAAAGAAATAAATGGAAGCACCATTGTCATACTTCCAGAAACAAAAAAGTTAGCAAACCACATGATTGCTAAGTTTCGTTTTACAATAGGATGATTGTCAATGATGGCAATACCCTTCTTTCTGCGAAATATTTCGTCACTCTAAATATTATCGTATTTCTAAAGAAAAATAAAGCGATCTGCTTTACCGTCATAACTAGCTATGTTAGATTTACCAGTAATCATTCAGAGTCGGAGTCTTTGGTAATCGCTACGAGTTCTTCATCTGGATGTAAGATCACCATGGCTTTTTAAACAGAGACTGAGTTAGAGGATGGACAATCCACTTACAAGTCAAAATGACATTTATCTAACTTGAAATATACTTTATCCTGTATAATAAGTTGTTATAAGACTTCCTCTCAAGAACTGGGGATCTATACAAAAAGTTTAAGTGAGAGATAGTAGCGTTTAAATTTCCATTTGTGAAAGGCCTTTAATCCATACCATTTAATAGTTACTCATATTTGAAGTAACAGGAAGTTTAATTGGTTAATGGTATACTTCTCTGGTTGTAATTTTGATAAAATGATATTCAATTTTTTTCAAAACAGGTATAATAATATTTAGTTTATGAAAAACATAGACTAAAGCAAGAACAAATAAAGGGAGAAATGAACTGATGATAAAAAAAATAAGCAAATCTCTCATCATCACACTGATTGCTGTTTTGGCTCTAGGAACAAGTTTACCTATTCATGCAGACAGTGGAGCAAGTGATTCCGATAGTATTAATGAAAAATTAGGACCGCCTATTGTCGTATATGGAGCGCAACTCTCTGATAACCAGCGTGCAGAAGTAAAGGATTTGTTAAATGTCAAAGACGAAAGCCAAGTCGATGAATATGATGTTTCAGGACAAGACGCAGCAAAATATATTAACGGCAACCCGAATTCAAATATGTATTCCAGTGCAAAAATTACTCGCCAGGAAACGGGAAACGGTTTAACCATTAATATAGTAACCCCGAATAATATAACGGAAGTAACGAAGGAAATGTACGCTAATGCATTGCTTACAGCTGGAGTGGAAAATGCTACAGTCGATGTTGCATCTCCGGTAAAAGTAAGCGGTCATTCTGCTTTAACAGGAATTTATAAAGCATATGACGTCGAGGGAGAACAGCTTGACAAGGAACGGATGGAGCTGGCAAATGAAGAACTTGATGTAGCGACTCAACTAGCGAAAAAAGAAGGAATGGATTCAGAAAAGGTTAGTCAGTTGTTAACCGAGATTAAGCAAACTATTGCTGAACAAAAGCCTGCAACAAAAGAAGATGTGGAAAGAATTGTTCAAGAACAATTGGATAAATTGGAAATAAGCTTAAGCGATAAAGATCGTCAATTGCTTATTGATTTAATTGATAAAATGCGTGATTTAAATATTAATTTTGACCAAGTTAAAAGCCAGCTAGAAGATATTACATCGGCGATTAAAAATAAGGCAGATGAACTCGGTTTAGATGAAGGATTTTGGGAAAAAGTCGGAAACTTCTTCAGCGAGCTTTTCCAAGCAATTAGTAATTTCTTTAAAGGGTTATTTAGTTAGTCGGAATATATTAGATTTACAAGCATACCTTTATGCATAAGGGTATGCTTTTTCATATTCTATTAAAAGCGCTGGGTATATAGTCTAGAGCTGCTTATCTATGAGTTTGAATATTAGCAGGTTAATTAGAAGACTCGGGGACACAGACAAATTCACTTGTACGTTTATTGCCTTGGGATTTCTAAATAAAAAGGTATGTTACAAGAAGTTCCGTTCTATGACTATCGTAATACAAAAAAGGAGATTGATAGTACTTTTATATCAAAAAGGTTACAACTGTAATAATACAACCTCATTTTGGTAATCCTTGTAATGGACTTTTAAACGTACTGTAACTGCACGGCCATAGCCCATGTGTTAGGATAGGCTATGTCAGATATTTAAGGAGGGAAAACGAATGAAAAAGATTGTGGCTTCATTCGCTACTGGTATGATTATTGCTGGCGCTGCTGCTACTACAGTATCAGCAGAAGAGTATGACGTAAAAAAAGGAGATAACCTTTGGAATATTGCAAATGAATATAATACAACTGTAGAACATTTAGTTGAAGTAAATGAATTAAAAACTACTACTATACAACCAAAACAAACACTTATTATAAATAAACAAGCAAAAATGAAATATAAAGTCCAAAAGGGAGATACATTAAGCGTTATTGCGAATAAATATGGTGTATCTGTAGAAAATTTAAAAGAATGGAATAAGTTAAATTCCGATCTCATTATTGTTGGTCAGAATCTGACCATTGAAGGTGCAACAGTTTCAAACGATAAGCCAGCTGAAATTAAAGAGCAAGCTCAAGCAAAACCTGCGGTACCAACGAAAAAAGAGCAACAACCGGCTCCAGAAACGAAAGCACCTGTTCAAGAGAAGCAAGCACCATCACCAGCTTCAAAACCTGCTGCTAGTCAAAAAGCACCTGAGCAGCAATCACAGCAGAAAAAGCCTCAAGGTCAATCGTTTTCTGTAACAGCAACAGCTTACACAGCAAGCTGTAATGGATGTTCTGGTGTAACAGCAACAGGTGTTGACTTGAACAAAGATCCAAATGCAAAGGTAATTGCTGTTGATCCGAGTGTAATTCCATTAGGTTCTAAAGTTTATGTTGAAGGCTATGGCTATGCAACGGCAGCTGATACTGGTGGTGCGATTAAAGGCAATAAAATTGACGTTCACGTCCCATCCAAAGGGGAAGCAACGAATTGGGGCGTTAGAACAGTTAATGTAACGATTGTAGAGTAATAGATTTCAACATGTATATATTCCAATATGAATCGAGTGAGATGTTTATCTTACTCGATTTTTTGTATGAAATTTTTTCTTTAACAATTGAAATTCACTTATGCATCCAGTCCGTATTCATTTATATGACAATTGTCATGTTGGAAGGATGACAACGCATACTATTCTTTATTAAACAGAAAACGTAGACTAAAGAAATTTTTTATTGATCCCGTTTCAAGAGTTGGAAAATCTGTACAATAACAAGTCTAAGTGGGAGGTAACAGCACCTAAATGCCCCGATGGAAGCTTCACTTTATCAGCTTTAATAGTTAAAATATTCCCGACCGCCCATGCTTTTAAACCACAAAAGATCAAGGGAAGATAGTGTACCTCATTAAAATGTTATGTGAAGGAGTTAAACCATGTTTCTGGAAATAAAATCAATTTCTAAGTGATTTAGAAAAAACAAGCCTTGCGGAAAATTTCCATGAATGTCATGAGCAACGAAGTACTTGGATTAATTGTTCGCTTATTCAACCTATATTAGAAGCACTAAATTAGAAAGCTCTTGGAACCATTTTAGTTTGTTTTTTTATTGGTTTCATCATGCCGTTTTATTCAAGTTTACTGACTCTTGATCCACTAAAGCGAAGCAGGCAGTAGATGTATTCTTGGTATCACTACTTATACGCAAACTTTGCTTTCCTTTGTTTGGGTTATTTATTTTTCTCCTGCTGATCGTCGGGTGACCACTTATCCGGCATATAAGGAGCTGTAAGATTCCCACTTCCGGAAAATGTGTACTGCAACGTCGGAGTTTACACTACCTAAATGCCTGTTTCGTAAGAAGCTTTTTAGGTCATACTATTACGGTAGTGAGAATCAGCGAGGGGACGAATGAAAATCCCCACTGATGGAAGATTCACTTTATAGATCCTGAACTTTAATGCTGTCTGGATTATCATTGATTATTTCATTTGAATTACTATTTATTTCTACATATCCGAATATTCCAAAGGTAATAATAAGAACTGCACATAAAATGACAAGAAGTTTTTTCATATCGTTTCATTCCCTTCTCCATTTAGGTAGCTGTATCCCGCATATAAGGATTTAGGAGTAATCTGTACTGCAACCGTCTAAGTGGGAGATAACAGCACCTAAATGCTCAATTCGTTTACTAAACAATTAGCGGAGGAAAGAATTGCCACTGATAGAAGAGTCGCTATATTTTAAAAAATGTTGTTTCAAAATGATTGAAATAGTTGAATTATAATTGAATTGTTTGACGCTATTCGTCTCAAGGCTTCCAGTCGGAAATTTGGCTTCCTCTAAATTCTTCTCTTTTTTTAAACATCCATTTCATTTCTGATGTTTTAAATCAACCTTAGATCCAGTATAAAAAATTCTGTGCTATTAAACCATTGTTTTGGGTGACAATGTAGCAGGTAAATCTTACAAAATTGCAATCTTTGCGGTGTGTTCGACATCTTTTTACCATCGTTTATTGGAATAATAGAGGCTTTTTAGACAAAATCTTGTAATTAGCGCTTTCTCCGATTAAACATTTCGATTGACTTATGTTAAACTGAAAATGAATTAAGCATTTATCTCGCATAGAATGGCGTAGTGTCTGCCCTTGCATGATATATTGTCATCTAACAGATAGTAGATGGAGATTCGCGTCCCTAATAAACTTCGAGGGATAAAGATGCATTTTGTTCCGCATATAAGGCGCTGTTAAGATGCCCACTTCAAAAATGGGCGAAACAAGTCTATGTGGGAGTTAACAGCACCCAAATGTCATACTCATTTAACTAACAATCGGTGGGGCATGAAAAATGATCTTACTGATGGAAGGTTCACTTTATAGTATGAACCGTTTAATGTAACAGGAAACAACATAAACTTACATAAAAGGAGGACGTAAAATGACTAGTAAAGCGTTAGATTCTTTTTTAAATGACAATATTGCTGACTTGAAGGAACGAGGTTTATATAATGAAATTGATCCTGTACAAGGTCCGAATGGTGCGGAAATAAAAATTGGCGAGAGAACATTAATCAACCTTTCTTCAAATAATTACCTTGGGTTAGCTACGAATGACATGTTGAAGCAGGTAGCCAAACAAGCAGTTGATTCTCATGGTGTTGGTGCAGGTGCTGTGCGTACGATTAACGGAACGCTTGATCTTCATCTTGAGTTAGAAAAGAAGTTGGCAGCTTTTAAAGGAACAGAGGCGGTTATTTCTTATCAATCTGGATTTAATTGTAATATGGCAGCTATTTCAGCGGTGATGGATAAAAATGATGCCATTTTATCTGATGAATTAAACCATGCATCCATTATTGATGGATGCCGTCTATCCAAAGCAAAGGTTATTCGTTTTAATCATTCGGATATGAATGATTTGCGGAAAAAAGCGAAAGAAGCTGTCGAATCTGGACAATATAATAAGATTATGGTTATTACCGATGGTGTATTTTCGATGGACGGGGATATTGCTAAGCTTCCGGAAATTGTTGAGATTGCAGACGAATTCGACTTAATTACGTATGTAGATGATGCGCACGGTTCTGGGGTTCTTGGAAAAGGAGCAGGAACTGTGAAGCATTTCGGTTTGCAGGATAAAGTCGATTTTCAAATGGGTACATTATCCAAAGCAATTGGCGTAATTGGTGGTTATGTTGCTGGAAAAGCTAACCTTATTGATTGGTTAAAAGTCCGTTCACGTCCATTCCTATTTTCCACGGCTGTTTCACCTGCTGATGCTGCAGCTAGCACGAAGGCTGTCGAGCTCCTCATGGAAAGCACAGAATTAAATGAAAAGCTATGGGAAAATGGCAACTATTTAAAGGCTGGCTTAAAGCAATTAGGTTTTGATATCGGTGATAGTGAAACACCAATTACACCTTGTATAATTGGCGATGAAAATGCGACTCAAGAATTCAGCAGACGTCTTAACGAAGAAGGTGTTTATGCGAAGTCGATTGTTTTCCCAACGGTACCACGCGGAACAGGTCGCGTGAGAAATATGCCAACAGCTGCACATACCAAAGAAATGTTGGATAAAGCAATCGCAGTATATGAAAAAGTGGGTAAAGAACTTGGTGTTATTTAGCAAATGGAGATAAGTGCGAGAGAGGATTTCGAGCAATGGAAAAAATACTAGTAACGGGAGCTTTGGGTCAAATTGGCTCAGAGCTTGTCCTAAAATTAAGAGAGATCTATGGAACCGATCAAGTTATAGCAACAGATATTCGAAAGGCAGAAGGGCGTATAGCTGAAGGCCCTTTTGAAGTCGTTGATGTAACCGATGCAAATCAGCTTTTTGATGTGACAAAGAAATACCAGGTAGATACAATGATGCATTTGGCAGCTTTATTATCTGCTAAAGCAGAGGAAAACCCGAAATTGGCATGGGATATCAATATGGGTGGATTGGTCAACGCCTTAGAGATTGCACGTGAATTAAAGCTGCAATTTTTCACACCCAGTTCCATTGGAGCTTTTGGCCCCTCAACACCAAAAGACCACACGCCTCAAGATACGTTGCAACGTCCGACTACGATGTATGGGGTTAATAAAGTGTCTGGTGAACTATTAGCTGATTATTACTATACTCGTTTCGGTGTGGATACACGTGGTGTTCGTTTTCCGGGGCTTATTTCATATGTTACGTTGCCAGGTGGGGGAACAACGGACTATGCAGTTGAAATGTATTATGAAGCCGTGAAGAAGGGTAGTTATACATCTTATATCGGTAAAGGTACGTACATGGATATGATGTATATGCCGGATGCCATAAATGCGATTATCCAGTTGATGGAGGCAGATGCAAATAAACTACAGCATCGTAATGCATTTAATATAGCTGCTTTTTCTGCTGCACCGGAAGATTTTGCTGTATCGATTCAGAAGTATATGCCATCTTTCACATTAGATTATGCTGTTGATCCATTTAGACAAGCGATTGCGGATAGCTGGCCAAATAACCTTGACTCTACTTGCGCTATTGAAGAATGGGGCTTTAAAGTAGAATACGACCTAGATAAGATGACGAGGGATATGTTAAATAAAGTAAAACAAAAGCAAGAACAGTAAAAAAACGAAGAGCTAGGGACATAAGCAAATACGATATAGTAAAAGCCGAACAATCCAGTTATAATTGTTCGGCTTATGGGCATTTAAAAATTTCTATCACCGCTATGCCAAAATACTTCGCTTTCCACGAGGCGCGGCTCAGCTTCCTCGGAAGCAAAAAAACAGCTTTCCTGCGGGATCTTCAGCTCGCGCTCGCAGGAGTCTATCTATTTTGACTACGCTAAAACTGGATTGTTCGTTTTTCAATCAAGTTGGCTTAGTTATGGAACCAGACTCCTCGTTAGCTATGATTTTATCACGTAGATAAGATGTTGCTGTAAGACTCCCACTTCAAGAATTGGAAAATCCATACTGCAATAAGCCTAAGTGGGAGATAACAGCACCTAAATGTCTTATTTCGTAAGAGGTTATTTGGTCATACCATCAAGGTATTGACAATCAATGGGGGATGAATGAAAATCCCCACTGATGGAAGATTCCCTTTATGGTAACGATCTTTTAATTAATCCTCATACATAGCTGCTATTTTGCTTTGCAATTCCTTATCCTGTACATACTCATCATAGTCCATTTCTTTATCGATCAAACCATTTGGTGTGATTTCGATTAAGCGATTGGCGATACTTTGAATGAATTGATGATCATGTGATGTAAATAAAATAGACCCTTTAAATTTAATCAGCCCGTTATTTAAAGCAGTGATAGATTCTAAATCAAGATGGTTCGTTGGCTCATCTAAAAGAAGTACGTTTGCGTTACTCAACATCATTTTTGACAGCATACAGCGTACTTTTTCGCCACCTGACAAGACATTGGCCTTTTTCAAAGCTTGTTCACCAGAAAATAGCATTCTTCCTAAAAATCCACGTAAAAAAGTTTCTGTTTCATCTTCAGGTGAATACTGCCTTAACCAGTCAACTAATGATAAGTCGCTCTTTTCGAAATAGGTGCTATTATCCTTTGGAAAATAGGATTGTGAAGTGGTTACACCCCATTTATACGTACCAGCATCTGGTTCCATTTCACCCATCAAAATTTTAAACAAAGTAGTTTTCGCGATATCGTCCCTGCCTACTAGGGCAATTTTGTCGTCTTTATTCATCCTAAAGCTGATATTGTTCAATACTTTTTCACCATTAATAGTTTTGGTCAGACCTTGAACAGACAATAAATCATTTCCAATTTCCCGTTCGGGCGTAAAGGCGATGTACGGATATTTTCTGGAAGAAGGTTTAATATCATCTAACGTAATGGTATCCAGTAATTTCTTTCTTGATGTCGCCTGTTTGGATTTGGAAGCATTGGCGCTAAAGCGGGCGATAAAGGATTGCAATTCCTTTATTTTTTCTTCTTTCTTTTTATTTGCTTCCTGTGCCATTCGTGTTGCCAACTGACTGGATTCGTACCAGAAATCATAGTTACCGATGTAGATTTCAATTTTCCCATAATCTACATCTGCAATATGTGTACAAACCTTATTTAAAAAGTGACGGTCATGAGATACGACGATGACAGTGTTTTCAAAATGAATTAAAAACTCTTCTAGCCATTGAATTGCATGAATGTCTAGACCATTCGTCGGCTCGTCCAATAATAAAATATCAGGATTACCAAATAATGCCTGGGCTAGTAAAACTTTTACTTTTTCGTCTGCATTCAGATCAGACATTTGCTTATCATGTAAGGCTTCTTCTAGTCCGAGCCCTTTTAATAAGACAGCGGCATCAGATTCTGCCTCCCAGCCGTTCATCTCAGCAAATTCGCCTTCTAATTCAGCAGCACGCATGCCATCTTCCTCTGTGAATTCACCTTTCATATAAATGGCGTCTTTTTCCTGTTTCACTGCATAAAGCTTTTCATGTCCCATGAGGACAGTGTCAATAACGTTATATTCCTCGTAGGCGAAATGATCCTGCTTTAATACAGCAAGGCGCTCACCAGGAGAAAGAGATACATGACCTGTCTGCGGTTCTATTTCTCCAGACAATATTTTTAAAAAGGTGGATTTTCCAGCACCGTTTGCACCAATTAATCCATAACAGTTACCTGGAGTGAACTTTAAATTCACATCCTCAAATAACTTTTTATCACCATATCGTAAACTAACATTCGATACATTAATCATTCGGGTTATTTTCCTCCAATAAAATAAAAGTAATCAAGGTTAGCTTACGTTATTTCAAGTAATTCGTCAACGTTTGCTTTAGAAGCAAACAACCTTTCGGTATATGGAAGTGGAAACAAAAATCATTTAATTGTTTCACTTTTATCCTAAGATGCAAGAAGATCTCCTACTTCAGGAGTTGAATAATCTGTACTGCAGCAAGTCTAAGTGGGAGATAACGGCACCTCTGATTTCGTAAGCGCCTAGGTTATACCGTTACAGTACTAACAAGCTGTGGGGGGTGAATGTAAACCTACTGATTGAAGATTCATTTTGAAATTATACTTGTGTAAAATGACTTTTTTTGTAATAGTATAAGAAAGGTTAGTGCAATTGCAAAGGAGTGTGTTTGAAAGGAAGGGTGGAGGAAGCATTGTTTTAATCATTACCATTTCGTGCAGCAAAATGGGGTCTATTCATACAGGTGCAGTACAAAATTGGATGAATGAAACAGGCAGAATATCATTTCAATTCAGCAGACCTTTTGAACCATTTCTCTACATCATAGATGGAAGGGGATATGTGTATTGGGAGAAACAGCCATTTACCTGCTCTTCACAGATACGGGCACGAATTTAGCGAAGGCGATTCATTTTTTTACAAAGCAATCATTGAACCATGTTTCCATCGGATTTGATGAGGATCTGAAAGAACTGTATAGCTTTGGGCGGAAGCGGCCAAAGAATCCTTTTATCGGAGGATTTGTTCGAGAAGATATTCGCAGTGATTTTTTAAAGAAATCCGATTGTGCAGTTTATCGTTTTAACGTATCTAATGAAGAACGTGAGCAAATTTTATGTCATATCAACCAAATAGAGCGTGAAAAAGATCGCTATCGATATAACTTTATTGGTTTGATTGGAATCCTATTACAAATAGAAATCAATCGAAAATGTGCATTTTTTTGTTCACAATTTGTTGCTACTGTATTAAAGAATGCTGGTGCTTTTCAACTGAAGAAGCCTACTTGCTTTGTCACCCCTGAAGATATTCGAAGTCATGAGGGGATGCAGCTGATTTATGAAGGCAGGCTAGGAAATTATCCTAACCGTAACAAAGTAGCTCCTTATAAGCAGAAAGAAGAAGAGCAAGTTATGTCATCATATATTATTTATACTCATATGAATGAACAATAGTCTACACATGTTCTGAAAAACAGGTTTTTAAAAGTTTATATCTATGAATAAGCGAAGCTGGGTCCCTTCCAGCTTCGCTTATTCAATACCTAATGTTTGGTAAGGAATACGGAATTTAAACGACAGATTATTTGATGGTAAATCAATATGTTCAACCGCTACCTGAAAGTTACTCTTGAGCTGTATATCTGTGACTGCTACGTATATTTCCTCATCTTTTGGATTAACGGTTACCCATTTAGGCATAGGAAGATATTTATCCATGTATTCCATGATTTTTTTGTTTGGCAATTCTAATTGCCCAATAGAAATAGATCTCTGTTTAAGAATGATATCGCCATTTTCTTGAACGAAAGGCTCTAAATGAACAGATAAAGGAACAGTAGATGAGAAAACTGGCAATTCTCCAATCAAATGAACATCATCTCCCAGTTCAATACGGTAGCGATGATTTGTACCCTCCAGCAATTGATCGATATGTGCATTGACTAGATCATTCAGATTCTTTTTTGTTGTACGAACAATAAATTCAGAACTTGCTTCCGTTTTTTTTGCAGTTGGCTCCGGGTAATCGGCTTGCGGTACGGGCCAAAAAATGAGTATCAGAAATGCGAACAGCAGGATGATGTTGAAAGCAAGCAGACCGATAAACAGCCACTTCCACTTCCAATTTTTGCTTTTTTTATGTTCGGTTCTGTTCCCCATGCTATTCATCCTCTTTTTTGTTTATTCTTCATAACCTCGAATATACGTTCAGCGATCCGTTGGTAACCTAACCGATTCGGATGGAAATTATCTTCTGCAAATAGGTTTTCTTCTGGATTTGAAAATAAGTCCATCATTGGTATAAATGAGCTATTTTCATGCTTGTTTACTAATTGTTCCCCTGTTTTATTCCAATTTTCAGCAATGAGTTTTAATTCTTTAATATCTTTAAAATACTCACCAAAAGGATTGTAAAAACCTAGCAAATAAATGTTTGCATCAGTATTAATTGCATGTATGTTTGAGATAATCTTGTCGAGTCGTTTTTCATAGTCCATACGGGCTTTTTCAAAATCATCCATCTGCAGGTTTGTAATATTCTCTTTTAATACTCGCATAATATCATTGGCGCCGATCGTTATAAATACGATGTCCGCTTGCTGTATAGAAGCAATGATATCATCTTGTTCCAATCGTTTTAGCAGTTGATCTGAGCGATTGCCCCTTACACCAAAGTTATCAAAAGTGGTTTGGGTTTTTGTTTCCTCCAACATAGCTTGCAATGCTCCAACATAGCCTCCTTGAGCGGTCTCATCTCCAACACCTTGTGTTAGCGAATCACCAATTGCGGTAATGTGTCTCGATTGGTAAAAATGTTGCGTAACTTGCTGTTCTATATGAAAGGAAAACTGCGGTAAACGACGTAGTTGATGTTCGTTTGCTGTTATCGCTTTTTTTTCTGTTGCTAGCTTTGTTTGGTTCTGTTCTTCCCTTGTGGTGTGAACGTATTCAGATGATTGTTCAGGTTCACGAAGAGAGTTCAAAAGGATAACCCCTCCTATTAGTAATAAGAGGATGGTCCCGATAAGATATTTGTTTTTTTGCATCGTTATCAACACCTAAGCTAGTTAATATTAAATGATTCTTTCACTTTGTTGCAAGGACATTATTGTCTAACATTCGAGCTTATAACTGGTTCATTGATTTAGTATTTTCTTCAAGCACCTGTGCGAATGAAATTGATGTAAAGCAACTCTAAAATGAAGATTATTTGGTTGTAGTATACAGGTTATATAACCTTCATGCATTTGTTTATCTTAAGTAAATCGAATTTGCCTCCAAAATGCATGGAATGGATTAGCGAACAAATCATCCGTTTCTTACGTTTCATCAAGTAAGTCAAGTATACCATTTTTTATGCATCATCTTGTATGTGGTAGCCCTACATTTCAAGCGTCATGAAACTCCATTAATTGGAGGTTTCACTTTTTAGACTATTTGCAGGCTAACGAAAAAAGGCAAAACGATGATGGTTAAGTTAATTATCAAAAGTGTCTCTTTTTTAAAAGATAAGAAAGAATAAAAATTGTTGCTTTGGGGATACGGACTTAATAGAATAGCCACATCCGGCGCATGAGCGCAGCAACTAGGCAACTTCACTCCATTGCCTTACGATAAGTCATCATTGGTTCGTGCCTCACCATGATTCCTAAAACTTTAGTTGCTTCGCTCCAGTAGCTACGTTGCTAAACGGGCGCTTGCACCTTTGTTAAATACCTAAAGGTAATTAAACTGTGGCCTCGTTTTTCATAGCTTGCCGCTTTTGGTTTATGTCATTCATCTTCAATCAAAAAAGATCGCCTTCAAATACAAGGCGACCAGAAAGGGAAGGTTATTTATAATTTTTCCAATCATATGAAAAAGTAAACCTATTATGGAAAAATGTTCGTGATTTGTTAACAAATATAAATACTTGATCCTAACTCATATGTAGAGAATGAAAATGGGTGTTTACCCCCCGTATACTAAGTTTGCTGTAGACTCTCACTTCAGGCTGTTTGGATAAATCTGGCCAGTAACAAGTCTAAGTGGGAGATAACAGGATCTAAATACCCGATTCTTTCCTCCAGTTGAGGGTGTTTTTGGTTTGGACTTATCGCCTTGATATAAAGCATACTTTTTTCAGAACAGCATACAAGAGTAGTATCATCTCATTTAATCGAATCGGATGACTTGGCGAGTGCATTTAGTGTAACAGGTGATACAAGAGAGACGTTACAATGGTTAAGTAAAGTGAAAGAAAATGGGCAGCCCGATTGCTATTACGAACCATTCACGTTCGCCTATTACTAAAATCGCTGAATTGATATTATTTACTGCAGGAAAAGAAGTAGCACAAGAAGGTAGTACATTAATTACGGAAATGTCGCAGCTTTTCGTCGTTGAACAAATTTGTCAGTATCTACACGAAATTGATAGTGCTAGAATTGCATTGGTAAAGAAACAAATTTCTGAGTCCATTGATTAACGTAAAACACCTTATTAAAAAGTGCTATTCATTTTAAGTGCAGTACGTGTTCTCAAGTAAAATAAATTATTATCAGTGGTATCCTAACCAATTGAGCTTGCGTTGTAAAGTGCTAAAATAGCATAAATATAAGGCTAAGACTCTAGGTAGCAGGTAGAATTGTTTTTTCCTCCGATCATTTCACAGCTATTAAAAATGGAGGGCATATCATCGAGTTCAACAGGTTAAAATTTTTCTCAGTCGATTTTTTAAAAAATTCCCCCACATTTCGTAGGCGAATTTTTAAATAGAACAACATTTGACTAGAGGTTATTAGTCAAATGTTTATAAAATGGGCGAATATTATAGAATTATAAAAAATATCCAATAATCGCAGTATTAGTTTGTTGATCATTTTTTCTTTGTCTACGTATAGAAACAAATTAATTTTGAGCATTTTCTAACCATTATTCATATTCGTTTTTGGGGTGCTTGTTTAATAAAATAAAAGGTTTCATAAGCTTTTACGAAGTGTTTGTAAAAAAGCTAGGGCACCTAAAGTTTGTTTGAACAAGATGGAGTCTTGTTTAAGGTGAAATCCATTTTTCAATTCCATAAGCATTTTATTATCTCTCCTGATTGGAATAAGTTAAGTTTACACTGGTGTTAAACAGGAATTATTACGAAGTCGTAGTGCTTCATCATAAGGATCCTTATGTGTAATAACTGTAGTTCCTGCTGCTTTTTTATAATCTGCTATATTATAGAAAGCGTTCGGTTGTTCGATCCATAGAAGCTTGCATTTTTTATTTACGAGTTGCTCTAACAAGTCAGCTGGTAATGTGGTGTGTACCAGCCAAATAGCGTCTATAATCGGGACATCAGATAACTCGTCATACTGTGGCAGTTGTGCTGTGGAAATAGGATTTCCGACAGCAACTATGTCAAATCCAAGTGCTCGCAGTTGCAACACTTTTTCTTCATCTGCTTTGCTCGCTTGCTCTAGCCCGTAAACGGCAATGGTTTTTTTGCGGATGTTCCCCTCATCTCTTATAAAAGGAGAATGGAGCAGCCATTGGATAGCGTCCTGATCATCAAAAACGATGGTCTCTTGTTCACC
Source organism: Roseburia sp. 1XD42-34 (assembly GCF_009917385.1). GTDB lineage: Bacteria > Bacillota > Bacilli > Bacillales > Amphibacillaceae > Virgibacillus. The sequence continues at coordinate 98,265 of NZ_QWLJ01000013.1, read as the reverse complement.
TGTAGCTTTGGCAATCGCTTGATCTAGCGTAATTAGCAAATCATTTACGGATTCTAACCCAACCGATAAACGGACGGTTTTTTCTGTTGTTCCGCTCGCTGCCAATTCCTCTGATGTAAGTTGTTGATGTGTCGTGGAAGCGGGATGAATAATCAGTGATTTCGCATCCCCTACATTCGCTACATGTGACCATAATTCAATATGATCAATTAATTGTCTTCCGGCTTCCCTTCCCCCTTTTATACCAAACGTAATGATCGATCCTGCTGCGTCATCACGGAAATATTTTTTTGTTAATGGATATGACGGATGGTTGGGCAAACCTGGATAACTGACCCACTCAATTGCTGGATGATTCTCCAAATAAGATGCAATCTTTTGTGCGTTTTGTGTATGTTGTTGCATACGTAAATGTAAAGTTTCTAATCCTTGAAGCAGTAAAAAGGCACTATGTGGACTTAAGCAAGCACCAATATCACGAATTAATTGCACGCGAAGCTTGGTGGCATAAGCAGCTGGTCCAACATCAATAAACCGTAGACCATTGTAACTTTCATCGGGTTCAGTAAAGCCAGGGAATCGTTCATTGTTCCAATCAAATCTTCCACCGTCTACAATGATACCTCCAATGGTGGTTCCATGTCCGCCGATCCATTTTGTAGCAGAATGGACAATAATATCTGCTCCCCAGGCAAATGGTTTGGTAAGGTATGGTGCGAATGTATTATCAATAATTAATGGAATATGGTGCGCATGAGCGATAGTAGCAATAGTCTCTATATCAAAAACGTGAAGACTTGGATTTGTAATCGTTTCTCCAAAAATAGCTTTTGTTTTATCAGTGATCGCTGCTTCTACTTCTTTTGGATTGGTACCATCAACGAATTTAACGTTGATACCATAGCGAGGCAAAATGTTAGCAAATAAGTTATACGTCCCACCATAAAGGTTGCTGTCGGTAATGATTTCATCGCCAGCACTGGCGACATTTAAAATAGCGAATGTAATAGCAGCCATACCAGAAGAGGTTGCTACTGCTGCAACTCCATCTTCCAGTTGAGCAACTCGCTGTTCAAATGCATCCACTGTTGGATTACCAATACGAGAATAAATATTTCCTGGCTCCACTAATCCAAATAAATTTTGTGCATGTTTGGTATCTTTAAAAACATAAGAAGTAGTTTGGTAGATAGGTACTGCCCTTGAACCTGTTGTCGGGTCGGGTATTTGTCCGCCGTGAAGTAAAATCGTCTCTGGATCTTGCGTGAAAAAGTTTGTCATTGTTTTATTCCTCCTTTGAATGGATCTGGTTTTTAAGATCAAATCTTCCTATCTTTTTTGCATTTGTTGCCTCCGTTTTTGGAATCTGTTGAATGAATGTTGCGAAAAGTATGTTTGCTTTGGTTAATTCTTTGAGATGGTGGAAATAAAAAGCCCTCTTCCTAAAGAAGAGGGCTAGAATCGTTCCTCCTCTTATCTTCCAAACCATTTTTAAGGTCTGTAGGATTTAGCACCGTAAAAAGCAAATCATTATCGCTTTTAGGTTGCCGGGTTTCAAAGGGCCTATTCCCTCCACCACTCTTGATAAGAGATCCAATTTTTAAATTACTGAATATTATATAAGGTTCAGGATGTATTGTCAATGAAGAATACGTGTATGCATATTTTTCTATAAGATAAGAAAAGTATAAAATTAGTGGCTTATGTATAACAAAGTAACCGAATAAGCCACGTCCGGCTTAAGCGCCCAGCAACTACGCGACTTAACGAAATTGCCCTACGATAAGTCATTATCGTGGTTAAGAGGAAGGCCGACTAAAAACGGCTCAGGTGTCGGCATACTCCTGTTGCAGGAGCATGATTCCTAAAACTTTAGTTGCTTCGCTCCAGTCGCTACGTTGCTAAACGGGCGCTCTGCGCCTTTGTTCTAAATTATTATGCCTGAGTATGGATGTATGAAGCTTTAGATAGTTTCTCATTACCAAATAAATAAGGGGGCTTTCATTTATTTTTGAAGTGCTTTGTTAGAAGGCTTTTGATAACTTGCTAACATGTAGTTAATCAGTGCAGCCCATATGAACAAAAAAGCAACTAAATGAGCAGTTGTAAATGTTTCATTGTATAACAACACACCAATTAATAACATGAGGGTAGGTGCAAGATATTGTAAGAAACCGACCATAGATAGAGAAATGCGTCTAGCACCACTAGCAAATAGTAATAGTGGAATTGCTGTAACTACGCCAGCTCCCATTAGCAAAACATTTGTGGTGGAGAATAAAGCACTCCATTGAAAAGCGTTTTGAGAAATAGAAAGTAAGTATATTAACGCAACTGGAGACACAAGCATCGTTTCAATGGTTAGTCCAATCATTGGTCCAATATCAATTTTTTTCTTCAAGAGACCATATAATCCAAAGGTTGTCGCAAGCAATAAAGATATCCATGGGAATACTCCATAGCTTATTGTTAAATAGAGAACTCCGAAAGCAGCCATTAAAAAGGATAGTGTCTGTCTAAATGTAAAAGATTCCTTTAAAACAAGAATACCGAGCAAAATACTGATTAATGGATTAATATAATATCCTAAACTCGCTTGGATAACATGATTGTTATGAACAGCCCAAATAAATGTGAGCCAATTAAGACTAATTACGAGCGTGGCTAGGAAAATGCCCGAAAATTTCCATTTATTTTTTAGCAACACTTTCCATTCATCAACAAATAGATTCCATTTTCCTACTATTAATACAATGGCAACCATAAAAATAGCAGACCATATAATTCGGTGCGCCAACGTTTCTTCAGGCGAAACATGGTCAAGAAGTTTCCAGTAAATAGGGAGTACTCCCCATAAAGCATAGGCTCCTAATGTATGTATGATGCCAGATTTATCTTGTGTAACGTTCATTTTCTCCCTTCTTTCTTTTGAATGTAAGGTACTGCAACATAGACACTGATAGTGGTATCGGAATTTGTGAGCATGCACGGTATGTAGAGAGCATGTAATTTCAAGGACGTCTAAAAATCTTAGACTTTGTTCTAAGATAAGAAAGTATAAAAATTGTTGCTTTGGGGATACAGACTTAACGGAATAGCCACGTCCGGCTTAAGCACCCAGCAACTAGGCGACTTCACGAAATCGTCCTACGATAAGTCATCATCGGTTCGTTACCTCACCGTGATTCCTAAAACTTTAGTTGCTTCGTTCCAGTCGCTACGTTGCTAAACGGGCGCTCTGCGCCTTTGTTCTAATCTTCCATTTATAAGGATGAAAGAATTTCTCTGCTCGCATAGCTTCACATTATATTACTTTCGTTGTCTTAAAAGTTAGTAAGAAATCGTAGAAATATAACTAACCCACACGTAACGTTATAGCCCATGAATCAAAAAGTGAAAATTGCTACCTTACGAACCATTTAATCATTTAAATAAAACTATTCTAAATGTCTTTTGCAATAAAAGCAAGAATAGGTGATTCAAAGAATATAATTAAAAACGATTGTTTTATCCCGTATAAAAGGTGCTGTAAAACTCTCACTTCAGGAACATGTACAGAAACAAATCTAAGTAGGAGATAACAGCATCTAAATGTCCTATTTCGTAAACGGCATTTTAGGTCATACCATTATGGTATTAACCATTAGGGGGAGATGAAAGAAAACTCCTACGGCTTGAAGGTTCACCTTTACTAAACGTACAATTTAGCGACTCTATTAGGAGCCGCTTTTTTTTAAAAAAAGATAAGCAAGTATAAAATGAGTGCTTGGGGCTCCCGAAATAACCGACTAGCCAAGTCTGCCACCATCGCCCAGCAACTAGTAATTCCGGTGTATCTTTGTAAATGGTTGTGGATATAAGACAAAATTTATAGTTACGTATACACTTGTAAAACAAATAAAGGCATGTTTCAGTTTAAAGTTGTCACATGTTATTGGTTTTTACAAGTCACTTAATGGTTGTGACATAGGTCATTTTTCATTACCTATGTCAGCTGAAAGGATATGAAAGCGCTTTTTAATTTTAATTTGGCTGTTAAAATAAAATGTGAAATGCTGAATGAGGAGGTTTAAATTCTAAATGACAAAGCGAAAAATCAGCGACTCCATTCAAAGATTTGGACGTACTCTACTTCTCCCAATTGGGGTACTAGCGCCAGTTGGTATGATCTTAGGGATTAGTGGAGCATTGGTACAAACGTATATGATTGAAAGGTTTCCCTTTTTAGGCTATGAAGCAGTAAATACTATATTAATTAGCATTCGTACCATAGCAAGTGTCGTGTTTGATAATATTCCATTGTTATTTGCAATGGGTGTTGCCTATGGGATGAGTAAAAAAGATAAGGGGATATCTGTTTTTGCCGCTACAACTGGCTATTTAACTTTAATTATTGCCATGCATGTTTGGCTAATCATTACGGGGAAGATGGCGGACCCCGAGGTTATGACGCAATATGGACAAATAGAAGTATTAGGTATCCAAACCATGAATATTAATGCGGCAGGAGGAATCATTACAGGGCTTTTAGCAGCTTGGGCAACAGATAAGTTTTATAATCTAGAACTGCCAACAGCTTTTGCATTCTTTTCAGGGAAAAAATCCGTTCCGATTATTACCATTGGTTTTATGACGGTAATTGGTTTAATCATTCCGTTTATTTGGTCGTTGTTTGTAGGGCTTTTAACAAATTTATCTTCCGTATATTTAAGTGTGGTAGGACCGTTCTTTACTGCTGCGGGAGAGAGATTATTCATTCCTTTTGGATTGCACCATGTATGGAATGTTCTGTTTCGATTTACGGAAGCTGGCGGTTCCTACATTATTGATGGCGAAACGTACGTAGGGGTTGTCCCAGCGATGACGGAGATATTATTTAACCAAGGGCCTAATAGTGAATATTGGTCAATGATGCCAAAGCTAACTCGTTTTATGGCACAACAGCAAATGTTGGTAACGTTATTTATCTTTCCGGCGATTGCCTTTGCAATGTATAAAACGGCTTATAAAGAAAATAAAGCTTATGTCAAATCAATGTTGATAACAATGGTCTTAACTGCTGTTCTTGGTAATGTTACGGAACCGTTAGAATTTACATTCGTGTTTATAGCCCCATTATTATACCTTGTTTATGCCTTTATTGTTGGGATTGGAGCTGTTTTATTATCTTTTGCAGGGGTAGCAATTGGATATATACGGGGAACTATTTTTGATTTTACGATTTTTGGATTACTCTATGAACAAACCAATTGGATTTTTCTTGTGCTGATTGGTACAGGGATAGCTATTGTAACTTATTTTGTGTTTCGCTGGGCCATCCTTCGCTTTGATATTAAAACCCCTGGTCGAGAAGAACAGCAAAATCTAGATAATACATTATTAAAAGAAAAACGTTATGATGAGATAGCGAAAATTGTTGTTAAAGCATTAGGTGGGAAAGGAAATATTTTAAATGTTGATAATTGCATTACCCGACTACGGATTGATTTAAAAGATGTTCGGGTGATCGACAAAGATGTGTTAACTACGTCTGGATGTACTGGATTTTTCTTTCCCACGGCAAAACATATTCATGTTGTTTATGGTCCACAAGTTGAATTTGTAAAAAATGCGGTTGATGATGAAATACGAAATTAAAAATGGAGAGAGATAAATGAGAGCATTATATGATTCAAAAAGTAAGACGATGGATGATCAAGGTATAAAAAAACTTTTTACCCAAGAGGAAAAATATAAAACGTGGTTATTATTTGAAGCTGCTTTAGCAAAGGCACAAGCTGAATACGGATTTATCCCCCAAAAAGCGGCAGATGATATTAACCAAGCAGCTAAAATAGAAAATATCGATTTTGCAGAAATGGAGCAAATATATAAAAAAATAGGACATGGCTTTGTCCCTTTTTTAAAGGTATTCGTAAAAGCTTGCCCAGAAAATAGTGGGAAATATGTTCATTATGGAATAACAACACAGAATATACAACAAAGTTCACAACTTTATATTCTAAAAAAAGCACATCATCAGTTTATGAACATAATTGGTAAAATTTTAGGTAATTTAAGTGCTTTGGCATATGAGAATAAGGATACGGTCATGCCTGGAAGAACCCATGGGAGACATGCGATTCCTATTACATATGGGTATAAGGTTTCGGTATGGATCAGCGACTTTATTCAGTGCTATGAACGCATGGCAGAAGCAGAAAAAAGAGTTTTTAAAATCATGATGGGAGGAGCTGTAGGTACATTTAGTTCGATGCCGGAAGTGGGCATGCAAGTACAAGCCCGGGTTGCCGAGTTAGTAGGAATGTATCCGATGGAAGTTCCTTCAAGAAATATAAATACACATAAATTAGAGTATATGATGAACTTGTCGTTGCTAGCCAATATTTGCCATAAAATAGCCGAAGAAGTATATAGTACAACATTGGAAGAAATAGCGGAGGTTTCAGAAGGATTTAGTAAGGGTACGATCGGCAGCAGTACCATGCCACATAAAATTAATCCAAAATTAGCTAAAGGAATAATTGCAAACTCGCAAAAACTGTATTCTTTACCTGGAGTCGGAATGTATTCAGCAGTACGTCCATATGAAGGAGATAGCAGCTCCTATATGCTATTCGATGGTTTGCTTGAAGAAGCCATGGAATTAATTACGGAGGTTTTATTACGATGTGAGGAATTAACAAGGACGATAATTGTTCATAAGGACAGGATGCTGCATAATGTTTTACGTAACAAGGGATTAGATAATAGTGAGTATGTGATGATGAAATTAGCAGAAAAACTGGGGAAAGATCAAGCACATTCACTTATGTATGAAATTGCCATGAAGACGGCCTCTGAGGGTGAAGATTTCTTTACTAATTTAAAAGCAAATGAAAAAATTGCTAATGACTTTACGGATGAAGAGATTAAAGCGATGATCGATCCGAGAAACTATATTGGTCTTTCCGTTACCATAGCAGAGAATGAAGCCAATAGAGCAAAAAAAGTGAAAGAAGAAATATTAAAAAAGTATAACTAATGGATAACGCTCCTTTTCAGCATAAAGGCTGAGAGGGAGTTTTTGTATAATCATAATTATATTTATGCATCTAACGTACGTATAATGCTCCTATCTCATATAACTTGGTGGTAGAACTGATAAATGCAATATAAATGTAAATTCCTGGATAAGAAAAGGCTACGTTTGATTCATTGCAACACAACGCCAATTTTTCAACAGCGTCTAAAGAATCTTTTATCTACTGTATAAAGGAGAAAATCCATCCTGAAGCTTTTGTTTCATTATAACTGGTAGGAAGATTTTAAAATGGTATACTAAATCGTAGTAATTTGATTAAAGGGATAGACAAGTACAGTAAATATTGGAATGGATTGAGGAATGAAATATGTTGAACTTTTTAGATAACTATGAAGAGATGACAGCAAGTGAACGGAAGGTTTTGAATTATATTGTAGAAAATATGGATATTATCCCCTACATGAGGATAAATGATTTAGCAGAAACTATCTATGTATCGAAAACAGTGATCATTAATCTTGCACAAAAACTTGGTTATAGCGGATACAAGGAATTAAAATATTATATCAACCAATCTGTAAAAGATAAGACGCTTCAACAAAAAAAGAATGATTTATCGTACCGTGATAGACTAGATCAAAGTATTAAAAAAACATTTTCCCTTGTTAGTGAAGAAATGCTTCAAAATTGTGCTAAACAAATACAAGCATCGGAAAATGTATTTATTATGGCTAGAGGTACTAGTAAGGCAGTAGGTTACTATTTAGAGCATCTTTTGTTATCAATCGGAATTCAATGTATTTTTATAAAAGATTATAATCTATCTGAGTTATTTACGAACTTTGTAGCCAAAAACGATATGGTAATATTTATTTCAATGTCAGGAAATACAAAAAAGATCGTTAATACAGCTAAAAAAGTACATTTTAAAGACGCAAAAATAATTAGTATTACTTCTTTTCAAACAAATGAATTAACTAAATATACAAATGATAATTTATATTGCTACTCTGATAACAACGATACAAAGAAAAATGACAAAATATCTCGGATCGGATTTTTCTTAATAGTTGATTTATTGATTAATGAATTAATACGTTTAAATGGTGACTAATCTTACTAAAGTTAGCCTGCAATAAACTTCCTTACGATACTATAATTATAATGGCTACAAGCAATAACTTCGTTCGGCTGTTGTTTTATGAGTATGTTAGATAAATGAAGGAGCTTTAAAGTAGGAAGGTCATCAGGTTTAAACGGTTATTCCTCAAGCAACTAGCAAATGGCTTGACGTGAACCTTAGGATACGTGAAGGATCCAACAACTTATGTCCGATGCTGTTAAAAGACCTTTTTAGGCTATACCCTTAGTAGTGCTAAACAAGTTGAGGGGAGAAAGAAAACCCCCTTTGTTTGAGACTTCACTTTATTTCAACGTTTTTTATACATAAATTGGTGCTTAATTGATACAATAAGCTATATTAAAGAAAAGGACTCATTTCATAAAGATAAATTCTGTTTCGAGCTAAGAAGTAACAAGAGGTTTCTATCCCTTTACCCAGAGGTTATCATAATTTGATTTTTGTTGAGAATAAACTGAAATTAACATCGTTTTTATTCAGATTATCGATAAATATTACGTTATGCTATAGTATTATGAAGAAGTAAAAAAATTCAAGTGCACGGTAGTACCTTTATTGAACATGGTAGCTCGTGTTGTTTGGGAAGGGGGGGAGTTTTTGCAAATAGACATATTTTCTTATTTGCTAAGCTTTATATTAGTTTTAAATATCGCGTTAGGTGTTTCCATTATCTTTTTGGAACGTAAAGACCCAACCTCAACTTGGGCTTGGCTAATGGTATTGTTGTTCATTCCAATTTTAGGATTTATATTGTACTTGATTTTTGGCAAACCAATTAGTAAACGGCGAATTTTTACATGGGACACGAAAAGCAGATTGGGGGTAAAGGCAGCTGTCCAATCCCAGTTACGCGCTCTTGAAGAAGGAACATTTGAATTTAAAAATAATGAAATCGCTGAATATGAAGATTTATTTTATTTACATTTACGTAATGACGATGCTATTTTCACACATGATAATGAAGTGGAAATTTATACTGATGGTACAGAGAAATTTGAGGCATTAATGAGGGATTTAGAAAAAGCGAAAGATCATATTCACTTGTTATACTATATTATTCGTAGTGATCAGCTTGGTCAACGCATTGCAGATATTTTAATAAAAAAAGCAGAAGAAGGACTAGAGGTCCGTGTGCTGTTTGATGATATGGGCTCACGCTCATTAAAGCGAAAATATATTAAACGGCTTCGTAAGGCAGGAGTAGAAGTGGAAGCTTTTTTTCCACCCAAAATACCAAAGATTAATTTTAAAATAAACTACCGAAATCATCGTAAACTAGCTATTATTGATGGCAAAATAGGCTATATTGGTGGCTTTAACATTGGTGATGAATACTTAGGGAAAAATAAAAAGTTTGGATATTGGCGTGATACGCACTTACGCATTTATGGAGATGCAGTACGTCAAATGCAGACACGATTTATCTTGGATTGGAACCAGGCTTCCCGTAATGATATTTTATACGAAGATCGTTATTATAGTGCTGACCCAGTGGGACATGTCGGTGTCCAAATTGTTTCTAGTGGACCAGACTCTGAATGGGAGCAGATTAAAAACGGGTATATTAAAATGATCATGACTGCCAAGGACTATGTCTATATTCAAACTCCTTACTTTATACCTGATGAAAGCTTACGCGATGCATTACGAATAGCTTCTTTATCAGGCGTTAATGTTAGAATTATGATTCCAAATAAGCCGGATCACCCTTTTGTATATTGGGCAACATTGTCTTACATAGGTGATCTGTTAGAAGCTGGGGCAGAAGTCTTTATTTACCAAAATGGCTTTTTACATGCGAAAACGATCGTTGTAGATGGCAAAATAGCTTCTGTCGGAACGGCAAATATTGATGTTCGTAGTTTCCGTTTAAACTTTGAAGTTAATGCTTTCTTATATGATCGTGAGTTGACACAACAATTGGTATCAAAATTTGAAGAAGATATGCTATTGTCTACACAGATGACGGCTATATTATATAAACAACGATCTTTAGGCATCCGATTTAAAGAGTCTATTTCACGACTCATTTCTCCGGTTTTATAAGGGTAATCTACACACAGTAGGAGTGGCTCATCTCCTAATGGATGTTAGTACAAATATGAACGAAAGTCTTTTGAACGAATTGGGCAATCAGAGACCGTAAACTCTCACTCGGATAAGCTCTATCACTCTATAAGTGAAAATATGGCACTTACGTATGTGATAAATTACTTTTAGGAGGAGTAAAATGGAAAAAAGAACTTGCACGAATTCCTTAGCTGTAAAAACATCTTATGTATTGCCACCAGATACGAATACGTATGGCACTTTGTTCGGCGGAAAGCTGATGGCGTATATGGATGACGTTGCTGCAATTGCTGCATCCAGACATGCTCGTACGCCTGTTGTTACTGCCTCCACCGATTCGGTCGATTTTTTAGCCCCTGTTAAAGAGGGGCATTCCATTTGTGTGGAAGCATTTGTTACTTGGACACATCATACCTCAATGGAAGTGTTTGTTAAGGCGGTAACGGAAGATTTGCGAACGGGGAAAAGGCAAGTTTGTTCAACAGCGTTTCTGACGTTTGTGGCAATAGACGAAGAGGGCAAGCCTAGACCGGTTCCAAGTGTGTTTCCAGAGACAGAACATGAACAAAAGCTTCATGCATCAGCAGCAGAACGGGCTGAGCATAGAAAGCGGCGACGGGAGCAGTCAAAAGAATTTGCTGAAGTTTTTGGCACAGATTACCCATGGAATCAAACGCGATTCTAGGTTAAAATGGAAGGATAACAAATAATAAGAAGTTTCATTTTTTATGGGTTCTAACTACTATTGAATGATGGCGTAACTTGGTGAAAGCTTCGGTCTGTACACAATCAATGACAGCCGTTTTTCATGTGTGTAGACAAAAAATAGAATAATAACATGAGAATATGGATGCCTACGCAACCAGATAGTCTAACCCCCGTATAACTGGTAGTAGATCTCTGATGTGAAACCTAGAGGTGAGGGGGAGGGGGCAACTGTCATGCTAACGCCCGTTTCTGTTCAGAAGCGGTTAGGTTATATGCTGGTGGAAACAATCAGGGGGGATAGAAGAAATCTCCATTGACGAAGGATTACTTTATTTTGAGGAGGAGATTGATAGCGAACTATTTTTATTATTCTAAAAGTGATGCATGTTTATGATGTGGTACGATGCACATCGTAGACAAAAGGAGGAACAAGTAGTGGAATTACTAGAGAAATTGGTAGGAGAAGTAAATAATGTATTAGGGACGTATGTTTTAATCACTGTATTACTCGGATTAGGTGTATGGTTTACCATTAAAACAGGATTTGTGCAATTTCGGTACTTTCCTGAAATGTTTCGGGTGATTTTGGATAAACGAACGATAAGTGCTGCCGGTAAAAAGGGTACTTCTTCGTTTCAAGCGTTTGCTATTAGCGCTGCATCAAGAGTAGGGACCGGGAATATGGCTGGAGTAGCAGCAGCTATCGCAGCTGGAGGTCCAGGTGCTGTGTTTTGGATGTGGGTCATTGCTTTAGTTGGCGCTGCATCAGGATTTGTAGAAAGTACACTAGCACAAGTGTATAAAGTGCCTCATGAGAATCAATATCGTGGTGGTCCAGCTTATTACATGGAAAAAGGGCTAAAGAGTCGTTGGCTTGCTGTGGTATTTGCGATTACAATAACGTTTACGTATGGATTAGTGTTTAACTCTGTTCAATCGAACACAATCAGTTTAGCGTTTGAGAACCAATTTGCAATTGACAAAAATATTATTGCAATTATTTTATTTGTATTTACAGCTGTCGTTATTTTTGGGGGGTTAAAAAGTATCGCGAATGTATCCCAAGTTATTGTACCGGTGATGGCTATTTTATACTTGTTTTTATCGATATATATTTTAATCGCAAATATTACTGCAATTCCAGATATGTTTGCCTTTATTTTTTCCAATGCATTTGGAATTCGTGAAGTTGCTGGTGGTGGTTTTGGTGCAGCTATTTCCTGGGGGATTAAACGCGGTTTGTTTTCCAACGAAGCAGGTATGGGAAGTGCGCCCAACGCTGCAGCAACAGCAGAAGTTACGCACCCCGCTAAACAGGGTCTGATTCAGGCTTTAGGTGTATTTTTTGATACGATTTTAATTTGTAGTGCAACGGCGTTCGTTATTATTACAGCAGGTGGCTTTGAAGGAAGTAAAGCAGATGGAATCCAGCTAACGCAAAATGCTTTTGCCTTTCACTTTGGTGATTGGGCAGGCGGTTTCATTGCTGTTGCCATTTTACTATTTGCGTATAGTTCGATTTTAGGAAATTATTATTATGGCGAAACGAATATTACGTATATTCGAGACAGTAAGATAGGATTATTTTTATATCGGATTGGGGCTTTGGTCATGGTGGCATTTGGAGCCATAGCCTCCTTTGATTTTGTATGGTCGTTAGCCGATTTAACTATGGCGATTATGGCTTTGATTAACTTGTATGCCATAGCCAGATTGTTTAAAATTGCTAATCAAGTGCTTCAGGACTATCGTAGGCAGCGGAAGCAAGGGAAGGATCCGGTCTTTTACCGCGATGTATTAGATAACCAGGATGGTATTGAATATTGGGGAAGAGATCAAGCGGATCACTCTAAATAAGGTATCATTGAAACAGGAGCGCATTCTATAGAATGCGCTCCGCTTATAAAAATAAGATTTAATAGGAATAATTACTATTAAATCTTATGCATCGTGTAAAATAAATGAATGTCACAGCCGAGAATATGCTGCAAAGATTTTAAAAACGGTTTGTTAACATTCCGGCTCGACATCGTCAGCAGAAACATGCTCTTCTGCCCAGTGTTGAATTTCTTGAATGACTGGGGCTAATGCCTTGCCTTTTTCTGATAGGGAATATTCAATGCGTACAGGGAATTCGGAGTAGACATCCCTTGTGACAATTCCTTCTTTTTCTAGCATTTTAAGTCGGTCAGACAACAAGCGGCCGCTGATCGGCAAATCAGCTTCCATTTCAGAAAAGCGCTTCTTTCCTTTAAGTAAGTCAAACAGAATTAGCCCGACCCATCTTGTGCTTAATAGCCCCATAGCTTTTTCAAAACGTGGACATAAATGATCCATTCATTATCACCTCAATTGGTATCAATTCCAATAAATTAACAGTTATTACGAAAAGTAACTTGTTTATAGAGTAGCATATTTTATATGTTGCGTAAAGTTAGCAATTAGGCCTTTGTCTGGCTTATAATTAGTTGGACTTTGGAATTTTTCATGAAGTTGTGAAATAATAATGGTATATATAATTTTATTAAAATGGAGGTAGACAATGGTTACGCAACAAATTCAAGAAAAATATGCAGAGTTGGCACTCCGCACAGGAGTTAATTTACAAACAGGGCAAGCTTTAATGATTAATGCACCAATAGAGGGGGCAGATTTTACAAAAATTGTTGTGCGCAAAGCATATGAAATGGGGGCAAAGGATGTACATATTAATTGGGTGGACGATGAACTTACACGATTAAAATTTGAATATGCTCCAGACGAAGTGATTGCTCATTTTCCAGAATGGAAAGTAATGTTGCATAATAGCTTTGCTGAAGATGGAGCAGCAATCTTGAATATTCGTTCGACGAACCCCGATTTACTGCAAGGCATTGCTCCTTCTCGAGTGGCAATAGCGAATAAAGCAGGGGCAGAAGCAATGAAAAAATTCCGGGAATATACGATGAATGACAAAATTGCTTGGTCGATTATCTCCATCCCTACAGGAGATTGGGCACAAAAGATTTTTCCGGGTAAGTCACGAAAAGATGCTATTGATAGCCTTTGGGATGCAATTGTAAAAATTGTGCGAGTAGATCAGGAAGATCCTATTGCTGCTTGGGAGACACATAATGAGTCTTTGCGTGTAGCAAGGGAAATTCTAAATAAGAAAAATTATCAGAAGCTAATTTTTAAAGCGCCAGGAACAAATTTGGAAATGGAGCTTCCAGAGGGGCATATTTGGAAAGGGGGCTCTGCACAAACAGAGGACGGTGTTACCTTCAATCCAAATATACCTACGGAAGAAGTGTTTAGCTTACCGCATAAGTATGGTGTAAACGGTACAGTAGCAAGTACGAAGCCGCTGAATTATGGAGGTAGCTTGATCGATCGCTTTCAATTAACGTTTAAAGATGGAAAAGTAGTTGATTTTAAAGCAGAGCAAGGACAAGAAACGCTAGAACACTTATTAAATATCGATGAAGGCTCCAAGCGTCTTGGTGAAGTTGCTCTTGTCCCTCACGAATCTCCCGTCTCACAGTCTGGGTTAATTTTCTACAATACATTGTTTGATGAGAATGCTTCATGTCATATAGCGCTTGGTAAAGCTTACCCAACGAACTTAGAAGGTGGTTCCAACATGAACCAGGAAGAGTTGGATCGGCATGGAGTGAATGATAGCCTTAGCCATGTGGACTTTATGATTGGGTCGAAACAGCTTGATATTGATGGTGTGTTTGCAGATGGTACAACAGAGCCAGTATTTCGTAATGGGACGTGGGCATGGAAAACGAATGAATAAAAAAGATTTTCAAAAGGCGGGAAAATTAGCAGTTCATATTTTTTTCTGTCCGCTTTATTCCTTTTTAAACGTAAAAACAGCAACTACTCCGTTTATACGGTTACGGAAGGGTTGCTGTTGTTTGTTATCCCAATATATAATTAAGATGAAGACTTCCACAGCGATCCTCACCGAGGTAAAGTCCAAGCGGATAATGAGAAGGACCCGATTGTAAGTCAAATGGTCATTTGACCTTTATCTCATACCAGTCAAGGAAGGGTAAAAATTCATTAAAAAGATTCATCATTATAAAAAACCATTTTTCGTTAACACAGCCTTGATTTTCGTATAATTAAATGTGTCTGGAAGGGATTCCTTTAAAGGTTTTAGCTTCGGTTCTTCTAATTCTTTACGAGTAGTTAAAATGGCTTCCTCTTCCTGAGAAGTGAAAAATACTTCCCATGCGATTGGATACCCTTCCTTAAATGCTTTAAATAAATGATTTTCAATTGTTTGGGCAGAAAGCTCCCGAATAGCTGCAACGTCTTTGATCGCTTTCCCTGATCGAAATAGCTCATAACTGATTAAATGGCTTGATCGGTCATCCTGTTTGTGAACAGACTTCTTTGCTGGTCTTGGCTTTTGAATCGGAATCACTTGCTGTGCGCCAGGATGTTCCCCGCGCCACTTTTGAATAACAGTTAAAAAAGCTTCTCCATATTGATCGAATTTTCTTTCGCCAACCCCTTTAATCAATAGCATCGCTTCTTTGGTAGTCGGAAAATATCTACTTAATTCCTTTAACGTGACATCTGAAAATAAAATGTAAGGCGGTACATTTTGTTCCTCAGCCAGTTGTTTTCGCAATTGTCTTAGAGCAGTAAATAAATCTTCATGATAATCTGCTGTTTGATTTTCCGGAATAGGAGCGGTAAACATCCAGACTTTCCTTTTCCCCTTTAAAACGTCGACGGATTGCTGATTCAGTTTTAGCGTAGGGAACTTTCCTTCCTCGGTCGCCAACAATTGCTCAGCAATTAAAAACTGGATCCATTCGGTAAGCTCCCTTTCTGTATAAGCGGAAAGTATGCCATATGTGGATAAAGTATGCAACCGAAATTGTTTGATTTTTTTATCTTTAGATCCTTTCAACACTTTGGCAGTCATTCCAACACCAAATTGTTCGCCCATTCGTTTGACGCAGGAGAGGATTTTTTGCGCTTCTTCTGTCATATCGACTTTCTCTTGACGTTCTACACAATTACTGCATCGTCCACATTTCGTTTCGGTGGGAGCATGGAAATAATCTAGAATATAAGCTGTTAAGCAACTATGCGTGTGGCAATAATTGGTCATTGCCTGTAATTTTCGGTACTCTGCTTGTTTACCAGGTTCGTCCATATTGGATTGTTCAATTAGAAATTTTTGCAACTGAATATCCTGTGGTGAAAATAACAGAATACAATCACTTGCTTCTCCATCTCTACCTGCTCTGCCTGCTTCCTGATAGTATGATTCAATATTCATCGGCATGGCGTAATGAATGACAAAACGAACGTTTGACTTATCAATTCCCATTCCAAATGCATTCGTTGCTATCATTAGCTGTTTTTCGTCATGAATAAAGGCAGATTGTGCTCTTTTTCTCTCCAATTCTGTTAAACCAGCATGATACTTTGCTACAGAATAACCTTGAGCTTCCAACTGATCGTAAAGCGCATCTGTCTGTTTTCTTGTAGCTGTATAAATAATACCAGAGTCTGATTTTCGTTCGTGTAAAAAAGAAGCAATATAATTGCGCTTTGCTTTTCCTTTTACGACATGAAACGCTAAGTTTTGCCGTTCAAAACCTGTATTCACCACATTTTCAATATGTAACTGCTGCTGAATATCTTGAATCACTTCTGTAGTTGCTGTTGCCGTTAAAGCCATCACCACTGGCTGACGGGGAAGCTTTTCCAACTGCGGAATGATCGAGCGATAACTAGGGCGAAAATCATGCCCCCATTGAGAAATACAATGGGCTTCATCAAAAGCTATTAGGGATATTCGTATGCGGCGTAACACACGCATAAAAAAGCTAGACTCAAATCGCTCAGGAGCCACATAGACAAACTTATATCTCCCTAACGAAATATCTCGTAAACAGGTCTGTTGTTGCTCTTTAGATAAAGTACTATTAATATACGTAGCCGTAACCCCTAAAGCTTGTAATGCATCTACTTGATCTTTCATTAATGAGATGAGTGGAGAAATAATAATCGCCGTTCCTTCTAAAGCTAACCCGGGAATTTGGTAGCAAAGTGACTTTCCACCTCCTGTAGGCATAACAGCAAGAATGTTTTTCCCATTTATAATAAAGTCAATTGTTTCTTTTTGACCTGGACGAAAATGTTGGTAACCAAAATAGGTTTGTAATAGTTTTTCTTCACGTGCGCCCATTTTCGATTTCCTCCTTTACCTCATCCATCTTAACATATTTTGCTTCATGAATAAGTAGTAGTGATAGATTAGAAATAAAGTAAGACATTAATCAGTGGTGGTTTTCTTGTTCCTTTACTGACAGGATTAGAACAAAGGCTAAAAATGATCAATTACCTTGAAAAGAGAAACACTTCTTCTGTGTACAAGCCTCTTACAAACCACAACTTGTAGGTCTAACAAATCGGGGATTAAGGTGCCGCTATGCTTGTAACTGCTTGGCAATACCCTCTTTTCTTAAAGAGGGCTTTTATTTGTAACTTTACATTTGGGATAAAAGGGGCTGATATGTTACTCTACCTCTTTGTTATTGCTTCCGTATTCTCGACAGTGCCCACCCAATTAAACCTCCTATTACAGCAGGAAACAGCCACCCTAAGCCAATATTTGAAAAGGGAAGTAATGCCATATATTCAGAAGCAACAGACAGTTGTACGCCTAATTCTTGTAATCCATCATATAAGCTAACAATACTTGTAAAAAGGATAGCGCCTCGATAAACAGCCTGTGTATTTTTGAACAGTGACCGCATGAATGTAAGGATGATTAAGACGATAGCGATCGGATACAAAAATACAAGTACAGGGACGGAAAAGCGAATAATCGTATTTAGACCTTGGTTCGCGATGATAAAACTTGCTAGTGTAATAATTGCAGTCAGCCACTTATAGGATAGAGGACTGATTTTTGAAAAAAATTGAGAAGCAGCAACGACAAGCCCTACGGACGTTGTGAAACATGCCAATGTAACGATAATTCCTAATAATAACGTACCAGATGTACCAAATATTTGTGTAGCTGCTTGAGATAATATTTCTCCACCATTTGTAAATGTATCCCCATTTGGCATTTTGGCACTAATCCATCCCATCGTTGCATAAACTGTAGCTAGTCCAACTCCGGCAACTGCTCCAGCTTTTAAGGTTGCTTTGATGATTTCTTTTTTTGTGGATAACCCCCGCTCCTTAAAAGTTTGTACAACAATAATACCAAATGCAAGTGCAGCAATTGCATCCATCGTTAAATATCCTTCAATAAACCCTGTGAAAAAGGGGGTTTGGGCATATTCTTCGGAAGCCGAGGATAGTGGTTGGTCAAATAAAATGAACCCACCAATGACTAGGGCTGCAATAGAAAGTAATAGGATAGGTGTTAGTAGCTGTCCAATTCGATCAACCATCTTGGATGGGTTTAAGCTAACTAAAAGAACCGCGAGAAAAAATATACTTGTAAATAACCATAAAGTCCATGATGTCGTTTCATTCAAAAGCGGCTCCATGCTCATTTCATAACCAACTGTAGCTGCTCTTGGAATTCCAAAGAATGGGCCAATTGCTAAATAAACGAGGCAGGTAAAGATCAGACCAAATAAAGGATGAACATCATTTCCTAGTTCTCTGGCGTCGTTTTTTACATATGAAATCGCTGTAACAGCTAGGATGGGTATTCCAATCCCAGTAATTACAAATCCTGCAATAGCAGGGAAAAAAGATGTACCTGAAGATACACCTAGTACAGGTGGGTAGATTAAGTTACCAGCACCGAAGAATAAAGCAAATAACATAAAACCAATAATAAATGTGTCTTTTTTCATTTTGTTCCCTCCGTATGTATAGGCCGTACCTTTCATATAAGCAAAGCAAAGGTTCTATTTTTGTGAATTAACAGACAATAACAATAATGCAATAATGCTACCCCATTGCCAGCAAAAAATGGAAAAGACAATATAATCTGAATTTTCCGCGCTTTATAGTCGGTAGTTTGAAAATATAACAAAGCAGTCATTATCTTAACAGTAAACGGTTTTCTATGTCAACGAACATAAAAGAAAAGGTTATAAAATCCTCGTTACATTCACCATGAGATATGTGTACTCGGTATATGCGAATTTCAACTAACTTATGAAATTTAAAACTCCATGTAATACCAAAGTTGGATCACATCATGAAAAGAAAAAAAGTTTGCAATTATATGTTTTAAGACTTATTTGTTTAAAACTGTTTACATTCTTCCTTTTCGCCTTTAAAATGTTTTTAGCTTATATTTCATTTTCCCGTTTTTAAAAGATGCTCGAAAGACTTGAATATCGTTCTATGTTTTGACCCTAAGGTAAATGAAAAGCAAACACGTACTATTTGTAGCTGGTTTACAATTTAGACCAAAGTTTCAAGAAAATGGGTTTACAACTCTATTTATAAGCAGTTAATTCTTCTGCTCCTTCAATTTAAAAGCGATAGTTAAGAGTGTTACGATTGGAGGAGCAGTGCTATACCTCCAATTAACTGGAGTTTTGCCGAAATTATTTTATTCAAGGAGGTATAACATGGTACCATCATTACTATTTGAAATCATGCTAATAGGTCTTCTAGGGATTGGCTCACAATGGATCGCGTGGCGTTATCGCATGCCTGCGATTGTCGTAATGTCAATAACAGGATTGTTGGCAGGACCTATTTTGGGCTTTTTAAATCCTGAAGAAGACTTTGGCAGTTTATATAGTCCGATTATTTCCGTTGCAGTAGCAATTATATTATTTGAGGGGAGTTTAAATTTAAGCTTTAAAGAATTACGAGGACTTGGTAAACCCGTATTCCGTATTTCAACGGTCGGGGCGTTTATTGCTTGGATTCTAGGTTCTTTAACAGCACATTATATTGCTGGTCTTTCTTGGGCTGTCGCCTTCGTTATTGGTGGTTTATTTATTGTTACCGGTCCAACCGTTATTATGCCGCTTTTGCGTCAATCAAAATTAAAAGCCAGACCAGCAAAAATTTTAAAGTGGGAAGGCATTATTGTTGATCCAATCGGTGCATTGCTCGCAGTCTTTGCCTTTGAAATCATTACCTTTTTAACAGCGTCAGATCCTGATGTAGCCAAGCTACTATTATTCTTTGCCGCTTCTATATTTGCTGCCATTTTTGGCTGGGCATGCGGACGGGGAATTGGCTGGATGTTTGAAACCGGCCATATACCAGAATTTTTAAAGTCGCCTGCTGTAGTAATTGTAGTTATTCTCTGTTTTACAATAGCTGATGAAATCGTTCATGAAACTGGGCTCTTATCTGTTACAGCAATGGGAATAACCCTGGCGAATATGGGGATTAGTTCTATTTCCGATATGCGTCATTTTAAGGAGAATATTTCGATTCTGCTTATCTCGACAATCTTCATTATGTTGACAGCTTCTCTACAATTAGAAACGTTGTTGCACATATTCAGTCCAAATATTATTGGCTATGTGCTGCTTATGATGTTTATTGTACGCCCATTATCTATTTTCCTTTCCACAATTGGAACCAGCTTATCATTGAATGAAAAAGCACTAGTTGGTTGGATTGCTCCAAGAGGGATTGTGGCATTAACGGTTTCTGGTTATTTTGCCGGAGTTTTAGCAGAACAAGGCTATGAAGATGCACAAATTTTAACCACGCTCACCTTTGGGCTTGTGTTCTTTACCGTTGTGGCACATGGTTTTTCTATCGGCTGGTTGTCGAAGAAATTGCATCTGTCCATGGAAGGAAGACCTGGGGCAATTATTGTGGGGGCAAATCGGTTTACGGTAGAATTAGCCAAATCTCTTTCAAAAGCAGATTTTCCGGTTATTATTGTGGATTCTTCGTGGGAAAAGCTGCGTCCTGTACGAGAGGCAGGCATTAACTTCTATCACGGGAATATCTTGTCTGAACAGACAGAATATAATTTAGATACCATTCCATACGAATATTTATTGGCAGCAACGGATGATCACGCATTTAATTCATTAGTGTGTACGACCTTTATGCCAGAGTATGGAAGAACAAATGTGTTTAAAATAAGTCCATACGATCAATTGAGCAGTGATTCCATTGAAGTTGTATCAAGAGTAGGTGGTCGGATTCTGTTTGATAAGAAATTTACGATGGAAGATTTACTCGATAAATTAGGTAACCACTACGTATTTAGACAGACAACATTAACCTCTCAATATAATTACAAACAATATCTAGCGGATAAAGATGATTCGACCGTATTTCTGTATTTGATTAAGCCATCTGGGCAACTGAAGTTTTATTCGGAAGAAATGCGGACAGTCCCCGCTGTAGGAGATCGAATTGTCAGTTTGACACCAGCAAATAAAGAGAAAGCGAAAATCCAAGCAAAGCTGGAAACACAGCGTAATGGTCAATCGAAAGAAGGAAGCTAATAAGGCTTCCTTCTTTCGATTATACCGTTTGCAATTGGGCAGTAAGGTCTGAACCTAACAAGTCAACTGCTCTATGTTCAGCTAAAAATAGTGAGTGATAAAGCTTGTGCTGATGGATCACTTTATACAAGGCGCTTCATAGTGCTTCATAGTATTAGGACATGTCCTAATATGTATTTAGTTCATCCAACTGCCGATGGACTTCGGCCATTTCCCCTTCTAAGCGAATGAGTTGTTCCTCCGCTGAGGATACTCTCCCCCGTACATACTCCAGCTTATCTAAATCACCTTGGATTCGTGCGTAGTCTGATTTTAATTCATCCAGTTTATCCTGTAATTGTTTTCGAGTCATCTCCATATCCCTCCTCATCCCTAGTGTAACGAAAATGAACTCTACATAACAGGGAAAATAAAGTATATTATAAAGAATTATTGCGAGGAGGGCTGTTAAATGGAAGCTCAATTTACAAAGTCATTAGATCGTTACTTGGGCATTGTAGAAGAGGAACTGTTAAAAAAAGAAGCGTGTAATAATTTAATGCTCGGCATTTTAGAACGTTTGCAACGAGAGCAGGGGAACTGTTATTTGGGGTGGGTGGAAAAGGATGGACGATTACTTTTGCCGTTTTTACGTACACCACCACATAATTGGGTACTCCCTGATTTGAAAGGTGATTTGAATAAAGAGGTGGTACAATGTATGGTGGAGCAGATACGGAATGGAGGATGGGAAGTTCCTGGTGTCATAGGTCCAGAATCGTACGCTACTAAATTTGCAGAGGAATGGGGAAAGCTTACAAACTGTACTGCCTCCATACATATGCGCGAACTTATTTATCAGCTAAATGAGGTGAAAAGATACCCCCAGCAACCTGGAGAATTAATGGTTGCAAAAGAGCAAGATCTTTCTTTATTAATAGATTGGTTACAGCAATTTGGTAAGCAAGCTGGCGAAGATATCTCTTTACAACGTGCAGAGCAAATAGCAAGACGGTTTATTACGGAGCAATCTGCTTTCTTTTGGCGGGTAAATGACCAACTTGTGTCCAAGGTTAATCGATCAAGAACGACCAGGAATGGAGCTACTATCAATGCCGTGTTTACACCAGACCGCTTTAAAGGAAATGGCTACGTTACAAATGCAGTTGCAGTATTAAGCCAACAGTTGCTTAATAAAGGGTATCAGTTTTGTAGCTTGTACACAGATGTATCCAACCCGATTTCTAATTATATTTGTCAGAAAATTGGCTACTATAAAGTTGGATCCGCAATGGTGTACGCATTTCAATGTAGTTAAAGAAGCTTGCTTTGAAGAAGATAGTTAAACGGATTTAAAAAGATTTGTTTTCACTTACTAACGAGAAGTTATGTTAGTCAAATAAGGGTTCATTTAAATTCCTGTTGGAACCTACGCTCTTCCTACTGGACTTCGCCTTGTAGAATGGAAGAACAGTTAAACCATCAATGAACCTGCATAGGAACAATTCAAGCAAAGAATAGCAGTTCTTGCAATCAGTTATACGTAGGACAACCGTGTTGAAACAAAAAAGCGAGGTCTGTTTAATCAGCTCTCGCTATAGATGTTTTAAATAAGCGCATCTTCTTTATTTTTTTTGGAATCTACATATGTTTGATAAAAATGAAGAATGATCGTTTTAATTACTGCGTAGAATGGGACCGCAAACAGAATACCTAAGAAGCCAGCGATACTTCCAGCCGCCAAGATAACCGTAATTACCGTTAGTGGATGTAAATCTAGTGCACGCCCCATCACATTTGGCGAAATTAAATTACTTTCTATTTGCTGGGCTGCAATCATTACTAATGCTACCCAAACAACCATAAGTGGCTCCTGAAAGGCTCCAACGATTAATGCAGGGATGACAGCAATAAACGGACCCGCAAATGGAATAACATTCATAACCATCGCAAATAATGCAAGTGTCAGAGAGTAATTTAAGCCGATAATTAAGTAGCCGATAAACAATAAAACTCCTACAGCGAAGCTGACAATTAATTGGCCTTGGATGAAAGAAGTTAATGTAGCATCGAGTTTAGAAAGTAATGCACGTATATTGGCTGCCTTTTTTCTGGAAAAAATTTGCGTAATGAATGGTACTAGCTTTTCTCCGTCCTTTAACATAAAGAATAGGAAAAAAGGAACAAGAACTAATGATGTAACAAAGCCGATAATTTGCCCGATAAACCCAAACAGATAATTGAGCACACTGTCAATATGGGATTGTAAATTATTGGTAAAATCGTTAATTGCCTTATTCACTTGATCAGGAATAGCTGTTTGATTAGATTGCCATAAGGAAATCATATCCTGTGCCCAGTCTACCATTTTTGGAACATTATCAATTAAATTGCGGAATTGTTGTTGCGCAATCGGCGCAATATACATATATACAAATACACCAAGCAGTATCATCACGACAAAAACAAGAACTATCGAAATAATCCGATTGATTTTTAGACGTTCAAAAAAATACATTAAAGGTTTGGTTAAGTAGTAAAGGATACCAGCACCGATAATAGGTACTGCTACAGAACCAACTATTTTTATAAAGGGAAAAAATATAAAGTCTGTTACCGAGATTAATAGAATTAAAGTGAAAGCTAAAATAAAAAACACAAAAAATTGAAACCAGCGTTTATTTACCACGTGCATCCCTACTTTCCCGAGTTCATATATCATTATTTTACTTGTTTATGCTAAAAATAGAAAGTAAATCTTGTAATCGAAAGAAACTAACATACGTTGCTTTTATCCAGTAGACTTGGATATTATGTATAAGAGTCTTATATAGTAATGTGCTAATATTAAGAAATACGTACGATTGTTAGTTATCACGCAAAAAGGGTGTTTTCTAAAAATAACTGTCTAAAGACCACAAGATGATGTAGTTTTTTTACAAAATCACCATATACTATATTTTGTATCAAACATGGCCAAGTGACCTTTTGGGAGTAAACTAAATGTCTGAAAGCAAAAAACGTTTTATACTATATTAGTAAAGTTTAACCATTTTCCAGCGGATGTAAACATGAAAGGGTTGCCATAGAATAATTAGTGAAAATATGCTAAAATTCGTATAGTATGAAGGTAACAAAGAAAAACTGACTGATTGCAGTGAACTATTAGTCGGCAGCAGCGAGGAACTTCGATGATTGAATGAAAATGATAGGAAACTCCTCGTTTAGATAAAAATGTTGGAGGATAAGTGAATGATGAGCTGGGAACGTACTTTTGAAAAGTGGAATTCATATCAAAATCTAGAACTGAATTTAAAACAGGAACTGACACAACTGAAAGCAGATCCTGTCACATTAGAAGACGCTTTTTATAAAGAATTAACCTTTGGTACTGGTGGCATGCGGGGGGTTATGGGAGTAGGAACAAATCGCATGAACGTTTATACGATTCGCAAAGCCGTAAGTGGTCTAGCAAACTATTTGCTTGAGCACACTGTAAATGTAAAGGATCGTGGCGTTGTCATTGCTTATGATTCGAGGCATATGTCGAAGGAGTTTGCTTTAGAAACAGCTAAAGTATTGGGTGCTTACGGAATTACCGCCTATGTATTTTCTTCTTTAAGACCTACACCTTTATTATCGTTTGCTGTACGTTATTTAGGCACCGTTTCCGGTGTAATGATTACAGCTAGCCATAATCCACCGGAGTATAATGGCTTTAAAGTATATAACGAAGATGGAGGGCAAATTACACCGAATCAAGCCTCAGAGATTATTGCGTATATTAATCAGGTAGAGGATGAGTTATCTGTTCCTTATTTGGAACAGGACGAATTAGAAGAGCACGAGTTAATTAATTGGATCAAAGATGAAATTGATAATGCTTATTTAGATAAGCTGCAGGGCATTTCAAAATGGTCAGCAGATGAAATGGCTAAAGAAAAGACGATGCCAATTGTGTTTACTCCGTTACATGGAACTGCGTCTCAGCTCGTACCTAAAGGGTTAAAACAGTTGCATTTTACAAATGTTCACGTGGTAAAGGAGCAGGCAATTGCAGATCCAGAGTTTTCAACGGTTGCTTCGCCTAATCCTGAGGAACACCAAGCATTTACGATGGCTATTGAACAAGGTAAACAAACCAATGCAACCATTCTACTTGCTACAGACCCAGATGCAGATAGGTTAGGTGTTGCAGTGAAAAACAATGCAGGTGATTACCAAGTGTTGACGGGAAATCAGCTTGGGGCATTGATGTTAGATTATCTCTTAGCTCATAGTGACAAAGCGCTGTTACGAAGCGGGCGCATGATTAAGACAGTCGTTACATCTGAGTTAGGTAAGGCAGTTGCTGATTACTATGGTATTAAGACATTGAATACATTAACAGGTTTTAAATTTATCGGTGAGAAAATTAGAGAGTTTGATAGCACAGGTGAATCCTTTGTTTTTGGTTATGAAGAGAGCTATGGGTATTTAATTAGCAGCTTTGCTCGTGATAAAGATGCAGTACAAGCTTCGATGATTGCTTGTGAAATGGCGTACTACTGGCAGCAACAGGGCAAGACACTTTTAGATGCTTTATATGAACTATTTGCTCGCCATGGTTATTATTTTGAAAATACGCAATCTATTACCCTAAAAGGAAAACAAGGCTCAGAAAAAATTCGTATGATTATGGATTATGTGCGTAATGAGCCATTACAAAATTTTGGGGGTCTGGAGGTAGAACTAATAGAAGATTATTTGGCCGGTACAAGGAAATTGAAAGATGGGCAAGTCGAAAATATTGACCTGCCCAAAGAGAATATGGTGAAGTATATTTTGGAACAGGATTGTTGGATTTGCTTACGCCCGTCTGGAACAGAGCCAAAACTTAAATGTTATTTTGGAGTACGTGGAACGAGTAAAGCGGATAGTAAACATAAATTGGCAACATTACGAGCTTCTATGGATAAAATGTTGCAAGCGACCATTGAGGTGTAGTCTAGTAAATTAATAGTTGACATTTCTTCTTAGAAGATGTTTAATAATAAAGTGATTTTATTCCTATAAATAATTGTTCAAGAGATTATTTCTTGTTATGTAGTATCTTTACGATTAAGTCTTTTGAACTAGTTTTTATAAAGGGGAGTAGCTGTACAATTTTAGTCGTCATTACGAGATCATTCTCCGGCTGAATTGGCAACGACCGTTGTTAGCGAGACCTTTACCAATCCTGGTAAGGGTCTGTTTTTTATTGGTTCTTACCGATTGGTAGGAACCTTTTTTTATAGCTTAGCGACACAATGTATTATTTTTGGCTAATGTGGGCGAGCTATAGCACGGTTTTTCCTAACTGGAAAAGTTTCGATCGCCATAGTTGAAGGAGAGGATAAGGAATGGGCGTTGATTTACTGATCGAATATTTATGGGTGTTAGTTGTGCTGATTGGTTTAGAAGGACTGTTGGCAGCAGATAATGCGCTTGTGTTAGCGATTATGGTGAGGCATTTACCTGAAAAACAGCGTAAAAAAGCATTATTCTACGGGTTAGCTGGTGCGTTTGTTCTCCGGTTTGGATCATTATTTGTTATTTCATTTTTAGTTGATGTTTGGCAGGTACAAGCACTCGGTGCGCTTTACTTACTATTCATATCTATGAAGCATTTATATGCCCGATTTAAACCGACAAAAGGGTTAGAAGAAGACGAGCAGACAAAGGAGAAAAAGGGAAGCGGTTTTTGGATGACCGTGTTGAAAGTTGAGTTTGCTGACCTTGCTTTTGCAGTCGATTCAATCTTAGCTGCTGTAGCACTAGCCGTTGCTTTGCCAGCAACAGGATTAGGACATATAGGAAGTCTGGATACAGGACAGTTTTTAGTGGTGTTTGCCGGTGGTATGATTGGGTTAATTATTATGC
Source organism: Roseburia sp. 1XD42-34 (assembly GCF_009917385.1). Taxonomy (GTDB): domain Bacteria; phylum Bacillota; class Bacilli; order Bacillales; family Amphibacillaceae; genus Virgibacillus. The sequence continues at coordinate 71,015 of NZ_QWLJ01000013.1, read as the reverse complement.
GATTTGCGGCAAATATATTTGTAGGATTGTTGAATAAGCGACCTGGTTTAGAAGTGGCTGCTTTTGTTATTGTTGGCTGGGTTGGTGTGAAGCTTAGTTTGATTGTACTTGCACATGAAGATATCGCACTTATCCCACATGATTTTCCTCATTCAACCTTATGGAAGGTCATATTCTATGTGGTACTTGTAGGAATTGCTGTCATTGGTTGGTTCTCCTCAAGTGATAAGAAGGCTACAGTAAAAGTCGAAGAGCGCGTAAAGGATTCAGAGAAATAAATCGAAAGACTGCTTCTATGCTTCCATCCAATGTTAGAGAAATTGGACGGAAGCATTTTTTAAAGCACAAATCAACTACGTTCCTGTTAGATGCCATTAGGACATACCCTTTTGGCACCATCCATTAGCTGGTGATTACCTCATTATTGAGATGCTTCACTGTTATTGTTTTTCGATAGTCATTTTATAATTGTCTGGTATAATATTTGCCTTTTTTGCTTCTAAAAGATATTTCTCCGCTTCTGTATAAGTTTCAAATATCATCTCTTGTTCATTTACAGCAATAATAGCTCGTACCTGATTATGTCCAATTGCAACTATTCGATACATGCAACCTCTCCCTTTACTTGTTGAAGATGATACTGTCTCCATTTTACCTTGCATGGAACTGGCAGCAAGACCCGCCCTTCCATGTTATGAAGGGAAACCTAGGAAAATGGGGGTAACTGCTAGCAATGCTCCATTCTGTACAAAGGCGATTCATACCCTAGTGGTAGTAACAACCAGTGGATGAAAAGCCTCAACCATATGAACAAAGACGCGGGCGTCCGTTTAACAACGTAGGAGCAAAGCAACTAAAGTTTTAGGAATCATGGTGAGGATACGAACCAATGACGCCTTATCGTAGGGCGATTTCGCGAAGTCGCATCGTTGCTGGACTCATGCGCAGTACGTTGCTATTCGGTTATTTTGTTACCCCCAAGCACCTCATTTTATACTTTCTTATCTTATAAAAAAGCCGAAAAGGTTTGCTTCCTTTTCGGCTTATGTCCAAGCGCTAATGTCTCGACATTCCTGCCAATTCATGTATCTATACAGCTTGTAGAATTATTACTACATAGCCTATGTCATGATGGAAATCCCAATCAACAAATATATCCTCCATTTGTTGCTTTAAAATCGATTCCAAATATTCTCTGTCCATAATATTTTTTTCCAGCTTGCGTTTAGAAAGTCTTAGCTCTTCTTCAAAGCCGGAGGAGATGAGCTCTTTCTCAATGGTAACGAGGATATCCTCTCGCTTCGATACAATAGTTCGCTCATTTAAACGAACAGACTCAATATTGCGAGGTGCTTTTTGTGCCTTTTCTGTAAAGCGTTCTATCTCCTGATGAATTCCTGCCCTTTCTTCGTCTGAAAGCGAGCAGGAGTTGTTCGTTATATGTGTTGCTTTTATTTCCGCAAATAGAATGCCGCTTTTGTTTGTTAAATTCCAATCATAATAAAGTTGTTGGATAGTAATTCCGAATTCATTTTGCCATATCCTTTTTAACTCCGGATTACATTTATTCATGACGACATCTCGTGCTTGTTCTACTTTTATGTTTTGTTTTTGTTCGAGTAACACATTCTCCATCGGAGTTATAAAGTCTTTCAGATAAATCGTTAAATAGGAATGGGCTAAGGATACATATAATGCCCCGGGCCCTTTACCGAAATAGCTTCTTAATAGTTTACCAGTTGCACTGGCAATGGAAGCTTCTGTTGACTTTACTTTTGTTTTCACTTAGAGTCATCCTTTTTTGGAGGAACACACCTTTTTTTGTATTCCCTTTTTTTAGTATATCATTACCACATAGACAGTGACAAGAAACCTCCCTATTACAGTTATGTAAAAAAACTTAACATTATATGCGAATTGTGATAGATTCTTAGTAACAATTTTGATGTGGAGGCATTTATGACTGTAAAACATTCAAAACTAGAAATATTGCGTACCTCTTTAATGTTAGGGTTAACCTCCTTTGGGGGTCCTGTGGCTCATTTAGGTTATTTTAAGTCCGAATATATTGATAAGCGGAAGTGGCTGGACGAAAAAACCTATGCGGATATTATCGCTGTTTGTCAATTTTTACCAGGACCAGCTAGCTCACAAGTAGGCATTGCAATTGGAATGCTAAGAGGTGGGTGGTTAGGAGGAGTAATGTCCTGGCTTGGATTCACATTGCCATCTGTGATAGTTCTTGTGCTATTCGCTTTCTTCTATCAATCGTTTACGCTCGGTGATGCAACTTGGATTTCCAGTTTAAAAATTGTTGCTGTTGCGGTTGTGGCTCATGCTGTTTTAGGATTAGGAAAAAAATTAACACCAGATAAACCGCGAATTGCGATTGCATTAGCAGCTGCACTTATTATGCTCCTTTTTCCTTCTACCTTTGTACAAATTATAATTATTTTACTAGGGGCTTGTCTTGGGTACCTTTTATTTAAGAATAAAGCACAAACAAAGCTGGCTTCTTTTGCCGTGCCGATATCAAAAAAGCAGGGAATGCTTGCATTTTCAATATTAGTTGCTATTCTTATTGGTTTACCGATTCTCGCACGTATCTTTCCACATATGTACATACAGATTGCCGATACATTTTTTCGCGTTGGTTCATTAGTGTTTGGTGGGGGACATGTTGTATTGCCTATGTTGGAACAGGAAGTTGTGCCGACTGGATTTTTAACCAGTGATGAATTTTTAGCAGGGTATGGTGTGGCGCAGGCAGTTCCTGGTCCGTTATTTACATTTAGCTCGTATGTAGGTATGATGATGAATGGAATAATCGGAGCTGTTATTGCTACTGGCGCTATCTTTTTACCTTCATTTTTACTGATCGTAGGCGCATTGCCGTTTTTAAGCGAGCTTCGTGAACGTTCCAGCTTTCAAGGTATTTTGACGGGAGTAAATGCTAGTGTTGTCGGTTTATTATTAGCAGCGTTTTATGATCCAGTATTTACGAGTTCCATTTTAGATGGAGCCGACTTTGGGCTAGCAGTTATTTTATTTGCTTTATTACATTTTTGGAAAGTCCCAGCGTGGCTAATTGTGATCATAGGAGTAATTGCGGGGGATATTATTCATCTGTTTGTTTAACTGGAGCTGGAGACAACCTATCTTTTGCAAGGATAAAAAAACACATGCAATTAAGACAGTTGCCAACATATGTAGTTGGGGATTGTCTTTTTTTGCACTATAGGAAAGTACAAGATTTTTTTGGTTTATAGTATTAGAAAAACAAAGGCTTCCGCAATAAGACTTGCCGACAAGCCCAGTTTTCTAATATAAAGATTATATAGGGAATAGTTTATAAGACGATATATTCGTATCTAAGGTTATTATTTTGATAAAAAACTGGATTGATCCCTTGACAGTAAGGTGAAAAAATTGTAACCTAATTAAAGTCTTAGTATTTTTATCGGATTAATATATTATTAGTGCCACGGCTGGTGCAACATGCATATGATAAATTCAACCAATATGCAAACAATATGATAAAGGAGGTATTTGGTATGGGAATGTATACGTTATTGAATGTGGCGATATTATTAGTACTTATAGGAATTCTTATTTGGATGCAGAAAAAACATTTTTCCTTCACCAAGCGTGTGTTTACAGGTTTAGGCGCAGGGATAGTTTTAGGTGCTATTCTTCAATGGGCCTATGGAGCTGGGTCTGACATATTGGCGGAAACAACAGATTGGTACAGTATTGTTGGTAGTGGCTATATTCGCTTTCTAATGATGATCGTTATCCCGCTCGTTTTAGTATCCATTATCCAATCCATTATTAACTTGGAAAAAACAGCAGAATTAGGAAAAATGGCAAGCTGGATAATTGGGATTTTAATTACGACGACAATGGTCGCTGCGTTAGTTGGTATTGTTTCAGCTACGTTATTTGATTTAAGTGCAGAACAGATTGAAGCAGGGCAGGCAGAAAACGAACGAGGGACGATCTTGGAATCTACTTTAGAAGAGGTAGAAGAACAGACTACAGCGCAAAAAATTGTTAGTTTTATACCGTCAAATATTTTCTTAGATATGACAGGTGACCGATCCACCTCCGTAATTGCTGTCGTTATTTTCTCTGTGATTGTAGGGATTGCTGTTTTAGGTGTCCGCAGAAAAAATCCCGAACAGGCTGAAATGTTTACAAAAATGGTTAATGCGTTATATGCAGTCGTTATGCGGATTGTTACCCTTATTCTTCGTCTAACGCCATACGGAATTTTAGCATTAATGGCTAATACAGTAGCAAGTACAGATTTTGCAGGTATTTTAGAGTTAGGCAAGTTTGTAGTTGCTTCATATGTCGCTTTGTTTGTAATGTTTGTCATCCATTTGATCTTAGTAGGTTTATTTGGTCTTAATCCGTTTATATACTTGCGTAAAGCTATTCCAGTTTTAGGATTTGCTTTTACATCCCGTTCTAGTGCTGGAACGATTCCGTTAAATATTCAAGCCCAACAGCACGCTTTAGGTGTTGATCAGGGGATAGCGAATATGTCGGCTTCCTTTGGCGCAACGATGGGACAAAATGGATGCGCAGGTATTTATCCGGCGATGCTTGCAGTTATGATTGCCCCGACGATGGGAATAGATCCATTATCCCCAGGGTTTATTTTGCAGCTTGTTTTAATTGTCGGAATTAGTTCCTTTGGTATCGCTGGAGTTGGTGGCGGAGCCACTTTTGCTGCGTTAATTGTCTTATCATCTATGAACATGCCAGTCGCTTTAGCCGGCTTATTAATTTCAATTGAAGCTTTTATCGATATGGGTCGAACAGCGCTTAATGTGAATGGTTCCATGGTTACTGGAACGTTAACAGCGAGAATTTTAAATAAGTTAAACGTTAAAACGTATCAGGATAAATCTGCAATTCAAGAAGCACCGGAAATATAGAAAAGTCCTCTAAGTAGTGTTAGGTTAATTTTATTAGAAAAAATAATATGATGCTTACTTCTTAATAGGAAGTGAGCATCTTTTTTGTTGTATAGGAACTTATAAAATGAGGTGCTTGTAGATAACGAAATAACCGACTAGTTACGTTCGACGCGTGAGCCCAGCAACGATGCAACTTTAGAAATGCTCCCTCCGATAAGGTCTCATCGGTTCGACTCTAAGAGGAAGGACCGAGTAAAAGCGGGCTTGCCGCCCAGACGTCGGCATATTCCTGTTTTAGTGGGATGATTCTTTATCCCATAAAAAGGCGTTGTAGACTTCCACGGTCTGAGGATGGAAGATGTGAGCTGAATAAGTCGAAGCGGGAGGCAACAGCACCCAAGTCCCCGATTCGTTCAAAGGTCTTTAGGTTATACCATTACGGTACTAACCATCAGCGGGAATGAAGCAGACACCGTTGATGGAAGGTTCACTTTATCATTCGTTGATTCGTTTCATGCGCTACGTTGCTAAACGAGCGCCCCGCGCCTTGTTCCGTTATAAAACATTCCTTTAGCGCAAGGAGTAATTCTATCTTTGAAAACAAATACCTTCGTTTGGAAAGGGAGCATTAGCACAAGTTTTTCCAGACGTTAAAATAGTTTAAGATAGATGTTCTGAAATTGGCATTTTCCTACGAGATTCATAGGAAAATGTGCGATATATAAAGGTGAAATATGTTACTATTTGAGTAGTTAAAGGTTTTTACGGGAGAAATGAAATAGGAGGAGTATATGATTTTTTTTAAACAATTATTCGTTAAAGTCATTAAACTGAATCATTGGTTTTTACTTTTTGCAACACTTACGTTAGTGTTTGCAAGCAGTTATTTTATTTATTATTTAGAACCAGATACATTTGCAAGCCCATTTGAAGGCTTGTGGTGGACGATGACTACTGTAACAACGGTCGGCTATGGAGATGTTTCGCCAACAACAGTTGGTGGGAAGATTTTTGCTATGTTTTTATATATTGTTGGGATCGGTTTAATGACCATTTTTATTGGTAAGGCAATTGATTTTTTGAGCATTCGCAAGCGATTAAAGGAGGAAGGTAGATTGAATATTAATACAGAAGACCATATTATTCTCATTAATTGGACGAAGAAAGCAAGGATCACATTAGATGAGATTTTACATACGTTTAAGGATATTCCGATTGTTCTTATTGATGAGAAAATCGAAAAAACACCACTGATCCATGAACAGGTTGAATTTGTTCACGGTAATCCTGCCAATCGCGATGTATTGTTCCAGGCAAATTTGCTAAAAAGTAAATCGGTCATGATATTTGCTTCTGAAGATGGCGTACCCGCTTCTCAAGCAGACGGTCAAACATTGCTTATTGCTACAACGTTAGAGAGTATAGGGAGAGAATTTTCGCAAAATATTTATACGATTTGCGAAGTATTGGAATCAACACATATTCCGGCCTTTAAGCATGCTGCCGTCGAAGAATTTATTACTGCGAACGATACTGCGGCTCACTTAGCAGCTCGCTCCATTTTATTTAATGGTTCGAGTGAAATTATTAGACAATTAACGAGCCATCATGGTTATGATCTATATTCGATTGGAAAAAAGGCAGATTGGAATACATTTGAACATGCTCGAACTGCGTTAGCTGCCCAAGGAGCGGTATTGTTATCTAATCGCAACGATTTATCCATTATTAACCAACTGAAAGAGCCAATTCCCCATGATGCCCAGCTGTTCATTATTTGCGATGAGGATGTATATACCAACCTGCTTCGTCAAGGTGTTCCATCCTACTAGTGTTTTTAATCATTCGTCAGGGAGTGATTTCGCAAAAAAGTCAAAACTACTTCTAGGTTTTGGCTTTTTTTTACGGTTTCATAACGTTGCCATGGACAACCCCGTTCTTTTACAAGCTCAACGACGTTTTTTATTGTAAAGTTTTGCGGAGTTAAATCATCCGTTACTTCATGCCAAAATAAGGGCATGGCGACTGTTCCTTCCGGAGTTTTTCTAGGCGAGTAAGGTGCAATAATCGTTTTTCCTCTCCCATGTTGGACGTAATCAATATAAAGCTTGCCATTACGTTTATGCTTCAATCGTTCGGTGGTAAATAGTGCTGGGAAGGTGCCTTCTAGTGTAAGTGCTATGGTTTGGGTGAATAAGGCAGTATCTTCGTAGGACATGCTTCCGCTTGGAATTGGGATATATACTTGCAGCCCTTTATTTCCCGAAGTTTTGACAAAAGAGATCAACTGTAATTCATCAAATAGATATTTCATATTTAAAGCTGCTTTGATTGCTAAAGAAAAACGGTCTCTGCTTGGTGGGTCCAAATCAAAGACAATTTCTTCCGGCGTATTTGTTGCAATGGTTTGAAACGGCGTATGAAATTCTACGGTACCATGATTGGTTAACCAAATGAGGTCGTTTAATGTATCGCAAACGATACTATTTTTTCCCTGTTGTTCATGTCTTGGCATAAAAGCAGGTGCGTAGGTGGGCAAGTGCTTTTGGAAAAAATGTTCCTTATCTATCCCATCAGGCGCGCGAATAATTGTAAGTTCACGGCTTTTAAAAAACGTCAGCATGTAAGGAGCTATTTGCCGTATATAAAGCAAGAGGTCAGCTTTCGTATAGCCTGGTTTCGACCAGAAGACTTTGTCAAGATTTGTTATTTCAACATCTGTTGGAAACATAGCTTGATCAAGTTGTAGCTTTTCCCAAGTCATTTCTTCTGGACGTGCGTGTGGAAGTATTTGCTTGAAAGCTGGTTCACGTAATTCTTGCTTATATAAATCAAGGCTATGAATGGTGGCACAAATAGCAGGAGGCAAAATATAAGTATTGCTTTTTAGATCTCCTTTTGTTTGAAATAATTGTCTTAAAATATCCATTTCTTTTGAATCAAGCCCATGCTTGCATTTCCCGATCGGGACGATTTGATTATGTTTATATACGCTTACTTGAAAATAATCGTTATTTTTATCTAAAGCTGTTAAAAAGCCACTTAACGACCTCCAGTTTTTTATTTTATACCAGTCTTGGTGATTACTCCCTTGCTTATAGAGACTATTTTTCCGCTTTGCTATCATACCTTCTCCAAGATGTCTAAAAATTTCCTTCCAAAGCTGGTCGGGGTTTTTGTAACTTGTTACGTATATAAGTTCTTGTGAGAAAGGATACGTTTTAAATAGTAGCTGGAGGTATTCTTTGCGTTTTTCCAATTCAATCGATAACATAGACTCCCCTTGGTGCTGCAGTATATCGAAAACCATGAAACTGGCAGAACGTTGCTTAGAAGCGGTTTCGATGCTAGATGTTGTCCGTAGCCTGGCACGTTTTTGAACCCACTCAAAATTTGCTTGATATAGTTGGTTTAATATGACAAGTTCTCCATCCATTGTTAAGGGCAAATGGGATTCGACTTGTTCCTGGAGCTGCAAACAGGCTTGGATAATTTCTGGAAACTGGTTACTTAAATTTGTATTATTTTTGCTTCGTAATTGGATAAGTTCTTTAGTCCATTGTAATGTGCAACGATAACCATCGTATTTTACTTCATATAGCCATTCTTTACCTCTTGGGATATCTACACTGGGTATAGGCTTCATGACATACATGTTCTGTTCTCCTTTCTAAACTTAGTTTGATACAAGAGCAAGAATAATAACCATACTTGGATAAAATTCCTTAAACTTTGGCAAACTACGTTTAAGGAGGAATGAGAATGCATACGATGTGGAAAGGAACGATCAGCTTTGGTCTTGTGAACATCCCTGTAAAAATGCATGCCGCTACGGAGAATAAAGATATTCAATTAAGGCAATTGCATAAGGAGTGTCAATCACCTATTAAATATGAGCGCACATGTCCTGTATGTGAACGCCCGGTTAAAAACGAAGAAATTGTCAAAGCCTATGAGTACGCAAAGAATAAATTCGTCGTTTTGGATGAAGAAGAGCTGGAAGCATTGAAACAGGAACAAGCAGATAAGGCTGTAGAAATTGTTGACTTTGTACAACTTGCTGAGGTGGACCCCATTTATTATGAAAAAAGCTACTTTTTATCTCCAAATGAAGGTGGCGCTAAAGCTTACGGCCTATTACGGAAAGCATTGAAGGAAACTGAAAAAATCGGTATTGCTAAAATGATGATTCGCTCTAAAGAACAATTAGCAATCATTCGTGTTTATCAGGATACATTAGTCGTCGAAACGATACACTATCCAGATGAAGTACGCAGTGTTGCAGATGTACCTAATGTTCCTAAAGAGGCGGAAGCGAACCCCCAAGAATTGGATACGGCAAAAATGCTGATCGAACAATTAACCACAGCTTTCGATCCGACAAAGTATAAGGATGAGTACAGACATGCATTGCTTGATTTGATTGAGCAAAAGAAGGACCAAGATCAAACAGCTACTGTGCAGGATAAGCCTTCACCAGGTGCAGCAACAAATTTGATGGATGCTTTACAAGCTTCATTAGAACGAGCGAAGCAGGATAAGCCGAAACCAAAACAGCCCCAACCATCTAAACAAAAGGAAAAAAAGGTAAAAAAGAAGAAAACAGGGACATAATGGTATTCACTTTTAATAAGAAGTAAAAGTAAATCATTCGATAAAGGTGTTTATCCCGTATATAAGGTGCTGTAAGAAACCGACTTCAGGAGTGGATAACTGCAGCCTGCAATAAGTCTAAGGGGGTAACAAACCTAAATGCCTGTTGCGTAGCGAATGGAATGAGATAAACATGGCTATTCGGTTATTTCGTTATCTCCAAGCACCTCATTTTATGTTTTCTTATCTTTTTAAAAAGAAGTAATCCAATAGATTGCTTCTTTTAACGATTCTATTACATATCGATGGTTATTTTTCAACCCGTTTACAAAACGCTAACAAGTGTATGAAAACGAGTGTTTTCATATGCAAACGGTGTCCAAAAAGGGTAGAGTAAATAGTGCACCCTATTTTTAAAAGTAGGATTAAGATTAAGCGTGTTCAAAAAGCCTGGAAAAAACGGACGAAATTCATGGATTGCTTTTATTAGCATGGCTCATACAAACAACTAACGTCTTGACACTTTTCAAAACTTACTTCTCTGAAATTTCCCTGCTTTTTGAAATAAAAATAAAATTTATCGAAAAGGACGGGTGAACGATGAAGAGAAAATCTTTTTTTGATAATGCAAAAGTCATCCTGATCTTTTTAGTTGTTTTTGGACATATGATACAGCCTTTCACAGAAGACTCGAAATATATCCAGACACTTTATCTGTGGATCTATACGTTTCATATGCCTGCGTTTATACTCCTAGCAGGCTTTTTTGCCAAAGGCTCTGGATCGGTGAATTATGTATTACAATTAATGAAAAAACTATTACTACCGTATGTGATTTTTCAATTGCTTTATACAGGTTACTATTTTTTAATCGATAAACCAGGCTGGCAAACAGATTTATTCAGTCCACACTGGGCGATGTGGTTTTTATTCAGCCTTTTTTGTTGGCATCTGTTATTGTATTGGTTTAAAAAGCTACCCCCATTACTAAGCGTTGCTATTGCTGTACAACTTGGCCTCATCGTAGGTTATTTTAGTGAGATTGGTCAAATGTTCAGCTTGTCGCGCACGTTCGTTTTCTTTCCGTTTTTTTTAGTGGGTTATTTTTTAACAGAAAAACAAATAATGGTTGTCAAGCTGAAAGCAGTGAAGGTAGTTTCCTTTATGGTTATGGTTGGAATCGCTATTGCTATCTATTATTTACCTGATTTTAATTCCGGATGGCTACTCGCTTCTAAATCATATGGTGATTTAGGACTTCCAGAGTTTGGAGGGTTAGCAAGGTTATTAGTTTACTTATCTGCAGCATTGATGGTTTTAAGTGTACTTTCTTGGATACCAGTCCAACATTTCAAATGGACAGTACTCGGCACCCGTACACTCTATGTATATTTGCTACATGGATTTTTTATCCAATACTTCCGTCAAGCAGACCTGTTTAAAATAGATGGAATATTTGATTTCATGGGTCTTGCTGTTTTATCAATCCTTCTCGTTCTGCTTTTATCCAGTCGTCCAGTACAAGGGATTTGGCAGCCATTTATTGAAGGGAAGGCATCGATTATGAAGAAATTGTATACAAAAACGGCACAAGAATTAGAACAGAAATAATTCGAACAAAGGTGCGGGGCGTCCGTTTAGCAACGTAGCGACTGGAACGAATCAAACGAGATAAAGGAATCATGGTGAGGCATGAACCAATGAGGACTTATCGTAGGGCGATTCGTGAAGTCGCCTAGTTGTTGGGCGCTTAAGGCGGATGCGGCTATTCCTTTATATCATTATCCCAAAGCCAATATTTTTATACTTTTAACTTCTAAATTCAAACAGCCAAGCTATTTTTTAGCTTGGCTGTTTTTTAGCTTGGCTGTTTTTTAAAAGATGAGGTGTGCAATGAGTGCGATAATCGGTAAAGTAATCAGTGTGCGTAATAAAAAGATAATCACTAAATCTTTAAAGGAAACGGGTACTTTAGAGCCAATTAATAATCCGCCTACTTCTGACATATAAATTAACTGGGTGACAGATAATGTTGCAATGGTAAAGCGGGTAATGTCTGCTTCAATAGTTGAAGCTAAAATCGATGGTAAAAACATATCCGCAAATCCGATCAACACGGTTTCAGATGCTTCTTTTGCATATGGGATTTGTAACAGCTCTAATAAAGGAACAAAAGGCAAGCCAAGCCATTGGAAAAGAGGAGTTGTTTCTGCAATGATTAGCGCAATTAATCCAAAGGTCATAACGACTGGGGCAACTCCCATCCACATATCCAAAATATTTTGTGCCCCTTCTTTGAAAAGTTTATACACACTTGTTTCTTGCTTGGCTCGGTCTAATGCTTTTTTGTAGCCATATGATAGAATATGTTCATCAGCTGGTATCTGTTCGGAAATTCCTTCAGATTCCTCGTTTATATACGTATCTGCTTTTTTCGAAAGTGGAGGAATTCGCGGCATGATTAATGCAGCAACAAATCCAGCAACCAAAACGGTACCATAAAATGGCAGGAACATCTCTTTAAGATCGACTTCCGAAATGATAACTAACGAGAAGGTAATCGAGACAACGGAGAATGTCGTCCCAATTACAGCAGCTTCGCGCTTCGTGTAATACCCATTCTCATACTGCTTACTTGTAATTAATACACCAATGGTGCCATCGCCCACCCAAGAAGCTAAGGAATCAATAGAGGAGCGACCAGGAAGCCGAAATAAAGGTCGCATTACCTTCGTCATTAGCGTTCCAAATAATTCAAGCAGCCCAAAATTCATCAGTAACGGTAAAAATAGCCCTGCAAATAAGAAGACAGCAAATAAAACATGTAAGAGATCCCCTAGTAGCATTTGACCAGTGTCGGCACTATGAATAAATTCCGGTCCCAAGCGGAAATATACCATAATGGCAAATATAGCAGCAAGCACTCTCGTTATCGTCCAAAATAGATTGACATAAAAAAGTTGTCGAAAAAATGGCGTTCTGTTTAACTTTTCTTTGCCAAGAAATCGAACAATGATAGTCATAAGTGCTGTAAATACGATAATTACCGTCATAATGGCTGATAATTGATCTGCCAATAACGATTCAATTTTACCAGCAAGGATAGCAATGGGAATAGTAAGCCCAGCATCTGTTTTGATTGGTGACATAAATAAAAAAACACCAATAAGAGATGGTATAATAAATTTAATATGATCCAAAAAGGAATAGTTGTTATTTTTCATAAAATCCCCCAACGTTCTTTATTTCTTATTATTATAAGGGAAAATGAATGATTATCCAATGTTTAATTATCAATGGATGAAAACTTTGGTGATCAAACCCGCAACAAATGTGCGCGTGCTAATGAAAGAATCTTTTTCAAGTTCAAAACAATAAAGTCATAAAAAAGGATATAGTTTTAGTCTGGAATGGAAAAGGGTATACAATAATGAGGTGTTTAAATTGCATAAACGGTTAAAATATAATTTAGGTTATCGTTGTATCGTAATGGTTTGGATGACGTTAAAGTTTATTGCGAAGATTTATAGCTTTCATTTTAAACACCGTATTTGGGATGATGAAACATTTGACAAGTGGAATCTTTTAATTACAAAAATGGCACAGGAATACCGCCAAAAAGCGATTCTGCTTGGTGGCGTCTTAATCAAGGTGGGCCAGTTTCTTAGTACAAGAACAGATTTTATGCCGGATGCATTTATTAAAGAACTTAGTGGTCTTGTGGACCGGGTACCTGCCATGCCTTATTCTTATGCGCGTCGAATTATGGAAGAAGAATGGGGTACTTCTATTGATGCGCATATCGAAGAAATTCAAACACCTTCCATTGCATCAGCCTCGATTGGCGAGGTGTATCGAGCTAAGTTAAAAGATAGCCAGATAGAGGTTGCTATTAAAGTACAGCGTTATCGAATCAAAGAGGTGTTTCATAAAGATTTTAAAACGTTGCGAATTGTATTTTGGTTAATATCTATCCTTACTTCTTTTGGGAAGAAAACAGATTTACCTTCATTGTATCGAGAGCTTGTAACCGTTATGAATCGGGAACTGCATTTTGATCATGAATTATCTAATGCCCTGTATTTTAAGGAGCGTTTTAAGGAGAACACCGCTATTCATATTCCGTTTTACATAGATGAATTATGTACAAAGCGCGTGCTTGTTATGGAATGGGTAGAAGGTGCAAAGATAACGGACGTAGATTTTATGAATCGTCACCAAATTGACACAAAAGAAACAGCCAAAACTTTATTTGACTTTTATTTGGAACAATTTTTAACTACAGGAAAATTTCATGCCGATCCACATGCGGGGAACATTTTAGTGCAACAAGACGGGAAGATTGTGGTTATTGATTTTGGTATGGTAGGGGAAGTACGTAAACAAGACAGCCATTATTTTAAACAGTTGATTCAAAGTATTGTGATGGATGATTACGACCAGGTTATTAAAACGCTGGATGAAATGAATTTTATTTTACCACACGCGGATCGTGATAAATTAAAACGGGTCATTCAAGAGACGATAGAAATGTATCAAAGTGGTACAATAAACATACAGGATGCACATGTTATGGATCAAATCAAAGAAGACATTCGGCTTGTAATTCGTGAGCAACCTATCCAGCTGTCTGCGGAATATGCTTATTTGGGAAGGGCGGTTTCCATTGTTATCGGAATTTTAATAGCGATTTATCCGGAAATTGATTTTCAAAAATGGGCAGAGCCTGAACTGAAAAAATGGTTTGACGGTAAGAAAATTGCTGAGACATTATATAAGCAATACGCAAAAGACACGGTTAAACCATTTCTTTCTTACCCACAAGCCGTTTTAGATTGGTTGGAAAATGGAACTAGGGATAGACAGTGGGATCAACAAAAACAGAAGCAACGATTAAAACACCAGTATTTTGTCATATTGGAAGTAGTAAGCACCATTTTCTTACTTATCAGCTTAGGTTGTGCAGCGGGATCATATTATTTACAATGGCAACTGACTGCGGTGATTGCGCTATGTAGTGTGATTGTTTTTGTAATCATCCTACTGATTATATTGAGGAAACATTATAAAATGATTCAATCTACAAATTAAAGGAGGCAGTGGATATTATGAATGACTTATTAAGAAAAGGGTTTTTACTTGGATTAGGTGCAGCAGTAACTAGTAAAGAGAAATTTGAAACTAAAGTGAAACAATTAGTAGAGAAAAATGAACTTACACAAGAGCAGGCAAAAACGTTAGTGCAGCAGTTTGTCGATAAGGGAGGAGCAAAGAAAGAAGAGTGGCAAAGTCGACAACAGGAGCAAATGCAAAAACTTGCTAATGATATCGGATTAGCGACAAAAGAAGAAGTAGAAGAACTTCGTAATCGAATAACAGAGCTGGAAAATAAATTAGCAGAAAAATAATATTAAGTGAGAGCAGATCATATATTGATTTGCTCTCTTTTTTTAAGAGATAAGAAAGTATAAAAATTTTGGCATTGGGATAACGATATAACGGAATAGCCACGTCCAGCGCATGAGCCCAGCAACTAGGCGACTTCACTCCATTGCCCTCCGATAAGTCATCATTGGTTCTCGTATCCTTACCATGATTCCTAAAACTTTCGTTGCTTCGTTCCAGTTGCTACGTTGCTAAACGGGCGCTCTGCGCCTTTGTTCCACTATAGGAAAGGATAAGATTTTTTTGGTTTATAGTATAAGAAAAACAAAAGGCTTTCTCCATAAGACTTGGCGACAAGCCAAGTTTTTCTAATTGCAATTTAAAAACGAAGTACGGAATAATGTTTAATTTATGATCTACGTAGGGAAAACAATCAATGTTATGGAAATATTAAATGGTTAGTTATGAAAAGTGACTTCAAAGTTTAGCTTTTCAGGAGTGTATGGACAGATTTGCAAGCACGTTATTCGGCTAGGGATTTAGAAAGTGGTAGGGTAACGCTTATGCATGATGCAAACCACCTCCTGCTAAACAATTAGGAAAAGGTGAGGGCGATGAAAAAAGTATTTCTGTTATCACTAGTGCTACTTTTGACTGGGTGTAACATTACTGTTCTTGATCCAAAGAGTGAAACAGCAAGTGAACAGGCGTTTTTAATTACGTTTAGCTTCTGGATCATGATGATTGTTGTTGTTACCGTATTTATTTTATTTGCTCGTTTTGTATGGAAATATCGTTATACCAATAGCAGAAAACATATCTTGCCAAAAGATGTAAAAGGGAATATCAAATTGGAAATAACCTGGATAATCATCCCGGTTTTATTGTTAATTATTTTGGCTGTTCCTACACTAGCGATTACATATGACCAATCCCCAGAATGGACCAAGGAAAGTGAGGACGCGGGGATTGAAATTGATGTAACGGGCAAACAGTTTAATTGGCTGTTTCGCCATAGGAATGGAAAAGAAGAAATGGACAAGTTAGTTATTCCGGAAGGTGAATCCATCATCTTGAATTTAAGATCCGAGGATGTTATCCATTCTTTTTGGGTGCCGGAACTAGGTGGAAAAGTGGATGTTATGCCTGGAAAAGAATTAACGTATGAAATCAAACATCCACAAAGAGGTACGTACCAAGGAAAATGCGCGGAATATTGCGGTCTGGGTCACACAGATATGACGTTTCAGGTTGAAGTTGTATCTACTCAGGCATATGCGCAATATCTCCATCAATAATAGAAGAAATGAAAGGTGATGACATCGTGAAGCTGTCCGTGTTTGGGTATGAACTGGTAATACCAACAGATATTATAGCTGCTTGGGTGTCCGTAATTCTCATTGGTATAGTGGCTGGTTATATCATTATTAAAAAGCGAAAGTTAGGGGTTGTTTGGGATTATATGAAAACAACCAATCATCGTAAAATAGGTATACTCTATTTGCTATTTGGAATTATTTACTTCTTTCGTGCTGGTGTGGATGCTTTACTTATTCGTACACAGCTTGCAGTTCCCAACAATGATTTTTGGGTTTTTCAAGGGGAAAAATATAACGAATTGTTTACAACACACGGGACGTTGATGATATTCTTTGTAGCAATGCCATTGCTGCTTGGCTTAATGAATATTGCGGTACCATTACAAATTGGAGCTAAAGATTTAGCTTTTCCGTTCCTAAATTCATTAGGTTTTTGGTTGTTTTTCGCTGGTTCATTATTTTTTAATATCGCTTTCTTTCTTAATCTGACGCCAGAAGTAGGATGGACAGGCTATGCTCCATTATCAAGAGCCGAATTTACGCCAGGCGCCGGAACGGAATTTTACGTGTTTGGTTTACAAATATCTGGTTTAGGAACCATATTCACAGCGTTAAATCTAATTGTCACGATCATACGTCATCGTGCTCCAGGTATGTCTTATACACGTATGCCATTGTTCGCTTGGGCGTCGTTAATTACGTCTTTTCTAATCTTAATTGCATTTACGGTGCTGGCGATTGCTTTATATTTATTGATGTTTGACCGACTTTTTGGCACCGGATTTTTCTCCGGGGATGAAGGAGACCCTGTTTTTTGGCAGCATCTATTTTGGATATTTGGTCACCCGGAAGTGTATATTTTAGCATTACCTGCGTTTGGTATTTTTTCAGATATCATTTCCACTTTCTCTAAAAAACGTATTTTTGGATATGGAACAATGGTCGCTTCCATTGTACTTATTGGCTTTTTAGGCTTTATGGTTTGGGTACATCATATGTTTACGGTCGGGCTTGGACCAGTAGTGAACACCTTTTTTGCTATCACTACTATGGCAATTGCAATTCCTACGGGGATTAAAGTATTTAACTGGTTATTTACGATGCGTGGCGGCGTTATTCATTTCACAACACCAATGCTATTTGCGTTAGGGTTTATCCCCTCTTTTGTTATTGGTGGTGTGACAGGAGTCATGTTATCTTTATCAGCGGCAGATTTTCAATTTCATGATACTCATTTTGTCGTTGCTCATTTTCATTATGTCATTATTGCCTCTACCATCCTTGGTGTATTTGCCGGATTATATTATTGGTATCCTAAAATAACTGGCTATATGTTAGATGAAAAATTAGGTAAATGGCATTTTTGGACATTTTTGATCGGATATCATATCACATTTTTCCCAATGCATATTACTGGACTAGAAGGTATGCCGCGACGTGTATATACGTACAGTGAAGCGGACGGTATCTTTATATTAAATGCAATAAGTACAGTCGGAGCATTTCTAATGGGAATCAGCATGCTGTTTGTGATCTGGAATGTATATAAAACCCATAAAAAGAAAAAGAAGGTTTCAGGAGATCCTTGGGATGGAAGAACGTTGGAGTGGACGGTATCTTCACCAGCCCCAGAGCACACTTTTGAACCAATGCCAGTGATTCATAGTATGGACGCATATTGGTATGCAAAAGTAAAGAACAAACCACTTCCGGCAACGACAAACGTACGAGTTAAGCCGTTAGAACGTGATTCCATCCAACCATTTTGTATAGCGATGAGCTTATTCATTGTTAGTACTGGGTTAACATTTCGTTGGTATTGGTTAGCCATACTAGGAGGCGTCATGTTGTTTGCATTGCTTATTTTGCGTTCAATAACAGATGAACGAGAAGATTTTTATGGAAAGAGTGATGATCATGCGTAAACAGGAAGCAGAATTATTTCAAGATAAAAAAGTAGGCTTCTTTATCTATTTAGGTGTGGAAGCAGTGATGTTTGCTGTTTTATTTGCAACGTATATGATTTTTACTCCTGCAGGAAGTGGTCCATACCCTTCCGATGTGTTTCAAGCGGAAATGGTATTGCTCTCTTCCTTATTCCTCCTATCTAGTAGTGTGACATTATATGTAGCCGAAAAAGGGATACAAGCAAGGAAGGGTAAGAAAACGTTATTAAGCCTTGGACTAACTTTAGGTCTCGCCATTGTTTTTTTAGGCTTAGAAAGCTATGAATTTTATACTTTTGTTCAAGAGGGATATGGATTAAGTACGAGTGTTTTCTTATCTTCTTTTTATGTTCTTGTAGGATTGCATGCAGCGCATGTTACTTTTGGTATCGGTTGGATGATTGTTTTATTTATTCATTATGTTCGACCTAACGTGTCGTACTCCTTATATAAAGAAAAACAAACTATTTTTTCGTACTACTGGCATTTTGTGGACTGTATATGGGTGTTTATTATACTTATTGTCTATTTGCCGTATTTAGTATAAAAATAATGTCGGTTTAGCGAGAATCTAATATGTCAAATTAGGTAGTTATCTGTAAATTCTGCCTATTAACTAAAAAGTTATTGCGCTTCTATTAAAAGCACGTTACAATGGAAGGAAATATCAGCTCGATAGGGGGATTCTCGATCGTATGGTAACCTTTTTACAGTTATGTAAGAATACAGAAAGTAGGTTAGGTAGACAGCTGCTTGATAATGAAATATTGTTTTTGCAATGGGTGTATAATCGTTATTTGGAGGAAAAACCCAAGAAAATGCTAAATGTATAATAAAAAGATAAGCTATTTGTTCGAGTTGATAGGGTGAAAGATAGGAATGAAAAGAAACAAGTCCTGCCAAGCATCAGGACTTTTTATTTTCACTTTAATCTATGCGGGGGATGGACTTTGTCCTAACATACGAAGACGTGTACCATGCATGCGTTTTGAAAGTTGGTTGTTGATAACCGTTTTCTCTTTTGCTTAACTAGTTTCTATTCTATTTCTACTAAGTAAGAAATAGATAATCGCCGAAGTTCATACCGAATTCGCATGAGTTTACAGGAAAGTCGCCGAAGTTCATCTTTGTCAGTATCGTAAATAAACGTTCTGTTGCTTCGGAGCAAGTGGGTTTGTTTTTAATGTAAACTCCTTTTATAATAGAAATATATACTTCAAAGTTAGGAGCAAGTGTAGTGGCTGTAACAAATACGACCGTCATTAAAAAAATGCTAGAGGAATTGCATGCAGCAAAAAGCAATGCCGAAAACGAGGCGATCTTGCATCAGCATGTTCGTCATATACGTTTATTATGTGATTTGCTTCTTGATGAGCCATCAAAAGCAGTCGCGGAAATGCAAGATACGAACCAAATATCTATGGCAGAAATGAAAATGATGCTTGGAGAAAAAGGTGCGGAAAAAATCAAGCAGCAGGAATCCAGACATCCATCTAAAATAGATCATGAAGAAGCAAATGGCGATTCACTATTTGATTTTTAGAATGAATCAGTAATGAGTTATCTGTTTATTTCTGCAAAGGAGCTTCATAAGAAAAGAGGGAGAACATGAAATTATTTTTACTTTTAGGTGCTATTAACGGGTTTTTAGCAGTTGCTTTAGGGGCATTTGGTGCGCACGGTTTAGAAGGAAAGATTTCCAAGAGTGCAATTGCTACCTGGGAAAAAGCGGTAAACTATCAGATGTTTCATACCATGGCATTATTCGTAACTGGTTTATTAATGATGAAGATACATAGTGTTGGTGTAACGTGGGCGGGATGGATGTTCTTTATTGGAATTTTATTGTTTTCTGGTAGCCTTTATCTTTATTCTACAACAGCGGTTAAAACCTTTGCAATGATTACTCCTCTTGGAGGGGTGGCATTTTTAATAGGCTGGATACTTTTAGGAACATTCATTGTGAAGCATATTTAAAATAGTTTTTCATAAATACGGTTTGGAAAATGCGTCAGATCTCAGTCTCTACGGAACTTCAAGGCTTGGATCCCTGTTTAGAGACAAATTCATATTTATAGTTGGAACAGGAAAAAAATAGCGAATATACCAATGAGTAGTGCCCGTCCTGCCTGTTTTATTACATGTGAAGAAAATGATTGGTACAGGTACCATTGGACTAAACTATCACAAATAAGACTGGTTGCAAGCAAAAATAGGCATATAATAACAACAATAGTGTAGCCTTTCATTAAAGCAAATATTGCAAAAGGAATTGCAGCACCCAATGATATTAGCTCAACTAGAACGAATTTTTCATAAGGGTGTTTCATTATATCCGCCTCTCTTTTCGCTTACTTTCATGCTAAATCAGATGAAAAACAAGGGATGACACAAAGGAATTATGTGCCATCCCTTTATTTAGTTCTCGTTTCTAAAGTGAATCTTCAATCGATGGGGTTTACCTTCGGTTCCTAATGATTCTAAATAAACAGAGCTGTTGACTTGAAGTTAGACTCTAGTACTTATCTTCCTACATTTACTTTGGTATAAGAGCAGATCTTATTGTCGGCTACATGTTGGATAAATTAATACCCATAAGTGTCTTTACGAAACGAGCATATGCGCTTTTCAGGTTATCATCACTATTATTTAATGCTGAAAATGAAAGGACTTATCGTGGTGAATAGGACGTATTACCGAAAGGATAAGCATAATTTAGTTCCTCATCAAAGACAATATAATCAAGGTATACCATAAGTAATAAGTATCTCTTTCCTGTTTGAGGATCGCTAAGTACAATATGGTCCCGACCTGCTGCTTCAATAATTCCACGAAATACTTTAGCATTCCACTGTTCATTATTTTCAAACGTCATATAGACAGTTGCTTCTTTGCCGCGGTTTAACCGTAATATGTTTTCAATGTAGGATTGTTGCTCAGGCAGCATGGGTTGATTCTGAATTGTCCCACCTGCTGCAGGTGGGTAAGGTTGTGTTTGTGATTGTTGATAAGGTTGATTGGTTGGCTGCTGCCGCATCGGATACATGGGATAATAAGCAGATGAAGCTGCTGGATAATAATAGTAAGGATATGGCTGGTACGAGCTTATATGCTGACTATTTTGATTGTCACTCATTAAAAAAACCTCCTTATTTTTTGTAATTTATTCATCGATAAACGTTAGGACACTCTGACGCTAATGGATTATAAAAGCAATGGGATTTATAGCGTCCTGCATTCCACTGCCCATACCATTGAGCAGGGCAGCTTCCTTCAGGTTCAAAAAAACCATAAGGAATTTGTGGCAGGGTGTTGTTGTTCACCTTGAATAACTCTACGCGCTAAGCGCTTCTCCCGTTCTCTTGTTCGCTGATAAAAATAACCTTTTTGGGTTGCTTCAAATCCCTCTGGGCTTTGAAATACCATATCGCTAATTGTTGTTATTCCAATAAAATCTAGACAATTAGCAATCACTCGGTTAATTCCAGTATTTCCAACCATTAACATCCCTAATTGACCATCACCTTCTGCTTCTGCTCGCATTAGTCTTGCTAATAACTCTATATCTTTTTCGGTATGTGCTACAAGCGCCATTTGCATTCCTCATTTCCGTCTTATCTGGTTGTATTAGTATATGTATGAAAAACTGGTTAGGAATATGTGTAATAAAAAATTCAGGCAGAAAAATTTTCAAAAAGCTTTTTGCCAATGATCTGATTCATCCAACGATCGTTTCTTTGGTTGCTGAATAGTCGATTAATAATGATTCGCCTGAATACGTAACAACTGATATATAGTATCAATAATAGAGCTGCTTGCTGTTAAGTACGGCAGGGCTGCTTTTGTTGTATATAAATGCAAATAAATATTACTTTAAAGGTGTGGGCAATTGTTTGACAGTAATACCGATCAGTTCATTTTGCTGAAATTGTATTCCCTCATTATTACAAAGTATACCTATTTGACCGAACGTATTGATCGTCTTCTCTACGATCGCTTGCATGGTTGTTTCTCACCTCTAGAAGTAGCAGGCAATCTTGACCATGTACTTCTATTCGTTGGCTTCGTTTGGGGCGGTATCTGCTCGTTCAAGTAAGCAATTGCAATATTTCCCCCTTCCTTGTTAATTTGGGTGTTCTCAATATTAGTTTAAATACTATGCAACAAGACTAGGTGGTAGATAACAGCGCTTAAATGCTTTATTTCGTAAGCGGCCTGTAGGTCATACCCCTTGGTCTACTAACAATCTAGTGGGGAATAAATGAAAACTTCAATGATTGAAGTTGCACTTTATTTAACAGTGAAGTGGGTTGGTTATTAATTAGAGGAACAGAGAAGAAAGTACGAATGAAATATCTTAATGAAAGTTGGCTCATGCCTGTGATTAGAAGACGAACTCCGTTTCACACTACTCCGCGCTATGAAACCCTATTATTCTCATATTTGCTAAAGAGAAACGCCCTGTTATGTGATAAATTATCACATAACAGGGCGTTTCTTAGTTACCAATAGGTTATCATATTTAAATTAACTATATTTCAAAAAAAGATATAATATCTTTGTTGGCAAGATGGTTACCGACAAAGAACTCTCCAAACTCTCCGTATTTAGAGCTAACCTCATCGAATCGCATTTCATATACAATTTTTTTGAATTGTAGTGGATCGTGAGCGAATAATGTAACGCCCCATTCCCAATCATCGAGTCCGATGGATCCAGTGATGATTTGGGAAACTTTCCCTGCATATTTGCGGCCGGTCATACTATGTTCATACAACAATTTGCCACGTACATCTTTTTCTAATGTATACCAGTTTTCCTCACCGTGGCGGCGTCGATCCATAGGATAAAAACAGACATGCTCCCATTTAGGAAGAATCGGTTTAAGTCGTTTTGCAACTTCTGGAATTAATTCTGGGTGCTCTTCTTTGTAAGGGCGATATTTTGATAATTCAACTACGGAAAAATAAGAATGAGCAGGAATTAAGAACTCTCCTATTTTTGATTTATTCAGTTCATTTTCAATCGCTGCTAATTCGTTCGTAGTTGGACGCAGGAACATAAACATCAAATCAGCTTTTTGTCCAACAATATTATATAGTGCATGGCTGCCATTTTTAGCTAATTCTACTTTTTCCCATTGAGTAATCATTTGCTGTAAGCTAGCAATAGCCTCTTGTCGTTCATCTTCACTGGCTAATTTCCATGAGCCCCAATCTACTGTTCGAAAATCATGCAGGCTATACCAGCCATCCATCGTTTCTACTGCTTCTACCATTATAATCTCCCCTTTATTTATGAAATCGTTAAAAACTTATTCAAAAAGCAAACGAAGCAAAGCAAGCTTATATCGCATATTACTTCTTGAGCAGTAGTGTATAAAGAAATCTTCCATCAGGGAGAGTCTTTTTTATCCTCACTGATGTTTACTACCTTAAAGCCTTCGCAACGAATCGGTTCTTCGTTCAAATTCCTCTTGAGGAAGGAAGAAAAGGATTTTCTGCGAGTTACATGTATAGATAAACATGAAAAATGATGCAATTCTGCCTTTACTATAGCATAAATAAGGCATACTAAGCATGATATAGACCCTGAACAAGCAGTTAGGTTGATAATTGTCATGAGAATGTCAAAAAATAAGCAATAGAAAAGAGAAATACTTTCATTTGCTCGTAAAATCATCTACTATTTAAGTATAATCATTTAGGAGGTTTGTCAACAGTGAGTGAATTATTTAAACAAATGCAAGAAAAAATTTCGAGCCAATCTAAATCTATTGTCTTCCCAGAGGGGACAGATGAACGTATATTGACTGCTGCAAGTCAACTGGCTGCCGCTGAGGTGTTAGTACCGGTTCTTCTCGGTGATAAGGCAGAGATAAAGCAGAAAGCGCAAGAAGCAGGCGTAGATGTTTCACAATGTAAAATCATTGATCCGAAAGAGTTTGCCGAATTTGATTTAATGGTGGAAACATTTGTGGAACGCCGTAAAGGAAAAGCGACAAAAGAGGATGCACAAAAAATACTTTTAGATGAAAACTACTTTGGCACGATGCTTGTGTATATGAATCAGGCGGACGGTCTTGTAAGTGGGGCTACCCATTCTACGGCAGACACAGTTAGACCTGCTTTACAAATCATTAAAACAAAAGAAGGAGTAAAAAAGACATCAGGTGTATTTATCATGGTTCGCGGTGATGAAAAATATGTGTTTGCAGATTGTGCGATTAATATCGCTCCCGATAGTCAAGATCTAGCAGAAATTGCAGTCGAAAGTGCCAATACTGCAAAGCTATTTGACGTAGACCCGCGTGTTGCTATGTTAAGCTTTTCTACAAAGGGATCAGCGAAATCAGAAGAAACAGAGCGTGTCGTAGAAGCATTGCATATTGCAAAAGAAAAGAATCCATCATTAGTTATTGATGGTGAATTCCAATTTGATGCTGCGTTTGTACCAAGTGTAGCTAAGAAAAAAGCTCCTGGCGCAGTATTGCAAGGAGATGCTAATGTATTTATTTTCCCAAGTCTTGAAGCAGGAAATATTGGCTATAAAATTGCTCAACGCTTAGGTGGGTTTGAAGCAGTTGGTCCGATTTTACAAGGCTTAAATAAGCCCGTAAATGATTTGTCCCGCGGATGTAACGCTGAGGATGTCTATAATTTAGCGTTAATCACAGCAGCACAAGCTTAATCGAAGCAAGGTTTATGCCCTTTATAGTGAACTCTTTCACGAGTTTAGCTATAAAGGGCAAATTTAATTTTTAAGTTGGTTGCAAAGCTTTGACCTAGAGCAGATAAGATAGAAAGTAGGGTGGATCTGTCTATTGTTAAGACCTGAAGAATAGGTGCTTAGCTTAGTGACAATACGGGAGCTTTGCTACCATTAGCATGTAGCAGGAGAAGATGAACTCATTTTAGGTTTGTTATGGAGAAGGGATATCTAACTATCTTTTTTTCTAAAAATAATTGGTTCGTTACGCTTTTTCATCTGTGCTAACCGTTTTCGATAATGAGCATATTCTGTTTGCGTAAAATCTTTTTCGATAACATGTTCACAAACCTCTAATAATGCGTTCATCGCTCTTATCTTGACATCTTTTACCGTTAGGGGAGTTTGTAGCAACTCTGATAAAGAGCTCATCACGTTTGGGTCCACCATTGGATAACTAAACTTGGTTGGTTCGCCTTTTTTGCTAGTTATATAAAAGTCTCTAATGACGCTTGCTCGTTTGTAACTATTTCCTTCCACATCTAGATAGATTTGAACCGCTGCACCATCCTTCACACGACGCTGTGATATTCCAGCAAATTTTTTCCCGTTAATACTTAAATCATAGTCTCCGGGACAATAAGAGTGAGCAATCTCATAGGCTTCAATCTTGGTAGTCAGATCTCTTAACATGTATTGAACAAAGTTAACCATCGCTTCGTATCCTTCATGAATGGATAATTTTTTGACATCAGGGAAAATAAGGGAGATATTTAATACACCGTTATCTAAAGCAACTGCAAGTCCGCCAGAGTTCCGAACAACAACATGAAACCCAGCTTGCCGTAATTGCTGTACACCTTCGTTGATATAAGGCAGTTTTGCATCGGGAATTCCAAGTACAATTGTATTAGAGTGCACCCATAGCCTCATGGTTGGTGGAGATAATTGATCACTAACTGATAATGCTAGGGCATCATCAATTGCAAATGAGTGAAGAGCTGTATAAGCTTCTTGATCAAATATCTTTGTGCTTGAATGATCTATATAACGAAAAGTTGTTTGGGCTATCAAGTTTTTCCAGTTTTTCATAAAGCACCTGACCTTTTTTTTACGCTAATAACGTATCATATTTTATAGAATAAGAAAGTATAAATTTAGGCGCTTGGAGATAACAAAATAACCGAAGCCACGTCCGGCTCCATCGCCCAGCAACTAGGCGACTTCACGAATCGCCCTACGATAAGTCATCATCGGTTCGTCGCCTCACCGTGATTCCTTTATCTCAGTTGACTCGTTCCATTCGCTACGTTCCTAAACGGGCACTTGCGCCTTTGTTCTAGTGGAACACATTGCTTAAGAGTGTCCCTATGCAATGTGTCGTAAGTCTCACATACAAAATGAGTTTCACTTTATCCCGCAGATAATGTGCTGAAAGACTCCCACTACAAGAATTGAAGAAATTCTACTACAACATAGTCTAAGTGGGAGATTACAGCGCCTAAATGCCCAATTCGTTCCTCTAACAATCGTGAGGGATGAATGAAAACCCCATTGATGGAAGATTCACTTTATCTGAAGCATGTGACCCGAGGCTGTTTACTGCTTGGTAGTAGCAAATGTGATGGTTATGGGCAAAAAAATGAAATAGTCGCCACGTCATATGTTTACTTTACCCTTTTTTCTTCAGCCTATCTATTATATAATAAAAAGAAATCGACGAAAAGAAACGGATGAAAATACATGGAATATAAGAATGAGCAACTTCACGAAGAAAAGGTGTTCAAAGACCCGGTACATCGATACGTCCATGTGAGAGATCGCGTGATTTGGGACTTAATTGCCACCCCTGAATTTCAAAGACTACGAAGAATTAAGCAATTAGGTACTACTAATTTAACCTTTCACGGAGCCGAGCATAGTCGCTTTAATCACTCACTGGGCGTTTATGAAATTGTACGAAGAATACTGACAAACTTTGAAGGACGTCCACATTGGAATAAAGAGGAGCGCCTTCTTTGTTTATGTGCAGCTTTATTACATGATTTGGGTCATGGACCGTTCTCCCATTCCTTTGAAAAGGTATTTAAGCTGGATCATGAACATTATACACAACAAATCATTTTAGGGCATACAGAAGTGAATGCCATTTTAGAACGAGTAGAGAAAGGCTTTGCGCAGAAGGTAGCCGATGTGATAGCTAAAACATACCAGGATCAATTAGTAGTAAGTTTAATTTCCAGCCAAATTGATGCAGATCGAATGGATTATTTACAACGAGATGCTTACTTTACAGGAGTTAGTTACGGTCATTTTGATATGGAAAGAATTCTTCGTGTCATGCGTCCAATGGAAGATCAAGTTGTGATTAAGGCGACAGGAATGCATGCCGTTGAGGATTATATTATGAGTCGATATCAAATGTATTGGCAAGTATATTTCCATCCGGTTACACGAAGTGCAGAAGTGATTCTTTGTAAAATATTGCAACGAGCAAAAGTGTTATATGAAGATCCTGCATATGCGTTTAAATTACAGCCAACCCATTTTGAATCTTTCTTTATAGGGAAAGTAAAATTAGAAGATTATTTGAAATTGGATGAGGGAATCGTATCGTATTATTTCCAGCTTTGGCAGCAAGAAGAGGATAAGATTTTGCGTGACCTCTGTGAGCGATTTATGAATCGAAGGCTATTTAAATACGTGGAATTTAATCCCAATTCACAAATGAATGAATGGATGGAACTGCATAAGCTGTTTACGGAGGTACATATAGATCCGGATTATTATTTAGTCGTCGATTCTTCTTCTGATTTGCCTTATGACTTTTACCGTCCTGGTGAAGAAGAGGAGCGGTTACCAATTCACTTATTAATGCCAAACGGAGAACTACGTGAATTATCCCGGCAGTCGGATATCGTTGAAGCTATTTCAGGTAAAAAACGAACCGATCACAAACTTTATTATCCACATGATTTATTAGAGAAGGTATCTGATAAAAGCAAAAAACAACGGATGAAAGAAATATTAATTGGTCAGGGAGAGGTAAAACATGTTAACTAATCATGCGAAACTAATGCAGTTTTTTGCAGTAGCGAACGAAGTAACAGGCAGGAAAAAGCTGCAAAAAATGATTTATATTTTGCAAAAGTGCCATATGCCCTTTGAGGAGAAGTACGCATTTCATTTTTATGGCCCATATTCAGAGGAGTTAACGTTACGGGTAGAAGAGCTTTGTAATCTAGGCTTTATTAAAGAAGATAAAGAAGACAGAAGTAATTATCATCAATATCGTTATACAATCACAGAAGATGGACAAGCTTTTTTGGAACAATTCAAAATGGATATGCCGGATTTTTCTTCTCAAGTATCAGCGATGCAGGAAAAAAGCTCACGATTTTTAGAATTAGTCGCAACGATGTTGTATTTCGATGATTTGCCATTAGAAGAATCCATAACTAAAGTGCATACAGTGAAGCCAAAACAAAAATATACGGATGGGGAGATTCAAGAAGCGATTTCCTTTATTGATCAGATTCGCCAGTAGTACAGTTCCATACACTTTATTATAAAGAAGCAGAATCATGGGAAGCAGTTTTGAACTATGCTACAATCAAAACCATAAATGAATGAGAAGGAGGGTCTCGGAATGAATTCCGATCAGTCTTCAAACAAAAATAAATTTACAATTATTAAGGACGACTCAACAGATGGTCACGGCGGTTATGGCTATGGCTCCATTAGCTTGGAAAATATGTCGTCTGTCATTGTAGATCCAAATGAAAATAAGGCTTATGTTGATATGGCAGCAATGCATGCTAGAAGTGATATAGAACGTCGTGTAAAGTATCTTTCAGATAAAAGCGAAGTTCCAAATGGAAAATTATATTGGATTGTTTGGGTTAATGTAGCGCGTAATGAAAACGGGGCTTATTTTGCTGGTGTTGCTGGCAGTGAACTGCGTGTAGATCGTTCAATAAAACGAGCCTATAAATCAATGCCTGAGCATGTAAAGCATATGGAGCAATCCTTAAAGGGAAAAATTGTTGTCGACCATATGGACGAGCATTCCAAGAAGCTGCTGAAGGACTTTCTGGTAGACTTTGATCGAAATATGTGGGAAAACTCGACAGACGAATTGAAATCGGCATTGTCGGTATAAAAGTTGGTTATCTGTTCGTGAAAATATAAATTATGAACATTTTGTGACTTTGTTATGAACCTTTCGATTTTGCCTTGTACTTTATGTAGGAAGTTTGTAAAATATAGTCTACATGGGCTATTCATGTATTACTAGGACAAAAAAGAGGCCGAATTCAGTTCAACTGGATTTGGTCTCTTTTTTTAAAAGATAAGAAAGTATAAACATAGGTGCTTGGAGATAACGAGATTACCGGAGCCACGTCCGCATCCGGCGCATGAGTCCAGCAACTAGGCAACTTCACTCCATTGCCCTACGATAAGTCATCATCGGTTCGTTACCTCACCGTGATTCCTTTATCTCACGTAATTCGCTCCAGTCACTACGTTGTTAACCGGGTTCTGCGCCTTTGTTCATGCTAATCAAATAGGTCAAATAGCTTTTCAATCATCGTTTTCTTTGGTTTTTCTGTAGGGGGTTCATCCGGTTTGTCTTCAGGTAAATGGACATTACAATAGGAAACTGGCTCGTTACCTTTTTCAAAGAACATCACTCTGCTTGTGGGGCAATAGGGTGTTGCTCGTTGGCCAGTAACAGGATCTACAGGAACACCAACTACTCCGGAAGGGATAGGGAAACTCTCGTTTGGTTGTTTCTGATGGACAGATGTCATAAAACTTGCCCATATATCCTTCGCGTAGCTCATTTCTTTAACGACTTCTATCGTCCGATTGTCATCGTAGCCGACCCAAACACCTGTGACAAGGGAGGGGCTAAAGCCAATCATCCAACTATCGGAATCGGTAGACCCTGATTTGCCAGCATATGTACGGTCAAGCTGATCAACCATTGTAGAACCGGTTACTTGCATATACCCATTCAACTCCTCATCAAACATCCCTGTCATTAAATGCGAGAGAATAAACGCCTTTTTTGGATCAAGTATTTGTTCGCCTGATTCGTTGGATCGATTATAGACTGTATCGCCTTCTTGATCCACTATTTTAGTAACGGTATGCACGTCCAGTTGCTTTCCGCCGTTTGCCAGCATGCTATACCCACGAACCATTTCTTTTATAGATACAACTTCTGAACCAAGTGCTAAGGAAGGGACAGCTGTCAGATCACTTGTAAAACCAAAGTTCCTCGCTGTTTCTACTAGATTTTCAGGTCCAACAAACATGTTTGTTTTTACTGCATAGATATTATCTGAAAGCGCCAATGCTTGTGCTAACGAAATGGGTTTATTCGCATAATAGTCATTAAAATTACTCGGTTTATAGACACTTCCTTGATCTAATTTAAATGTAGTCGGTTGACTCATTAACATCGTAGTAGCATTATAACCACGTTCTAAAGCAGCGTAGTATAGAAAAGGCTTAAAGGTGGACCCTGGCATTCGTTTTGCTTGTGCGGCTCGGTTATAGGGGCTATTTGCATAACTGCGTCCACCTACCATAGCAATGATCCCACCTGTTTTCGGGTTTATTGCTAAACCGCTCGCTTGTATTTTACTTTGCTTAGAAATGGTGTTTGTAATCTGGTCTTCTAACTGTGTTTGCTCTTGCTTTTGCATGGTGGTGTAAATGTGGTATCCACCGCTGCGCACTGCGTCAGCATCTAGTTCCAAAATGCTTGCTGCTTCTTTTATAGCTGTATCCTGAAAATAGTTACCTATTTGGTTTTGTTTGTTATCTTCCTTCTTTCGATAATGTAAAACCTCGTTTTTCGCTGTTTGGTACGCACTGCTTGTAATTAACTTTTGATTTTCCATGATTTTTAAGATTTGCTGTTGGCGTTGCTGCGCCTTTGCTTGGTTATTAAAAGGGGAGTAGTAGGTAGGACCTTTAGGGACACCTGCAAGCATGGCAGCTTCTGCTAGGGAAAGTTCGCTAGCAGATTTGTTAAAGAAATAGTTACTGGCAGCTTCAATGCCGTAAGCTCCATGTCCATAATAAATCGTATTTAAGTAGCCCTCCAAAATTTCCGATTTAGAGTAGAACATTTCCAGTCGCACGGTAAAAAAAGCCTCTTTTATTTTTCGCCACCATGTTTTTTCATGGGTTAAATATAAATTTCGTGCATATTGCTGTGTTAGCGTGCTCGCTCCTTCTTTAAGCGACAATGTTTTTATATTTTCGACCATCGCTCCAAAAATTCGTTTCACATCAAACCCACGATGATCGTAAAAATGACGATCTTCTACAGCAAGTGTAGCGTGGATGGCTTCATCAGCAACCTGATCAAGCTTCACTAATTTTTCGGTTTGTTTATTACCAACTTCGCTAAAAGGTTCTCCCGAGCTTGTATATAGCGTTGTTTGCTGATTCATCGTTATTGGTGGAGGACCTAAAAGAAAACTAACGACGTAAACACCGATTACGAAAGCGATGCATATTCCTGATAGTATTAGGATGAATAGAAGACGACGTCTGTTTCTCTGTTTGCTCATATATGCTTTCCCTCTTTAATTTGTTCAGTTACTACCATTATGGGAAAACAAGCCGACAAATAAACGTAAGAATGTTTACAAACTAAATAGGTAGAGGTGTGGGTATGGAATTAAAATAAGGCATTGGCTTGAATGTCTTTTAGAATGGTTACGGAGGCTGCAAACTTTTCTTGTTCAGCTTCGTCTAGAGAAAATTCCGCTACGCCTTTTACACCTGCTCGATGAATAATGGATGGAACCCCAATATAAACATCATCATGCCCAAGCTCACCAGTTAATAATGTGCCTACTGGCAGGATAATATGTTCGTTATTTAAAATGGCTTTCGTTATTCTTGCTAATCCCATACCAATAGCATAGTAAGTAGCCCCTTTAAGTGAAATGATCTCATAAGCAGCGTTACGAACTTGGTTAGCGATCTGAGATTTTTCTTCATCCGATAGTTTCCCTGCAATTGGTGTTCCAGAAATATTTGCTCTACTCCACACGGGAAGCTGGGAATCACCATGCTCACCGATCACATATCCATGCACACTTGCTGGAGCTGTCGCAAATTTTTGACCTAATAGGAAACGGAACCTTGCTGAATCTAATACTGTACCAGAGCCAATTACTCTTTCTTTTGGAAGCTGGGAGAATTTCCATGTTGCATAGGATAAGATGTCAACGGGGTTCGTGGCTACAATAAAAATACCGTTAAATCCTGCATCCATAATCGACTCGACCATAGATTTAAAAATCTTAACGTTTTTATTGACGAGATCCAATCTTGTTTCACCTTCTTTTTGCGCCGCCCCTGCACAAATAACTACGATAGCAGCGTCTTTACAATCGGCGTAGGTTCCTTGTGTAATATTCATCGCACTAGGAGCATAGACGATCCCATGATTGAGATCCATCATTTCCCCTCTCGCCTTGTCTTCATTTATATCCACTAAAACGAGTTCATTACTTAAACCTTGGTTCATTAAAGCGTAAGCATAGCTTGTCCCAACAGCGCCTGTGCCTACTAAAACAATTTTATTTCCTGGTGTGATATGCATAAATTAGTCCTCCTCTGAGTAGGTCATTTTGTGTGATATGTGATGATTATATCCCTTTCGTATAAATACCTACAATAATATGTTGCCTAGTTGATTAAAAAAGAAACCACTATATTAAAAAATATTACTTATGTATTCGTTTTATTGTCACGATAGCGTTTACGGGGAAAATAAAGAACAGTACTAACTGAAGAGCAATAGTTACATCATATGTAATATTTCGACAACGGAAATTAGACTGAATAAACTTGCTCGATTGGATTTGAATTTTCCCTTTTTTCCTTTCTTCCCTCTGCTTGATAAATATTCTTTGTTATAATAGAATACACAAGAATACACTATTCTACAAACGATTTTAGGGAAGTAGATCTCCATCTGCAACAGCTATAAGTGGAGGATTTAAAATGCGGAATAAACAGCAAATATCTGTATGGATTGAACTTTACACGACCATCGATGACGATGGGCAAAAGGAATATCATAAAAGTAAACAAACTGGAGTTCTTTACAAAAAGGGGAATATAGACGTTCTTACTTTTGAGGAAGTAGCAGAAGATGCGTCTGTTGTAAAAAATCTGGTCACTATTCAACCAGATAAAGTGAGTTTAAAACGCTCTGGTAATCTTAGCATGAATCAGCAATTCCATGTTAATAAAGCAACAGAAAATGTACTAAAGCATCCTTATGGCAATTTACATATGGAAACTTTTACGACAGCCATTGTCTATGATCCTTTAACCCCAGCAAAAAATGGTAGCTTGCAAATTGTTTATGATCTCAAACTAAACGGACAGCAAGCAAGACAGCAAAAGATCGATTTAATTATGAAAGAGGTGGACATGGCATGAGCCTATTAACACAAACGGAGGAAGCATTGAAACAACAGATTAAGGATGCCGTCCTGCAGGCGGGACTTGCAAATGAAGACAAGATGCCAGAAGTGGAACTTGAGAAACCGAAAGATAAAAACCACGGGGACTTTGCAACAAATATTGCTATGCAGCTAGCGAGGGTGGCAAAAAAAGCCCCACGTCAAATAGCGGAGGAAATGGTAAGTCACTTTAATCACGCAGAGGCTTCTGTCGAAAAAGTAGAAATCGCCGGTCCAGGCTTTATTAATTTTTTCATGAAAGAGGATTTCCTCGGTTCTATTGTTCCTAACATCTTGAAAGATGGAGCAGCTTATGGAAGGTCACAAGCAGGTAACAACGAGCGTGTCCAAGTGGAGTTTGTCTCTGTGAATCCGACTGGAGATTTGCATTTAGGCCATGCTCGAGGTGCTGCTTTTGGAGACGTACTCTGTAATATATTAGATGCTGCAGGCTACCAGGTTGAACGAGAGTATTATATTAATGATGCCGGCAATCAAATTGATAATTTAGCGCTCTCTGTAGAAGCTCGTTATTTGCAAGCGTTGGGGCAAGAAGCAACATTGCCTGAAGATGGGTATCATGGAGAAGATATTGCAGAAATTGGCAAACAGTTAAGTCAAGAATATGGAGATGAATGGGCGCAAAAAGATAAAGAAGAGCGTTTAGCTTTCTTTAAAGAATACGGATTAAACTATGAATTAGGCAAAATAAAAAAAGATTTACAAACCTTTGGCGTACATTTTGACTCGTGGTTTTCAGAACGCTCCCTTTACAAGGACAATAAAATCGTTGAGACTCTAGAAAAAATCGCTGCATACACCTATGAAAAAGATGGGGCGACCTGGTTTCGGTCTACGGAATTTGGTGATGATAAAGATCGTGTATTAATTAAACAAGATGGAAGCTACACATATTTAACACCTGATATAGCGTATCATAAAAATAAGCTTGATCGCGGGTTTAACCAAATTATCAATGTTTGGGGAGCCGATCATCACGGGTATATTCCTCGGATGCGAGCAGCTATCCAGGCACTAGGTTATCCGGTTGAAAAGTTTGCCGTAAAAATTATTCAAATGGTTAATTTATTTGAAAATGGTGAAAAGGTACGCATGAGTAAACGTACTGGAAAAGCCGTAGCGCTTCGAGAGCTGATGGAAGAAGTCGGCGTAGATGCTGTTCGTTATTACTTTGTTATGCGTTCTAATGATTCGCAGCTTGATTTTGATATGGACCTTGCTCGCTCACAATCAAATGATAATCCTGTTTTTTATGTGCAATATGCACATGCACGTATTTGTACGATGCTGAAGCAAGCAGAGTCAAAAGGATTTTCCGTTGATAGTAAAGCAGATGTCTCTCTCTTAACCACAGAAAAAGAAAGCGATTTGCTTAAAAAGCTGGCTGCATTTCCTCAAGTTATCGCGGATGCTGCTATCAAACAAACACCGCATAAGGTAACACAGTACGTATTCGATCTAGCTTCGTTATTACACAGCTTCTATAATGCAGAAAAAGTATTGGATATGGACCACAAAGAAAGAACAAAAGCACGTATTGCTTTGATGCAAGCTGTGAAGATTACATTGGCAAATGCATTACGAGTGATAGGGGTCTCCGCACCAGAAAAAATGTAGTTGTGTTATAAATGGAATAGGGTTTTACGTTGACTAAGAAAACAGGTCATCACTTCGTCTTATATAAGTGTTGACCTATTGATTTACTTCTATCCATCTTTATTATGCCAAACGATAAAATTCCTTTAACAGCTCGTTTTTTAGGGGATTCAAGGTTTTAATCATGTAAGAAAAATGACTTTGTCTATATCACCCCGTCTATAAGGTGCTGTCCTGCTTGAGGAGTTAGATCATCTGTACTGCAACAAGCCTACGTGGGAGATAACAGTTATTAAACGCCCTATTTTGTAAGGGGCTTTTAGGTCAAACCATTACGTACTAAAATCCTTGGGGGTAAATACTCCTACTAATGAAAGGGTCAATTTATAATTTATTAGAGAAACTTGGCTTATAGCCAAATAATGGCGACAGCCGTAGTTTTGCTTATACTATAAACCCTAAAATGATACGAATAGTAAAACAAAAGACGACTAGACCATACAATCTTGGTCTAGTCGTCTACGTGTTGACCCCCGGGTTAAACTTACGATTCAGTAGGAATAGATAGTATTTCTTTGGCGCGGACCACTTCTGCTTCTGTAGGTGGTTCAACGCCGGCAAGTGGATATTCTAGGTTTAAATGTTCCCACTTATAAACTCCCATTGTATGGTAAGGAAGGACTTCTACTTTTTGTACATTGCCCAGATTCGTAATAAATTCATTTAGTGCCGCTAATTCTTCTGGATCGTTTGTTCTTCCAGGAATGAGTACGCGACGAATCCAAACGGGTGTGTTTTTCTCTGCTAATAATTTAGCGAACTTTAGAATATGCGCATTTGGCATACCCGTAAGTTGTTTGTGCAAATCATTATCTAAATGTTTGATATCTAGGAGTACAAGGTCTGTAACGCTTAATAATTCATCCACTTTCCTTAAAAAAGTAGGGCTCTCTCGGAAACATCCAGCTGATGTATCAATTGCTGTGTGGACACCTAATTTTTTGCATTCTTTAAACAGCTCTAGCAGAAAGTCGATTTGTAATAATGGTTCTCCGCCACTAACCGTAAGCCCTCCACTATTTTTAATGTATGGGAGGTAGTCTTGTAGATCTGCAATGATTTCGTCTACACTTTTTTCAACCCCGCCCTTTACGTCCCATGTGTCGGGATTATGGCAAAATTGACATCGAAGCAGACAGCCTTGTAAAAAGATAACATAACGTAATCCTGGTCCGTCTACTGTACCGCATGTTTCTATCGAGTGAATTCTTCCGATCATTGGTAAAGCCCCCTTCTTTAAGAGCGGAAGGACAGAATAAGCGCCCTTCCTGACAAAATAAATTTACTAGTGTCCTTACAGTCCTTTATGGAATGTACGGTTAATAACATCAAGCTGTTGCTCTCTCGTTAGTTTGATAAAGTTTACTGCATATCCACTTACACGAATCGTTAATTGTGGATATAATTCTGGATGCTCCATAGCATCTTCCAGTGTTTCGCGGTCAAATACGTTAATGTTTAGGTGGTGTCCTTCTTTACTTGCATACCCATCAAGGATCGATACTAAGTTGCTAGTACGTTCATCTTCCGTTTTACCAAGTGCTTTTGGAACAAAGCTTGTCGTATTGGAAATACCGTCCATCGAATTTTCGTATGGAATTTTAGCTACACTGTTCAAAGATGCAAGTGCACCTGATTGGTCACGGCCATGAAGCGGGTTAGCACCTGGTGCAAATGGTTCGCCAGCGCGACGCCCGTCTGGAGTGTTACCAGTTTTCTTACCGTAAACAACGTTAGAAGTAATGGTTAAAATAGATAATGTTGGCACAGCATTTCGGTATGTTTCATGTTGCCGGAACTTATTCATAAATCTATTGACAATATCAACAGCTAAAGAGTCAACCGCATCATCGTTGTTACCATATTTAGGGAAATCGCCTTCAATACGGTAATCGACTGCTAAGCCGTCTTCATCACGAATAACATGAACTTTTGCATGTTTAATGGCACTTAAGCTATCGGCGACTACACTTAGTCCTGCAATACCGCCTGCCATGGTACGAAGCACGTCTTTGTCATGTAATGCCATTTCAATACGTTCGTACGCATATTTATCATGCATGTAATGAATGACGTTTAATGTGTTCATATAAAGCTTAGCTAACCAATCTAAAATTACATCATATCTTTCCATTACTTCATCAAAATCTAATACATCAGATGTGATTGGGCGAAGTGGTGGTGCTACTTGCATTTTTAATTTTTCATCTACTCCCCCGTTAATAGCATAAAGTAATGCTTTTGCTAAGTTAGCACGTGCGCCGAAGAATTGCATTTGTTTACCGATTTCCATTGCGCTTACGCAACATGCAATACCGTAGTCATCGCCGTAATATTTACGCATTAGATCATCATTTTCATATTGGATAGAACTGGATTCAATAGACATTTTTGCACAATATTTTTTAAAACCTTCTGGTAACTTTGTTGACCAAAGAATCGTTAAGTTTGGCTCTGGAGCAGGTCCTAGGTTGGTTAAAGTGTGTAAGAAACGGAATGAGTTCTTCGTAACAAGTGGCTCTCCTTGTAAGCTTACACCACCAATGGATTCTGTTACCCAAGTAGGATCCCCGCTAAATAATTCATTATATTCTGGCGTACGGGCAAATTTCACTAAACGCAATTTCATAACAAAATGGTCAATTAGTTCTTGTGCTTGTTCTTCTGTTAGAATACCTTCTTTTAGATCACGTTCCATATAGATATCTAGGAAAGTAGATACGCGTCCTAAACTCATTGCTGCGCCATTTTGTTCTTTAATTGCAGCTAAATAAGCAAAATATAACCATTGAACAGCTTCTTGCGCATTTGTAGCTGGTTTAGAAATGTCATAACCATAGCTTTCAGCCATTTGCTTTAATTCATGTAATGCTCTTATTTGTTCCATATGCTCTTCACGCTGTTTAATAATATCTTCTGACATAATTCCGTCATTTTCTAATAGCGTAAGCTCTTCTTGCTTTTTCTCAATTAAGAAATCCACACCATATAAGGCAACACGACGATAGTCACCAATAATACGCCCACGACCATAAGCATCAGGCAATCCTGTAATAATACCAGCTTTACGTGCTTTTCGCATATCAGGAGTATAAGCATCGAATACACCTTGGTTATGCGTTTTTCGATATTCTGTAAAGATATGCTCTGTTTCCTTATCTAGTTCATAGCCATATGCTTCACATGAATTTTTTGCCATGCGAATACCACCAAATGGCATTAAACCGCGTTTGAATGGTTTATCTGTCTGAACTCCGACAATCTTTTCTTTATCTTTATTAAGATATCCAGGGCCATGTGAAGTGATGGTTGAAGGGATTTTTGTATCCATCTCTAATACTCCGCCAGCTTCACGTTCTTTTGCAGTAAGTTCTGTCACTTGTTTCCAAAGATCCAAGGTGTTTTGAGTAGGTTTAGCTAAAAATTGTTCATCACCTTCGTAGCAAGTGAAGTTACGTATAATAAAGTCTCTAACATCAACATTTTGTTCCCATTTCCCCGTGCGGAAAGTTCTCCAAGGGGCTAAAGTAGTAGTAGTCATAAAACTACCTCCTTAAGAAATATTAAAGCTTCTACTTAATAGTATACCGAAAAAACTATATTTGTGAAAGAATTCACGTGTGATTATTTTATGACATTTTCCTTTATTCATAAGGAATCACAAAGAATACGCTTACATAAAGGTGGTTATTTTTCCTTTCATTTTCACAAACTATTTTTAAAAAAATAAGAAAGTGTGAAATTTGTTGTTTTGGGATAACGATATAAAGGAATAGCCACGTCCGGCTTAAGCGCTCAGCAACTAGGCGACTTCACGAAAGCGCCCTACGATAAGTCATCATTGGTTCGTGCCTCACCATGATTCCTAAAACTTTAGTTGCTTCGCTCCAGTCGCTACGTTGCTAACCGGGCGCTTACACCTTTGTTCTTAAGCAACAAAACTAAAAAGTCTGTTGCTGGTTATGAATCATAAGGAGACGTTACTGTCAAACTATTTTAGGAGCTAGCTGCTGAAATTTCTGATCGCTTCTGTTATAAAGTAAAATTCACCAGATAAATAGTTGACTGAATGATCATTCATATTTATAGTAGTAGATATAAGATTTAAAAACAAACTATTTTTCTGAATAATGCAATCGCTATCATTCGAGGGGAGTTGTACGCCTGACTGAATTAGTTTACTGCACGATAAGGGGGAGTGAGTAAAGTGAATACATTTTTGCTTGTAAATGCAATTGCGTTTGCGATTATTACCATCTATGGGGTGTATTTATTTGCTAAGGTTGTAGCTACGCGGGTAGCGTATATTCGTTTGGGGAGAAAGTCAGAATTTGATCGGGATATTAAAGAACGTTTTAGAAGAATAGGGAAGATTGTTTTTGGTCAGTCGAAGCTATTAAAGGATAAAAAGTCGGGTATCATTCATGTGATGATGTTCTACGGATTTATTCTCGTTCAATTTGGTGCGATTGACATGTTTATTAAAGGATTATCTCCTGAGAGTCATTTGCCATTAGGGCCGATTTATCCGGGATTTGTATTCTTTCAGGAATTAGTAACATTAATGATTCTCGTCGCAGTTATATGGGCTTTTTATCGCCGTTATATTGAAAAGCTCGTCCGCCTCAAGCGAGGGTTTAAAGCTGGTTTAGTTTTATTGTTTATTGGCACATTAATGATCTCTGTGCTGTTTGGAAATGGAATGGCACAGTTATGGCATGGACATGATCCAACGTGGACAGAGCCGGTTGCCAGTGTTATTGCGATGGCTTTTTCCTGGTTGTCTGCTACGGGCGCTATGGTGTTGTTTTATCTCGCGTGGTGGATTCATACGATTACCATTCTTGTGTTCCTTGTTTATGTCCCACAATCCAAGCATGCGCATTTAATTGCTGCACCTATTAACGTGTTCTTAAGTAAACGTATTCCAGGAAAATTGAATAAAATCGATTTTGAAATGGACGAAGACCAGGATGAAGAAGAAATATCCTTTGGGGTAGGAAAAGTAGAGGATTTTGAGCAATATCAAATGATTGATTTTTATGCGTGTGTGGAATGTGGCAGATGTATGGATGTTTGTCCAGCTTCAGGAACAGGTAAAATGCTCTCGCCTATGGATATTATGATTAAGGTGCGCGATCATTTAACCGAAAAGGGAGCAGCAATTACTGGGAAGTCACCATGGGTTCCAGCATATGCATTTGCTAATGCAGCGGGAAATCAGGCATCTGCAAAACAAGAGGTAGCAGCGACGGTGCAAAGTGTTCGTTTAATCGGAGATGTCATTACAGAAGAAGAACTGGCTGGCTGTACGACATGCCGAAACTGTGAAGATGCATGTCCTGTTAACAATGAACATGTGGGAACGATTATTGATATGCGCAGATATTTAGTGATGACAGAAGGTAAAATGGATCAGGATGTTCAACGGGCGGTTATGAATATCGAGCGTCAAGGTAATCCATGGGGTCTATCGAAAAAGGATCGCATAAAATGGCGTGAGCAGGATGAATCGGTTCAAATACCAACGATTAAAGAACTGAATAAAGAAGGCAAGGATTTTGAATACCTGTTTTGGGT
This sequence comes from Roseburia sp. 1XD42-34, assembly GCF_009917385.1. Taxonomy (GTDB): domain Bacteria; phylum Bacillota; class Bacilli; order Bacillales; family Amphibacillaceae; genus Virgibacillus. Next base: position 30,372 of record NZ_QWLJ01000013.1, on the reverse strand, counting down.
TAGTTCGATGGGAGCTTATGATAATCGAAGTCAAAAAATCGCTCTGGCATTTGCGAAGCTGTTAAATCAAGCTGGTGTAAGTTTTGCAATATTAGGAAATAAGGAAGCGAATTCTGGGGATACAGCACGTCGGATAGGAAATGAGTTTTTATTTCAGGAAATAGCCGAGAAAAATATTAAAGAATTCACTAAAAATGATGTAAAAAAAATTGTTACCATTGATCCACATGCATACAATATTTTTAAAAATGAATACCCAGATTTTGGCTTCGAAGCAGAAGTTTACCACCATACACAACTATTATATGATTTAGTCATAGATGGTAAGTTAAAACCGCAAAAGGCGATTAATCAAAGATTAACTTACCACGATTCTTGTTATTTAGGCAGATATAACGGTGTTTATGATCCACCACGAGAAATTCTTCAAGCCATTCCAGGTTTAGAGCTTGTAGAAATGGAACGTAGTAAAGAAAATGGCATGTGTTGTGGTGCAGGCGGTGGATTAATGTGGTCAGAAGAAACGACAGGAAACCGAATTAATGTAGCACGTACAGAACAAGCGCTAGCTGTAGAACCAAACATGATCTCTAGTGCATGTCCATATTGCCTAACGATGATTAGTGATGGAACAAAAGCGAAAGAAGTGGAAGAAGATATAAGCACGATGGATGTTGCCGAGATTTTAGCAATTTCTGTATTTGATGAAGAGAAAATAAAAACAGCTTAATCAAAAACATAGAATCGAAGAATAACTTGATAGCTAAACGTGAGCTAAAATGTTCCAAAATGAGAATGGTTGTAGAAATATGGAAGTAATCCAAACAAATTCGATTGTCTATATTTGGAACATAGTTAGATATAAAAACACTTCGATTATTTCACAATACCTGTTATTCTAATACTCTATAGAATATGTTCAAAAAGCTAGGTTTCCTCGCTTTTTGAACATATTATGAAAGGAATAATGAGCGAGCGTTCAATCAAAAGAGGAGTGGATGATAAATGACGAGAGAAGCAGTTATTGTATCAGGGGCAAGAACCCCATTTGGAAAATTTGGTGGTGTATTACGATCTTTTACCGCCTCCCAGCTAGGAGGTAAGGCTATTGAAGAAGCGTTAAAGCGAGCAGGAATTAATGGAAGTGATGTCGATGAAGTGATTATAGGCAATGTGTTACAGGGTGGTCAAGGTCAAATTCCTTCGAGACAAGCAGCTATAAAAGCAGGGATTCCGTGGGAAGTAAAAACAGAAACGATTAATAAAGTTTGTGCTTCAGGGCTGCGTAGCGTTACGTTAGCTAATCAACTCATCCGATTGGGAGATGAGGAAACCATTGTAGCTGGTGGTATGGAGAGCATGAGTAATGCGCCATATTTGTTGCCCGATGCGCGCTGGGGAAACCGGATGGGAGACAAAAAAGTGGTCGATATGATGATACATGATGGGTTAACCTGTTCTTTTCAAGGCGTACATATGGGGACATATGGAAATGCAACAGCAAAAGAATATGAGCTTACGCGAGAAGAACAGGACAAATGGGCTTATCGTAGTCACCAACGCGCTATTCAAGCAATGGAGGATGGAAAGTTTGCTGAAGAGATCGTAGCTGTGGAAGTGCCGCAGCGTAAGGGGGATGCCTTAATTGTCGATCAAGATGAAGCACCAAGAAAGGGCACAAGTGTTGAAAAGCTAGCAACACTGCGTCCTGCATTTGATCAAGACGGAACCATTACTGCCGGAAATGCGCCTGGTATTAATGACGGCGCATGCGCTTTTGTTGTGATGTCTGATAAAAAAGCCTCCAAGCTTGGCAAGGCACCATTAGCGATTATAAAAGGGCATACGGAGGTTGCAGTTCCTGCAAAAGACTTCCCGAAAACACCAGGTTTAGTAATTAATCAATTACTGAAAAAAACAGGATATTCCAAAGATGAAATCGACTTGTTTGAAATTAATGAGGCATTTGCTGCAGTAGCGTTAGCGAGCGGTAAAATTGCCGGAATTGATCATGAGAAAGTGAACGTGAATGGGGGAGCAGTTGCTTTAGGGCATCCGATTGGGGCAAGTGGATCGCGAATTATATTAACCTTAATCTATGAATTAAAACGGCGGGGTGGCGGACTTGGTATAGCAGCTATTTGCAGTGGGGGAGGCCAAGGCGATGCCATTCTGATCGAAGTTCCAAAAAGATAATAGAAACAAAGGGGAAGAGGAGATATGAACATAAATCAAGTTATGGTCATAGGCGCTGGGCAAATGGGGGCAGGAATTGCCCAAGTCTGTGCACAATCCGGGTTTCATGTATTGTTGTACGATAAACAAACAGAAGCATTAAATCATGGGGTAAAAAGAATTCACAAGTTCGTTCATCGGGCTTGTGAAAAACAAAAGATAACGGAAGAACAACGAGACGCTACATTACAAAGAATAGAGAAAGCATCTACTATTCAAGATGCAGCAAAGGCTGATTTAGTTATTGAAGCCGTTGTAGAAAATATGGCTATAAAGACAGCTGTTTTCCATGAACTCGATCAAATAGCACCAGCAGATACCATTTTAGCCTCCAATACTTCGTCTTTATCCATTACGGAAATTGCAGCTGCAACGAATCGTCCAGATCAAGTTATCGGGATGCATTTTATGAATCCGGTTCCAATAATGCGACTAGTAGAAATTATACGGGCGTTACAGACGAGTGATGGAACCTATTCTACCATTGAAAAAATGACTAAAAAATTAAATAAAGTTCCAGTTACCGTTCAGGATTTCCCTGGGTTTGTCTCCAACCGCATCTTAATGCCAATGATTAATGAAGCGATTTATACATTATATGAAGGGATTGCAACGGTAGAAGATATCGATACATCGATGAAATTAGGGATGAACCATCCGATGGGTCCATTAACACTTGCTGATTTTATTGGGCTAGATACATGCTTGTATATTATGGAAATACTACATGAAGGATTTTCAGATAGCAAATATCGGCCGTGCCCTTTGCTCAAACAATATGTGCAAGCAGGCTGGTTAGGTAAGAAAACAGGACGAGGATTTTATGTGTATACATAAAGACTTTTTTGTACGATAGGAAAGCATAAGAAAATGAATTTAGGTTTTATAGGATAAGCAAAACGGTGGCTATTAATGTAAAAACTTGTCAATAGCCAAGTTTTCCTAAAGAACAGGAGGGAAATTGCATGCTGTGTTGGACCGAAGAACAAGTAATGCTAAATAAAATGGTCAAGGATTTTGCGAAAGCTGAAATCACAAAAGCGATACCTTCTATGGAGGAAGAGGATCGTTTCCCAAAAGAAATTATCAAGCAAATGGGCAAGCTTGGTTTAATGGGAATACCCATCCCAGAAGCATATGGCGGGGCAGGAATGGATTATACTGCTTACATTCAAACGATTCATGAAATATCAAAGGTAAGTGCAACAGTCGGTGTCATTTTATCTGTGCATACATCTGTTGGAACAAACCCAATTCTTAATTTTGGAACGGAGCAACAAAAAAATAAGTATCTCCCCAAACTTGCAAGCGGTGACTATTTAGGGGCTTTTGCCTTAACAGAACCAAATGCAGGATCCGATGCGGCAAGTCTCCAAACAAAAGCAGTGAAAGTAGGAGATGAATACATTTTAAACGGATCAAAAGTGTTTATTACAAACGGTGGGGAAGCGGATACATATATCATTTTTGCCCGTACAGGAGAAGAAAAAAGAGAAATAAGTGCTTTTATTATGGAGAAGGGTACACCAGGACTCGTCATTGGCAAACCAGAAAAAAAGATGGGATTGCACGGGTCAAATACAGTGTCGCTTGTATTTGAAAACTGCCGCATAAGTAAGGAACAGCTTCTAGGGGAAGAAGGAAATGGGTTTAAAATTGCCATGCACAATTTAAATGTTGGCAGAATTGGAATAGCAGCGCAAGCTCTTGGAATAAGTGAAGCAGCTGTAGAGCATGCAACAGACTATGCAAAGGAGCGTAAGCAATTTGGAAAGCCGATTGCGGCGCATCAAGGAATTTCTTTTAAATTGGCTGATATGGCAACCCGTACCGAGGCTGCCAAGCTATTAGTCTATCGGGCAGCATATTTAATAGAACAAGGAAAAGCGTCTGGAAAGGAAGTTTCGATGGCAAAGCTCCTTGCTTCCAAGGCGGCAGTAGAAAATGCCATTGAAGCTGTTCAAATATTTGGAGGTTACGGCTATACCGAGGATTACCCAGTTGAACGTCTGTTTCGCGATGCTAAAATTACCGAAATTTATGAAGGATCCAGTGAAATTCAACGAATCGTGATAGCTAAACATTTATTAAGACAATAATTATGTAACAGAAAGTGTGCGATTGTAGTTAAAGGTAACGGAGTACCGAGCCTAGAGAATAAAGCAAAAAATACCTAAATACACTTTACGAGGAGGGGTCATCTATGAATTTTAAGCTGACCGATGAGCAAGCGATGTTGCGTAAGATGGTGCGGGAGTTTGCTGAAAACGAAGTAGCTCCTTCAGCAGCAGAGCGGGATGAGAATGAACGATTTGACCGAGGAATCTTTGAACAGATGGCAGAACTTGGATTAACAGGGATTCCATGGCCAGAAGAATATGGTGGGATTGGCTCGAATTATATGAGTTATGTCATCGCAGTTGAAGAGTTGTCTCGAGTTTGCGCCTCAACAGGCGTCACTTTATCTGCCCATGTTTCTTTAGCGAGCTGGCCAATCTATCAATACGGTACAGACGAACAAAAACAAACCTTTTTAAAGCGTCTAGCTACGGGGGAAGCATTGGGGGCGTACGCGTTATCAGAACCTAGTGCTGGGAGTGACGTTGTTTCTATGTCAATGACGGCAAAGGATGATGGGGACAGCTATGTGTTGAATGGCAATAAAGTTTGGATTACCAATGGCGGTGTAGCAGATATTTATATTGTTTTCGCTAAAACAGATGCTGATCAACGACATCAAGGCATCACGGCATTTATTGTTGAAAAAGGAACGGTAGGATTTTCGTTCGGTAAGAAAGAAAAAAAACTTGGTATTCGCTCTTCACCGACAACAGAATTGATTTTTGAAAATTGTCGCATACCAAAAGGAAATCGACTTGGGCAAGAAGGAGAAGGCTTTAAAATAGCTATGACTACATTAGATGGAGGTCGAAATGGCATTGCTGCACAGGCATTGGGAATTGCTCAAGGTGCGTTAGATGCTGCAACTGCCTATGCGAAGGAAAGGGTTCAATTTGGTAAACCGATTGCTGCACATCAAGGAATTTCTTTTAAATTAGCAGATATGGCTACGGAGGTAGAGGCTGCACGTCTGTTAACATATCAAGCAGCTTGGTTAGAATCTGAAGGATTACCCTATGGAAAAGCTTCCGCGATGTCCAAGTTATTTGCTGGTGATGCTGCGATGCGAATTACAGTGGAAGCGGTGCAAGTCTTCGGCGGTTACGGATATACGAAAGATTACCCAGTAGAACGATATATGCGGGATGCGAAAATCACCCAAATATATGAAGGCACAAACGAAATTCAACGACTTGTAATTGGTAGAATGTTAACAAAGTAAATGAAAGGAGAACTAGCTTATTTTAAGCAACTACAAGGAGGGCGTGAGGGAAATGAATTCCATCCTTTCTTCCATCAAAGATCCATCATTAATCGCAAAACGGCGGAATCAAATCATCATAGCAGCCATTACTTTATTTAAAGAAAAAGGTTTTCATCGCACAACGACAAGAGAAATTGCGAAAGAAGCAGGGTTTAGCATAGGAACTTTATATGAATACATTCGTACAAAGGAGGATATTTTATTTCTTGTTTGCGACTCCATTTATTTACAGGTGCGTGAACGATTAGAAGCACAAATTGATCCGAATAATTCTTCTTTGGCACATTTTACAAATGTGATTCGTTCCTATTTTTACTTAATGGATGATATGCAAGAAGAAGTTGTCATTATGTATCAAGAAGTCAAGTCGTTAAAAAGAGAAAGCAAAGATTATGTACTCCAAAAAGAAAGGGATATGGTGGCTATGTTAGAGCGGGTTATCGCTACATGCTTCCCTGATTCTGTATCTTCTACAGATCGTGAATTGCTTGCTAATAATATTTTTATTCAAGGGCAAATGTGGGGCTTTAGAAGGTGGATGTTACAGAAGCAATTTACATTAGAAACATATGTGGACAGGCAAATTCATTTTTTAATGCAATCCATTCAGGTTGAAGCTTCAAGTGGCTAACTTGAAACGGAAAAAAGCAATATATTTCAGAAAAGAAATGCTTTGTGTGAGTACGTCTCCCTTATGCAAAGCTTTTTCTTTTTTATAAGTTAAGAAAGCATAAAATGAGGTGCTTGGGGATACAAACTTAACGGAATAGCCACGTCCAGCGCAAGCGCCCAGCAAAGATGCGACTTTAGAAATGCGCCCTACGATAAGTCATCATCGGTTGTAGCTAAGAGGAAGGCCGACGAAATACGGGCTTGTCGCTCAGGCGTCGGCATACCCCTGGTTTTAGTGGCATGTTTCCTATAACTTTAGTTGCTTCGTTCCAGTCGCTACGTTGCTAACCGGGCGCCTTGCACCTTTGTTCTTTATCTCCAGTATACGCATTAGAACGCCGTAAGATTCCCCTTTCAAGAATTGGATAATTCACAAGTTTAAGGTAATAAAACAGACCTAAATGCATCCATTTGTTTAGAAGTCTTTAGGTTCTACCGTTATAGCACTAACAATCAGTAGCACCGAAAGAAAATCCTGCTGATAGAAGATTCGTTAAATCAGATAAAGGTGCACCACGGACTTGTATTTATAGAACAGGAGAAACCGAGAAAAAACGGATACGTAAGATAAAAAGATTGTTAAAAAATTTTCTGCTTTATCTCTAGCATAAACCATATAGATTTGTTTATAATGTATGATATGGTTAACGTGCGGAATATCTTATAGTCCGTGTTTAAAAGAGAGGATAAAAAGGTCGAGCGTAACTGAGATTGCATTGTTATTGCACGTTGCTATATTGTCTGATGGTGCTTTTTTATCCTTTTGCAACGTTTTATGGTTCTGTTTACGCAGTTTGGGAAGGGATGGACTTAGTAATAAGCCAGATAGAGATGAACCATTTTTTCTGAACTTTTTATGAACCTCTTATCAACATATAGGTGTAACAGCCATCAATATAAAATTAAAGGGAGTGCATGACCGTGAGCTTCAACCAATATAGCCACGAAGAAATTCAACAAATGCCAATGATTGAATTGGCCAGTTTGCTGCTTGTAGAAGAAAAAAAAGCTTTTCACTTCAAAGACATATTTAATCGGTTAGCAGATTTGAAAGGTTATACAAAAAAACAGAAACAAGAGGCCATATCACAATTTTATACCGATTTAAATGTGGACGGCAGATTTCTGACTGTTGGAGAAAATAAGTGGGGATTAAAGCGTTGGTACCCTGTCGAGAAAATGGATGAAGAAGTAAATGTTGCTCCAAAGAGAAAGAAAAAAGCGAAAAGTAAGTTGAAACAAGAAGAAGACTTAGATATTGTTGATGATGATGTTGAAATTTTGGACGAAGATTTAGATATTGATTTAGATTTGGAAGATGATTTTGAGGAGGACTTTGATGAGGAAGAATATGACGAGGACTTCGATGAGACTTATGATGAAGAAGAGGAAGAAGACGAAGAAGATGACGAGAAAAAAAGATAAAACGAGTATTTTATGAATGCTTCAAAGAAATGCACATCTCGGTAATTTTTAAACATCTTTTTAGAGTCTTGACTTTTTTTCAAGACGTCAGTACAATTTATCTTGGGCTCTTTTATTTTAATCACCAAAGCGTTTCCCCGATTGACTGGGGAGGCGCTTTTATTGTTTTTGTATTGGTTTCCTAACGAACATATAGGATTAAGCCTTCTTAAATAATAGCTTACATGATTCTGTTTATATCCCGCATGTAAAGTGCTGTACGACTCCCACATCAAGCGTTGGGGATAATACGAGTTAAAGAGTGAGCAACAGCACCAAATGCCCGATTCGTTCTACTAACATCCAGTCGGAGTTGATAGTGAAACTCCGACTGAATGAAGTTTCACTTTATTGCATAACACAATAGAAAGAGGGAAAAAAGATGACCAAGTATATTTTTGTAACTGGAGGAGTTGTCTCGTCTTTAGGAAAAGGGATCACAGCTGCTTCATTGGGAAGATTACTAAAAAATCGTGGTTTACAAGTAACCATTCAAAAATTTGACCCATATATTAATGTTGATCCCGGCACCATGAGTCCATATCAGCATGGTGAAGTTTATGTAACAGAAGATGGCGCAGAAACAGATCTGGATTTAGGTCACTATGAACGATTTATCGATATTAATTTAAATAAATACAGCAATATTACAACTGGTAAGGTGTATTCCAGTGTCATTCGTAAAGAACGTCGTGGCGACTATTTAGGCGGGACGGTTCAAGTCATTCCTCATATTACCAATGAAATTAAAGAACAGGTTTTCCGTGCAGGCGAAGCTACAGGCGCAGATATTGTGATTACGGAAATTGGCGGCACGGTCGGTGATATTGAATCGTTACCATTCCTGGAGGCTATCCGTCAAATAAAAAAAGATGTGGGTAGAGATAGCGTCATGTACTTGCATTGTACACTTGTTCCTTACATTCAGGCTGCTGGGGAAATGAAAACAAAGCCGACGCAACATAGTGTTAAGGAATTGCGTTCATTGGGAATTCAACCAGATGTCATCGTATTACGAACAGAGCAAACGATTAGTAAAGAGATGAAAGAAAAAATCGCCTTGTTTTGCGATATTAATGAAAAAGCGGTCATTGAAATGCTAGATGCCGATACATTATATCAAGTGCCAATTTCTTTACAAGAGCAGCAATTAGATGAGCTTACATGCCAACACTTTGGACTAGACTGTAAACAAGCGGATATGAAAGAATGGATGGAACTTCTAAACAAAGTACGGCACCTTTCAAAAACAGTAGATATTGCTTTAGTTGGTAAGTATGTAGAGCTTCCTGACGCGTATTTATCTGTAGTAGAAGCATTGAAGCATGCTGGATTTGCATACGATGCTGATATTCGTGTGCATTGGGTGAATTCTGAGCTGCTGGATGAGCAAACTATTCATAAAGAATTACAACATGTAGACGGTATTCTAGTGCCTGGTGGATTTGGTGATCGAGGTATTGAAGGAAAAATAGTAGCTATTCAATATGCACGTGAGAATAAAATTCCGTTTCTGGGAATTTGCCTTGGCATGCAATTAGCAACAGTGGAATTTGCCCGTAATGTTCTGGGGCTTTCTGGAGCACATTCTGCAGAGATTGATCCAGATACCGCACACCCAATCATTGATTTACTTCCAGAGCAAAAAGATATATCTGACCTTGGTGGTACATTAAGACTTGGTATTTACCCATGCAAGCTACAAGATGGCACGAAAGTAAAAGCCGCTTATGAAGGCGCCGATTTTATCGAGGAACGTCATCGTCATCGTTATGAATTTAATAATGTTTACCGTGAGCAAATGACGGAACATGGCTTTGTGTTTTCTGGTACAAGTCCAGATGGTCGTTTAGTAGAAACGATCGAAATCGCTGATCACCCATGGTTTGTAGCGAGTCAATTTCATCCGGAATTCACATCGAGGCCAACTAGACCACAAGCATTGTTTAAAGGCTTCATTGGGGCTGCGGTTAATTATCAACGGTCATAAGTCACATATCGTATAATCGTATATAGAGATGATATTATAGATGGGGAGTTGTATGTTAGTTGATACTGCTCCCTTTTCTATTTTAGATAAAAGCCAAGGGACTGTAGCAGGATATCTGATGCATTATAGAGAATAGTATTATTGGGGGCAAATGTTTTGGAAAGGGGAAGTTGGATAGATGGAAAAAACAATCCTCGTTGTTGATGATCAACCAGGTATCTGTATGCTGTTAACAGATATACTAACAGAGGAAGGTTATCGTGTGGAAACTGCCAATACAGGAAAAGAGGGACTAGAGAAAATCAATTCCTCTTCTTTTCATTTATTAATGATTGATTATCATTTACCGATATTAAATGCATTTGAAGTGCTTCGTCAATTGGAAAAAACAAACAATCATGTCCCTGCAATTGTTATGACCGGCATGACAGAAACTGTTATTCGAGAAAAAGAAGATTGTAATAATATTGTAACCATTCTTAGTAAACCATTTAATATTAAGGAAGTTTGTCAATTGGTTCATTCCATTTTGAATTAATTCCAACAGCGTATTGTTGCGACTTTGTGCGGTTGTTGGTATTCTATTAGTGTAATTTATTTTGACATAGGTGTAATGTTCAACTAGAGGAGGATATACATGCCATTAGTATCAATGAAAGAAATGTTAGAAAAAGGGAAAGAAAATGGTTATGCAGTTGGTCAATTTAACTTAAATAACCTGGAGTACGCTCAAGCCATTTTGCAAGCTGCCGAAGAAGAAAAGTCTCCTGTTATTTTAGGGGTTTCTGAAGGTGCTGCAAGATATATGGGTGGTTTTAACGTTGTTGTAGCAATGGTGAAATCGCTGATGGACGCATATGGCACGACTGTACCTGTAGCGATACATTTAGATCATGGCTCTAGCTTTGCAAAGTGTGCAGAAGCTATTCATGCTGGATTTACTTCTGTTATGATTGATGCTTCTCATGATCCATTAGAAGAAAATATAGCTGTTACAAAAAAAGTAGTTGAGTTAGCTCATCTGCACGGCGTATCTGTAGAAGCTGAACTAGGAACTGTTGGTGGACAGGAAGATGATGTTGTTGCTGACGGCGTCATCTATGCAGATCCAAAAGAGTGTAAAAAACTTGTTGAGGCAACAGGCATTGACTGTTTAGCTCCAGCACTTGGATCTGTGCACGGTCCATATAAAGGGGAGCCGAACCTTGGTTTTGAAGAAATGGAAGAAATCCTTAACACTGTACACATTCCGCTAGTTCTTCATGGAGGTACAGGGATACCAACAAAAGATATTCAACGTGCTATTTCTCTAGGAACAGCTAAGATTAATGTGAATACAGAGAATCAAATTGCGCAGGCGAACAAGGTACGTGAAGTTTTGAACGAAAAACCTGATCTATATGACCCACGTAAATATTTAGGACCAGGAAGAGATGCGATTAAAGAAACTGTCATTAGTAAAATGCGTGAATTCGGTTCATCGCAAAAAGCATAAATTTGCTTAAAAATATGTGAAGGGGGCAGGAATTTATGAAATTCTTTATTGATACAGCAAATATTGAGGAGATTCGTGAAGCAAATGCACTAGGTGTTCTGGATGGTGTAACCACTAACCCTAGCCTTGTTGCAAAAGAAGGTGTTTCTTTTCATGATCGTTTACGTGAAATTACTAGTGAAGTGTCTGGCTCTGTAAGTGCTGAAGTAATTGCAGAAGATGCAGAGGGCATGATTCGTGAAGGGAAAGAACTTGCAGCAATTGCACCTAATATTACAGTGAAAGTTCCGATGACACTAGAAGGCTTAAAAGCAGTAAAGACATTTAGCGATTTAAATATTAAAACGAACGTTACACTTATCTTTAATGCAAATCAAGCTTTACTTGCTGCTCGAGCGGGCGCGACTTATGTGTCTCCTTTTCTAGGGCGTTTAGATGATATCGGTCATAACGGAATGGACCTGATTGAGACAATTGCTGATATTTTTAATAAACATGACATCCATACCGAAATCATTGCTGCATCAATCCGCCATCCTTTACATGTTGTAGACGCTGCTAAAAACGGTGCACACATAGCAACCATTCCATTTAAAGTGCTTCAGCAGCTAGTTGCACATCCACTAACAGATCAAGGAATTGAAAAGTTTTTGACTGATTGGAATAAGCAAAAGTAGTAGCATAAAAATGGAAATGTGGCACAACCTAAGGAACAAATGCAGTTTTATCCCGCATGTAAGGTGCTGTAAGACTCCCGCTTTCAAGAGGGAAATAAATAAAAACAACCCTAAGTGGGAGATCATAGCACCTAAATGCCGGATTAGTTCAACTAAACATTCAGAAAGAGTTGGAGAATATTTCTTCTGTAATGAAGTTTTACTTTATGTACTGCAATAAAGATTGCAAGTAATGTGGGCGCAAAATTTGCGCTTGCATGTTCCTTGCTTAAGTGAGGTTTTTACATGCAAAAAATGTTCGTTGAAGGTGGCCATTTACTAAATGGCAAAGTTCGAATAAGTGGAGCGAAAAATAGTGCTGTCGCATTGTTGCCCGCTGCTATATTGGCTGATTCTGACGTAACTATTGAGGGGCTTCCACAAATATCTGATGTGTACACGTTAGGCGATTTGCTGGAAGAAATAGGTGGATCTGTTTCTTGGGATGGCCAAACCGTCCATATAGACCCTGCAAATATGATAGCGATGCCACTTCCAAATGGGAAAGTAAAAAAGCTTAGAGCGTCGTATTATTTTATGGGAGCAATGCTCGGAAAATTTAAAAAAGCGGTAATTGGATTGCCTGGTGGTTGCTTTCTAGGGCCTCGCCCGATTGACCAGCATATTAAAGGTTTTGAAGCGCTAGGCGCAGAAGTTACCAATGAACAAGGAGCGATTTACTTACGTGCGAAGGAATTGACTGGTGCACGTATTTATTTGGATGTTGTTAGCGTAGGGGCGACGATCAATATTATGCTCGCGGCTGTTAAAGCAAAAGGAAAGACGATTATAGAAAATGCAGCTAAAGAACCTGAAATTATTGATGTAGCCACTTTGCTTACGAATATGGGAGCAAAAATCAAAGGCGTTGGTACGGATGTTATTCGAATTGAAGGTGTTCCTCATTTAAGCGGCTGCCGCCACACGATCATTCCAGACCGAATCGAAGCAGGGACGTACGCAATTGCAGCTGCTGCTATGGGTAAAGAAGTAACCATTGATAATGTAATTCCTCCGCATTTGGAGTCTCTATTAGCGAAATTGCGGGAAATGGGCGTTCCAGTAGAGGAAAGCAATGAACAACTCTTTATTGCACCGAAACAACCATTTAAAAGTGTGGATATAAAAACACTTGTATATCCTGGTTTTCCGACAGATTTGCAGCAGCCGTTTACTACCTTGTTAACAAAAGCAGAAAGCACAGGGGTTGTAACAGATACGATTTATTCTGCAAGGTTGAAGCATATTGATGAGCTACGCAGAATGAATGCCTCTATTAAGGTGGAAGGTGGATCAGCTATCGTATCAGGGCCTGTACAATTACAAGGGGCTAAAGTAAATGCAACTGACCTTCGTGCTGGAGCTGCATTGATTATTGCAGGTTTAATGGCCGACGGAATTACCGAAATTACTGGGCTTGACCATATCGACCGAGGTTATGAAAACATTACAGAAAAGTTAACGAATCTGGGTGCTAAAATCTGGCGCGATAAGATGACACAACAAGAGATACAAGAATTACAAAACTCTTAGCATCAACCGCTACTAAAAGCTGTTAAGTTGGCTTAGTAGCTCTGACCATCGATAGGATTTCCGACAGACCTTTAAGATGGAAAACTCAACTGCTATAAAATCATATGTTACCCATTATCGTACAAGAATAGGATCATCCTTTTCCAAGGAACGAAAAAACAAGTCAACTAGAAATACCGATGTGCCATTTTAGTCCACTTTTTGAATAAATTCATAGAGAGAAATACTTTTGTAAAACTTCTTCTTGGGATGAGGAAAGTTTACAAAAGGGAGAGATAATTATGGAAAGAAGTTTAACCATGGAATTAGTGAGAGTAACAGAAGCAGCTGCTTTAAAATCAGCACGCTGGATGGGAAGAGGCAGAAAAGAGGAAGCTGATGATGCAGCTACAACAGCGATGCGTGCTGTTTTTGATACTATTCCTATGCAAGGTACGGTTGTTATTGGCGAGGGAGAGATGGACGAAGCACCTATGCTCTATATAGGGGAACAGCTTGGCACAGGTAACGGACCTGGTGTGGATGTTGCCGTTGACCCGCTGGAAGGCACGAGTATCGTCGCAAATGGATCCTGGAATGCTCTTTCTGTAATTGCAATCGCAGATAAAGGTACATTATTACATGCGCCAGACATGTATATGAACAAAATTGCAGTAGGACCTCAAGCAGTTGGTAAGATCGATATTAATGCTACTACACTGGAAAATTTACAAGCCGTTGCCAAAGCTAAAAACAAAGCTGTGGAGGATGTAGTTGTAACGGTTTTGGATCGTCCACGCCACCAAAAATTGATTGAAGAAATTCGCGAGGCAGGTGCCCGAATTAAATTAATTTCTAATGGAGATGTTGCAGGTGCTATCAATACAGCTTTTGAAGAAACTGGCGTTGATGTTCTGTTAGGAATCGGTGGTGCCCCAGAAGGCGTTATTGCAGCTGCTGCTCTCAAATGCTTAGGAGGGGAAATGCAAGGCAAACTAGTTCCTGCAAACAAAGAGGAAGCTGATCGCTGTGCAAAAATGGGCATAGCTGATATTAATAAAGTTTTGTATATGAATGATTTTTGTAGTGGAGATGACGCCATTTTTGCTGCTACTGGAGTTACAGATGGGGAATTATTAAAAGGCGTTCAATTTAAAGGAACAGAAGCAACCACGGAAACGGTAGTTATGCGAGCTAAAAGTGGTACGGTGCGCTTTATCGATGGTACACATAGTTTGCAGAAAAAACCAGACCTCGTTATGAAGTAATAGGTATGGACTATGTAAAAACTGGGAATAAATAAGGAAGATCTATTTACGTATAATAACACAACCAAATAAGCCCGTCTGGCTTATGAGCCAGCAACTAGGCAACATCACGAATTTCCCTATAATAAGTCATCATTGGTTGTAGCTAAGAGTAGGCGTCTTTACTCCGTTGATTCGTTCTAGTTGCTATGTTGTTAACGAACTTGCATCTTTGTTCTTCCTTACTTATGTCTATTAGAAAGCAATGCGTAGACTTACCTTTAAAAGAAAAGGAAGCTATTTGAGTTAGCTTCCTTTTCTTTTCAATATAGGAATATATCCATTGTGTTGTTAGCGAGAAGGGTCCTAGTATGCTACAATAAAGATGAATTCGTAATTTCTTAAAATAAATATTAATATAGTGTTGAATCTTACACGTTAAAAGAGTATTATGGTATATGTTTATGATATATGTAATATGTTGAACTTCGAATCTAGCTTCTACAATTTTTCTTCATTTCTGCGAAGACAGACCTTCCAACAAAGAAGTGAAAATTCTATCTGGTTGTATATAGCTTTACCATGTTACGGGAAATGAACGAACCGTCCATCCAGTAAGTTGGTTCAAGCTGCGTTATAGATCAATTATTTAGATGTAAGATCTGATTTAAAAGCAAGATTCCTTAAGGGAGAAAAGAGAGATATGTATAGAAAAAAAGCATATGGTCGAACAATCTTCCTACATAAATATTTTATAACTTGATTTAAATTTAAGGTTTCCCAATTGTAGGACAATGCAAAAAAACTCCTAGGTCTTCACCTCAATAAGGATAGTATACCCTGATAACAAAGCAGCGATTAATAGATATAGCTAACTCTAAGGAATAGAGTATATATAAATATAATACGCCGTGAAGGAAAGCTTTAATGCAGGTTAAACTCATTATAAGACTATATATGGTTGGAGCAGAAAACAATTTTTTGCGTTATTATTTCAAAAATTAAAATTATAATAGGTGTGGTGATTTTATGGCAGGATTAACTATCTCCCGTTTGGAGACGTTAACACTAAAAGAGATATACCAACTAGCACGAGAATATAAAATTTCTTATTATGCCAAGTTAACGAAAAAAGAACTTATTTTTGCAATTTTAAAAGCACAGGCAGAAAAAGATGGTTATCTCTTCATGGATGGGGTATTAGAGATTATCCCATCAGAAGGATTTGGCTTTTTAAGACCGATTAACTACTCGCCAAGTGCTGAAGATATTTATATTTCTGCTTCGCAAATTCGTCGCTTTGACCTACGGAATGGCGATAAAGTGTCGGGAAAGGTTCGCCCTCCTAAGGAAAATGAAAGATATTACGGATTACTGCACGTAGACGCTGTTAACGGAGAAGATCCAGAAACGGCGAAGGAACGTGTGCATTTTCCTGCATTAACAGCATTATATCCTGATAGGCTCATGAAACTGGAAACGAAAACGAATGAAATATCAACCCGAATTATTGATTTAATGACTCCTGTTGGCTATGGTCAGCGGGGACTTATTGTCGCTCCTCCTAAAGCTGGTAAGACTACTTTACTAAAGGAGATTGCTAATAGTATTTCGGAAAACCACCCAAATGCGAAACTTATTATTTTGTTAGTGGATGAACGTCCTGAAGAAGTAACGGATATTGAGCGCTCTGTTCATCCGGACGTTGACGTTGTAAGCTCTACATTCGATGAAGTGCCTGAGAGTCATATTAAAGTATCTGAGCTCGTATTAGAACGGGCGATGCGCTTGGTAGAGCATAAACGAGATGTTATTGTGTTAATGGATAGTATTACACGTTTGGCGCGAGCTTATAATCTTGTTATACCCCCTAGCGGACGCACCTTATCAGGTGGTATCGACCCAGCTGCATTTCATCGTCCAAAACGTTTTTTTGGAGCAGCTCGTAATATTGAAGAGGGCGGAAGCTTTACTGTTTTAGCTACTGCGTTGATCGATACTGGTTCACGCATGGACGACGTGATATATGAAGAATTTAAAGGAACAGGAAATATGGAATTGCATTTGGACCGAAATTTAGCTCAACGGCGCATATTTCCAGCTATTGATATTTTACGTTCTGGTACCAGAAAAGAAGAATTACTTGTTGATAAGTCGCATTTAGATAAAATGTGGGCTATTCGTAAAACGATGCAGGATTCCAATGATTTTCTGGAACGTTTTCTACGTAGATTAAAGCAATCAAAAAACAATGAAGAATTCTTCCAAAAGATGGATGAGGAAATGAAACGACGCGGTATGAAACGTTCGTAAAGTGAAGAAGTTATAGATTTAGGAAAACAATGGGCAAATCCCACTATTGCATTCCCGAAATCATCCTGTTATAATCTTTTTATGTGAGTTTAGATCAGGTATTTTACCTATGAGGGCTCTTGCAATAACTCTGTTTCCAAAGGACTCAGGGCAAAAAGGAGTGGAAAGACATGAAAAAGGATATTCATCCAAAGTACCAAAAAGTAGTTTTTCTTGATACGAGTTCAGATTTTAAATTTTTAAGTGGATCTACGAAAACATCCAACGAAACAATTGAATGGGAAGATGGTAATACGTACCCATTAATTCGTGTTGAGATTAGCTCAGAATCACATCCATTCTACACTGGTAAGCAAAAAGCTGATAAAGTCGGTGGTCGAGTGGATCGCTTCAAGAAAAAATATAATATGAAGTAAAATGTTGGAACGTAACAAGTTCCTAAAATGTATGATCCAGTTACAATAGTGTATAAAACAGGCAAAATGTCCAATCTTTGCCTGTTTTTTTACTTTTAAACACTAATTAACCATGTAGCTGTTGATAAATGTACTGTTAAAAATATAGTAAGCCGGACATAAAAGGACCTGATCCGTTATTTTCCCTTCAGGTTTTTCCAATTAAAAGAGACTTGGCTGTGATCAGTAATATTAAAATTAGCAGATTCTATGCCCAGCAAACGATTAATGTGTATCAATATAAGAAAACGGGCGTTAAACAAACTGAATAAACGAAACTTTGGAAAGTGGGGCAAGAGGAAATGTATGTAATGAAACAAAGTGGCTGGGTAGAATTGATTTGTGGGAGTATGTTTTCAGGGAAATCCGAGGAATTGATTCGCCGTGTCCGACGTGCTACATACGCTAATTTAGTAGTCCGTGTCTTTAAACCAGCGATTGATGATCGATATGAAAAAGAGGCAGTTGTTTCTCACAATGGTACATCTATTATAGCACGACCTATAAAAGCTGTAGAAGGGTTAATGGAACATATCGATAAGAATGTGGACATTGTTGGTATAGATGAAGCGCAATTTTTTGATGCTTCCATTGTCACTGTCGTAGAACAGTTAGCGGATATGGGGATTCGCGTTATTGTAGCTGGCTTAGATACTGATTTTCGTGGAGAATCTTTTGGCTCGATGCCTGAATTAATGGCGTTAAGTGAATCGGTTACTAAATTAAACGCGATTTGTCCAATATGTGGTTCGCCAGCAAGTAGGACGCAGCGTTTAATTAATGGACAACCAGCTTCTTATGACGATCCAATTATATTAGTGGGCGCTTCCGAGTCCTATGAGCCTAGATGTCGCCATCACCATGAAGTACCAAACAAACCAAATCCTGTTGACTATACGCGTTTGTCTAAGCTAATGAAATAGGACAGGCATTCCTTAGAAAAGGTTCTTTTTCTAGAAGGGACGATCAGGAAGCTTTTAATAATAAAAAAACGGCATAAAGTAAGAGGAATGTAAGTACTGTTACTCCCATATATGCTTGACGGGCTCTAGGAGTTCCACTGATTTTGACCTTAGAAGGGGAGTATACTATAATTATACTGTTAATCAGAAAGAGGTGGCCGTGATGTTAGATCGTTTACAATCTTTAGAAGATCGTTACAATAAATTAAATGAATTGCTAAGTGATCCGGAAATTATTAGTGATGCAAATAAACTTCGGGAATATTCCAAGGAGCAGTCTGGTTTAGAAGATGTTGTTCAAGCGTACCGCGAATATAAAGATGTCGCCCAGCAGTTAAAGGATGCAAAAGAAATGCAAGAAGAACAGTTAGATGAAGAAATGGAAGAAATGGTGAAACTTGAAATTAGTGAACTTACAGAAAACAAACAGCAATTGGAAGAAAAAATGAAGGTTTTACTATTGCCGAAAGATCCAAATGATGATAAAAACGTGTTTATGGAAATTCGTGGTGCAGCGGGTGGAGATGAAGCGGCGTTATTTGCTGGTGATTTATATCGTATGTATGCGCGTTATGCTGAAAACTATGGCTGGAAGCTTGAAGTGATGGAAGCCCATACGACAGGTGTAGGTGGATATAAAGAAATTATTTTTATGATCAATGGAAAAGGTGCATACTCACGTCTGAAATATGAAAATGGCGCACATCGTGTACAGCGTGTTCCTGAAACGGAGTCAGGTGGACGGATTCATACGTCTACAGCAACCGTAGCTGTACTTCCAGAAGCGGAAGAAGTAGAAGTAGACATTCACGATAAAGATATTCGTGTTGATACATTTGCTTCAAGTGGTCCAGGGGGACAAAGTGTAAATACAACAATGTCAGCTGTTCGGTTAACGCATATCCCAACGGGCATTGTTGTGTCTATTCAGGATGAAAAGTCACAAATAAAAAACAAAGAGAAAGCAATGAAAGTACTACGTGCCAGAATATATGATATGTATCAACAGGAAGCACAAGCTGAATACGATGAAAACCGTAAGTCTGCTGTAGGTACAGGAGATCGTTCGGAGCGTATTCGCACATATAATTTTCCGCAAAATCGTGTAACCGATCATCGTATCGGCTTGACGATTCAAAAGCTGGATCAAATTCTGGAAGGAAAATTAGACGATATTATTGATGCGTTGATTATGGAAGAACAAACGAAGAAACTGGAACAAATTGGTGAATAATGCTATGGAAGCAAATAAACAACATGAAGTCCTCAAATGGGCTTCCCTTTTTTTAGAGGAAAATGGTCGAGAACAGCATGTAGCAGTTATTCTTTTAAAGCATTATTTACAGGTTTCTACAGCCAAATTTTATATGAATATGCAAGAGCCTGTTCCTGAAAAAGTACTTTCAAAATATGTCGCTGCTATTAAAGAGCATGCGACAACTGGAATGCCAGCCCAGCATCTTATGGGATATGCCCCGTTTTACGGGCGAGAATATAAGGTGAACGAACATGTACTTATCCCAAGACCGGAAACAGAAGAGCTAGTTCAGCAAGTAATCACAGCTGTGAATGATGTGGATAAGTCACCAACGATTGTTGATATAGGTACGGGAAGTGGGATTATTGCGATCACACTTGCTTTAGAACTACCTAATGCCATTGTTTATGCTACAGATATTTCAGAAGAGGCATTAACAGTAGCAAAGGAAAATGCTGTTTACCATCAAGCAGCCGTTAAATTTGCTACCGGGGATTTCTTAGAACCAATACTTCAACGTAATGTTCAGGCAGATGTAATCGTTAGTAACCCTCCCTATATTGCTATTAGTGAAGCACCTTTTATGGCAGATACGGTGAAACATTTTGATCCGAAGTTGGCCTTATTTGCTGATCGTAATGGTCTAGCTGCGTACGAAAAAATAATAAGCCAAATGGCACAGCTACCTAAAATGCCTCGTTTAACTGTTTTTGAAATAGGTTATCAACAGGGGAAGTCCGTCTCGGATTTAATTAAAGCTGTTTATCCAGACAGTCATCCACAAGTGCTACAAGACATGAATGGAAAAGACCGAATGGTCATCATAAAAAAATAATTTTGCAGAATACTAGTTTAAAATCATCAACCTTTGAACATAATGATGAATAACAAAGGGGGAAGCCGGTGATGAAAAAGCTAGTATTTTTTGTTGTTATATTTTTAATAGGATTTTTAAGTATTCCTGGGCAAGTCTTTAGTCAAAAACCGGAGGAAAAATCGCTTCCGGATCAGGAAGATTATCAAGTTATTCCCGATGAGGCGATCCGTTTACGTATATTAGCAAATAGTGATAATGAATCTGATCAGCAATTAAAAAGAAACATTCGCGACCGTGTAAATGAAGAAATTACGAGTTGGGTAGAAGATATGACGGATATGGAGCAAGCTAGAAATTTAATAGAAAAAAGAATTCCAGAAATCAATCAGATTATACGCTCTGTACTTGAAGAATCAGGAGTGGAGCAAAATTTTGAAGTGACTTATGGTAAAGCTGTTTCCTTTCCTGCTAAAATATATGGTTCATATGTATACCCGGCAGGTAAATACGAGGCTGTATTAATTACAATTGGAGAGGGTAAGGGAGATAATTGGTGGTGTGTTTTATTTCCGCCGCTCTGTTTTTTGGACTTCTCCAATGGGACTAGTGCTGTGTCAGCTGAAACAATGGAAGAAGAGACTAAAGAAGAAGAGGAACAGAAGGAAGATACGAAAGTAACATTTTTCTTATTTGAATGGCTTGGATGGTCATAGTTGGAAGAACAGTTGCATAAACTTCTTTAATATGAGGAAAGCTATTAAACCAGATAGAGGTGAGTAGAAATGAATTTAGTTCAGGCCAGTAAAGCGTCTGCGGAAAAATTGGAGCACTTTTTACAAAATAATCCAAACTTAAATAAGTATAGCTTATTACAGAGAGGCTATGTAGTTGAATTGAAAGGTGAAATTGAAGGTTGTTTTATTCTTGAGGAAATGGAAAAAGGAACCTATTGGTTAAAGCAATTGTACATTACACAATCAGAAGCAGCTGTCCTTCCTGTATTATTAGAATCTATTTTAACAATGGCTAAACAGCAGCATGCCGAGCGAGTGTATGTGCATAGTCATCAGCCAGTTGTGGATATATTACTTGAGGCTTTACAGTTTCATCCACAAAAAGAAAGAGCATTTGTTAATAAATACGATCAAAGAGATGGGAATTGGTGGTTGTACCATGTATCTTAATAGGTTGTTAGATAAAGTGAAGTCTCCATTAGGTGTGGATTTTTACAACCTCCAGTAATGGCTAGTCTAGTTATTGTAAAGAGGAGGATCTGATGGCCTTCTTGAATGAATCGGGAATCTAGTTGCGGACTCTCTCTTAAATTTTTTTGTATCTATGCGAACTTCCAGAAGTGAGGGTTTTATAGCAAATTTTTCGGAATAAATTGTAAAAAATTAAGTTATTAACAATGTTATCCACTGTTTTTGTGGATAACTTTAAAATACGCTGTGGATAATGTGTATAAATGAAAAAATAACTAAATAAATAAGGTTTTGTATACTAAAATCATGTGGATATCCTGTTGATTTGTTATCCACATGATTTTATTTTTTCATGGTATACGAACCTATAAAAGGAGGTGCTTGGGAGATATCGAAATAACCGAATAGCCACGTCCGGCTTCAGCGCCCAGCAACTAGGCAACTTCACGAATCGCCCTACGATAAGTCATCATTGGTTCGTACCTCACCGTGATTCCTTTATCTCAGTTGATTCGCTCCAGTCGCAACGTTGCTAACCGGGCGCTCTGCGCCTTTGTTCACTATAGGAAAGGATAATATTTTTTTGGTTTATAGTATAAGAAAAACAAAAGGCTTTCGCCATAAGACTTGGCGACAAGCCAAGTTTTTCTAATAAAAATAGACTATAAAGCTTTAAACCATAGTTTATGTGCATATAATTGTTGATTTGACCAAGCTTATAGAGGAAGCATAAAGGATAAATACAAACGAAATGATTATAGCTTCTTGTTTCATTGCACAACAAGCTTTGATCTACTAAAATAATGGTAGTAGAAAAGAGGTAACCGCGATGAAAACGAAGTATTGGAATATTTACCAAGCTAATGAAAAACAGCAGCAGGAGGCAATTATGGAAGCCAGTCTGCTGCTTCAACAAGGTGAAGCAGTTGCTTTTCCAACGGAAACGGTATATGGATTAGGAGCTGATGCTACGAATGAACAGGCTGTACGAAAAATTTTCCAAGCCAAGGGACGCCCTCAGGACAATCCGCTAATTGTTCATATAGCAGCTGTTTCCCAAATAGAAAAGCTTGTTCACAATTGGCCTTCATATGTGGATAAGTTGTTAGAAGCTTATACACCAGGTCCCCTTACATTTGTTTTGCCAAGCAATGACACATGTACAACGTCTGTCACAGCAGGCTTAGATACAATTGGTGTGCGTATTCCAAGTCATCCTGTTGCTCGGCAATTGTTATCCACATGTCATTTGCCAATTGCTGCACCAAGTGCAAATATATCCGGAAGGCCTAGCCCGACCAGTGCAAAGCATGTATGGGAAGATTTATATGGGAAAATTGCTGGTATCGTTGATGGTGGCACTACTGGGGTTGGTGTAGAGTCAACGGTCATTGATTGTACACAGGATATTCCCGTAATATTACGCCCTGGTGGGATTACGGCGGAGCAAATAGAAAAAATAACAGGTGCTGTTATGGTGGATCCTGGTTTAGCAACAGAAAATGGAAAACCAAAATCACCTGGTATGAAGTATCGGCATTACTCCCCTGAAGTACCGTTGTGGATTGTTTCGGGGCCTAACGATGAGATACAAGCTACGATTCATCGTTTGCAAACAGAAGGAAAACGTGTTGCTGTAATGGGGCAGGATAGTACCATATTACATCTTCATGCGAATGCTAAAATTAAGCTGGGAAACACGATAGAGCAAGTAGCTGCCAACTTATATGATGCATTGCGTACCTTTAAATTAGGAGAAGTTGATATTATTCTTTGTGAAGCTTTTTCAGAACATGGAATGGGACAAGCAGTAATGAATCGTTTATCGAAAGCAGCTACTCGAATGATTACACTACAATAAGCATAAAACATCCAAATTTATTTTAAGAAAAAAAGATAGCATGGTGAAACTAGGAAGACGTGCAGTGTCCGTTTTTCTGGTTTGTTATCATAAAAAGAATGCATACAATGAACTTAGGCATATGTGTATCAGATTTCTCCGTATAAAATGGTAGTAAGCCTTGCTCTTTTATCGTATGAGGTGAAACCAATGATAGGGTTCAGGTTGCGATGCCAAGCCTGTTCTCTATCGCACAAAAATATAGTAACGATAAGCATATTCCCCGCCGGATATGTCAACATGAAAAATCTTCCATTCATAATAATGGGGGGGTCATAACCACCATTATAAAAACGAGGACGATTTAATAGCAGGGATTTTTGTTATAGCGTATATGGTCTTAGGGGCCCGTGATTGATGAGATTTTTCTATATTTATCCAAATAATACGTGTAAACCAAACGCAATCAAAATACTTCCACCTAACAACTCACTGTATGTACCTAGGAAGCCTTCTACTTTCCTTCCAATAAGCATGCCCATCCAAGAAAGCCAAGCACTAACTAATCCAAACAGTATAAGTGCAATAGCCGTTTTTACTCCTGACATACCCAAGCTTAATCCGACAGAAAAGCTATCGACGCTTAAACTGAGAGCTAATAAATATAAACCTAGTCCGATCGGTTGAATCATTTTTTTTAAGTGATAGTTAAAAGCCGAAAAAAACATTTGCGCACCAATACCTACAAGTAATAACCCTCCGGCTAAGGTGGTTAAACTGCCGATTTGTTTTGATATCATTGTCCCAAATATAATGCCCAAAAAGGGCATTATAATATGAAATAAGCCTACTACCATACCGATGAGTGCAATTCGCTTCAATCGAAGACGCTGCATCCCAAGCCCTAAACTGACAGAGAAGGCATCAAGTCCAAGCGCAAATGCTAAAAACAATAAGGCTGTCACTTCACCAATATATCCTGACATCACCAATTCCCCCTTGGACATGCTTATAAACTATATGTTGACCCAAGAAGAAATATGTTTATTTTGAAAATCAACTAAATAATCATATTAACGTGTTTCGTAAAGTGGAATTTCAACCAGTAAGGTTTCTTTAAAAGATAAGATAGTATAAAATGAGGTACTTGGGATAACGAAATAACCGAATAGCTAAGCCTGGCTTATGGAGCTTAGCAATGATACGACTTTAGAAATGCGTCCTCCGATAAGGCATCATCGGTCCGTCACTAAGAGGAAGGCCGACTAAAAACGGGCTTGTCGCTCCAGCGTCGGCATACCCCTGTTTTTTAGTGGCATGATTCTTTTATCTTGTAAAAAGGCGTTGTAGACTAGCACGGTCTAAGAATAGAAGATGTAAGCGGAACAAGTCGAAACGGGAGGTAACAGCACCTAAATCCCCCATTTGTTCCAGGGCCTTTAGGTGTCATACCCTGGTGGTACTAACCATCAGCGGAGATGAAGAAAACACCGCTGATGGAAGGGTCACTTTTGTTAATTCGTTCCATGTGCTTACGTTGCTAAACGGTCGTCCGCACCTTTGTTCATCCTCGCTAGTTATTAGTACTCATAAAAATATGATCTATAGTTTATTTGTATCATGTTTTGTACTGCTGAAGTTTGGATTTTTGAAATTTACCATTAAATGATACAGATATAATAATGCTGCACATTTAATTTAGTAGCTAGCGAACATTTACATATGCTAAACCAACAAATCCTTAAACATACCCCATTCACGTTTGGCGGATAGCAAAGAAACTGGTTAAAGGAAAGCAGGATATGATATATTGTTAACAGAGTTTAGTATCGGAGGTTACCCCTATGAGATTGTTATTTGTTTGTACTGGTAATACGTGTCGTAGTCCAATGGCGGAAGCGTTAGTTAAACATAAAATACCGGAAGTAGAAGTACAATCTGCGGGTATTTTTGCAGCAGAGAACCAGCAAGCAAGTCCAAAAGCGATAGAAGCTTTGAAACAGAAACAAATGGAGATCGAACATCTTTCCCAACCAGTAACCAAGGAACTGCTGAATTGGGCTGACGTTGTTCTAACCATGACGACACAGCATAAGCAGTCTCTTATCATGACTTTCCCGCAATTTCAAGAAAAATATTTTACATTAAAAGAATATGTCTTAGAAGCCGATAAAGAAGTATGGAAAGAGTTGAAACAGGCATATGCAGATTATGAGGAAAAAAGATCAATATTTATCCAAAAAAATCAGCATAAATTGGATAATTCCCTTCTCGATCAACGAATTCATGAACATCTTTCGGAAGACATTGAAAATATTCGAAGGCTGGAAGCGAATTTAATCAATTATGATATTTCCGATCCTTTTGGCGGGGATTTAAGAATCTATCAGGGGACGCTGGAGGAATTGGATAAATACATTGATCTGCTTAGCAAAAAACTTACAAAGTAGGCGGGGGAAGATCAATGGAGAAGAAGTATCGTTTCAGTTTGCGATTAAAGCTGGTGCTATTTACAACAACTTTAGCTTTGGTAACGTATTCAGTTAGTGCAGTATTTATTTATATTATTTATGATTACGTACAAAATTATTGGGATGTTTCCGAACACTTTTTTACAATAACCACGTTCGTTCTTGGTATTATTTGGTCGGGAATATTGGCCTTTTTTGCAGCAAGAGTGATTGTAAAGCCGTTGGAAAAGCTAGAAGCAGCAGCCTCTGAAGCTGCTAAAGGAAATTTACATCAGGTCATTGAAATTTCCAAATCAGACGATGAGGTGAAAGCCTTGGGGAT
Organism: Roseburia sp. 1XD42-34; assembly: GCF_009917385.1. GTDB lineage: Bacteria > Bacillota > Bacilli > Bacillales > Amphibacillaceae > Virgibacillus. The sequence goes on along the minus strand of NZ_QWLJ01000013.1, from coordinate 4,013 downwards.
AGCTTTTAACAAAATGCTAAAAAACTTACGCGATATTGTACATAATATAGATCAGCATTTTGAAAGTACGAATCAATCGGTTGTTAAAATTCGCCAAGCTTCTGAACAAGCGAATCATCACTCTATGTCCGTTCGCTCATCGGCAGATGAAATTTCTAAAGGAGCGGAAAGTGCTTCAGAAGCAATACAAAATACAGCAGAAGCAGTCGAATTAGCAACAGAGCTTGCGGAGGAGGTACAGCGAAAAGCAGCTGACTCCAAGCAAAAATCGAATGCGATGATGAAAATATTAGATCGAAGTAAGCAGGCTGTTAATCAATTGGTTGATGGGATTCAAAAACTTGCTGATGAGCAGGAAACTTCTTTAAAAGATGTTGATCATTTAAAACAAAATGCGATGCAAGTGGAAACAATTATTACATTGGTCGGTGAAATCGCCGAACAAACGAATTTACTTGCACTAAACGCGTCCATTGAGGCTGCTCGAGCGGGAGAACATGGTAAGGGTTTTGCTGTTGTTGCTGATGAAATTCGTAAGCTAGCAGATCAAAGCGCTCAGGCCGTGCAGCGAATTTCTGGATTAATTACTGCTATCCAAGATGATGTTTCAGCAGTGGTTGTCAAAATAAATGATAACGTTTCCTATGCAAAACGGGAGGCTAATAATGGAAAAACAACCAATCATGCAATCTCGGAGATGTCTGGCTCTGTAAATGAGGTTGCAACAGAGATTGGCCGAATTACAGATTTGGTAGATCGTCAACTGGAATCGATTCAAAATACAGTTAAGCAATCGCAAGAAGTTGCGGCTGTTGCAGAAGAGACGTCAGCGGGCGCCCAAGAAGTAAATGCGTCTATCCATGAACAAGCATCCACCATTGAGCAAGTGGATGAATTAGCTCATGCGTTGGAGGAGCAAGCCAATAATTTAAATAAACAAATCAATCAGTTTAAGGTAAATTAAAATACGATATTGGTTAATAACATAAATGAATGTATAATAAGATAAAAGCGTTTTACAGCTTGGCAACTTTTTCAGCTAAATATAAAGGTTAAATAAAAGGAGTTAATACAGATGAAAGTGATCATTACAGCAGATCATGCAGGTATGACGATTAGAAATGAGATCAAGGATTTGCTAACGGAAATGCAGATCGAATTTGAAGATGCAGGTTGTGACTGTGAAGGCTCCGTAGATTATCCTGACTATGCACTTCCAGCAGCAGAACGAGTAGCCAACGGGGAATTTGATCGCGGTATTTTCATTTGTGGTACAGGAATTGGAATGTCTATTGCTGCAAATAAAGTAAAAGGTATTCGCTGTGCTCTTACACATGATGTATATAGTGCAAAATTAACGAGACAGCATAATGATTCTAATGTACTGGCTATGGGGGAACGAGTCGTAGGTCCTGGCTTAGCTCGGGAAGTGGCGAAAGCTTGGTTGGAGACAGAGTTTGATGGTGGTCGACATCAAAATCGGATCGAAAAAATTACGACATATGAAGATGATGCACAATAATTTAGAAAGGTGAGCAAAGAAGGCTTGCCTTATTCTATATAAAGAAGGGTGTTTTAGATTACCATGAAAGAGCAGTTTCGCCAAAAACTTAGAGAACAACTTATGGATATACAAGAGCAATGGCAAATGTCAGGTCGCCTCAAGCCTGGGGATTTATTTGTTGTTGGATGCTCGACAAGTGAAATTGCTGGCGAAAGAATTGGGACGGCAGGCAGTAAAGAACTTGCAACAATCATCTACAGTAATTTAAAAAAGCTGGAAAACGAAAATAAGATTCACCTTTGCTTCCAATGCTGTGAACATTTAAATAGAGCAATTGTTATGGAAAGAAGTACGATGAACAATTATCAATTAAACGAGGTATCGGTTATTCCAGTTACAAGGGCTGGTGGGGCGATGGCTGCATATGCATTTGAGCAGCTAAAAGACCCTGTAGTAGTGGAAACCGTAACTGCGCATGCGGGAATGGATATTGGGGAGACGATGATAGGTATGCATTTAAAACCAGTCGCTGTACCATTCCGACTTCAGCAGCGCTTTTTAGGAGAAGCTCGTATTAACGCAGCTTATACCCGTCCTAAAAGAATTGGCGGAGCTCGCGCAGTTTATCCCGAGTGATAACGCGCTGTAAGATTAACATAACAAGAGTGAAAAGCGACGCAAGGAAGGGTAAATGGAGATAACGATACCAATTCTGATTGCTTCAAGGGTACTTATTTTGGTATTAATGTTCAGTAGGTGGTAATAGGAAGTAGGAAGATTCCTACTGAAAGAAGTAATTTATTTCCATCAATTCTAAGGAAAAATGTATTTGTTCTTCTAACGGTTTAAAGCTACAATAGGTTTATACATAGAAGGGGGTAATCGAATGGACTTTGTCAAACAAGCGGATTTCGAGATTTTTCAAGCAATTGAAGCAGAAAAGAAGCGACAACAAGATAATATTGAATTAATTGCTTCTGAAAATTTTGTCTCTGAAGCAGTGATGGAAGCAATGGGATCTGTGTTGACTAATAAATACGCAGAAGGTTATCCGGGCAAACGTTACTATGGAGGTTGTGAGCATGTAGATGTTGCGGAGAATTTAGCTCGTGACCGTGCGAAGCAGTTGTTTGGCGCTGAGCATGCCAACGTACAACCACATTCCGGTGCGCAAGCAAATATGGCTGTTTATTTTACTGTTTTAAAGCCTGGAGATACTGTGCTGGGTATGAATCTTAATCACGGAGGACATTTGACACACGGAAGCCCGGTTAATTTCAGCGGTTCACTTTACCGTTTTATTGATTATGGGGTCGATAAGGAGACGGAGCAGTTAGATTATGATGCTGTTTTAAAAATAGCTGAGAAAGAAAAACCGAAACTTATTGTAGCGGGTGCCAGTGCATATTCACGAGTTATCAATTTTGCAAAATTTCGCGAGATCGCTGATAAGGTAGGAGCTTATTTAATGGTCGATATGGCTCATATTGCTGGATTGGTAGCTACTGGTTTACATCCGAATCCAGTTCCTTATGCTGATTTTGTAACAACGACAACGCATAAAACATTACGTGGACCAAGAGGTGGTATGATTCTTTGTAAGGAAGAGTACGCTAAAAAGATTGATAAAGCTGTATTTCCTGGTATGCAGGGCGGACCGTTAATGCATATTATTGCGGCAAAAGCAGTTTCCTTTAAGGAGGCCCTATCTGGTTCGTTCAAAACGTACAGCAAACAAATCATTGAAAATGCTAAGGTGTTAGCAGAATCTCTACAATCTGAGGGAATTCGCATTGTTTCTGGTGGCACGGATAACCATTTGTTATTGCTTGATGTAACACCGTTAGAATTAACAGGGAAAGTAGCTGAGCACGTATTGGATTCCATTGGGATTACTACCAATAAAAATACCATCCCATTTGATACAGAAAGTCCATTTGTAACGAGTGGTGTGCGTATAGGTACAGCGGCAGTTACTACCCGCGAGTTTGGAAAAACGGAAATGGAAGAAATAGCCTCAATCATAGCAATCACGTTAAAAAATCATGACGATGTTAAAGTGCTCGAAGCAGCTGCACAACGTGTGAAAACACTAACTGAAAAATTTCCGCTTTATGCGGTATACGCGCAATAAAAGAAGATGCCTAGAGAGGCATCTTCTTTTAGTAATTAGGATACTATTTTGCATGTAAATGATGTAAGATCCTCATGGTTGAAGATAAGGTGAAACAAGCTAAAGCGGGAAATAACAGCACCTAAATTTCGATTCGTTCAAGGGCCTTTAGGTCATACCCTGGCGGTACTAACCTAACCATCAGCGGTGATGAAGAAAACCTCGCTGATGAAAAGTTCACTTTATCATTCATTGATTCGTTCCATTCGTTTACATTGCTAACCTGGGGCCCGCGTCTTTGTTCTGGTCTAGGAAATTATCACTAGCGTTGCATAAAAAGTAATGCTTCAAGTCAAGCGCTAATTATCCATTTGAGGCATAGATGACATAATTTTC
>NZ_QWLJ01000102.1 GCF_009917385.1 Roseburia sp. 1XD42-34 | reverse complement strand
TCCGCTATTTCTGGATCGTCTTTATGACGACTGTAATATTCCCAATAGATGTAAAGAATTTTATTTTTATCGTCTATAGCCATACGTAATAAGGCGTTGTGAGAATCCTCAAATCCAAAGTCCATCCCGTTACGATATAAAGGCTTATAGATAGCGTTAATTTCTTTCATAACCTGATCATGTGGCTTTGTTTCAAATTGCGGTAATACCTTTTTACCCGCAACACCATAACGCCCTTTACGAGCTACTCTATAAAGATCAAGGTCATATACTTTTGTTTTCTCTAATTCTTGGACATAACTTTCCGGTAAAAACAAATTATCATCAGCGACGGAATGATGGTAATACGTATCATCAACTACAACAGTACGTTTCTTATATAATTCTTCATCATCTAGAAAAATAACTTGGTCATCTTGTCCTTTGTTTTTAATAAAGAAATGAGAATACGTCCAATTCCCTTCATCTACAGGATTTGTAGAAAGTATCATATAGAGCTTTAATGTAGGATGTCTTAATCGCCCTATTAATTCTTTAAAGCCTTCATACTTAACCTCTGAACATTCTTCTATCCAAATAAG
>NZ_QWLJ01000101.1 GCF_009917385.1 Roseburia sp. 1XD42-34 | reverse complement strand
CTTGGGGCCATCGCTGCCTGGGCTGCCCTTGGTGCCGGGGTCTCCCCTGCGCCCCGGCTCGCCTTTGGGTCCGCGGGGCCCAGGCCCGCCCTTGGCTCCTTTCACACCAGGACTTCCTGGGGCTCCATTGTTGCCTTGATACCCCTTGCTTCCCTTGGCCCCGATTTCTCCCGGGGGCCCTCTGCGTCCTGGGCGGCCAGGGTCCCCCTTGCCGCCTTGGTCTCCTCGCTCCCCTGGACTCCCTGCTTCCCCCGGGTAACCGTCGGGGCCCCGGTTTCCAGGGTCTCCCTTGCAGCCAGGAGGTC
>NZ_QWLJ01000100.1 GCF_009917385.1 Roseburia sp. 1XD42-34 | reverse complement strand
GCTTGCCCTTCTGTCCATCGGTCCCGTTCTTGCCAGCCAGGCCAGGGGCCCCCTTGCGACCGTCGGCTCCAAATTCACCCTTCTCTCCTTTGAAGCCAGGAACGCCCTTGGGTCCTGGGAATCCAATGGGGCCTTCGATGCCCGGGTCTCCCTGTCTTCCCTTCTGGCCAGGCTCTCCCGGCTCACCCATGTTGCCCTTGGCACCCTTCTGTCCACGGTAGCCCTTGGGGCCAGAGGGCCCAGGGATTTCCAGGCAGCTCACCTTGTAGCACTCTCCGTAGGCTTCGTGTTTCATGACCTTGATGATGCGGTTGATGGTGTCCTGGTCGATCTCGGTGGAGTCGGGCAGCATGGT
>NZ_QWLJ01000012.1 GCF_009917385.1 Roseburia sp. 1XD42-34 | reverse complement strand
TAAAAGAATTGGATGTTTGCGTGTATATTTTTTTATGCGCAAATTGTGTGGGAACCCCAACATTTAGTATAGAGCCACCGAAAAAGAAGCCGTTCTTCAAATGGAAGACGACTTCAAAAGTGCAAAAGTTATTGAATTTAAAAATGCGTAGTTTTGCACGAGATAAAAACATTTTCTTACCACGATTCTTACCACGCTGTTTTTAACACTATCACACCAATACTTGTATGTATTTGGTGGAGACGGTGGGAATCGAACCCACGTCCAGAGATATTGCCACTCAGGCTTCTACACGCATAGTCAGTATATTATTATTCGCTTACTCTGCAGCCTACCGACAGGCTTTCGAGTAGCTAGTCTGATTGGTTTCAACTATCATCCTCAGACGGCGAATGATAGTATAGCCCGCTTCGTTTGAGACCCTTCAAATCTGCCACACGGGCGATAGCAGGAAGGATCGCTCAGCAGTGCTTAGGCAGCTGCTAAAGCAGTGTTATTGTTTGTTTTGCCAGTTATATTTAGGCGTAACGTTTTACGAGACGTAACCTCGACGTGCAACCTGAGCTCAATCTATCCCTGTCGAATCCGTAACGTCCCCATAAAAAGGATGCGCTCCGGAAGATTGAGCATTATTCTTTTTTGTCCATCTATAATTGTAACACGCATAGAGAAAAAGTCAAGTTTTACAACATCTACTACTATTGCAGTTAACGCATATGATCTTTAATTGCTCTATCTACATCTCGTTTCATTTGCTTACGCTTCAAATCTTCTCGCTTATCGTATTTCTTTTTACCCTTACCTAAACCTATAAGCACCTTCGCATAACCATTTTTAATATAGATTTTCAACGGTATGAGTGCATAGCCTTGCTGTTGCGTTAAACCGATTAATTTATCAATTTCTTTTCGATGCAAAAGCAGCTTTCTTGTCCGAGTTGGATCGTGATTAAAACGATTCCCCTGTGCATATTCAGCTATATGCAAATTTATTAATTTGACTTCGCCACGATCAATTCGAGCATGCGCATCCTTAATATTTACTCTTCCGGCACGAATTGATTTGATTTCTGTACCTTGCAAAACGATTCCTGCTTCATACGTATCCTCAATAAAATAGTCATGGGATGCTTTTTTGTTTGTTGCAATTACCTTTCCTTGTCCTTTTGGCATCGGTACTTCCTCCTACTTCTTACATGCACCTTATTCTACCAAATAACGAGCTATATTCCAATACATACCTATTCACTTTCTTGCATTTGTAAATTTGGTTTTGTTTACTATAAAAATTTGTAATAGGATTTAGTTTTTCTTGCATCCATTAGACTTTCTAGAGAAGAACCATTTTTACGATATTAAATAAACATCCTAAGATTTCTCGTTATTCCAATCTGATTCTCCAAAAAACCGCTGCCCGAAAGCTGGACAGCGGCATGTGCTAGTTTTTCATTCTTTTTGCTTTAATCACCTTTTTAGGTTTGGTTTCTTCATCATACACGATCGAAAAATCGATGGTACGTTCATCAATGTTAACACTTACTACCTTAACCTGTACTTCTTCTCCAATACGATACATTTTAGCAGTTCGCTCACCAATCATTGCTTGACTACGCTGGTCATAATGATAATAATCGTCTGTTAGATAACTAACGTGAACTAGCCCTTCAATCGTATTTTCCAGTTCCACGAACAACCCAAAATTCGTAATGGAGCTAATAACACCAGTATATTCTTCACCGATTTTGTGCTGCATAAATTCTGCTTTTTTAAGATCATCGGTTTCTCTTTCGGCATCTACCGCACGCCGCTCGGCAGCAGAAGTTTGTTTGGCTATTTCCGGCATCTCCGCTTTCCATTTTTGCAACGTATGCTGATCCATTTTTTTATCAATTAAATAGGTACGAATTAAACGGTGTACCGTTAAATCAGGATATCTGCGTATTGGTGACGTGAAATGCGTATAAAACGGTGTCGCTAAACCGAAGTGACCAATACTTTGCGGATCATATTTCGCCTGCTGCATCGAACGAAGCATTAGCTTCGAAACGATCATCTCTTCTGGCTTTCCTTTTACATCTTCCAATACCTTCTGTAGTGCCTGCGGATGCACTTCATTCGTCGTCCCTTTCACCACGTAGCCAAGTCCTGCTAAAAATTCAAAGAATGTTTGTAATTTCTCTGGATCTGGGTCCTGGTGGATACGATGAATAAACGGCACATCCATCCAATGGAAGTGTTCGGCTACCGTTTCATTCGCAGCCAGCATAAATTCTTCAATTAACCGTTCGGCAACGGAGCGTTCACGTAATATAACATCTTCTGGTTTGCCATTTTCATCAACGACCACTTTTGCTTCTTTAAAATCAAAATCAATGGCGCCGCGATTCATTCGCTTTCGGCGTAAGATGGCCGCCAATTTCTCCATCTCTTCAAACATAGGAACCAATTCTTTATAACGATCTCGTAATGCCTCATCCTTCTCGACCAAGATTTGGTTCACATCATGATACGTCATTCGCTCATTTGTTCGAATAACGCTTTGGAAAATTTCGTGGTTCACGACATTGCCAGAAGCGTCTATTTCCATTTCACATCCCAATGTCAATCTGTCCACCTTGGGATTAAGTGAACAAATTCCATTCGACAAACGATGCGGAATCATCGGGATCACACGGTCAACTAAGTAAACACTCGTTCCTCTTTCAAAGGCTTCCTCATCCATCGGACTGCCTTTATCGATATAATAGCTTACATCTGCAATATACACGCCTAAAAGGTAGTTCCCATTATCCAATCGCTTCACAGATACCGCATCATCTAAGTCTTTTGCATCCGCACCATCAATCGTAACGATTATTTCCTCACGCAGATCTCTACGTCCTTGAATCTCTTTTTCATAAATTGATTCAGGCGTGTTGGCTGCTTGTTCTAGCACCTTTTCCGGAAAGTCTACCTTAATGCCATGCTTATAGATGATGGAAATAATATCAATACCTGGATCATTTTTATGTCCTAATATATGGATGATTTCGCCTTCTGCACTTTTTCTTCCTTCTGGATATTTCGTAATATGTGCAATTACTTTATGCCCGCTAACCGCACCGTTTGTACAATCCTTAGGAATAAAAATGTCATTGGGGATCCGTTTATCATCTGCGATCACAAAACCAAATGAGCGACTATTCTCAAATGTGCCAACTACTTGTAGTGTCGCTCTTTCTAAAATTCGAATCACAGTTCCTTCCGAGCGGTTACCCGAATCACTTCTTTTTTCAATTCTTACAAGCACCTTATCCCCATTCATGGCGGAACCAAGATCGGAATAATGAATATAAACATCATCAAGTGTTTCGTCATCCGGAATTAAAAAGGCAAATCCTTTCGCATGCATTTGAATTCTGCCACGAACAAGATTCATTTTTTCTGGTAAGCCGAATCTGTTTTTTCGCGTCCGAACGAGCTCTCCAGATTCCTCCAAAGCATTTAGTGCTTTTACAAGTTCTTTAAATTCCGTCGCATCTTTAATTTCCAACGCTTCCTCTATTTCATGAACCGTTAGTGGCTTTGTACCATTTTCCTTAAAATATTGTTGTATTTTTTCTTTCATTATTGCTTCACCTTCTTTCTCTTTATTGTTTTCATTTTGCATCCATTATAATCATTGTTCCCAATTTAATGTTTCAAGAAACTGATAAATATCTTCAAATACTTGTTCTTTTTCCTTCCCCATTGTAATGACATGTCCTGATTCCTCATACCAATGAATCGTTTTATGATCTGCTTCTACATTTTCATAAATATAATTCGCACTGTCTGTATTAATCATTTCATCTTTTCTAGCTTGAACGACCATGGTTGGCGTATAAATCGTATCTACTTCATTTTTCACTTCATTGATAAATTCACCCAATTGCTTAAACAAGGGCTCCGAATTTGTTAATAACGTATTCAATTCCTGTTCAATGACGTCTGCTTCTTTGCGTTCTAACTGCTTATATTCTTTGGCAAACGCGCGAAAGCCTTTTGTCAGCTGTGTTTCATTATCAAAAAACATTGGTGAACACATTGGAATAACTGCCTTCATTTGCTCCGTATACGCAAGCTTTAAACCTAACACCCCGCCTAAAGAAAGTCCAGAAACAGCGATTTCTTTATAGCCTAAACGCTTTAGATGGCGGTATGCTTCCACCACATCTTCCCACCATTGATCAGGTGTGGATTGAATTAACGCTTCAGGTGGTAACCCATGTCCTCTGTAAATGGGAGCGTGGCTGGTGTAGCCCCGCTTTTCCAGATATCTTCCTAACATACGGACATCCGCGGAATGTCCTGTAAACCCATGTAATAATAATACCGCACGCGGTCCTGCTTCAAACGTAAATGGCTGTGGTTGTTTTATTTTCATGATTTGCAACTCCTTTTACTACTCTGTTTCATTTACCTTATTTTGCATTGGCGTAAACTGCCTTTTTATAAGGAAGTCAAAATTTCTAGTTAGCAATCCAATATTTTTACATAGTAAGTGAATCTTCCATCAGTAGCGGTTTTCATTGAACATTCAATCTCCACTGATTGTTAGTACTGTACTGGTATGACCTAAAGGGCGCTTACAAAATAGGGGATTTAGGTGCTGTTATCTCCTGCTTAGACTTGTAACAGTACAGATGATCCAACTCCTCAAGTAAGAGTCCTACAGCACCTTATATACGGGATAAAAAAATCATACTGCATTATCCATTTTAATCGAAGCGAGTGGTTTTTAACAAACCTTCTGTCTTCAACACCAGGTTTTTATGCACTTCCACTAGATAGGGCTCTTTTTCATTCTAAACAAACCACGCTTGAACTATGATGATGCTATATTATGTAAAGCCACCTCGCTTATCCCCAGAAGCTTACCAATACAGTCAATAACCTTAGCATATACTATTAGAAAAACTTAGCTTGTCGCCAAATCATGGCTATAGCCTTTGTTTTTCTTATACGATAAACCAAAAAAATTCTATAGTGGAACAAAGGCGCAAGTCCCTATTTATTAACGTAGCTAATGGAACAAATCAACTAAAGATAAAGAATCATGCCACTAAAACCGAGTATGCCGACGTTTGGTCGGCAAGCCTGGTTTTAGTCGTTCTTCCTATTAGCAACGAACCGATGACGCCTTATCGTAGGGAGCGCTTCTAAAGTCGCATCGTTGCTGGGCTCATGCGCCGGACGTAGCTACTCGGTTATTTCGTTATCCATAAAGCATATCATTTTATATACAATAATAAAAAAACCCTTACCAGCTTAACTGCAGAGTAAGGGTCGTAAAATCTATTGTAAAACATATGCACTTAAAAATGCTAATACAAAGAATATGACCGCTGTAACAATTGTTCCCCGATGTAAAATAAGGTCAATCCCTCTTGCCTTTTGCTTACCAAACAGCTGTTCAGCGCCTCCTGAAATAGCACCTGACAAGCCTTCACTTTTTCCAGATTGTAATAGCACCAATATAATCATGATAATTCCATCAATTACTAACAATACATTGACAATTCCAAGCATAACTTCATTATACCTCCTGTAACAGATAAGCGACCAACTCATGTACCTTTTAACGCGTATGCAATTAATACCATACGTAGACTTACGTATAACTTTAGCATAATTACAGGAAGGATAGCAAGCCTTTTTGAGTGGACGAAGGAGAAATTTACAATTATGATAGAAGCTAAGAAATGGAGGCCGATTATACGTGAAACAACAAACTTTTTGGTACCATACGGATGATAACATCGATATCTTTATTAAAAAGTGGGAACCCACTTCTCCTGCCAAAGCTGTTATGCAAATTTCTCACGGTATGATGGAACATATTGAGAGATATCATGATTTTGCCACTTATTTAACGTCACGAGGATTTATCGTTTATGGTAACGACCATCGTGGTCATGGTAAAACCGGTGAAAAACAAGGCAAGCTTGGATACTTAGCTGACAATGATGGCTTTTTTAAAGCAGTACGTGACCTTCGCCAAATTTCTGAGCTTATACAATCCACACATCCAACATTACCACTGTTTTTGTTCGGACATAGCATGGGATCTTTTTTTGTCCGATCCTATATACAGACATACAGTGATACTATTTCTGGCGCTATTCTTTCAGGAACTGGTCACTTTCCAACCGTTCAATTAGCAGCTGGTCAACTTGCCGCTTCCTTGCTTCCCCCTAAGGAAAAATCCATTTTAATGAATAAACTCGTGTTTGGATCGTTTAATAAAAAAGTGGATCATTCTCCTACTGGTTTTGAATGGCTAAGTCGATCGCAAACTGCTGTTGCGGCTTATATTCAAGATCCATACACTGGCTTTATTCCAACAGGGCGATTTTTTTATGATTTATTTACAGGGTTACGAAGTATTCATAATAAAAACAGGAATGAGCAAATACGCCACGACTTACCGCTATTATTCATTAGTGGCGACCATGATCCAGTAGGGAATTATGGGAAAGGCGTTTGGAAAACAGCTACATGTTATAAACATGACGGGTTAACCAATATTACAGCTATGCTGTTTGCTAGCGGTAGGCATGAGCTCCTTCATGAAGTGAATAAACAGGAGGTATATGAAGCAATTACTCATTGGACACATAGTACGTTGCATTAGGTTATTCTCTATCTATGTCTAAATGTTTATGAACAACAATCTCTTTATTTTCCTACATTGCGTTTCCCTTCGTTTATCTGTCCTACGTGGCAGAACATTGACCGCACTTCGATATGGACATGGACTTTTGGTCTAATATACATGGATAAAGGGAACCTCCAAGCAGTGGAGGTTTTTTATTCACCTATCGATAGTTGGTTATTAGTACCGTCATGGTATAACCAAAGACCATTTATGAAATAAGGGCACTTAAGAGCATATAAAGTTGTTGCTGTACAGATTCCAACTCCTAAGGCAGGGGTCTTACAGGTTAAAAATACATGAGTTGGAAATGTTAAACATATTACGCTTTCATTTGGAGCGTTTTTCGACAAAGTTTTTAAAATTCCTTTTAATTGCTTGTACCTTCTTACACAAGCGGTTAAAATAGATATGATTGATATGAAGAAAGGTTGGAAAATGATTATGGCTAACATTCAAGGAATTGCAGCATCATCAGGTATTGCTATTGCTAAGGCATATCTGTTAGAATCTCCAGACTTATCATTTGAAAAGGTTACTACAGCTACCCCTCAGGCAGAAATAGAACGACTTGATCAAGCGCTTGATATTTCTAAGCAAGAATTAGAAAAAATTAAAGCTCATACGAAAGAAAACATTGGCGATGAACACGCTGAAATTTTTTCTGCTCATTTATTAGTTCTTAGTGACCCCGAACTAATTAATCCAATGAAAGATAAAATCAATAGTGAAAATATGAACGCAGAAGCTGCACTAGATGAAGTAGCAACTATGTTTATCGACATGTTTAAAAATATGGACAATGCCTATATGCGCGAAAGAGCTGCTGACATTTACGATGTGACGAAACGTGTAAAAGCGCATTTATTAGGTGTTACTTTCCCAGACCCTGCATTAATTGATGAAGAAGTAATCGTAATTGCGAATGATTTAACACCTTCTGACACTGCGCAATTAAATCGTGATTATGTGAAAGGTTTTGCCACAGATATCGGCGGTCGTACATCTCACTCTGCTATTATGGCAAGATCGCTTGAAATTCCAGCAGTAGTTGGTACGAAGGAAGTTACTAGCACCGTCCAAAATGATGACATGGTTATTGTAGACGGTAATGAAGGAGTTGTGCTCATTAACCCAACAGTAGAGGTAATTGAGAAATATCGTAAAAAGCAAGAGGAATTTGCTAAGCAAAAGCAAGAATGGGCAAAACTTAAAAACGAACCAACATTATCAGCTGATGGAGAACAAGTAGAACTAGCAGCAAATATCGGTACACCAGATGACGTCATTGGCGTCTTAGATAATGGTGGTGAAGGTGTCGGCTTATATCGGACGGAGTTTTTATACATGGGTAAAAGCCAGTTACCTACAGAAGAAGAACAATTTACAGCATACAAATCCGTGCTCGAGCAAATGGAAGGAAAACCGGTCGTTGTTCGTACTTTAGATATTGGCGGGGACAAAGAATTAAACTATTTAGACCTACCTAAAGAATTAAATCCATTTCTAGGTTTCCGTGCTATTCGTTTCTGCCTAGATAATGAGCATGTGTTCCGCCCACAATTACGTGCATTACTACGAGCTAGCGTTTATGGAAATCTAAAAATTATGTTCCCAATGATCGCTACGTTAGAAGAGTTCCGCCAAGCCAAAGCTATTCTTATGGATGAAAAAGAAGCACTATTAAAAGAAGGAAAAGAAGTATCAGATCATATTGAAATAGGGATTATGGTAGAAATCCCATCAACTGCTGTTATTGCAAAACAATTTGCAAAAGAAGTGGACTTTTTCAGTATTGGTACAAATGACCTCATTCAATATACGATGGCTGCTGACCGGATGAATGAACAAGTATCTTACTTATACCAGCCATACCACCCGGCCATTTTAAACCTGATAAATAATGTCATTGAAGCTGCACATCGTGAAGATAAATGGGTAGGGATGTGTGGAGAAATGGCGGGGGATGCTATTGCAATTCCAATTTTGCTTGGTTTAGGTTTGGATGAATTCAGCATGAGTGCTACGTCTATTTTACCTGCACGTACACAAATCCGTGAACTTGATAAAGGTAAATTAGCTTCCTATAAAGATCAACTCCTTTCTATGAGCACTGCCGAGGAAGTTGTGCAATTTATTAAAGAACAAACAGAATAAATAAGCCTTAAAACCGCAGCATTGATATCTCCCCTTAAGGAAAACAATTGTTTTATGTTTAATCTGTCTACCTTAAGGGGATCGCTCATATGTTTTGCGGTTTTATATTTTAAACCCTTGTTTTTCATGAGTCTTTTAACAGGGTACCATTACTCTTCCCTTGAGAACCCAAGCTGGTAATCATACAAATATTTCCTTCGTCATTACAGTCATAAAATCACGGTAAAAACTAGGGTAATCTAATTTAAATGCAATTTCATGGACCTTTCCACCTATGATATTTTCTCCCTTTGTTTGGGTTAAGTCAGCGTACGGGCGAATATCGGCAATACTTTGTCCTCTTGCTACACCGCTAGCGTCTTGTACAATATACACTGGATAGCTCTGGTACGAGAATAAATTTGACTTTTTCACTGCCATTAAGGTAACTACGTCATGAAGTGGTGCTCCCTGAATTGCCGGATCTCGCTTCTTATAAAAGTGATAATAATAATCCAGCAGTTCTTTAACAAGTGGTAGCTGGCCCACTTGATCAAGATAATGAATCATTTGCGGTGTAACAATTGCCTGATTCGTCGCATTTAACGGGATGATCTTTACATTTTTGGCATTGGTTAAGACAACCTGAGCCGCAACAGGGTCTCCGTAAATATTCGCCTCTGCTACAGCTGTAATATTTCCGGGTACCCAAAAGGCTCCGCCCATAATATAATAACCTTTAACAGATTGCATTAATGATTTGTATAAAAGAAATAAAGTTGCTAATGAAGTCAGCCGACCAATATTAACTATAATGAGTTCATTTTTATACGCCTTAATTAGCTCTACAACTTCGAAAAAATTATCACTAATTCCATTATGCATGCATTTAGGTGGAATAATCGGTCCAAGTCCATATTCGCCATGGATTTCCGGAACATATGTAGGGATTTCCCCCGTCATAGGTATATGCGCTCCCGCAATCAATTTAATTTTTTCCACTTTTTGCTGTGGAAAAAGACTTTTCACATATTCAGTACTCGAAAGAGCATTCTCTCTCGATACATTTCCGTAATCTGCCACAACACCAACGATTTCAATAACATCATCACAATACGCATACATAAGTGCGATCGTATCATCGATCCCTATATCTCCAAATAACAATACTTTTTTCCCCATCCCTCTCCCCCTCTTCAGAAAAACGACAAGGACCGTTGCTATAGTGCAGTATCATTCACCAAACAATAATGTTTTTCCTATGATGGTATTATTTCCCTTTTATGAATTGTATTCCTATCATATATTCGAGTATTCTTGGTTAAGACAATTGGATATTGGGAAAATTATTCCTCGATACTCATGTTTCTCATTTAAAAACAAAGAAAAGAGCGATGAGATAATCTCTTGTCCACCTTTTTTGCGTTGTAAAAGAGTCTTTTAACAAGCCATTTTCTTATGATAAGAAAATGGCATAGACCACCTTCCACTTTAGCCCCTATAGGCTGGTTAGAGCGGGACTTTTTACGTTATCCGTGGTTATTGCGGATGAACTCAAACTTAGAGGGAGAAAAATTGAGATGTTGTTGTGTAAATTTGTTGGTAAATGTCTTTTAGCGGCTGTTTCTTTAAATGCGCAATTTCCCTAACCGTTTGATGAATCATTTTCGGGTGCGTCATTTTACCTGCAAATGGACCTTCGAAAGACCACGGACCGTCTGTTTCCATCATCAAATGCGTTAATGGATACATGTAAACAAGATTTTGTATCTCTTGTTCATAATAGATATCTGGTGTAATCGATATCAGATAACCATTTGCTACCATCCGTTCGACGGTTCGCTTACTACCTTTGAACCAATGAAAATGTGCCTTCTGAATCGAATGCTTTTCTAACAAATCACATACGATATCCGCATCCTCGTAGACTGCATGTAAGCTAATTGGTAAGTCCAACCGCTTAGCCAGCTGTATAAATACTTCCAACAACTCGATGTACGGATTCAAGTCTAGATTCGGCTTATTTTGTCGCTTATAGTATGGTAAGCCAACTTCGCCAATGGCGACAGCCTGCTTATGATGCATTTCGATAAACTGGATAAGCTCTCTAAGCTCTGTTTCTTTTGGAAGGTCTTGCTCAGGATGAAAGCCAAAGGCAGGCTTCACTACTTCAGATTGCTTTGCCAAATCGTAATTGACTTGGCAAGAAGCAAAATGATTCGATACAGCAACCATGGTAGCTAATTTAGTTGACTCCACTTGTTGAAGGATCTGTTGAAGTTCTCCTTTTTTATACATATCTAAATGAATATGGGCATCGATAATTTGCTCGTTCATGCTTATTCCCTCAATTCATAATACAGCTGTGTTTTATATTCTAAAAATGCATTACTTAAAACCAATTCCTCGTCCCGCGGTCTTACAAATGGAATAACGAGTTCTTTTTTTATCGCCGCCGGCTTTTGAGATAAAACGATAATTCGGTCAGATAAAAATAATGCTTCTTCGATATTATGAGTGACAAATAATATCGACCTTCGATGCTGTTCCCATATGGATAGCAACCATTTTTGCATTTCCGCTCTCGTAAATTCATCCAAAGCGGAAAAAGGTTCATCCAAACACAAGAGTGATTGCGGACTCTTCATACTGCGCAAAAAGGAAACTCGTTGCTTCATGCCGCCTGATAATTCATGAGGGTAAGCGTCTTCGTATCCTTCTAAGCCCGCCTTCATAATCATTGCTCGTGCTTGTTCTTCATCTACCTTTCCATGAGCAATTTCTTCTCCAAGTAAAACATTTTGCAAAACCGTCCGCCACGGAAAAAGGGAAGGAGCTTGTGGCATATAGCTAATATTCCCACGCAAGCCCGTGATATCTCGATCATTTAAGTGAATAGACCCTCTATCCGGCTTCATGATCCCACCGATTAAATTAAACAACGTGCTTTTCCCACTTCCAGATGGTCCTAAAATGGAAACAAATTCTCCATCTTGAATGGAAAAAGAAAGCTGATGCAACACTTGATTACTACCAAATGATTTCATTAGGTTTTGTACTTCTAATTTTCCCATATGCTTCTCCTTCTTCCACACATTACAATTAAAATGTTAGCTTGCAGTTAAAATTCATCATATTGTATTAATCTTCCTGTTGAGCAGGTGCCTTAACCACTTTTCTTTCTGCATAGGAAAGAAGTGTAAAAAATAGTAAACTTAATGTGACTATAAACAAAATCGCTACAAATACTCGGTCCGTACGAAACGAAGAGGAAGCAAGTGTCATATAATAACCCATCCCTTCACTAGCTCCAAGCCATTCAGAAATAACAGCTCCCATTACACTGTAGGTAGCTGCGATTTTCAATCCACTAAAGAGAGAAGACAGTGCATGAGGCCATTCTAATTTGCAAAAGATTTGCCGTTTATTCGCACCTGCCATTTCCATATAATGCTTCAATTCTCCACTCGTCTGACGAAACCCATCTAAAGCGGCAATCGTTATCGGAAAAAAGCATACGAGTGTAATAACAATAATTTTAGGTAATATACCAAAACCAAACCAAACAACAAGTAACGGTGCTAAAATGATGATCGGGATATTTTGCGATATAATTAACAATGGATATAACGCTTCTCGTAATACCGACATTAAATGCAGACAAACAGCGACAATGATACCAACACTGCTACCGATAACAAACCCCATCATAGATAATTGAATCGTTGCACCAAGATGATGCTTGTAGTCTCCCCATCCTGCGATTGCCTCTTGTCCGATAGATGACGGCGCAGGTAATAGCCATTCTTGAATGGAAAACAACTTACTCGCTAACTCCCACACCATAATCAAAAGGATGAGGGCCAAAGCTGGCCGCCATCCTCTTTTTAGTATTTTCTTAACCATCAGCGATACTTCTCCGTCAACTTATCCATCGAAGCACCTGATGGCTGATAAAATATTTTCACTTGGGAAATAACGCTTGGACACCCTAGTTCTTCCATCCGTTCGTTCATTTTCTCTACAATTGCAAGCAAGTCGGCTAATTCACCTTCCATCGTTGTTTCCAAAGGACTTACATGATAAGGAACCCCAGACGCGTCAATAACTGCAATTGCTTCATCCACATAAGGAATCACATCATCCCCGTTTTTTGTTTTTGGAATGATTTGTATACTTACAAGCGCTTTAGCCATTACTTTTCCTCCATTTCTACAATCATATCTAAGCCATCCGTAATCAAAATGATGTGTATTAGGTCGATCTATGGTTTAACGAGTACCTTGATTATTTTTCTGGTAAAAATTCATTCGTAAATGCTTTCTCACTATCCAAAGGCTTGTCCAGCAAGTCGTTGTCAAACATCCAGGTCGAATAATTTTCCCATACTTCTTGCTTTTGTTCGCCCCATCTGTCTGCATCATCCTGATATTTATCCGCTAGCCATTTTTGACTTGCCTTTACTAACTCTTCATCTAAGTCAGGCACTGCTTTCATTAAAATATCAGCAGCTTCCTTAGGATTATCAATAGCGAGCTTATACCCTTTCGATACAGCAGCTAAAAATTTTTTTATTGTCTCCGGTTCTTCTTTAATCATCGTTTCGTTTGTTGCCAATACTGGAGTATAGTAATCCAGCTTTTCCGAGTAATCTGTGAGATAAACCATATTAACCTCTTCGTTTCGAAGTTCAGCTTCTACGCCAGTCCAGCCATAATAAATCCACGCAAAATCAATATCGCGTTCTACGGCAGTGAAGAAGTCCGTATCCCCCATATTTACTATGTCCACTTTTTCAACATCCGCACCGTCCTGCTTCATTAACGAATTTATTACTGCTTTTTCAACTGGTGCGCCCCAGCCGCCATAGGTTTTTCCTTCAAAGTCTTTAGGCTCTGTAATATCTTTTTCCTTTGGCGAAGCAAACCCAGAAGTATTATGCTGAATAATCGCTGCAATGGAAACGATCGGAATATCTTGGACCCTTGCTTCTGTAATCCCTTCTTGATAACTTACACCAAAGTCAGCCTTCCCAGATGCCACTAATTGATCAGCGCCTGCTTCTCCAGGCATTTTAATATCAACATTCAATCCCTGTTCTTTAAAATATCCTTTTTCTTTCGCTACATATAGCCCTGTATGATTGGTATTTGGTGTCCAATCGAGAACAATAGATACTTCCTTTAGGTCCTTATCTGCTGATTTTTCTTTTTCACCTGACTCATCGTCATTTGTACTACATGCTGCTAACAAAATAACGAACAAACTTAGCATGATGAATTTTCTCAATGTGTCTCCTCCTCCAGAATAACTACAGCTGTGTAAGGGGAGTACTGCGAATAAGAGAAACTCCAATCAGGAAAGACTGGTTTCTCGTCCGCTGATTGTTCAATGAACCGATTGGGACATTTACCAGCAATTGCATCTCCTATGTTTGTTTTATCGCTAGAAGATATGTAGATCTGCCAAGTATATACGAAAGAACAAAGGCGCAAGCTCCTGGTTAGCAACGGAGCGAGTGGAACGGAAGCAACTAAAGTTTTAGGAATCATGGTGAGACGGTGTTGCTCGAACCAATGATGACTTATCGGAGGGCGATTCGTGAAATCGCCTAGTTGCTAGGCGCTTGCGCCGGACATGGCTAAATAACTTAGTAAGTTTATCCACACCTGCAAAATTTTATAATTTCCTAGACCATAAAAAAGCCTTAGGAACTTACGTACACCTAGGGCTTTTTGCACATGCAAATCAATTTTGTATATCGGCATGTTCCCTACGCTGGTTTACCCAGATCAGGTTCTAAGAGTCAGTATCTTACGGATACAATCTCAACCAGCAACACTGGTCCCCCTACAACGCTTGTATGCTATTAAATAGTTATCTTTCCTTAAGTAACTATGCCATATCTGAAGGGATTTAGCAAGTTTTAATAATAGGTTAGCTTTGCTCCAGATAACAGTCACCTATTAATGTAACTCCTTAAGCTGCTTAATCATATACACCAGATTTATGATTCATTATTATGGAATAATCATACATGAATGGAGGATCTCAAAATCTCTGGATCCTTTTCTATTTATTTTTCTTCCTCCCTTTTTTCTATTGTTTCTTATACATATCCCAACTTCATCCCGTATATAAGGTGCTGTAAGTCTACCACTTTACTAGTTGATTAACTCCGGCGAGAAGGGTTTCACCTTAAGAAAATAGGTCATCTGAGTTTTGATAATCGTGTTTACAACGATAACGCGTTCATATTCTTACCATCATCTTAGCAATGTTCATTTGTCCAAGGTTCAGATACCCGCCGTACTAAAAGACTGAGCATATAGCTCAGTCTATACACCTATCATTTCAAGCATAGTGACAGGCAACCCAATGATCTTTCTCTACTTCTCTCCATTGGGGGATTTCTGCACATTTTTCTGTTGCGAATGGACATCTGGTTCTAAATTGGCATCCTTGTGGTGGATTTACTGGACTTGGTAAATTGCCTTCCAATATAATCCTCTCTCTTGTTTTCTCGACGACAGGGTCCGGAACAGGTACTGCTGATAATAATGCTTGTGTATATGGATGTAGTGGATTCTTATACAAATCATCTGATGACGCCATCTCTACCATAGCCCCCAAGTACATGACACCGATTCGATCACTAATATATTTTACCATCGATAAATCATGTGCAATAAATAGATAAGTAAGATTTCTGTCTTTCTGTAGTTTTTTTAATAAGTTTACTACTTGAGCCTGTATGGACACATCCAACGCAGAAATTGGCTCATCAGCAATAATAAGCTCGGGTTCTACTGCAAGTGCCCTAGCTATTCCAATACGCTGTCGTTGACCACCAGAAAACTCATGTGGAAAACGTTGTGCATGATCAGACTGTAACCCAACAGCATCTAAAAGGGTTTGAACTTTCTTTTGACGTTCTTGTTTATCTTTTACGAGACGATGAATATCTAAGCCTTCTGCAATAATATCTTCCACTTTTTTACGAGGGTCAAGAGAGGCGTACGGGTCCTGGAAGATCATCTGGATTTTTTGAGAAAATTCCTTTTTACTAGTTTCATTTAGGGGGACTTTATTATACAGAATTTCACCTTCTGTAGGCTCATAAAGTCCGATTAAGGTTCTTCCAGTTGTTGATTTACCACAGCCTGATTCCCCAACTAAACCTAATGTTTCTCCTTTCTTAATCTCTAAACTAATTCCATCTACAGCCTTTAATATTTGCTTAGAAGGTAATTTAAAATGCTTTTTTAGATTGCTTACTTTTAACAACACGTCATTATGATTAAGTTTTACTTCTAGTTCCGTCTCTAAGTCGCCTTTCACTTTTTTATAATTAATTTTCGGTGCTTGAGGATGTAATAACCAAGTTTTTGCTGAATGCGTTTCACTAACGTGAAAAGTAGGTGGAGCTTGTTTGTAGTCAATGGCCAGCGCAAATTCGTTCCTCGGTGCAAAGGCATCACCCTTAGGTGGATGAATTAAGTCTGGTGGACTTCCGGGAATAGAATAGAGTTTCCCTTTTGTTTCCATGTTCGGCATCGAGTTTAGAAGTCCCCAATTATACGGATGAACTGGTTCATGGAAAACTTCCTCCACTTTCCCTTTTTCCACAATTTGACCAGCATACATCACGGCCACTGCATCTGCAATATTAGCCACTACCCCTAAATCATGCGTAATAAATATAATGGAGGTTCCCGTTTTCTGTTGAATATCTCGCAATAAATCTAAAATTTGCGCTTGGATAGTGACATCTAATGCTGTCGTTGGTTCATCCGCGATGAGCAGTTTAGGCTTATTAGCTAACGCCATCGCAATCACAACTCTTTGTCTCATCCCTCCTGAAAATTCGTGGGGATACTGATGGATACGGATTTCTGGATTTGGAATACCAACCATATCGAATAGATCCATTGCTAAGTTATTCGCTTCTTTTTTGTTTAACTTTTGATGTCCTATAGCGCCTTCCACAACCTGCTTTCCCACTTTCATCGTTGGATTTAATGCTGTCATCGGATCTTGAAAAATAACAGCTATTTCTGAACGACGTATTTTTATCATTTCTTTTTTATTCAAAGATAGTAAATCTCTACCTTCATACAAGATTTCCCCTTGTTCAACCAAGGCATTCTGTTTTGGCAATAAGCCCATGATTGCCTTTGAAGTTACGGATTTCCCAGAACCAGACTCTCCAACAATGGCAAGTGTTTCCCCTTTTTCTACCGTTAGATCTATCCCTCTAACGGCGTGCACTTTTCCAGCATACGTGTTAAAAGAGACATGTAGATTTCTAATTGATAGTAACGGTTTCATTGTGGTTCCCTCTCTGTAGATAATTTAATTCAAATGCTGCTTTAATGGTTCCAATTTTTTCTTTTCGTGCATTTAATACGGGTGCTTCCTGATACTTTTGCAGTGATTCCCATATCTCTTGAGCACCTATATTTAATTGCTTTAATATTTCCATTGTAGCAACATTTGTACCTCTTGCGTTTCCATCCTCAACTTTAACGGCGACACCAATTCCAGTTTCCTTATCTGCAAAGCAATGTACTCCTTCAGCACCACCCTTACAAACAATCCGGCCTCCAAACGCTGTCATCAAATCTGTATCAAACCGGTTTGTTCCAGCTACCATTTCCGGATAAGTCGTCATAGCAATACCAATACGTTTTAATGCATTTTTTCTTTGTTTAGTTCCAGCTTCCCATTGTTCTGGAACAGCTAAGCGACTATATGCTAATGCAATATTATATAAAGGAATACAGTGGACAGGTACACCACAGCCATCAACGGAAATCATAATTTTTTCTCTAGCAAAATCAGCAACATTCGCAATTACGTCGATAATTTGTTGTTGGTAGGAGTGAAATACCTCTCGATATGTATCTACCTCTAAACCCTGTTGTACACAACCTGCTAACATTCCCACATGTTTTCCAGAACAATTACTATAAACTGGGGTCAATGATCCTCCAGCTTTAATCAACTCGTTATAGCTGTCTATATCACGAGGAATATGGGTACCACATTGCAACTGATTTTCTTCGAGGTTTAGCTTTGCTAAAACATCAGCTACTTCCTCCCTATGCATCGCTTCTCCACTGTGACTTGCACAGAACAATGATAATTGGCGTTCAGTAAGAAGGTATTTTTCCATCGCCCCTGATTCTACAATAGGAGCAGCCTGAAAAGGTTTCATAGAGCTACGAGCGAATGTGTTTCTATAGGCATCACCGTAGTATGCCATTAATTCCCCTGTTGATCTTACTACTGCAACATTTATATTATGTGTGCTTTCTACGTAGTTGCCTCTATATACTTGTATTGGTTTTGTAGAATGATCCATCATAAAACTATCCTCTCTATTTTCTCATTTTAGGGTCAAACGCATCCCGTAAACCATCAGCTAACATGTTAAAACTAACCATCAATGCAACAATAACTATGGCAGGATATGCTAATAAGTAAAACTGATTACGCATGGAGTGGAAGCCATCATTTATCAGTACACCAAGGGACGCTAAGGGCTCCTGAAGCCCTAATCCAATAAAACTTAGAAATGCTTCTGTGAAAATAGCACTAGGAATCGTAAACATCAGATTAATGATAATAATTCCTAAAGTGTTTGGAAGCATATGTCCTAATATAATTCGACTTGTACTTGCTCCCAATGCTCGTGATGCTAACACATATTCCTGAGTCTTTAGTTTATACACTTGCCCCCTTACTAACCTAGCCATGTTCACCCATCCAGTGATAACCATGGCGAGCATAATTGTGATAATACCTGGTTTCATGATCATGATTAGTAAAATAATAATAATTAGATTTGGTATACCGACTAATATTTCAATAATCCTCTGCATTATATTGTCCACTTTTCCGCCTTTCCAGGCAGAAACAGCTCCATATGTAATCCCAATTAAAATGTCAAGCAGCGCAGCAAGTACCGCAATGTATAATGAAACTTTAGTTCCTTCCCATAATCTCGTCCACTGATCTCGTCCAAATTTATCGGTTCCTAACCAATGCTCGTTATTTGGTTGTGAATACACCTTGTCATAGTGAGCTTCATCGTAGGCATATTCATTAACATAAGGACCAACAAATGATAATAGAACAATAGTTAAAATGATAAATAGACCAACAATCGCTGCCTTATTTTTCTTAAGGCGTAGCCATCCATCTTGCCAATTTGACAAAACTGGCTTGCTTATTTTTTCACTCTCTTCTTCTTTTCTGCCTACTACTTTAAACATTTCTTCAGGAAAAACCACTTGTTTTTCAGATTGGTTTGTTTGTTGCATCCCTTACGTCTCCTTCCCATGAACCCGAATGCGTGGATCGATTATTCCATAGAGAATGTCGACAATTAACATAGCTAAAATGAAAAAAGCACTATAAAATAAAGTTAATCCCATAATGGTGGTATAATCATTCATCTTAATAGCATCGACGAATAAACTGCCAATTCCAGGTATACTAAAAATATTTTCAATCACTAATGAACCAGTAAGTAAACTAACCAAAACGGGCCCTAAAATTGTCACAATCGGAATCATTGCATTTCTAATTGCATGTCGGACTAGTACGATCCAATCACCCAAGCCCTTTGCTTGTGCCGTAATAATATAATCTTGTTGTAAGACTTCCAACATCTCATTTCTCATAAACCTTGCAATTTGGGCAACAACCCCTAAAGATAAAGCTATCGTTGGTAAAAGAGAGTGATCATAACTTTCCCAATAAGCTACAGGCAATAACCCCCATTTTAAACCGACATAGAATTGAAGGAAGGCTGCTAGCACAAAGTTAGGAACAGAGACACCGAGCACTGCAATAATCATTGTAAAATAATCCCATGTTGTATTATGTTTAAATGCAGCTACCATTCCCAAAATTATTCCTATGGATAAACCAATGATTACTGCCTGCAATCCAATTAATGTAGATGGACCAATTCTATCCATGATTAAGGAGCTTACTGGCTGTTCCTTATAATAATAAGACAAACCTAAATCCCCCTGAACTATTCCTCCTATATATTTCATATATTGGATATGAATTGGTTCATCAAGTCCATATTTCGCGTAAAATTCCATGCGCAATTCTTCTGATAAATTCATTAATTTTTCTTCATCAAAAGGTGATCCCGGTAATGTCTTCATCAAAAAGAAAGTTAGTGTAGCAATAAGAAATAAGGTTAATAAAATGTTAGTTAATCGAACTAAAATAAACTTCTTCACGGATTCTTCCCTCCTTAAAGATAAGTACTACTTATCTATGTAATATAAAGTAAATTTTTAATCAGTGAGGATTTGCATTCATCCTTCCCTGATTGTTAGTAGTTTAAAAGTATTGTCCTTAAGGCCTCTGAACGCATCTCAGATGCTCCAACTTCTGAAATGGGAACCTATAAATAGTATATTTGTAGGAAAGATGAGGATGTTCTGCCCAAAATGAGTTCCCTATTAGAAGAACAACATTCGTTGAACAGCCTCACCCTCTAATTAATTCAGTATCTACTCATTTACTATCACGTATTTGAGGTCAAGCCTTGCGCCATATGGGTGAGACACAAAGTTATCAATGTTAGGTTTTTGTAAATATGCAGAACCTTGATAGTATAGCGGGCCTAATACAGAATCTTCTTCAAGAAGTATTCTTTCTGCCTTCATTAATAGATCAATACGTTTTTGCTCATCCTTTTCTTCTTTAGCTTGATAAACTAAATTCATATAATCTGGATTATGGTAGTTTCCTCTAAATGGTGCAATGGGATCACCTACCCATAAATCAAGATATGTCATCGCATCGTTATAATCGGCGCCCCATTTTGAGATTGCAAATTGATAATCGTCTTCACGCATCGCATCTAGTCGACCGCTATATGGTTTAGTTACAATAGAAATATCAATATTTAGGTTTTCTTTAATTTGCGACTGAATGAACGTTGCAGCATCTTTTGCAACCGTATCATCAGCTGTTAACACTTCAATTTCTGGAAGCTTACCACCAATTTCATCCAACCCTTTTTCTAAATACTCTTTTGCTTGATCATAATCTGGAGCAATCACTTCCCCGGCAAGTTCACGAAATGATTTATCTCCAACTCCCTGCATTTCTGGTGGGATTAACGAATAGGCCGGTTCAGAACCATTATTAAGAACATTAGTTGCCAAAGTTTCAGGATTATACGCTAGCTGAAATGCCTTACGAATATTTTTGTTATCAAATGGTGCTTTCCCAAGATTGAATTGTAAATACCAAGATGTAAATTCTGTTTCTGTGCTAAACTCTTCGTGATCTTTAAATTCATTTACATCATTAGCAGATAACGTAATTCGATCAAGCTCACCAGATTCATATAAATTCAACTCCGTACTCTTTTCTTTAATGACTTTCATGGAAACTTCATCTACTTTTAGATTGTCCGTATCCCAATAGTGATCATTTCTTTCCATCTTAACGCCCATTGCTTGGTCATATTCAGTAAGAACAAAAGGTCCGTTATATAAAATAGATTCATGATTAAGCCCGAACTCATCGCCAACACTATTAATAAATTTTTCATTTAAAGGAAAATATGTTGCAAATGCTGTAAGACCTAAAAAATACGGAGTAGGTTCATTTAATTCAACAACCAATGTTTTATCATCATTTGCCTTTATAGCAACGTCTTCTTGTTTTCCCTCTCCGTTGGCATATTCTTCCGCTCCTTTAATATAATCTGCAATTATAAATGAATAAGAACCAGAAGTATCGGGATGCAAAGCCCGTAACCAAGAGTAAACAAAATCATGTGCTGTTACAGCCTCTCCGTTGCTCCATTTTATTCCATCTCTTAAATGAAACGTATAGGTTAATTTGTCTTCCGAGATATCTACGCTTTTTGCCATAGCGGGCTGGGGGGCGTCATCCTCATCCAGACGGTATAGACCCTCCATCACATTATTCAAAATATCAAAAGAAATTCCATCTGTCGTTGTTACTTGGTTTAAATCAGGAATATCATTTTCCAAACTTAGGTTTAAAACTTTTTTTCCTTCTCCACCGGCTTTTTTGCTAGAATCTCCATCCGAAGATTCCGAAAAATTACAAGCAGAAAGTAATAAAATGACTAAAACGAAGAAACCAATTTTTTTAAAAATATTTAGTTTCATGCTAATTTTCCTCCTTATTAGTATTTCATTTCTTTAAGCAAAAATCATGCCAACAATAATCGACATATTACGAAAAAATCCTCCTATATAGGTTATTATTTAAGTTGTTATTTGTATATAATCACCCTATAAAAAACCCTGATACAATTCCAGTTAGTAAGTAACGGGCAGGTTTCAATTGGCATATTTTTTGCAGTATTATAGTGACAAAACTATTTCATGGAAGGTAGGAAAAGCTATTGAAAATATGGGAAACATATTTTAACGAAGAAGAGTTTATTCGGGATTTATCTTCTTTACTATCTATTCGTAGTATTATGGACACAAAGAGTAGTAATGAAAAGCAACCGTTTGGAAAAAACGTTCAAGAAGCTCTCCAATTTATGCTGCAACTGGGTGAAAAAGAAGGTTTAACTACATATCAGAATAATGGTTATTACGGTTACATCGAACTTGGTCCCGAAGAAGCTAAAAACTACATCGCTGTGTTATGTCATGTTGACGTTGTACCGGCTTCTGGAACCTGGAGTTATGATCCATTTAATCCTAAAGTAACAAATAATCGTATTTACGGAAGGGGAGCGATTGACGACAAAGGTCCAACTATGGCTTCATGGTACGCATTAAAAATGGTTATAAAATCGAAAGCACCGCTCAAACATAAGATTCGTTTAATTATCGGAACCAATGAAGAAAGTGGCATGAGGTGTATGAAATCATATGTAGAAAATGAACCGGAGGCATTATTTGGCTTTGCACCAGATGCACAATTTCCAATCATTCATGCCGAGAAAGGACAAATTAATATGCAATTAAGCTGCAAACCAAAACACGTTTACAGTGGTGTAAGCTTAGTCTCCTTTAATTCCGGTGAAAGAGGAAATATGGTGCCTGATTCAGCGATAGCTGTCGTACGTGGTCTTTCTCCTACAAGACAATTAGGTGCATTTCAAAGAATGGAGGATCAAGTAAGCATTAACAAAATTGATGCAAATACTTACTCCATTAAAGCTGATGGGGTGTCAGCACATGGAATGGAACCATGTAAGGGTGAAAATGCTGCCTTTACACTAGCAAGTTTACTATTGTCAATCGATGGTTTACAATTCCATCCTTATTTAGCATTTATTCATACTTATTTAAAAAATGACTTCCAAGGTGAAAACCTTGGAATTGACTTTGAAGATTCCATCACTGGAAAATTAACCGTAAATGCAGGAGTTTTTCATTATACAGAAGATCATGGCGGCAAAATTTCCCTAAACATTCGCTGTCCGGTAGAAACATCTTATGATCAAACCTTAAAACAGCTAAAAGCTCTCACTGCACAAAAGGGTTGGATTATCTCTAATATTCGCTTAAAGAAACCACATCATGTTGATTCAGAACATAAAGGAATAAAAGCACTTCAAGATGCCTACAAAGGTATTACTTCAAATGACCCAATATTATTAACTACAGGCGGTGCCACTTATGCGCGATTCTTATCTCACGGGGTTGCCTTCGGTGCTGTTTTTCCAGATAAAGAAAACACTGCTCACCAAGTAGACGAGTATGCTGAAATTAACGATTTAAAGCGAGCTGCTTTTATTTATGCAGAGGCATTAGTACGCTTAGCTAATTTATAAATGACGCTTCATAGTGGACGCTCCCCCCCAACTGATAAGCTAGTACGCTAATAACGTCTCATTTCCATAAGAGCGATAAGGTCGGCTTATATTCCCGCTTATATTTCTTTTTTGTAGTAAGCATCTCAAAAACAGGTTGCTTACTACACTTTACATCTAGATCAAAACAATAAGCTTGGATAATATTTTAATCTAAGTCTATTGTTTATTTGATTGGTCTTTTAACTTTACTTTCCAGAAACTGTAGAAACTGTCTTCCATTTTCATTTATACTCGTTCCTCTTCTCCCTTTACCAACGGTTACTAAGTCCATACTAGATAACACTTCTAATCTATAGCGTAATTTTTGCTCAGATAAGCTTTGATTGTATTCAGAAAGTGATTTTAATAATGTACTACGCCCAACACTAATCCCCCCTAATTGATGTAAAATAGTTAGAATTTGATTACAATCTTGCAAAAAGCCTTTTTCCTTTAAAACATGATAATGTGTTTCCCACTCATCTATGATCAAGGAATCAGTAGTATTTTGCTGTTCCATGATATTCGGTGGTAAAGATTCTGTTTTGATAACATCATCACAAATGTGGGCTAGATATTCGATGGTATTTCTCAATTCCCTTACATTACCTGGCCACTCATATGTGGTCATCACCTCAATTACTTCCTTTGAAAAGTGAAGTGGACCTCGCTGGAGCTTTTCTTCAAATTCTTTAGCAAATAATTCAGATAACAATAAAATGTCTTCTTTTCGTTTTCTTAATGGAATTAATCGGATCGGCAGAATGTTTAATCGATAATATAAATCTTCCCGAAACTTATTCTCTTGGATTAGTTTCTGCAAGTCTTTATTCGTTGCTGCTATTACACGGATATCTATTGGAATGGGTTGACCACCGCCTACTCGTTGGATTTCTCTCTCCTGTAATACTCTCAACAAACGATTTTGTACAACAGCAGAAGCGTCACCAATCTCATCAAGAAATACTGTTCCTTTATGGGCTCTTTCAAAAAGCCCCATATTTCCTGTTTGGCTGGCTCCAGTAAAAGCACCTTTTTCATAACCAAATAATTCACTCTCTACTAAGGACTCTGGTATTGCCGCAAGATTAACGGCGACAAAAGGGTTTTTATTTCTCTCTGAAGTACGATGAATTGCTTGTGCCATTACTTCCTTTCCCGTTCCAGTTTCTCCAGAGATGAAAATAGTTGAATCACTGCGAGCTAGTTTTTCCGCTTTCCTGATTAGTGTCAACATTTCAGATGAGCTTGTTTTTATATCAGCAAATGTGTATTTAGCAATAAATCCTTTTTCCTTTTCATTTTTGTGATACTTCGCTTCAATGCTTTTAATTCGCTCCATTTTGTCAAATAAGATGATCGTTGCAAACACTTTTACTCCAACAAAGACTCTCTTTTTACGAACATAGTAAGTTTCGCCTTCCATATCAATAAAGTTTTCCTTTCCCATTTCTGCCTTCATAAAGGCTTGATAAAAAGTAAAAGGAATTTGGTTCATATTTTCACTGATTAAGTCAGTATAAGATCGATTTAGCTGTTTCATTGCCTGCTTATTAATAGAAATAATTTGATTGTACTTGTCATAAACAATCATCCCCTCTTCTATCTGTTCGACGATTCCCTCTAAACTTTTTTGCAAACCTTGTGATTGGGTAATTTCAAAATTCAACTCTTTAACAAGAGATATGATGGATTGTATATATCTAGCTGATAGTTGATTATTAGAAGCATATGTAGATATATTAAAAAACTCATAGATTTCATATAACGTAGTCATATCTAACAAGCGATTCCCAATATCTATTTTAGTTTTAATAGATGGAGGAACCATCTGGCTTTCCCCTGGAGTAACAGCAATAGTGATGGTGGGGTCTAGTTCCTTTTGTCCATAATATGGGACATAAAAATGTTCAACGCCTGCTTCTAATAAAGTTCGAATTGCTTCTTCAGCAGAGTCCTTCATATTATTAACAACATAAACTCGGGAACCCTTTGGAAGAGACAGCAATGGTTTAATTCTAGCAAAATTAATGAGTCTTTTTGCAATAATACAAGATACATCCTTGTGAAGATAAGATTTGACCATATCAAAAACAGCCTCACTAGTGACTAGTGCAAGCTCAGGCCCATACTTAGGTTGTGATTCCATATCTTTTACAAGTGCGCCTGTTATTTTACAGTGTTTCGTAAATCCAACGTCATTTAATTGACCAACAATTGTTTGAAGTGTTGTAATACGGTGGGCAACCACAAGTAACTCTGGTAAATTCGCCATACGAGTCGCTCCCCTTAATATATAGTGAATCTATTATAACACTAAAGTAGATAATCATTCTGCTAATGCTTTTAAATTTCCCAGAAAAGTCAAGCTAGAACCAACTCCTTCATTCTGATGTCTTATTATTATAACGATTTAAGGTTTTACATATTTGTATTACAAAGAAAAAGTAGCGGACTTGACGTGTTAGGTGGCTTTAAACTATTTATTTTAGAAAAGAGAAGAGTTAGGCATATAGATATACCATGGCAGAAAAATCTTCCTTTATTTTAGAAGTCCCGAAGAGAGCTAATAAAATGAATCTTCGGTTAGCTGAGGTTCATTGATTCCTACTAATTAGTAATAACGTAAATGGTATGACCTAAAGGCTGTCTACGAGATGGACATGGAGGGGAGCTATATCTCCCACTTAGTCTTGCAGGACAGGTTATCCAGCTCTGGAAGGGAAAGTGTTGCTGCATCTTATATACGGGATAAATTGATAAAACTATTTAGTATTGTAAACATCATCGATATTAATTAGAATAGTTATAAACCAAACTCACTATTATTAAAACTAAAATGAGTATTATCATACATCCCGGCTTTTCGATAAAGCTTCTATCAAAAGTATCATAGCTATTATTATTTCTATTGCCTCTCAAAATTAACCGCTCCTTTTAGTTAATACCGTTTTTAAGTCGGCCTTCCTCTTAGCGACGAACCGTTGATGAATTATTATCATAGGGTGCATTTATAAAGCCGCCTACTTGCTGGGCTCATGCGCCGGACGTGACTAGTCGGTTATTTCGTTATCCACAATCACCTTTTTTATCTTACAAAAAAACCTCCCGATTCGCTATCACACGAACAGGGAGGTCGCTATCTATTTCTTACTTATTTAAGTTGTAAAATGCTGTTTTTCCAGCATATACACCCATGCCAGCTAATTCATCTTCAATACGTAGTAATTGATTATATTTAGCTACACGGTCGGTACGAGATGGGGCACCTGTTTTAATTTGACCAGCATTTGTTGCTACAGCAATGTCAGCAATTGTAGCATCTTCTGTTTCACCAGAGCGGTGAGAAATAACAGCTGTGTAACCAGCGCGTTTTGCCATTTCGATTGCTTCAAAGGTTTCAGTTAAAGTACCAATTTGGTTGACTTTAATAAGGATAGAATTACCAATACCTTGCTCAATACCTTTGGATAATTTTTCAGTGTTGGTTACGAACAAGTCATCGCCAACTAATTGAACTTTTTTGCCTAGACGATCAGTTAGAAGCTTGAAGCCATCCCAATCATTTTCGTCAAGTCCATCTTCAATAGAAACGATTGGATATTTACTGATCATATCTTCGTACCAATCCACCATTTCTTCAGATGTACGAACGACACCTTCACCCTTCAGGTTGTACTTGCCATCTTCATAAATTTCAGAAGCAGCTACGTCCATTGCTAGTTTGACTTCTTCACCAGGCTTGTAGCCAGCTGCTTCGATCGCTTCAACAATTGTTTGCAATGCTTCTTCGTTAGATGCAAGGTTTGGAGCAAAGCCACCTTCGTCACCTACAGAAGTGTTATATCCTTTTGATTTCAATACGTTTTTCAAGGCATGGAAAATTTCAGCACCTGTACGAAGTGCTTCTTGGAACGTTTCAGCTCCAACTGGCATAATCATAAATTCTTGAATGTCAACGTTGTTGTCTGCGTGCTCGCCACCATTTAAAATGTTCATCATTGGTGTTGGTAACGTTTTTGCGTTGAAACCGCCAAGGTAGTTATAAAGCGGTACTTCTAAATAACTTGCAGCAGCGTGAGCAACAGCCATCGATACACCTAGGATAGCATTAGCGCCTAATTTTCCTTTATTGTCTGTTCCGTCTAGTTCAATCATTAACGCATCGATGATGTTTTGACGTGTTACATCAATTCCTAATAGTTCAGGTGCAATCACTTCGTTCACATTTTGAACTGCTTTCAAAACACCTTTACCTAGGTAGCGGCTTTTGTCGCCGTCACGCAATTCTACTGCTTCATATTCTCCAGTGGAAGCACCACTTGGAACTAATGCAGAACCAAAAGCACCTGATTCTGTAAATACTTCTACTTCAACGGTTGGGTTACCGCGAGAGTCTAATACTTCACGAGCGTAAACATCTGTAATATATGGCATTCAAATCGTCTCCTTTTTTCAAAAACGTTGAGTTATTTTTTTATTAATGACTGGCCCGTCATTTCTTTCGGTTGTTCAATATTTAAGAGGTCAAGCAACGTTGGGGCTAAATCTGCTAAAATGCCGCCATTACGTAAACTAATATCATCTTTTGTTACAATAACAGGAACTGGATTCGTTGTATGAGCTGTCATTGGGTTTCCTTCTAAAGTAATGACCTCATCTGAATTACCATGGTCTGCAGTAATGATCGCATGACCACCAAGTTCGATAATTTTATCGACGATTTTTCCTAAGCATTCATCCACTGCTTCGATTGCCTTTATCGTTGGCTCCAATTTACCAGAATGTCCAACCATATCTGGATTGGCGAAATTGAGGATAATCGCGTTACGATCCCCAGATTCAAGTTCCTTTAGCAACGCGTCCGTCACTTCATAAGCACTCATCTCTGGTTTTAAATCGTACGTCGCTACCTTTGGTGAATCAATTAAGATTCGTTTTTCACCTGGAAATTCCGCTTCACGCCCACCACTCATAAAGTACGTTACGTGAGGATATTTCTCTGTTTCAGCAATTCGTAACTGTTTCATATCATGCTGTGCCAAAACTTCTCCAACTGTATTATCTAAATTAACCGGCTCATAAGCAACATAGCCGTTTACCGTTTCGCTAAAGTTAGTTAGCATAACAAAGTCTAAGTTTTTTGGAACTTTCTCCCCACGGTCAAAGTCATGAAAATCTTCATTGGCAAATGTGCGTGAGATTTGAATGGCGCGATCTGGACGGAAGTTGTAAAAGATAATTGAATCTCCGTCTTCCACAGTTCCAACTGGGTCCCCAGCTTCATTCGTAATAACCGATGGGATGACGAACTCATCATAGATTTCACTAGCATAGGATTCATCTATAACGGCAAACGGATCGGCATATTTTGGTCCTTCTCCGTATACCATAGCATCATATGCCTTTTTTACACGATCCCAACGCTTGTCCCGATCCATGGAATAATAACGTCCGGAAATTGTTGCAATTTGACCAACTCCGTACTCCGCTATCTTATCCTGTGTTTGTTGGATATAGGTTTTAGCTGTTTGTGGACCAACATCTCGCCCGTCTAGAAACGCATGAATGTACACTTTTTCTAAGCCTTGTTCTTTCGCAAGCTTCAATAGCGCAAATAAGTGATTGATGTGACTGTGTACACCACCATCTGAAAGTAAGCCAAAAATGTGTAGAGCTTTATCATTATTTTTTGCATGTTGCATCGATTTTATAAACGCTTCTTTTTCAAAGAATTCGCCTTTTTCAATCGATAAGTTAACGCGTGTTAGGCTTTGATACACAATTCTACCAGCGCCAATATTCAAGTGGCCGACTTCAGAATTACCCATCTGTCCTTCTGGCAAGCCAACAGCTTCACCACAGGCTGTTAGCTGGCTATGAGCATACTGATTCCAATAGCGGTCAAAATTCGGTTTGTTGGCCTGTTTCACTGCATTACCTTTGACTTCATCACGAATCGCAAAGCCGTCTAAGATGATTAATGCCGCTAATTTATTTTGTTTCATTTTGTACCTGCCTCCACTAATTGCAAGAATGAACCCGGTTCAAGGCTAGCCCCACCAACTAAAGCACCATCAATATCGGATTGTGCCAATAGTTCTTCTACGTTTGCAGGCTTGACACTACCACCGTACTGAATAATAACCTTGTCTGCAGTTTCTTTAGATGTAAGCTTTGCAATAACTTCACGGATATGCGTACAAACTTCATTTGCTTGTTCGCTAGTCGCTGTTTTTCCAGTACCAATTGCCCAAATAGGCTCATAGGCAACAATAGTATTGGCAACTTGCTCTTCGCTTAACCCTTCTAGAGCTTTCGTAACTTGCATTTCCACATGACCCATCGTTTCATTTGCTTCACGCTGTTCTAACGTTTCGCCAACACAGACAATAGGTGTTAGTTGGTGCTTAAATGCAGCATGCACTTTCTTATTCACTGTTTCATCTGTTTCATTATAATATTCCCTACGCTCAGAATGTCCTAATACCACGTAGGTAACACCTAAATCTGCAAGCATTTCCGGGCTTACTTCGCCTGTATATGCACCACTTTCTTCATAATGCATGGTTTGGGCAGCGACTTCCAATTTCGTATCTTTTGTCTTTTCCACAAGCTGAGCTAAGAAAGGGAATGGGGCACAAACGATCGCCTCTACCTTTTCTGACTGAGGTAGCTTTGTTTTCACCTCGTCAACAAACTGATTCGCATCGTTTGCAAGCTTGTTCATTTTCCAGTTTCCAGCAATTACTTTTTTGCGCATCGTCTCACCTCATACCATTTTATTTATCTGTTAATGCAGCAACACCTGGAAGAACTTTACCTTCCATAAATTCTAAAGATGCTCCTCCACCAGTAGATACATGATCCATTTTAACACTTAGACCAAATTTTTCCACAGCGGCAGCAGAATCTCCACCACCGATTACGGTATATCCTGCTGTTTTTGCTAACGCATCGGCAACTGCCTTTGTTCCATTAGCAAAAGCATCCATTTCAAAAACACCCATTGGACCATTCCAAATAATCAATTTAGAGTTTGCGACAATCTCTGCATATTTCTTAGCTGTTTTTGGACCAATATCTAACGCTTGCCAATCAGCTGGAATTTGGTCAATGTCGACTTCTTTTTTATTTGCATCTTCAGCAAATTTGTCTGCTACAACGGCATCAATTGGAAGCACAAAGTCGACACCCTTATCTTTTGCTTTTTGCATAAATTGTTTAGCAAGCTCCAGTTTATCTTCTTCTAATAATGAGTTACCAATTTCATATCCTTGCGCTTTAACAAATGTGTAAGCTAAACCGCCACCGATGATAAGATGATCAACTTTTTCAAGGAGATTATCAATAACGTCAATTTTATCTTTTACTTTTGCTCCACCAATAATAGCAGTAAATGGACGCTTTGGATTTTCTAATGCTTGACCTAAAACAGATAGTTCCTTTTCCATTAAAAATCCAGCAGCAGAAGGAAGCTTCTCTGCCACACCAGTTGTTGAAGCATGAGCTCGGTGAGCTGCACCGAATGCATCATTTACATAAACATCCGCCAGATCAGCAAATGCTTGTGACAATGCTTCATCATTCTTTTCTTCACCAGCTTCAAAGCGGACGTTTTCAATTAAAACGATATCACCTTCGCCTACTTTGGCAATTGCTTCACGAACTTCTTCACCATAAACTGCATCTGTTTTTACGACTTCTTTACCAATTAAATCGCTTAATCGTTTTGCTACAGGATCTAGGCGTAATTCTTCTACAACCTTTCCTTTAGGACGACCAAGATGACTTGCTAAAATGATAATCGCACCTTGATTAGATAAATATTCAATGGTAGGTAAGGCAGCTCTGATTCTTGTATCATCTGTTACCTCGCCATCTTTCATTGGTACGTTAAAATCGACGCGGCAAAAAACTTTTTTTCCTTTAACATCAAGGTCTTTTACTGACATTTTATTCATGTTCTTCTGCCTCCTATATTCAGGATATGTAATTATCCCAACATAACGAATGATAGCTACCAAGAAATGAAACATTCTAAAGAGGTAGTTCTTGCTTGTTGCTTCACTCTTAGATTAGCAAAAAAATTTCTTTCATGCCAAGTCATAAGCTGAAGGGACATTGCTTGTTCTTTTGCCGATAAGGCAGAACTAGTTAGAAAATCTCTAGATAAGTTCTAACTCGCCTAGCCCTAACATACATTATACTAGATCCCCTTTCTTCGATCAGCAGCTTATGAAATGCATTAAACTCCTTAATAACAAGGAAAAAGGAGGAGGATTATTCATGCTCCTCCCCCACTATTTTTTCTTATAGTCCTTTGTTGTTCATTAGTACGGCTAAATCAACACAGCGTGCAGAATAACCCATTTCATTATCGTACCAAGAAATAACTTTTACCAGGTTATCTTCTAAAACAATTGTAGATAAGCCATCTACAATAGAAGAGTGCTGGTTACCTAAAATATCTGAAGACACAAGTGGTGCTTCACTGTATTCAAGGATACCTTTTAATTCACCTTCCGCAGCTTCTTTTAATGCAGCATTGATTTCTTCTGCAGTTACATTTTTCTCTAATTCAGCAACAAGGTCTACTAAAGAACCGTCTGGAGTAGGAACACGTACTGCGCCACCATTTAACTTGCCATTTAATTCTGGTAAAACTTTTCCTACTGCTTTAGCAGCACCAGTTGTTGTCGGGATAATGTTTTGTGCTGCTGCACGAGCACGACGATAATCTTTATGTGGCAAATCAAGGATTTGCTGATCATTTGTATAAGAGTGAATTGTAGTCATTAGACCGCGTTTAATACCAAAGTTATCATGTAAAACCTTAGCATATGGTGCTAAACAGTTTGTCGTACAAGAAGCATTAGATACAACATGATGTTTTGCTGGATCATATTCTTTATCGTTAACACCCATTACTACTGTTAAGTCTTCATTTTTACCAGGTGCAGAAATAATTACCTTTTTCGCACCAGCGTCAATATGCTTTTGGGCATCTTCTCTATTTGTAAAGCGTCCTGTAGATTCCATTACAATCTCTACACCAAGTTTGTCCCAGCCTAATTGAGCAGGATCTCTTTCAGACATTACTTTGATTTCTTTTCCACCAACAACAATATTTGAACCATTTACAGAAACCTCTTCTTCCAAAATACCATGGATAGAGTCATACTTTAATAAATGAGCTAGCATATTAGCATCGGTTAAGTCATTGATTGCAACTACCTCTACATCATCATTTTGTAGAGCAAGGCGAAATACAAGACGTCCTATTCTACCAAAACCATTAATTCCTACTTTTACTGCCATTATAATTCCTCCTAAAAATGAATTAATAATTTATATTTAAAGGGAGGATGTTCCCCTTAAAATCTCTTCTGCGGCTGCTTCATCGGTGATTAGCAGCTCTGTTTTTGCTCGCTTAAAATACGAAGCAATTGCTTGCGCTTTAGAGCGCCCACCTGCAATGGTAATAACATAAGGGATTTGCTTTAAATCTTCCAGCTGTATGCCAACTGTACGCACCTTATGTACAACATTACCCTTTTTGTCGAAATAATAACCAAAAGCTTCGCTTACCGCCTGATGCTCGCGCAATTTTTCCACAATATCCTCTGGTGTTTTTCTCCGATACGCCATTGTGAGCGCATCGCCAATTCCATGCATCACAACCGTTGCCGTTTTTATCTGCAATAATGTTTCATTCACGCTTGGCTCCTGGATGATCATTTGATAAGCTGATTCGCTTAATGGATCAGGAACATATAACAAGCGATAATCGCCATGTGCTTTGCGGGCCATTTCAGCTGCAATCGTATTAGCCTGGTTTTCTACCTTTTCACCAATACCGCCTCGAGCCGGCACAAAAAGCGCATTATTGCTCTGTTCAAATGGCGTCATCATAGCTGCTATAGCAGCCATTGTGGTTCCACCAGTTACAGCAATCGTTGGTTGTTCACCTATCATGGTTTTTAAGCTTGCCACACACGCCTTTCCCATTTCCTGTTTAACCCATTCATGCTCATCGCTATTTCCAGGGACAACGATAACGTTACGGATGGATAACGCATCCTTTAGTTTGTTTTCTAACGCACGTAAGTCCATTATTTCACTCATAAATGCACCTAACTGTTCCAGAATTAATTTACCCTCTTTTGTAATAAACATACCTTTCGCAGTTATTTGAATTAAATCTTGTGCCTGCAAAAGTTCGATTTCTCCTCGTACA
This sequence comes from Roseburia sp. 1XD42-34, assembly GCF_009917385.1. Taxonomy (GTDB): domain Bacteria; phylum Bacillota; class Bacilli; order Bacillales; family Amphibacillaceae; genus Virgibacillus. The sequence continues at coordinate 106,952 of NZ_QWLJ01000012.1, read as the reverse complement.
GTTCGTTCGGTCACATTTGTGTTTTCAGCTAGTCCCCTTCTACCTATTGGCTCTAACAGATCAATGGTGCGCAGCATCGCATAGCGCCGTTGCATTACTCCCAGCATATCAGGTAGTAATCTTTTTTGTAGTTGAATTAAATTTCTCATTCTAAGGACTCCTTCACCTGGACCTTTGAAGTCCCGGGTGGATATATTACGTCCCGGAAGCTGCAAAAAAAATTTTTCCTTGCTTTATGTTATCTTGCTTACATGTATATTATACCAAATTTATTTAATTACACAACCAATATAATGTTAAAATTATGTGAAGCGGATTGGAAGCACATTAGACATACGTAAACATACGTAAATAATCATGCTGCCAATAGCATTTTTATGCCAACGATTATGGATTCATAAGATAATCATAAGTTTATGCTTTTTGTTAGTATTCTCTTTATTAATGTTTACAGCATTGCGTTGTTTGGCAGGTCTATATTCTCATAGTTTTTGAATGTCTCCATTATGTTATCTAGTGAAAATCAGCTCAGATTTTCTAACATTTTCAAAAAAACAACTAACCTTATTACTTTTTTGAAAAACAATGAAGTTAGATAGCCACATTTATCAAATTATTTCTTTATAACTGTTTGTTATTACAAGGGCGAAAACGTTTTAAGTGACATTTTCAGTTCCTGAAAAGTTGCTTGTTTTTTTATGAGCTAATTACGTATTCTTAAAAATTGCTATAAGACAGCGCTCCACACTTACAACATTCTAGTTTTGCTACTTCACAACCTTATCTTCCAACTTCACGTCTTAAATGCAGACTAGCCCCCCTTGCTTTTACTTACGCGCATATTGCTCCAGAAATTTTTTCAATGTTTCCCAATTTAGCTGGGAGGCGTCTAGCATTTCGTCATTCACTTGAATGCAGGGGATTATTAATTGATATTGTTCCAACCATTGGTCATCGGTGTATATATCACGTTCTTCCACTTGTAGCCCGTATTCATTTTGAAACATTTCCAGCATCCATTTTGCCTCATCACATAGGGGACAGGCAGTTTTTGTATAAAAATATACCGTTGTCAAACTATCCCTCCTTTCTTTTCGTTGATGATGGTATTTGCATTTGTTCTCTGTATTTCATGACCGTACGTCTTGCAATTTTAATATCATAATGATCCGCTAATAATCTCCGTATTTTTTCATCAGAAAAAGGCTTGCACTTATCTTCACTATCTATAAGATCGACGATAAATTTTTTAATAGCAGATGCAGCAGCCTTTGTACCATTGGTTTGTTTGATTCCAGTTTGTAAAAAGAAATTCAATGGTAAAATTCCAGTTGGCGTTTGTACGTACTTTTGGGCGATGGCGCGGCTTATCGTTGACACATGGAGTTCCAATTCGTCTGCAATATCCTTTAATGTTAACGATTGCAGCATTTGGACGCCATGTTCAAAAAACAAGGATTGCTTTTCAATGATACATTGTATAACACGTTCTAACGTGTTACTCCGATATGCAATTGCTTTTTTCACCATTTCTATCTGTGTCTGTTTTTCCTTAATGTATTTTTCCGTTTCCTTGCCAACCCCCTCCATATGATAATAATCATCATTAATAGTTAGCTTAGGCGCACTCCAAGAATAAAATGATAAATGCCATTTTCCGTTCTCTTTATAAATAGAAGCTTCGGGAATAATATAATGGTCTATTTTCGTATCTAGCAAATGTCCCGGTTTTGGGTGACATGTTTTAATTTGGTCAAACAATTCTTTCACATATACAGGACTTTTTTCATAATGGGCCTCTACCGCCTCCACATCTTCTTCAGCTACCCATTCTAAATGATGGTTCAATAAATCGTTTACAAATGGAACTTCTTCAGACGAAATATTTAATTGTAAAACGATACATTCGCTTAAGGTCCTTGCTCCTATACCAGCTGGTTCCAAAGATTGGATGAGCTTTAACGCTTGCTCCACCTTGCTCACAGTAGTCTGACACTGTTCAGCCCATAGTTCCAGATCGATATCCAGGTAACCGCTTTCATTGATGGAATCAATACCAAATAAAACAATCGGTCTCATATCCTCTGGTATGTGTAGCGTATATAACTGATTCTTTAAATGATCATACATACTTAATTCGTTTGCATTTATTTCTCCTGGAGCTATTGTATGATCTGTAGAAGATCGATATGGAATATTCGCATCATCATAGTTTATCTCTTCAATGAGCGGGTTTTCTTTTTCTAGTTCTTTTAAATAATCGACTAGCTCTGTACTGGAAAATTGCAATATTTGAATAGACTGCATCAAGGATTGATTCATTTTCCATTGTAACACTTGCTCATTAACAAGCTGTAACTTCATGACTATCTCCTACTTCCTTCCCTTTCTTATATTTTGCCATAAAAACGAATTTCCTTCTAGAGAATGTTACGAACAAAGGCGCAGAGCACCCGTTTAGCAACGTAGCAACTGGAGCGAAGCAACTGATATAAAGGAATCACGGTGAGGTAACGAACCGATAATGACTTATCGTAGGGCGACTCGTAAAGTCGCCTAGTTGCTGGGCTCATGCGCCGGACGTGGCTATTCCATTAAGTCTGTATCCCAAAAGCAACAATTTTGTCGAGTAGGAGGGCACCTTTCCTTTAGGATTGCGTTCCTCCCCCCTCACAGAACCGAGCGAGTGGTAATACCGCACTCGGCTCTACTCCGTTACCTTTAAAAAAACGATAACGGAGTGGCTAACCTTTCCTCCACCAGCATTACCCGGCTTCTTTGGAACTACGTTGCCATCCGACTTCCTATCGTGCTTTTGGCTTCCTTGCTTTCTTATCATTGTCCGCGATACTCTCTGGTTCCCTAGAAAGACACCATAGAATCTCCCGAGTTTCCATATTCTAACGTTGTCTAGCTTGCCAAGGTCTCAGACCCCGAGGAAATCTATTTCATCTCGCCTTTTTTCGATTCATAGATATTGCTTTCTGAGAGCATAACATTATCAGCTTTCCTATTTACAGTTTTAGGGACTCCATCCCTTCAGCGTTTTCGTTTTCGGTCCACTAGCTTGCTGTCTACGCTTAAAGATAGCAATTGCCTTCTCCCCCCCTAGGTGCTGTTAACTTAGACTTGTCGCAGTACCAAATATCCTACTCCCGAAGCCGGACTTACAGCATCTGATATACGGGATAAAAAGCAAATAATGTAAGTCAGCAAATTCTTTTATATCTTGCATTCTTCACCTTCCATATCATTAGCGTGTTATTCCATATCCGTATATGCTATAATCAGCATACATATTAAGGAGGTACAAGCATGATAGAGGTATACACAGATGGGGCATCTAATGGAGACCCCGGACCTAGCGGAGCCGGTGTTTATATCAAGCAAGGACATAACCAGTACCATTATACCTTCTTTTTAGGTAATCTTTCTAACCACGAAGCTGAATTTCATGCTATAATACAAGCTTTAATTATCTGTAAAGAAAAATTCCCAAATGAAATCTTATCGTTTCGTGCCGATTCCAAAATCGTTGTTGAAACAATTGAGAAGAATTATACAAAAAACAAAGCGTTTATCCCGTTGTTACAAACAATCCTTGAGCATTCTTCTCAGTTTCCTCACTTTTTTATTAAATGGATTCCTGAAAAGCAAAATATGCATGCAGATAGATTGGCTCGACAAGCGATTCGAAACCACCATTCAAAAATTAGATAAAGCACCATATTGAAGCACACTTTTCTATACTTATAAGAACAAGAATAAAGACTGGCATCTATGACATATTGCTGATGAGCTCTCTCCTGTTGGAAAAAGCGTGCTTTTTAATTGGATATATCCGTATATTATTCACGGGTAGTGCTAAGGAGTGTTTACTTTGGACCCAGATGAAATATCCGCTTTAGTTCATAGTATAAAAATAAAAACAGAAAAGCATAAAATTATCATTGAATCTATGTCTCCTGCCTTGAAACTTATAGGCAGCGGTAGAAGTGCAGTAGTATGTAAAATGGAAGAAACAAATGAAGTGCTTAAAGTGTTTCCTACAGGTTATGAACATATCGCACGGGAAGAAGCTTCTGTTTACCAACAGCTAAAGGGATGTTCTTTGTTTCCAAAAATGTATGCATTTGGTACTAATTATCTTGTACTTGATTACATTCCTGGTGTCACTTTATATGATTGCTTAATGAACGGGATACCATTCACGAAGGAACATATTCAAGAAGCTGATCAAGCATTTGCATACGCAAAGCAACAAGGACTAAATCCCGCTGATGTTCACTTAAGAAATATTATTCTTACACCAACAGGAACGGTCAAAGTTATCGATGTTGCCAGATTTAGGCAAACGAAGCACGACCAGCAGTGGGAGGATATTAAACGTATTCTTGATTCTGTATATTTTAAAAAATATACTCCTAAAAAAATACCGCGTTTTATTTTGGAGGGCATTGCAGCATTATATAAGAGCAGGCTCACACAACGATGGCTCGATCGTTGGCACCATCGAACAAATCAAGCAGATGGCTAGAAAATGAGGAAAATTATTGAATACATTGACCTGCTTCCTATATTTTATTTCTGTAAATAGCGATGCATCATTTGAAGTATATTTTTTAATTCCGTAGCCGATAGTTGTCCTGGAGCCGAAGCCTGCATCCCCGAACCAAAAGAAGCTGCTGACCCTACCAGTTCACAACCAATCCTGCTTAAGATTCCTAAAGGTCCCATAGCTATAGTAATAAATGGTTTTTGTGCATAGGCGGCCTTCATTTTTGCTGCTACTTGTAACAGACGCAGGACATCTTCTGCATCGCGAGGCATTACTGCCAGTTTCGCAATATCTGCTCCTGCATCTTGCATCGACTTGAGGCGTGATAACATATCATCGTTTGCTGGGGTAGTTTGAAAATCATGATTCGATAATATAACTATAACATGACGTTCGCTTGCTTTTCGTACTAATTTCTCTCGAATCTTTTTTTCTGTAAAAAATTCAATATCGATTAAATCGATAAGTCCTGATTCTATCGCTTGGTTCAACAGCTGATCGTAATATTCCCGAGTTACTTCTTTCTGTCCCCCTTCTTTATACGTTCGAAAAGTAAAAAGTAAAGGAATATTTTCTATCAAGGGTTTTATTTCAGCTAACACAAGGAGAATTTCTTCCCGATTATCTCCAGCTGATAAAGCATCTGCACGCCATTCCAGCATATCAGGTTTCTCCTGTTTGGCTTTTATTATTTCTTGTTTAATTTCTTGTAATGTTGCTCCCATGATGGGAAGAATAATTTTCGGCATGCCTTTTCCTATATGTACATCTTTCACTGTGATCGTCTCCACGTTTTTTCTCTCCTTCATGTTATTTTTAATCAACATATGCTTTCCACAATGCTTATTACAAACTTTCTAGCCTAAAGCCCTCATTTCGTGTACATTGTCTATTTATTTTAAAATATCATTACGATCCTTTGCTTTTATTGATTCCTTATTATAATGGCAATAGGCAGAATTGCCAACTAGAATTTATTTTCAAGTGCAAGTCTCTATTTTTTCGCTTATAATGAATAAAACAAGATGAACAGTAGCTTTCTTTTGTCAAAATTATACAGAAGGAATTAAACCAACATGCTGATAGAGCTTTTTGCGTGTGATAGATTGCTATTCAATAGTTTAGTCGAGCTTGAACATGAAGATCTAGCCGCTAGCAAGGTTTCACTTAGCTCTGAAAAATAGCCCTTCTCCTACATACAATGCTAGCTCCATTCTCCCTTCGTCTTTAAAGCGAGAGCCCGTGGTACCCTTTACCTGTACCAAAATGTATATAATTAGAAAGAGGTTAACTAATGTGTACTGAAATTCCTTTACGTCAAAAAAGTATTGTGTTAATTGGATTTATGGGGGTTGGTAAAACATCCATCGGAAAGGCAGTAGCCGCAAAGCTGTATCGGGATTTTATCGATGCAGACCAAGTTATTGAAGAAGCTTTTGGAATGGCTACAACAGAAATTTTTCAAACATATGGTGAACAAGTATTCAGAAAAAAGGAGAAGGAAATCATTCATGAACTTTGTAAGCAAAAATTAAAAATCATCTCTTTAGGCGGAGGAGCTTTTCTCCAAGAGGAAATTAGAAGTATCTGCCTGCAAAAGTGTATTGTGTTTTATCTTGATTTGTCATGGGATTCTTGGAAGGACCGGATTAGTTTACTTATTGACAGCAGACCAGTGTTACAGGGAAAAAACTTAACTGAAATCAAACAGTTATTTCTTGAGCGCAAAGCTATTTACCAAACTCATCATTCGACTGTACAAACAGATGCACTAATGATTGAAGAAGTTGCAGAATATATTGTAGAAGCTTTAAAAACCGCCTGGGACATTTATGAGCCACAAGCTAAATAATAGGAGTTTTTTACCCTTATACGAGTAAATGGGCAGAAATAAAAATCTCAAATAATCACGGGTTATCGCGATATACGCTGATAATTCTTCCTTGTAAATACAAAGAAGGACTGTATACGATACGTCACTCACACACTCTTTCTTATCTTTGAACAAAGGCGCAGGGCGCACGTTTAGCAACGTAGCGACTGGAACGAATCAATCGAGATAAAGGAATCACGGTGAGGCACGAACCAATGATGACTTATCGTCGGGCGCTTTCGTGAAGTCGCCTAGTTGCTGGGCGCTTAAGCCAGACGTGACTATTCATACCACTAAAACTGGGGTGTGCCGACGTCTGAGCGGCAAGCCCATTTTTAGTCGGCCTTCCTCTTAACGACGAGCCGCTGTGGTCTTATCGTAAGGCGCATTTCTAATGTCGCATCGTTACTGGGCAATGGAGCTAGGCGTGGCTATTCGGTTATTTCGATATCCACAAGCGCCTCATTTTTTACTTTCTTATCTTTTGAAAAAACTAATTTATCCATATATCCAGCACCTGCTCCCGCTTAATTACTTTATCAGATTGCAAGCAAAGATGATCACGATTAACGTATTTTAAATTCCCTTTACTGGTTAAATAATCACGCCCATTATAATACTTAATTTCCACAGTGAGGTTCTGGTGAATAGCAGTTTGCAATCGAAGATCCAACTCTGCAAGCTTTTGTTCATCTAAAACAGGCATTTCTTTATCTTCTAGTCTTTTCCACATATCTTGGAGTAAATCCACATGCTCTGGCAGCATCATAGATGTCCATTTTATGGAGCCTCGATCATATACACGCATTGTTATGCACTCCCCTTTCTTTGGTTTCGACCACAGGAAAGGACGTGGCTATACTTAAACCTACGAACCTGTTTGCGATAGAAACAAAATGCTATAAATGAATCTTCCTCTATATCTATTACCCGTACGAATCGTTGTGTTACTTGATTGTTATGATCCATATAAAACAAGATCAGCTTTTGCTTATTCTCCTTCGACCACTGTAAGATGTGCTTCATAATACAGCCTCCTATAGGAACATTTGTTCCTATTATACCACAAAAACAGAACGTGTATACGTATTTTTTTAGGTAATTTTTTCATCTCACTCTTGCGCATCCGTTTCTTGCATACCTTTGGTTAACGTTGCCCAAGAAAGCGCTTCTCGCACAATGGAGTTGATTTTTTCATGAATGACTTCTTCCCCATATGTTTGTTTAGCTGCTTCAATTTGCTCCACCACATCATCAGTAAATTGGATTAGCGGCACATCAGATTCCAAATTATTGTATAGTTCAATGAAGGTATCCAGCGCTTTATCAAATTGTTTATTTTCTACCTCTGTAGCTTTCATATACATCACCCATCTTAGCTTGCCCTAAAACCAAACGAACAAACACCACTCAGCCGATATCAATTTGATACTTGCTTATCTATAAAATGAGCAAGCTACTTCTCAGTAACTTGCTTTTATTTCAATCTGAATTGCAATTTGCTGTAAAATATGTTCATTTTGCAAAAATATTGTTTCTGCTTCCTCCAAATCAACTTTTTGAAAACGAACAGAAGTATTCGGTTGCAACTGTGCAAGGGTGGATAAATCTGCTGTAATTACTTGAGCAATTTTAGGATAGCCCCCCGTTGTTTGTCTGTCTGCCATTAAAATAATTGGCAGACCATTTGTAGGAACCTGGACCGTTCCATATGTTACTGCTTCAGAAAACAACTCTATTTTTTCGGCTAACGCAAGAGAAGGACCGGTTAAACGATAGCCCATTCGGTCTGCTTGTGGAGTAATCGTATACGGTGCACTAAAAAATGCTTGCTTACTTGCTTCATCAAAACGGTCATATTCACTTCCTTTTAAAACACGAATAGAGGGGTTTTGATGAAAACGAATAAGCGGGTAAGGATTGACTGACCATGAATAGCGTTGTGAAGATGAGGCTAATTTCTGTGCCAACGCCTCTGCTATGTAGCTCCAATTACCAGAGGTAAAACCATCTCCTCGTTGCAAAATTCTCCCATAAAGCCCTCCTATTCCTGCACGAACGTAAGTGCTTTTACTTCTCATTACTTTCGGTACCTGTATACCTCCAGCGAATGCAATATACGCCCGACAACCTTTTACAGCAAATTTAAATTGTAAAACGGATCCTTTACTTATCAGAATAGGACGCCACATAGGAGCTGGTTTTTCATCAATATGGGGCATGAAATCACCTCCCGTAATAGCAATTAAATCGGTCTTCTGAAATTGTAACGTCGCTCCAGATAAAGTCATTTCGATTCCAGCTTCTTCTTCCTTATTTCCCACGAGTAAATTAGCAATGCGTAAAGCGTAAGAATCCATTGCTCCACTCACGATCACACCATATTTCTGATACCCAAATCGCCCGATATCTTGAATACTTGTATATAAACCTGGCTCAAGAACGGATACACTATTCATTCTTCCTTCCTCCTTGCTCATATTGCTGATACTCTTTGTGAGATATGGATAGAAATTGAATGGTATCACCGGCTTTTAATAAGGATGGGGGCACTTGTTCAGACAAAAACAGCTTAATTGGAGTACGACCAATAATTTGCCAACCGCCTGGTGTTTCTAAAGGGTACACACCTGTTTGCTCACCAGCAATCCCAACAGAACCTGGTGCAATGGCTAAACGAGGTGTACTTTTTCGAGGAGTGGCAATTTGTTTGCTCATCCCACCAATAAAAGGGAAACCAGGTGCAAAACCGATCATATAAACCAAATATTCTTTTTCTGTGTGAATACGGACGACATCCTCTATAGATAGTTTGTTATATTGTGCCACATAGTCTAAGTCTGGGCCGTATTCATTTCCATAGAGCACAGGAATGACAATTTTGCTTCCCGTAAACCGTTTCTGATCAGCTAATTGATGTAATAAATATTTGATATAATTACATACGATTTCAAACGGAGATACAATCGTATGAAATGATTGAGATTGGTATACCAAATAGGGATTATAATAAACCGTTACATTAAGATAGGCTGGCACACATTCTATAAATCCATGAAAGGGATTTTCTTCTAATAACGTGGAAAAATACATAACTCCCTCGTGCACCATTGGACTCGGCTCCTTTCCCAACTGTACAACAAGAGCGGAATCATTAATCGGTCTGAGCTCTGCTCCAGTTAATAAATGATTCATTTCATCACCTGCTTTGTTCCATTTTTCAAAATAATGATACAAAATATGAACTTCTACAAATTATACGATTTAAGAAATTGATACGTCAAGATACAGATGCTAACTTTAAGCACCTTAGACTTTTTCTCTACTAAATTGTGAATATTTTATCAAGTTATTCATCTTATATGAACATGCTTAGAACATGAAATGAAGTACAATTTAGGTGTTTTTTCCTCCTTGGGGTACCGCCAACATTACGCTGAAAACATACGCTAAGGAAAATTAGACATAAAGAAAGCCGATTTTCCCTACGCTAAGGAAATTTTCAGCTTTATTATAATTGATGGGATTTTTATTCTATTAGGGTATTCGTCTTGAAAATGTCCTTAACGTTTTACCACGTTTTCCTAACGATACCCCAATATGAATATTCAAGTTACAGAACGGCAGTATTTCAGTATCAAAACGGTTGATAGTGAGGACATGGAATCTTGCTTTTATGCCTGTATAACGGAAAGAATCTGATGTTCTAAATTAGAAATTGTATTAACGCTATTGCTGAGTTATTTTTCCTGTTACAAAATTACTGTTATCATGATCGAATTTTTGGATTTCAATCATTATCTTTTTACTCGGAAAATAAGAGAAAATACTTTTGGTGAAGAATATTTTTCAGAGTTATTCAAATTATCCTTTTCTGAAAAATAATACATCTCTGCCAGTAATATATTTGATGGTGGATAACAAATTTTCATCCCTTGTATCAAAACGTCGACATCTGTCGTTAATCTATATTCAATATAAGGCATAGCATCATTTTTATTGTGCTTGATCATTTCATTTAATTTTTTGTTGTGTCAGCGCAAAGCGAAAATTCTTTGAATCTACTTTCTAAAGTTGGATGTAATATTTCTTTATTTAAAACCTTATTAGTTGTCTTTCTTGCGTATTGCTCAGCGTAGTCCATATATTTATTCATTTTTTCGTAATCCTTAATCATCATTGGTATCATTGCATAGGTACGATAAAACCAGCTTTTTAAATAAATCGGCTTCTTGCAGATCATTTTTGCATAATATTTTCGGCTAAGTCTACAATCGTACTCAAAGAACAATACCTTTTCTTTTTTTGACATAATCTATGATTAAGCTGATGGTATTCACCATATTAAATTCAATATCATTGCTTTTTTTACCTTCATCTAGTATTGGATTGTTTTTCCTTAAAGCATCCACATTCATTTTTTGTTGTGATATTTATATATATTCATCTGAATAGCCAAACCTTTTTGATAAATGAAGCAGAGAATGGAACGCGCCTAATTTTCGCCAAAAATTGACTCATATTTTTTCGCTGATTATCGTCCTTGTTATTCCAATCCATTTGTACCCACAATTAAGTTATTATCAAATTCCTCTTGACGCACATTCTTTTTCAGGATGTCTTCATTTAATAGATGGACAATATCCCGATCCTTTTTCCTAATACAGTTAATCAATAAATTGATCCAATAAACATATTTCGGCAAAGGCTATTTGTCCAGATTTAGTATTATTTTTTCATAATCGTCAGTTATTTGATGCTTTTTTGATTACATCCATAATTAAATTGGATTTTTCTTTTTACTGTTTCTTTCATACTATTTATAATTATTTTATAAATTGTTACGTTTATTATAAATAAACCATTTTTTATGTCAATGTTTTTTGTGAATTCATTGAAAACAGTTAAATTTACCCATACTTTTTAAATAATATGGGATTCATCATTGTAACCCGCCTTGACCATTTCCTTAACACCTATCTAAGGGAAAAGATTTCCGTCTTTTCCGATTTGTAAAATAACAACCTTCCCAATCGGAAAATTTTATGCTAACATGACCATATATTTATACCAAATTTCCCTATCCAGTAACGAATACGCTTATTTAGGAAATGGTGTAAGAATATTGAAATGGAGTAGGAGGAAAAGAATGTTTGAGGTAGACTTAAATTGTGATATGGGAGAAAGCTTCGGACGGTATAAGCTAAGTGAACAAAAAGACATCCTCACCTATATATCTTCCGCCAACATCGCTTGCGGCTTTCATGCTGGAGACCCTACGGTAATGAGAGAAACAGTCCAACTGGCTTTAGAAAACGGGGTGAAGATCGGAGCACACCCTGGCTTGCCAGATTTAAATGGATTTGGAAGACGAGAAATGGCGATTACAGCTCAACAGGCTTATGATATGGTTGTATATCAAATTGGCGCATTACATGCTTTCTTAACTACATACAATGCACAAATGCAACACGTGAAGCCCCATGGAGCCTTATATAATATGGCTGCCAAAGACAAGGAGTTGGCAGATGCCATCGCACAAGCTGTATATGATTTTTCCACGAATCTAGTCTTATATGCATTATCTGGCAGTGAACTTGCGAACGCCGGAGAAAAAATCGGCTTAAAAACTGCCCATGAAGTATTTGCCGATCGTACTTACCAAGCAGACGGCTCCTTAACTTCCCGAAAGGAAAATAATGCATTAATCACCAACCAAGAACAAGCAGTATCCCAGGTCATTCATATGGTAACAAAGGGTAAAGTTATTTCCACACAAAAGATTGCTGTTCCACTAAAAGCTGATACGATTTGTATCCATGGAGATGGGAAGTATGCCCTTGAATTTGCTGCTTATATTACTGATACCTTGCAGAAACACAACATCCGAATTTCCCCAGTCTAAATGAGAAAGGAAAAACTACATGACTGCAAAGAAAATAGGTTCACAACTTGAGACAACAAAAATGAAAAAGAAATCTAACAGAAGCATTCTTCTTGGAGCAGCTTTTTTAATGGCGACTTCGTCAGTAGGACCAGGATTTTTAACACAAACGACTGTGTTTACACAGCAGTTAGCAGCAAGTTTTGCCTTTGTCATACTCGTCTCTTTACTATTAGACGTGGTTGCACAGTTAAATATTTGGAGGATTATTGCAGTAACCGAGCTACGAGGACAAGAAATTGCTAATAAAGTTCTCCCTGGACTTGGCATTATTTTAGCAATTCTTATTGTATTAGGGGGTCTCGCCTTTAATATAGGAAACGTTGCTGGAGCAGGCCTTGGTTTACATGCTATGCTCGGTTTAAACCCTATTTATGGAGCAATAATAAGCGCCATTTTTGCTATCCTGATTTTCACCATAAAAGAAGCGAGTAAAGCAATGGATAAAGTGGTACAAGTAGCCGGATTTATGATGATATTATTAATGCTCTATGTGGCTTTTGCAACCTCTCCGCCTGTTGGAGAAGCGCTGATAAACACAGTGCAACCGGAAAAAATAAGCTTTTATGCGATCATTACTTTAGTTGGTGGGACTGTCGGCGGCTACATCACCTTTGCAGGTGGGCATCGTTTGTTGGATGCGGGAATAAAAGGAGAAAAAAATCTATCCTACGTCTCAAAAAGTTCGATAGCTGGCATCGTTGTTACAGGTGTCATGCGCGTCGCCTTATTCTTAGCAGTTCTCGGCGTTATTTCACAAGGACGAACCATCGATCCAACCAATCCTCCAGCTTCTGTTTTTCAGCTAGCAGTCGGGGACATGGGCTATCGACTGTTTGGCGTTATTATGTGGGCAGCTGCTATTACCTCTGTGGTAGGAGCCGCCTACACATCCGTTTCGTTTATTCGTTCTTTTAGTCCATTCTTTGAAAAATATCATAATTGGATTACCATTCTATTTATCATCATTTCTACAACAACCTTTGCTTTCATTGGGGAGCCGGTGCAAATGCTTATATTAGTCGGAGCTTTGAATGCCCTTATCTTGCCCCTTGCTTTAGGCACCCTATTGATTGCTGCAAACAAGAAAAAAATCGTTGGTTCATATAAGCACCCACTATGGTTAACTGTAACAGGCAGCATCGTTGTGATTATGATGAGTTTCTTAGGCGCTATAACGATGATTGATCAAATACCATTCATTTTCCAATAACGAGGTCTTTCATCAGTTGGGGTTTTTTCATCATTATTAGTGCTGTAATGATACGCCTCTAATTGTTGCATTCAGGCCTCCTATCCCCACATGAACGTGTTGTAGAATGGAAACTCCAGTTCTTAAGATGAGGAGTCGTCGACACTCCCTATTCACCTATACAAAAAATCCACTTTAACACGGAAGCAACCTCCTCGGTGGCTTTTCCTTGGTTAAAGCGGATTTTTATCAATTTAGCACGCCCGGAGGGATTCGAACCCCCGACTCACGGTACCGGAAACCGTTGCTCTATCCCCTGAGCTACGGGCGCATATCATTTTCAAAAGAAGGCACATAGAGTATTATAACGTTTATTGCTTGATTAGACAAGTCCTTTTTTCTTTTATACGTTTATTTTCACAAGAAAGGGGAATAAATGGAAATGTATTTGTCAAAATCTCAATGTTTTTTGTTTGACCTTTTTTGACCTATTAGTTATGATAAATATATCGATATCTTGGATATACGAATAGATAGAGGAGGATGATTGTTATGAATTTAATACCAACAGTAATTGAACAAACTAACCGCGGTGAACGTGCCTATGACATCTACTCACGCTTACTTAAAGATCGAATCATTATGTTAGGAAGTGCGATTGACGATAACGTTGCAAACTCTATTGTAGCACAATTGTTGTTTTTAGAAGCAGAGGATCCAGAAAAAGATATTTCTTTATATATCAATTCACCAGGTGGATCCATCACTGCAGGCATGGCAATCTATGATACCATGCAATTTATTAAGCCAGATGTATCGACTATCTGTACAGGTATGGCAGCTTCTATGGGAGCATTTCTGTTAACTGCAGGAGCAAAAGGTAAACGTTACGCATTGCCAAATAGTGAAGTAATGATTCACCAGCCATTAGGCGGAACACAGGGGCAAGCTGCAGACATTGAAATCCATGCTCGCAGAATTATTCAGATGCGTGAAAAAATCAACCAGATTCTTGCGGAGCGCACAGGACAACCAATTGAAGTAATTGAACGTGATACAGACCGCGACAATTTTATGACAGCTGAGAAGTCCGTAGATTATGGTTTAATAGATAAAGTCTTAGAACGTAAACCCGAATAATTTCCCATAGAAAACCGCCCTTTTTTAGAAGAGGGCGGTTTTCTATGTTTCTGACACAAATTTCGTTAATCTTTCAATCGCTGTTTCCTCATCTGTTCCATCCGCAATAAGTGTAATCTCCTCCCCCTTCGTTACGGCTATACTCATTAATCCCATAATACTTTTCGCATTTACTTTTTTTCCATTTTTTTCGATAAAAACATGAGACGTAAAACGATTTGCTTCTTGAACAAATTCAGCTGCCGGTCTCGCCTGTAAACCCGCAGGCAGCTTTACCTTAATCAGTCGCTCAACCAACTATCTCATCCTCCCCGAACGCGAAAGCGCTGTCACTAATTATTTTATTTCTAATCCAATGTTCATAATGAGGTCTGGAACAAAGTGTTTAATCCGAACTATTTACACATAGTGGATGGTGTAGTAAATAACCATTTCGATTTCAGAGAACGGCTTGCGAGTCTCATCGTGCTAACATACGGAGTGAGATCTCGCCGTTACTCTTTCTGCTTTAGCCTATGCATATTTTCGAAGCTAAGAATGGGTTATTCGCATTTATCGTTAACCATTTAGGTACTCCAGCCCCTTCTGCCTAGCAAAACAACATATTTATCTAATCGAAAACAATATAACATCATTTTACATTTATTATATCATGGTATATTTTACAAGCAAAGCTTATGGTACAAACTCTCCATTTTTAATTTTTTCTGCAAAGGCATCGATTTTCTTTAGTCGGTGATTAACACCAGATTTCGATATTTTACCGCTCTCCACTAATTCTCCCAATTCTTTTAAAGATACTTCTTGATGTTTTACCCGAAGAATCGCAATTTCCCTTAATTTTTCAGGAAGTTGATCTAGACCAACTGTCCGCTCTATAAACTGGATATTCTCAATTTGTCGGAATGCCGCTCCAATTGTTTTGTTTAGATTTGCCGTTTCACAGTTAACGATTCGGTTAACTGAATTACGCATGTCTCGAACAATGCGAACATCTTCAAATTTAAACAAAGCGTTATGAGCACCAATAACACCTAAGAATTCCGTAATTTTTTCTGCTTCTTTTATATAAACAATATAACCATTTTTGCGTGCTAATTTACGGGCGCGCAATTCAAATTGGTTAAGCAGATCACACAAAGAATCGTTATGTTCTTCATAAAAATTAAAAATTTCCAGATGATAAGACGAGGTTTCTGGATTGTTAATTGATCCACCTGCAAGAAAAGCTCCTCGTAAGTAAGCTTTCTTACAGCAAGGCTTATGCACAAATGTCTCCGAAATGGTTCTCGTAAATGTCATTGGCTCCTGCAAAATATGCAGGTCTACCAATATGGTTTTTACCCCTTCATTTAAGCGAACAATATACACATTATTTTTTTTCAGCTTCATTTTTCTTCTTACTAATAATTCTACTCTTATATCGTAAATGGCTTTAATTAACATATAAATTCTTCTCGCAATAGCAGCATTTTCCGTCTGTACATCTAACGTATATTTTTGCCTGGACAAAGAGATAGCTCCATTCATCCGAACTAATGCAGCTAATTCAGCATATTTACAGCAATCCGATATTTCCATTGCTGTTAATTCTTTTTTTATTTCGGAAGCAAAGGACATACTTATCCCCTCCCTTCTACATATAAGTGGCTGTTCAAACAGCAGCTATAAAGTGAAAACCCCCATCTCAAGAACTTAGGTGCGCTATCCTCAACTCATATTTTCTATTTACTTAGGACCCCCCTCGAAGCAAAGGCTTTACGACATCTTATATGCGGAATAAACGGTAAAGAGTCTAAAGAAACATAGTATTATACCAGACAATGTACTATCGATTGCTAAATCAATGTATCTTCTTGCAATGGTTTCTTTCATCCACCATAATGTTTGTATCCTATATAGTCATTTTTTAACAATGAATAGAGCAATGAAGCAACTTTATTATTATCATGTCTTAACGTAGGCTGTGTGGGATCAATGATATCTCCTTCGATAATCTGTAGACCCATATCCATTAATCGTTGTGTATCATATACAACCGGGGTAGCATTTTCTTCTGCATAAACCTCCCGTATCGCTTTCTCTATGGGTTCATTATGTACAACAATTGCGTCGATGCTTGCATCACCAATATGATCGCAAATAGCTTGTACGTGATCTGCTGCTGTATAACCCGTCGTTTCGCCTTCCTGGGTCATCACATTACACACGTACACAACCCGCCCTTTTGCATGTTTGATTGCCTCTGCAATTTGTGGCATGATAATTGTCGGCATGATACTTGTATATAAACTCCCTGGCGCGATAACGATTAAATCCGCACGATTTAAAGCACGGACTGCATTTGGCAATGGTTTCACTGGCTGCGGACTTAAAAATACACGCTTTATCCTTTTATTCGCTAACGGGATGTTCGACTCTCCAGATACAATTGTCCCATCCTCCATTTCTGCATGAAGAGACATATTTTCATTAGAAATTGGATAAATTTTCCCTTTGACATTTAAGACACGGGATATTTCTCTAATTCCCATATTAAAATTCCCAGTAATCGAAGTCATTGCCGCTAATAATAAATTACCCAACGAATGACCAGATAATCCATTACAAACATCAAATCGATGCTGAAATAATTCAATCAGCATCGGTTCTGCGTCAGACAAAGCAGCAATTACATTACGAATATCTCCTGGCGCTGGAATTGCCATCTCATTACGTATTCTTCCCGTACTTCCTCCGTCATCAGCAACTGTAACCAATGCCGTCAAATCAATTGGCAAATCCTTTAGACCACGAAGGAGAACAGGCATTCCAGTCCCACCTCCAACAACTACTACGTTCGGGAGTTTCTGCTGATTCATCATTATTTAATGTCCCTTTCTTTTGTCAATATCACGATGAGTGACGTGCGTGATATAACCTTTTTGCAGTTCTTTAGCAAAATATTCAGCCAGTGCTACAGAACGGTGTTGCCCACCAGTACAACCAATGGCTACTACCAATTGTGACTTACCTTCTTTTTTGTATTGCGGAAGCATAAATTGCAACAAATCAAGAACTTTTGCCATAAACTTTTGTGTATCCGTCCATCGAAACACATAAGAAGATACATCTTTGTTTAAGCCTGTCAACGGCTGTAAATTAGTTACATAATGAGGATTTGGGAGAAAACGAACATCGAATACAAGATCAGCATCAATCGGTAAACCATATTTAAAACCAAATGAAACCATATGCACAGAAAATACTTCTTGATCTTCTTCTGAATATGTTTGAACTATCTTTTCACGAAGCTCTTTCGGTTTTAAATTGGTTGTATCAATAATCCTTTGTGCTCTTCCTCTTAGTTCATCCAATATTTCTCTTTCTTGGCGTATTCCATTAAGAGGCAATCCTCCCACAGCAAGCGGATGAGAACGTCTTGTTTCTTTATATCTACTGACGAGCTTTTCATCTTTTGCATCTAAAAACAGAACATGTTCGTCCAGCCATTCTTCATCCGCTAAAACATCTAATGCTTCAAATAAAGAATCAAAAAATTCTCTGGCACGTAAATCCATAACGAGCGCGACTCGCTGAATATTGTTTGTCGAATCCTTCATGAGATCAATAAATTTTGGTAATAATGTTGGAGGAAGATTATCAACGCAATAGTACCCTAAATCTTCAAAACTTTGCACAGCAACTGTTTTACCGGCACCTGACATTCCAGTGATAATAACTAATTTTGTTTCCTGATTTTCACTCATATGATTTGTCTCCCTCTCTCATTCGCTTCCTGTTAAAATGATTATAAAAAGATTCCTGTTACTTAATCCATTAGGAATTTAGAACGTCAGTTATTAACTTATGATACAACGTATAAAGTGGAACTCATTCGTATGGCTTTTCATTTTATTTTATCCATAATAAGCAAAATGAAGACTGTCATTACCGCTCCAAAGCTTCATCTGTAAAATTAAATCATGTTACGAGTCCATTCGATACTCAATCAATTTATCTGTCGGCGTATAAGCAAAAGCTCCAGATACAACATGTTCATTTTCATTCTCAAAGATTTGCTTATAAATCAGCCGATCTCCTTCAGCCATTGGTAAGTGCTGCACTTGATTGATGGGAACCCATTCCAGTTCTCCCTCTCTACAGAATGCAGCAAGTTCGCCACAATAGCTTTTACAAGTAAATGTATACATCATCCATTCTTCCACCCGTCGCTTGCCCTGTATAATAGTAAACGTAAATACTCCTGCTAGCTTTGGATTCTGAATGGTTAAATTTGTTTCTTCTTTATATTCCCTGACGACCGCTTCTTTTATGGTTTCGCCAAACTCCATTTTCCCACCAGGTATTGCATACCAGCCATGCTTCGGTTTTTTTAAAACTAAAATTTGCTCTTGATCTATTACGATGCAATTAGCTACTTGTTTCATTTCCATCACCTCTAAATGAACCGAAACTAAATAAAAACTTTTACTACCATCCCAATTATACTAGTTTTATGATGAAAATGAAACTTCCTTATTTATGACTCGGTTTGTCATAATAGAAACAGCTCGGTTGCAATCTCTCTTTAATATTTTTAAAAAAGTAGCTTCTCTTTGTGCAAATATTCTCTTTTAAATCGAAAATGATCCAACATTCGAAATAATTTCTCCAATTGAAAGGCATAATGTTTTCGCACGACTCATATAGCTTATATTCATAGTTACACCTTCATTTATCAAAAATTTTTTAAAATCCGTAAGGTTAACATGCTGTTGGAATGATAAACAAATGAATTATGGCTTCTGACAAATTGGTCGTCGCATCAAGAATTAGTAGAAGTAAAAAGTAAATTTCCCCAACAGATGTGATACCTCTATGGTATAGCGAGATAAGCCGACGTCCACCATAACTGCTGTCATGCGACGCAATGCCGCAATGCACATCATCGTAAGCATGAGCAGAAATGGCTTGTTCAAAACAAAAAAGAACACAGATGCTCTCATCTGTGCTAAATAACTAATCTATCTATTAAAAGGGGGTCAATTAGTTAGTTTTCATTATACCCCACGAATGTTGCGCTAATATTACAGCGTGATTAAAAAGCAATGACTCAACGTAAATTTTTCTTAAAGTACGTGTTTAAAAAGGACCGGGGTCTGCTAAGGTCTCAGGCGTCCTTGCAAAAGAAAAACACTTTTTCTGTATGCATGTATTGCTGTTGTAGCCTTTTCCTAACCTGTTCAAGTGCTGACACTAGCACATGAGCACCTGAGTTCAAAGCGGCGAAATCCAGCGCGCTTGTACAAAGATGTCCTGATTTCTTCGCCCGTCAGGACATGGGCGGTTTTAACAGAAAATCCGATGTGCAATACATATATAGGAGCAATCGTATAGGCTCCCTCTAAACCCATTCCCCGTAGGAAAAGGATAACGCTTTGCTAAAACAAAGAAGTTATCCCTGTCATTTTTAGCGCACTTTTTGAACAGCCTCGTAGTTTCCTATGATTGTGCCGTTTTTAACTCTTCCATTAAATCTTCAACATATTTAATTGCTTGCTCTGCTGCAATACTGCCGTCTCCAGTAGCTGTTACAATTTGACGTAATGTTTTTTCTCGAATATCGCCGGCAGCAAATATACCAGGTATCTTTGTTTCCATATTTTCATTTGTTGGAATATAGCCATCCTCATTGGTAATCCCCAACGCCTGAAACGGTTCGCTTAATGGCACCATACCGATATAGACGAACACACCATCAATTTCATGGTCATATGTTTCGCCTGTGTTATTGTTTTTCAATGTGACACTGCCAACTTTTCCAGCACTTTCATTGATTTTTTCTACTACGGTATCCCAGATAAAATCAATTTTATCATTTTCAAATGCTCGGTCTTGAAGAATGCGTTGTGCTCGCAATTGATCGCGACGATGAACAATTGTTACTTTGTTAGCAAAACGAGTCAAATAAATACCTTCCTCTACAGCAGAATCTCCGCCGCCAATCACGACCAGATTTTTATCTTTGAAAAATGCGCCATCACAAACAGCACAATAGGAGACACCGCGACCGCTAAGCTCTTCTTCTCCAGGAATGCCAAGTTTTTTATATTGCGCGCCAGTAGTTATGATTAACGCTCTAGTATGATATTCTTTTTGTCCCGCAACAACCGTTTTATATTCACCATGGTCGACAACTTCTTTTATATCGCCATAAGCGTATTCAGCACCGAACTTTTTGGCATGTTCAAACATTTTATTGGATAGATCTGGACCAAGAATATGATCATATCCCGGATAGTTTTCCACGTCTTCCGTATTTGCCATCTGACCACCAGGTATACCACGTTCAATCATTAATGTTTCTAAGTTAGCTCGAGAGGCATAAACAGCCGCAGTCATTCCGGCTGGGCCTGCTCCTGCAATAATTACATCGTACATTTTTATATCAGACATTCTATTCGCCTCTTTTCTCGTAAATAATTCAGCCATATTAAGCTTAATAAACGAAGCATCATTCGTCTATTATTATGCTCAGGCCCTACAATCCTAGTTCCAAGGCGTTGTTTCACTGATTAATTCAGGATGTCTTTTACATCCTTCCTTCCAAATGGAAATTGCTTTTTCATGCTCACCATTATGGTATACAGTTAATGCATAAAAGCGAAAATATGACAAATGGCCGCTCACCTTATCTTTAGCTAACATCTTAAACCGTCTTACCGCTTCGACAAACTTTCCCGTACGAGCCATTGTTATAGCAATACGCAGCTTTTGTTGTTCATGAATCGGATATACCTTTAGTAATGGCTCTATATAGAAATTATATTCTTTTTCCTTACCTAAATAGTAATAAAATAAAGCCAAATTACTGCGTCCATACAGTGAATCCGGATTCGTCTGTATTGCTTCCAGTTCTATATTAAGTGCTTGTTGCTCATCACCTAGAAAAAAGAGCGCTTGCGTATAATCATGTTTCGTATTTGGATGCTCTGGAAATAACACGAGCATCTCCTTTAAAATATGAAGGGCCTTTTCCCACTCATAATGCTCCATATGATAAAAAACCGTTTCCTGATAAATAAGCAGCTCATCTTCTTCCTCTAACGCTTCATCTGTATCTTCTTCTTCAATATCGATTAATTCTAATAGATGGAGAACTTCTTCTTTAAATTCGCCATCTGGATCTTTTTGTATATAAAGATTGGCATATTTTTTTGCATCATTTAATAAACCAAGATGTGCAAAATTATTCGCTAATAAATAGTAACAATCCACATTCTCCGAAATCTTTAATACATGCATTAAAAGGTCATTGGCAGCATGATATGCACCAATTTCTGTATATATAATCGATAGCTGGCATTGATATAAAGCCTCATCGGGTTTGTGATCAATTGCTTTTTTTAGCCACTTTACCGCAATATCAAATTTCCTTTTTTGAAAAGCTTCTACACCCTTTGTGAAATAAAAATCACCTTCAGGAATAAAAGGGAGAACGTTGGTTTGTCTTTCATTGGATTTACTTGTAACTTGTTGCATGAATATCCCCCTAGTCTGTAAACATACGATCAAAGTATATCATATTTATTAACGGTTTGATATAGTAGCGCAACAGGGAATAAGAGGATATACGTTCAATAATGTAAAAATCTACCGAAACATTTCAAATTGTATCATAAATCGGGAGTGCTTATATCTCCATTAATTGGTAGTACACAAGTTGTGACCAAAAGACCTCTGAGCAGATTCGGATATTTGACTACCGCTAAACCTTCACTTAGCCCTTGCCTTGGATTTCATCTTCCAAGATTGAAGGGCTATGCAGAATTATGTAAGCCGTTACCTTTCTTAGACAGATAGCAAAGGACATCCAGCATACACCAGATGTCCTCAAACGGTTAATTATTTGGTTGTGGATGGACGGCCTCGTCGATCGCCAAGTTTAACTCATTCGTATATTCTTCTGTTTGCTCCTCTGTCCACTTTAATTCTTTAGCCATATATGCAATCACTTTCTCTTGATGGGCTCTCACCCAGTCAATTTCAAAAAACAACGCACTTGTCCGTCTAATGAAGAAATCTACTGGCTTGTATGCGGACTCGAACTCCATGGCATATATAAGTTCGGCCAATAGACAGCGATCCATCCCTTTATCACTTGCTTCCTGTTGTTTGTTTCGATAAAGTTCCAAGATTTGATCAAAGTTAGCTCCGTATCGATGAATCAATCGTTTTGCAGTTGCTTCATCCATTCCTTCAGCTATTGCTTCATCTGTTTTTCGAACTATAAATTTTGCAAATCCCTTGGAACCGCCAACTTCTCCTCCTGAGATTGGCAGGTGCACGGTATCTGATTTAGAGTATAAAATGCCCTCCTCCTCTTTTAACCGTTTGGCAACTGTATCTACTGCTTCTTCCGCCATTTTGCGATAACCTGTCAGTTTTCCACCCGCCATCGATATCAGCCCCGAGTCAGAGATAAAAATTTCATCCTTCCGTGATATTTCACTCGGATTGTCTGTGCCTTCTTCCGCAATTAGTGGACGTAAACCAGCCCAGCTTGATTCAACATGATCTGCTGTGATATTTAGTGATGGAAACATATAGTGAATCGCATCCAAAATATAATCACGATCAGCGACCGTCATCGTTGGATTTGCGATATCTCCTTTATAGCTCGTATCGGTTGTTCCGACATATGTGACATTTTCCCGTGGTATAGCAAAAATCATCCGTCCGTCCGGGCTATCAAAATAAATTGCCTGTTGTAATGGAAAGACTTTTTTCGAAAACACAAGATGTACACCTTTCGTGAGATGTAGTGCTTTTCCTTGTTTTGATCCGTCTATTTCTCTTAACTCATCTACCCAAGGACCTCCCGCATTAATTATTTTTTTCGCATACACTCTATAATGCTTTCCATGAATTTGGTCTTCTATTACAGCACCCGCTATCTGCTGGTTTTCGTTGTATATAAAATCAACAACCTTCGCATAATTTACTGCATGAACCCCTTTTTGTACTGCCTTTTTTAGTACTTCAATGGTAAGACGGGCATCGTCTGTTTTATATTCTACGTAATAACCTGCACCTTTTAAGCCATCTTGTTTAATTAACGGCTCTTTTGCCCGTGCCTCTTCCTTATTTAACATTTTTCGCCGTTCTGATTTTTTGACTCCGGCTAATAAATCATATACACGCAAGCCAATATTAGTGGTAAACGGGCCAAATGTCCCACCTTTATGGAATGGAAGCATCATCCACTCCGGAGTTGTTACATGGGGACCATTTTCGTATACAACCGCTCGCTCCCGACCTACTTCTGCCACCATTTTTACTTCCATTTGCTTTAAGTAGCGAAGACCACCGTGAACAAGTTTGGTGGAGCGACTGGAGGTACCTGCTGCAAAGTCCTGCATCTCAACCAAGCCTATATTCATCCCTCTCATAACAGCGTCCAAAGCAATACCTGATCCAGTAATACCCCCACCGATTACTAATAAATCCAGCTGCTTTTTTTCCATATTTGTTAATTTATCCTGACGTTGAAAACTTGAAAAAATATTCATGAACATTCACTCCCCATCGTCGACTATTGTTTATACATATCCATACCCTTTTTAGAGGATACTCATGTATAAACTGTATCGAAAATATAATCTACAGATGGCAAAGAGACATGTTTATCAAACACTTGTGTAAAAAAGAAAGCCACAAAACAGACTAATATACTATATTAGCTGCTTTGCGGCTTCTCCATATCTCCGTCCATCTATTAACTTACATTTAGTATAACATACATGCAAGATCAACGACAATGTTTTGTTTATCCAGACTCACCAAAGCTCCGTATTAGATGTCGAAATTGCCACAGCTCCTGCCTCTAAAGCTTCCCTTACTTGATCAATCGTTTTTATAAGACCTCCAGCAATAACCGGTAGATTTGTTTGCTCATTAATATATTGAATCATTGCCGGCATTAACCCTGGTAATACTTCAATGCAATCTGGCTGCGCATTTTCAATCAATTTCAAGTTTTGTTCTAATGCTAAACTATCCAATAAAAACATACGTTGGATAGCGAGCAAGCCATGCTTTTTAGCCATACGAATTACATTTGCTCTTGTGGATAGAATCCCATCCGGTTTAATTTCCCGAAGCACGTATTCCATCCCGTAATCATCTGACTTCAAACCTTGGATTAGATCAAAATGAATTAAAATATTCTTGTTTGATTTTTTTGTGTATGAAACGAGACTCTTGATCTGCGATAAGCGTGTTTCTAAAATGACAATCGTCGGATATCCTGTTTCTAAAGCTTTATCAAAGTCCTTCATCTTGCGTATGGCTGGTAATATACCAGTTGGCACTTGCAAATCGCTCACCTGCTTTCGTCCTGTTTCGTTTGGTCATTCCTCTCTTCCTTTGTATGGATGATTCGCATCGGATTCCCACCAACAAATGCTCCTTCAGGCACATCTTTATGGATCAACGTACCAGCTGATATAATGGCTCCATTTCCAATATGAACCCCAGGTAGAATGGTTGTATTTGCTCCAACCATCACTTCATCACCAATAGTAACCTCACCGATCCGATATTCTGTAATTAAGTATTCATGAGCTAGAATCGTCGTATTAAAACCGATGACACAATTTTCCCCTACTGTTATTTTCTCAGGAAACATAATGTCTGGCATAACCATAAGAGCAAATGCCGTGTGTTTACCAATTTTCATCGCTAGGCAGTGACGATAAAGCCAATTTTTAACGGGTAAAAATGGGGTATACCTAGCCATTTGGATAACAATAAAATTACGAACAACTTTCCAAAACGAAACGGTTTTATAAATTTGCCATAAAGAATTGGTATGTTGCACAGGATAACGCTTGGTTCTTCGCATGGGTTACACTCCTGTAATGGTTAAAAGATCACGCATATCCTCCAGCATGTACGTAGGCTTATATTGCAGCAATCGCTCTTTCCCTTTAAAAGACCATGCTACGCCAGCAGTTTGCACGCCGGCGTTTTTCCCTGCCTCCAGGTCATGGGAATTGTCACCTACCATTAATGTCGTAGCCGCATCAGCCGCTAAATTACCCATTGCTTTCATTACTGGTTCTGCGTGTGGCTTTGGATGTTTCACATCATCCAACGTAATAACAGTATCAAAATATGACTCTAACTTAGTTGTTGCCAGTCCCTTTTTCACGCCTTGACGCATTTTAGTTGTAACGACCCCAAGTTTCAGACCGTTTTGCTTTAACTGTTCCAATGTTTCTTCTACAAAAGGAAAAACCTTTACATAGTTATCATGTTCCTTCATATTATGGGTCCGATACGTTTTCACCATATTTTCTGCTTTTTTTGCATCAATTGCCTTAAACGTATCCAACAAAGGCGGTCCATTAAATTCAATTATTTCTTCTCGAGTAAACTGATATTCAAATTGTCCAAATGTATGAAAAAACGAAGCAATAATTAACTCGTTTGTATCAATCAATGTTCCATCCAAATCAAAAAGTATTGTACGAATGCTCATTTGTTGCTGGTTCCTTTCTTTTTTCCTTCTCTAGTTTATTCCAAATAAATGCTATGATCATCGTTAATACGATAGCTGTAACTAAGCGAATAATTAATAATGGCCAAACTGGGATCCCAAGTGGAATAAATACCAATGTATCTTCTACCACCGCATGACAAGAGACAAGAAAGATAAGTGCGAGCATCATGTCCTTCTTCTCCACCCCATCTTCTTTTACAGCTTGGATCATAACACCAGCTCCATAAGCTAAACCAATGGTTAACCCGGCAACCATCGTCATGGAAGTATTTTCCTTCATACCTAGAGCTCGTGTAAATGGAGCAAATCCTTTGGAAAGCTTTGTCAGCCAGCCCATTTCCCGTAAAAATTGCATGATAACCATCAGAGGTATGACAATAAATGCCAATTGAAGTATAGCAATGGCAGCTGTTTGCAATCCATGCGCAGCGATTTCTATCCACCCATTTAAAGCGGGATCAGAATTGGAAATAAATCCATATACCGCTTGTTCCGCTCCGCCATTCCAAACTAGATTAATCACCGTTCCTGCAATTAGCGCTAGAGCGACTCGAATTCCAGAAATAAACCACCAGCTTACGCCAACTCTGGAAGCAACTGCTGATTCAATAAACAAATTATGTGAAAATGATAGCATAATCGCCATGATAAAGACTTCTTTTACCGTAAATTCAAAAGAAACAATTGCCGCTATACCTGCATATAAATTTAAAGCATTTCCTAACACCAACGGAACGGCTGCTTCTCCGGACAAGCCGAACAATCCCATTAATGGGGTTAATTTTCCCATGGCCCAAGGAAGTATTGGTGTGAATTGTAAGATAGTTACCATTAACGTAATCGGAAAGATAACCTTCCCCAATGTCCAAGTCGTTAAAAGCCCTTGCTTGAGCCCTCGTTGTACGGTTCCTTTCATTATACCTTCTCTCCTCTAGCATTTATTCGAATGTACCCCGATAATACACACTCCCCGTATATCTTATTGCTACATATATTTCACAAAAATTCTATCTGTAACGACCTTTTTCTAGAAGTATGAACGCGTGGCTCAACTTATGAAATTTTCTCCAACCCCATGGAAAAAAGTGACTAACATTTTAAGCGCCCTTAAAAATGAGAAAACACTTTTTCTATTGTCGCTCCTTCCCGCTTTCGATATCTTGCAGAAATTAATCATACCTTCAAGTGCTTTATATCACCTTTCCGTTTTGAAGAGGGAATATTCAGGCAGATTACATGAGGAACAACAGTTACGTCAATCTTATTTCTTTTTCTTCTTCTTGTTTTTAGCCCCCGCAGATTTTGCTTTCTTTGTGTGCGATTGTTCTTTCATAATATCCAAATAATGGACTTGGGACGCTCTACGACGATAAATAATTAAAATAAGCGCAACTAGTATAATCACAATCGAAATAACTTGTGCCTGACGCAGGTCACCGAAAACATACAGACTGTCTGTACGCATACCTTCAATGAAGAAACGTCCGATGGAATACATGATCGCATAGCTTAAGAAAATTTCACCACGAAGAGGGTTCAATCTCCTTAACAGCAGTAGTAATGCAAAGACGAGGATATTCCAAACCGACTCATATAGAAAGGTTGGATGATACATAACTCCATTAATACACATTTGATTCATAATAAAATCAGGTAAATATTGATGGAAACTTTCGTATGTAGCTGAAGAAATAGGTTCTCCATGTGCCTCTTGATTCATAAAGTTACCCCAGCGCCCTATTGCTTGTGCTAAAATAAGGCTCGGAGCAGCAATATCTGCTAATTGCCAAAACGATTCATTTTTCACACGAGCATAGACAATAGCTGTTAAAACAGATCCAATTAGGGCGCCATGAATTGCGATTCCGCCTTCCCAAATGGCAACTATATCTGTCCAGCTTCTACCTGCATACTGTTCCCATTCAAAAATGACATAATAAATTCTCGCTGAAATAATGGCAATTGGAATTGCAAAAACCACTAAATCAACCATAATATCTTTCTTCATCCCAAGTCGATTTACTTCACGGTTTGCTAATAGAAGACCTAAAAAAGATCCAGTAGCAATAATAACGCCATACCAATAAATAGGGAAGGATCCTATTTGTAAAAATACTCTGTCTAGAGGTTCTGCTGAACAGCTCATATTTTTCCTCCTTACAAGTGATGATCCGTCTCTTGATCAATCATACTTGTTAATCGCTCCGAAAACTCTTCTGCCGCATTGACTCCCATCCGTTTCAGACGAAAATTCATTGCTGCAACTTCAATAATGACAGCTAGATTTCGTCCTGGTCGAACAGGAATCGTCGCTTTCGGTAATTCCACATCCATAATTTTCATTTTGTCTTCATCCAAGCCAAGACGATCATACTGCTTATGTTGATCCCAATTCTCCAAATTGATAATGAGGGAAATCTTTTTATAGTTTCGTACAGATCCTGCTCCAAACAATGTCATTACATTAATAATTCCTAGCCCCCGTATTTCCAGCAGATGCTCAATCAATGGAGGCGAATTCCCAATTAAGCTATCATAATCTTCTTGGCGAATTTCTACACTATCATCAGCAACGAGCCGATGCCCCCGCTTTACGAGTTCTAAGGCTGTTTCACTTTTCCCTACTCCACTTTGCCCCATGATAAGCACACCGACTCCATAAACGTCAACGAGAACTCCATGTATAGCAGTAAATGGAGCAAATTTAGCTTCTAAAAAATTGGTCAATCTACTAATGACTCGCGTTGTTTTTTGTTTAGAATGCAAAATAGGAACACCTGATTCATTAGCGGCATCGATCATAACTTGAGGAATTTCCATATTTCTTGTAACTACTATCCCCGGAGTTACATCTGTACATAGTTGATCCACCCGACTGGCTTTTTCCTCATCACTGAGTTCCAAAAAATAAGCCATTTCTGTTCTTCCTATTAGTTGAAGTCTTTCTTTAGGATAATATTTGAAATAACCCGTCATTTCAATGCCTGGTCGAGAAATATCTCCAGTTGTAATTTCTCTATTTAAGCCATCTTTTCCTGCCATTAGTGTTAGATTAAAATTTTCGAGTAAATCTTTTGTGCGAACTGTTGACATTGTTCATTATCCTCCTTGTGCTAAACGGCAACCTGCTATAAGTAAGCAACTACATTTTATATAGCTTATACATTTGCTGTATGGTACAAAACATAATGACATTTAGTAACGTACATCCATTATAATGCTTACCCTTTGCATATGTAATGGAAAACAATGCTTCCATGGAATTTAATGAAGCAAAAGTTTTCTTCATTGTAGCACATCCCGTGTAAAAATCGTAGACAAATATGCCTACGATCCATTAAATTTCGTTATCCCCAAGCTCTTCATTTGATACTTGCTTATCTTTTTAAAAAAACATCTCTCTAAGCCAAAAGATTTTGTATACTTTCTGCTATCCTATTTTAAAAGACGATTCCCCCTCTCTTTATCTCAAAGAATCTTGCACTAACCGATTTAATAACAGATTAATAAAAGAAATAATAATCGCAGCCAAAACTGCTGTGCCGAAGCCATCGATATCAAAGGAGCTGCCCATTACTGCTTGTGTCATCATAAGAGTAATCGCATTAATGATAAATAAAAAGAGCCCTAAAGTAAGCACTGTAATAGGTAAAGTTAAGATAACTAATATGGGCTTTACAAGAATGTTTAAAATCGATAGAATAAAGCTCGCCAAAACTGCTGTGCCAAATCCTTCTAAATGAAAAGAAGTAAATAATTGAGCAACGACGATAAGCGCCACGGCGTTCAAAACAATAGATAAAAGCCATCTCATCATAATTAACGGATCTCCCCTTCAGCTGGAATAATGACCGCTGCAACTAGATAAATAACAGCTACCGTAAAAAAACTCATAAACAATACAACAACAAATAAGAGTCTTAAAATAGTGGGGTCCATACGAAAATATTCTCCTAATCCACCTAATACTCCTGCTACCATCGTATTAGTTTCTGAACGGTATAACCTTTTCATCAACAATGCCTCCATTCATTTAAGATAGGTCGCGTTCTCGTCTCAAACTAGATTACTGAAACTTCCAAATAAAAAATACTTCTTTTCCAAATCGTGTTTTCGCTTCTTGTAAAACTTCTGCACCTAATTCCTTATAGTCCTTTAATTTACCGATAATGCCACCTGCTTGCGATTGGTGACATAAGATTGCCTCCATTTTTGTTTCAAAATACGCCTCTACATCATTGATGACATCTGGATTGCCTAACTTTTCTTGAAAGCCTCTGGCAAACGCCTGTGCCCAAACAACAGGACGGTGATCTTCTTCCATCTGCTCCACAGCTTGAATAGCAGCTGCTCCAAGTGCATTATGATCTGGATGTACGGCGTAACCAGGATAATGCGTAATAACTAGACTTGGCTTAACGTCTTCTAAGATACGCTGCAAATGGTTAGCTACTTCTGTACGGTCTTCAAATTCAATCGTTTTATCTCGATAACCTAGCATTTGTAAATCCATGTCTAACACGTCACATGCATTTTTTAATTCTTGCTTACGAATCTCTGGTAAAGTTTCTCGATTGGCAAATGGCGGATTGCCCATATTTCTGCCCATTTCACCAAGCGTTCCACATAAATAAGTCACTGGAATCCCCTGACTACGGAACTCTGCAATGGTACCAGCAGCGCCAAACGATTCGTCATCTGGATGTGGTAAAATCACAACAACATGTTTTTCCATTTTTTATCACCTGTTTCATCAAAATTAATAGTCAAATGGCGTTTCACTAATTTGCAATGCTACCATTAATCGCCCTTCACGATCATGTCCAGCAAGTAGGATTTTCGACCCTTCATGGATCGTCCAGTCTGTTAGTCCTTCTGCATAAATCCAGCCATTGCTTGTTTTTAAGCCGATCCGATAAGCGTTTCCTTCTCCTACAATTTTAGCCTGATTATAAGTGATTTGCACATTTCTAACATATGCGCCTACATTATAAGCTTTTTCGTCTAAATGACTAGCATATGCACCATTGGTCGTTTCTACATGAATATAAACTGTTTGATTTGTAAATTTATCCAACCACTGTTGTACTAGTTCGATTTGAATTGGTTTCATTGTGGTTCCTCCCCGTTTTCTGCTCCTTTTAGCTTATCGAATGAAACAGAAATGGTCAAAACATAAACATATGCCGCTTCGGTCGAATGTTTAAATCTATTTTCACCTTGATGATTTTGCTTTTATGCCGGTTTAGTAAAACTGATTTTTAAAAAATGGAACGTTTCTAAACCCAAAGTGGAATACATTTCACATTCTAGAAGTAAAGTGCCACCATTTCCTCTAATACAAAACGTGACTTTCAGTAGGGGGTTATTGGTTATCGAATTCCCCAAAAAGGACATCACTGCATTCCATATAGAAACGAAGAAACAGCTTTTGTAAATCAATAAGCGTGTTTCAAGCATAGGAAAAATTCCTATACTTTTAACACGCTTTACTTACTTTAAAATATTATATTACTTTGTGGTTAGTTGCTCTTTTCTTTTTATGGAAGCTTCCATCCGTTGCCTATCCCGGTCTAAAACATTTTTTAAATATTTTCCTGTATAGGAATTCTCTTTTTTAGCAATTTGTTCCGGCGTGCCTGTAGCTATAATTTTGCCACCTCCTGCACCGCCTTCAGGACCAAGATCGATAATATGATCGGCTGTTTTAATCACATCTAAATTATGCTCAATAATTAACACCGTATCGCCGTTATCAACCAATCGCTGTAATACATTTAATAAACGACTAATATCATCCACATGTAGCCCTGTCGTTGGTTCATCTAAAATGTAAAAAGATTTACCATTGGAGCGTCGGTGTAATTCACTTGCCAGCTTCACACGCTGTGCTTCTCCTCCAGATAGAGTTGTTGCTGGCTGGCCGAGCTTGATATAGCCAAGTCCGACGTCAAAAATGGTTTGTAGCTTTCGCTTTATTTTCGGTATATTAGCGAAGAATTCCAGTGCCTCCTCGATGGTTAAACCGAGTACTTCAGAAATATTCTTTCCTTTATACTTTACCTCCAACGTTTCCCGATTATACCTGCTACCATGGCAAACTTCGCATGGAACATAGACATCTGGAAGGAAATGCATTTCTATCTTGATAATGCCATCACCACGACAAGCCTCACAACGACCACCTTTCACGTTAAAACTAAATCGACCTTTCTTATATCCCCGAACTTTCGCTTCATTGGTTTGTGCAAAAACTTCCCGAATATCGTCAAATACTCCTGTATATGTGGCAGGATTTGACCGTGGTGTTCTACCAATAGGTGATTGATCTATATCAATGACCTTTTCAATATGCTCTATCCCGTTTACTTGTTTATGTTTTCCAGGTTTATGCTTTCCGGTATACAGCTCTTTGGCCAATGCCTTATATAATATTTCGTTAACTAACGTACTTTTTCCCGAGCCAGATACTCCGGTAACGACGGTCATCAACCCAATTGGAAATTTGGCAGAAACCTTCTGTAAATTATTTTCCTCAGCCCCTACCACTTCGATGACAGGCTTGTCTTTCTTCCTTCTTTTTGCAGGTAAAGGGATAAATTTCTTACCAGACAGATATTGCCCTGTTAATGACTGTTCATTATCCATGACCTTTTCTGGTGTATCACTCGCGACAATTTCCCCCCCATGCTCTCCGGCACCTGGTCCAATGTCAATCAGCCAATCAGCAGCCAGCATCGTATCCTCATCATGTTCCACCACAATAAGTGTATTATCGAGATCGCGCATACGTTGCAGCGTTCCAATTAATCTGTCATTATCACGTTGATGGAGACCAATAGAAGGTTCATCGAGCACGTAAAGAACTCCTGTTAATGCTGATCCAATTTGTGTCGCCAAGCGTATACGCTGGGCTTCTCCACCAGAGAGGGTACCTGCTGATCGCGACAATGTTAAGTAGTCCAAGCCCACATTATTCAAAAACTCCAGCCGATTAGATATCTCTTTTAAAATCATTTTGGCAATTTGTATTTCTTTTTCAGATAAGTCTAAGGATTGGAAAAAGCTTTGCGCTTCTACAATGGAAAAATCAGTCACTTCACTAATATGTTTGTCATTAATTCGAACTGCTAATGCTTCTTCTTTCAGACGGTATCCTTTACATGTAGGACAGTTCTTTTGCGCCATATATTTTTCTAAATTTTCACGAATGAAATCAGAACTCGTTTCTTTGTAACGCCTTGCTACATTATGCACGACCCCTTCGAACATAATATGATTATCACGTACATTCCCAAAGTCATTTACATAGTGGAAATGAATTTTCTCTTTCCCGCTACCATATAAAATTTTATCCATTTTCTCTTTCGGTATATCCTTCACAGGTATATCCATATCGATATCATAATGATCACAAACACTTTTCAGCAACTGCGGATAATATTGCGAACTGATCGGTTCCCAAGGCGCAAGTGCATGCTCATTTAATGATTTATCCCAATTGGGGATGACTAGGTCTAAATCAACTTCCAAGTTTGTACCTAATCCATCACACGTTGGACACGCACCATATGGACTATTAAAGGAAAAGAGGCGTGGCTCTAATTCGTCAATGGAAAACCCGCAAATTGGACAAGCGTGCTTTTCACTAAATGTAATTTCTTCTTGTCCAATGACATCTACCATAATTTTCCCTTCTCCTAAAGCTAGAGCTGTTTCAATAGAATCACTTAATCGTGCCTCGATCCCTCCCTTCACGACAATCCGATCGATAACGACCTCGATGGAGTGCTTCTTATTTTTCTCTAGCTTAATCTCTTCGGTAACTTCACGCATTTCTTTATCTACGCGAATCCGAACGTAGCCCTCTTGCTTTAATTTTTCAAACACCTTGACATGCTCGCCTTTTCTCCCTGAAACTACCGGAGCTAAAATTTGCATTTTCGTCCGCTCCGGATACTCCATAATTCGATCTACCATCTGCTCTACTGTTTGTGAAGTAATTTCCACCCCATGCTTCGGGCAGGTTGGGTGTCCAATACGCGCAAATAATAATCGCAAGTAATCATATATTTCCGTAACTGTTCCAACTGTTGAGCGTGGGTTTTTACTCGTTGTCTTTTGGTCAATAGATATCGCTGGTGAAAGACCTTCAATAGCATCTACATCCGGTTTATCCATTTGTCCTAAAAATTGTCTTGCGTAAGCCGATAAAGATTCTACATACCGCCTTTGTCCTTCTGCATAAATCGTATCGAAAGCGAGCGACGACTTTCCTGAACCAGACAGTCCAGTGAGGACGACTAGCTTGTTCTTTGGTACGTTTACGTCAATGTTTTTTAAATTATGAGCCCTAGCCCCTTGAATCGTAATATATTTACTAGGCATTTGATCACCTTCCTGCTTTCAGTTCAAGTATTATATCTCGAAGCTCAGCTGCTTTTTCAAAATCTAATGCTTTCGCAGCCTCCTTCATTTCTTTTTCCATATTGGCAATGACTTTTTCTTTATCTTGTTTTGCTAGCTTGCTAACGCTTTTCGTTTTACTTTCATATGTTACTTGATCCTCAGCTGCAACAGTTGCCCGTATGACATCTCGTACTTCTTTCTTAATCGTCGTAGGTGTAATGCCATATTTTTCATTATAGGCTATCTGTTTTTCCCGTCTGCGATACGTCTCATCAATTGCAACCTGCATCGAGTTGGTCATCTTATCTGCGTACATAATAACCATCCCATTTTCATTACGCGCAGCACGTCCCATTGTCTGAATAAGCGATCGCTCCGATCGTAAAAAGCCTTCTTTATCCGCGTCTAATATAGCAACTAGTGACACTTCAGGAATATCAAGTCCTTCACGCAATAAGTTTATGCCAATTAGAACATCATATTTACCAACACGTAAATCACGAATCAATTCGATTCGTTCCAATGTTTTAATTTCTGAATGTAAGTAAGCAACTTTTATACCAAGCTCTTTTAAATAATCTGTTAAGTCTTCGGACATTTTTTTCGTTAATGTTGTAACAAGTACACGTTCATTTTTCTCCGAACGTATATGGATTTCTCCAATTAAATCATCAATTTGTCCCTCAATTGGTCGTACTTCCACCTCTGGATCTAATAAGCCGGTTGGGCGAATAATTTGTTCCGTCATTGTTGGAGAATGCTCCTGCTCATAAGGACCCGGAGTTGCTGAAACATATACGAGTTGGTTGGTTGCTTTTTCAAATTCTTCAAAACGAAGCGGGCGGTTATCTAATGCGGATGGCAATCTAAAACCATGATCTACAAGTACTTGTTTCCGAGCCTGGTCTCCATTAAACATACCGCGAATTTGCGGTAATGTGACATGGGACTCATCAATCATTACTAAAAAGTCATCTGGGAAAAAATCAAGTAATGTATATGGTGTTGCCCCTGCTTCTCGTAAAGTAAGATGACGCGAATAATTCTCGATTCCAGAGCAAAACCCCATTTCATGCATCATTTCTAGGTCATATTTTGTTCGCTGCTCTAAACGCTGTGCTTCCAACAACTTGCCTTGGTCACGTAACTCTTTTAAGCGCTCTTCTAATTCTTTTTCAATATTTTTAATTGCCAGCTTTAATTTTTCTTCTCGGGTTACGAAGTGAGATGCCGGAAATATAGCAATATGTTCTCTATCGCCAATAATCTCACCGGTTAGAGCATCCACCTCACGAATTCGATCGACTTCATCCCCGAAAAATTCGACCCGAATACAGTGTTCTTCTTTAGAAGCTGGTATAATTTCCACGGAATCCCCGCGAACACGGAAGGTACCACGTTGGAAATTGATATCATTCCGGGCATATTGAATGTCCACTAGTTCGCGCAGCAATTGGTCGCGATCCTTTTCCATTCCTGTTCGAATAGAAAGTACTTGACTTTTATATTCTTCTGGTGAACCTAAACCATAAATACACGACACACTTGCTACAATTAAAACATCCCGTCGTTCGAATAGTGCAGATGTAGCTGAGTGCCTTAGTTTATCAATCTCATCATTAATGCTCGCATCCTTTTCGATAAACGTATCTGTAGACGGCACATATGCTTCAGGTTGATAGTAATCATAATAACTAACAAAATACTCTATCGCATTATTTGGAAAGAATTCCTTAAACTCGCTATATAATTGACCGGCTAATGTTTTATTATGTGCAATTACTAACGTTGGCCGGTTTATCTCTTTAATTACATTGGACATCGTAAAAGTTTTCCCTGTACCAGTTGCACCTAGCAACGTTTGGTGTCTCTGTCCCGCCTTTACTCGCTCTACAATTTCTCTGATCGCATGGGGCTGATCGCCCTTTGGTTCATAGTTGGCAACTAGCTCAAATCTATTTTCCACTAGCTTCTCCTCCGATCCGTCACTAACTAATACTTATTCTATCATAAATCCTATTTATGTTAACAGAAAAACGAACAGATATTCGATGTTTATTTTAAACGTATAGAATCACTAGTCTTTACAGTCATTCCCTTTCCTTCGTTGTATAAATCCCTTACAACTTGATAAAGGGAGCATCCTATCTACTCATTTTACTCACGTTTTTGTATTATTTCCAATCAGTAATGTCAAAAGCATCAGTAACAATCCCCAATTATTACCAATACCTTCTTCTCTGATGAAGGCTTATTAAAAATTTGTATCCTTATTCACAAATGTAAAATACGTATGCTAAGTTAACGAAAGCAATGCTCTCATACATTTTCCCACTAAAATAGGCAGCACAAATAGGTTTCGCGCTGCGTGCTTGCTTTTACCTAACATTGATTAATTTTTAAGTTTTCAAGTATGCTTCAGCCCATGCCCTCGTTTGAATTTTTTCATAAGAAGATAAAGCAATGGTTATTTATGTCCAGAAAAGAGTTAGCTTTACTCCATTGTCTACCTAATTATTTTATTAAAATCATATCCTGCTTGGAGTAGCTGTTGGAAAATGTTTATCTTTCAAATGAATCAACAGCCTTATCCGTCTTCATAGCAAAGACGCAAGCGTCCGTTTAGAAACGAAAGCGAATGGAACAAATAAACGAAGGTTTTAGGAATCATGGTGAGGCACAAACCAATGATGACTTATCGTAGATCCGATTCGTGAAGTCGCATCGTTGCTGGGCGATGGAGCCGGACGCGACTTTTCGGTTATTTCGTTATTTCCAAGCACCTCATTTTATACTTTTTTCATCTCATAAAAATACCCTTTTAGACCCTGTTCTCATCCGCTGTTATCCGTTCAATGATGGTTGCAACAGAATCCGTCTCTATATTTTGAAAATAGCGATTTAATTGGTTATAAAATTGCTGTTGCTTATGATAATTAGAAAAATAATCAACTATTTGCTTTCCAATGGCTTTGTTTTTATCTATTTGCTGTACTAAACCTAAACGTGTTAGTTCATGTAAATTAATCCTCTCCTGCCCTGGTAAAGCGCCATAAATAAATAACGGTTTCCGTTTTATGAGGCACTCACTTACGGTCACCCCACCTGGTTTAGTAATAACAGCGTCCACCTGTTCATATAATTGATTTATTCTCTCTTTCGAAGTTAAATATCGTAATGGAGTTATATGACGATTATTTTCGGAAACAAGCTTTTGATATAATTGCTCGTTGTGACCACATAATACATATACATGTGTATCTGGGGTCAAATGAACATCTGCCAACAAACACTCCATACCTCCTGTCCCTAAGCTCCCGCCTGATACTAGTAATTGGCGGCTAGCCAGTTTACTCTGTTGTCTATATGTACGATAAAAGTCAGGATGTATAGGAATACCTGTAACAAAAATCTTATTCTCCTGTACTCCTGATTGCAATAAAAATTGCTTCATAGAGGATGTAGGGACCAAATGGTAGTCAATCCCTGCTATCCCCCACAAAGAATTTACAAAAAAATCCGTATACACATTCACCGTAATGGCGTGTAACTTTCCTTTTTGTTTTAAAATACTCGCCATATTGGAAGGCAAAGCATGGGTAAAAAACAGTATTTTCGGTTCGGTTTGTTTCAAGACTTTTTGCAGTACTGGACGAAATAGAGACTCATAATGCCACTGTCTTGATCTTTTTTCCGCTGCCTGTTTATACACCAAGTACGAATATAAGCGATCATACCCTTTAGGAAAGTACTTAATCCATGTCAAATACGTCGAAGACACTAGTTTTTCCATATTTTTAAATCCATGTCCAAATATGTCCACTTTTTGGTAATGGTGGCTTGGATGTATGCTTTTATATTCGGCTATTAAAGCATCTGCTACATGATGGTGTCCGCTTGGAATTTGTAAAAAAGGAAGAAATAATGCGTCTAATGGTTGTAGTTGCTTCATTGGTTTCATCCCATCGTCTGTAAATTCGTTTATTTTTGATTTCCGTATTTCATTAATAAATTTCCTTTTGACATAAATAAATAAACAGGCTTCATTGTTTTTTTACCCGTTAGGATATTGATAGGAAATAAAGTTGCCTTTTTAAATGTACGATAAAATACATTTTGTAGAGGCTGTTTTTCAAATCCAAGCTTCTCTGCTCCTTTAGACAAGTTTGTAATACCGATAATTCCCTTTACTCTTACATGTTCAGGATGTGTCTCTATATACGCAGCCAAGCTTGGCAGTGCTTGTTTTATACTGTGATAAATAGTAACAGCTCGTTTTATATCATTGGACTGATTGTACAATTCTTTAAGCAATTTAACATTGTGTAAATGGATTTTAACTAACACATCGTTTTTTTCTACTACTGTTCCATCAGAAAGGATCACTGTTGCCCCTTTATATTTAGTTAATCGAGCTCGCAGTAACGTTCTTTTTTGATTAGCTCCAACAATATACGTTAATCTCGAACAAGCAAAATAAACAGGATCAATACTCCCCCAGAAATATAATAAGAAATTCCTAATGAACATGAGGTACTCAACTCCAACAATTCTTTTTCTTTACTAGCTTGTATCAGTTTTTCAATATTATTACTGCATTAAATAAGAAAAATAAAAGCACATAGCAAGACATGAACAAAATGAGTTCCCCCTTACAGAAAAATGTATCATAATGGAGTTAAAAACCTTCTCCATATCAATGAACAAGGTATTCTTAGCCATACATCTCCGGTTTCACTATCTTTTAAAATACGAGCTGAACAAAGGCGGAAGGCGATTCGTGAAGTCGCCTAGTTACTGGGCGCTTAAGCCGGACGTGTCTATTCCGTTATATCGTTATCCCAAAGCAACAATTTTTATACTTTTTTATCTTTTAAAAAAACCTAACTTATTTCTGTATTTGTATCAGAAATAAGTTAGGTTCTAATAGTTAAAAGATGGAAGCACTCTCTTTGCAGACAATACTTGTGTATGGGATTACTCCTATGCAAAATAACTATCAGGGTTATCCTTCAGCCTCTGTTGCCTGGTGAATTTGTTTGTTGTGTGGAGGAGAGGTGAAAAATAAACCTAATCCGTGGTGATCACCTTGGTACCATGCCCCTTGTAGCAATTCCACTTCTCCTTCTTTATTGATGATTTCTAGCTTAAAAAATGCTCCACTCGTTTGCAAAGCATGATAGAATGCTTCGAGTTGATTAATTTTTGTGCCATTCACTTTAGTAATAAATGTTCCAGCTTTTATCCCTAAGCGATCAGCTGGCGAATCTGGAAGCACAGCGAGAACCTTCAATGCTTGATCTGTTGATTGAAAATAGCCTGTTTTATTTTGTTCTTTTATACGATAACGATAATTTATCAGCTCTCTTCCCAAAATAGCACACAAAACTGCTATAAGTGAAAAAACAGAATAATAAATGCTGCTAAAAGCAAATATACCTACTAATAAACTTAATAACAATGTAGACCGAGCAAGCTCTTTAGCTGCTATTGAAGGTTCATGAGCACGTACAATATGATCAAAGCCGAGAAGAAACGGGATAAGAATGAGACTATACGTTTCATCATTCAAAGTAAAATAAGGCCAGTAGTCTGCAAAAGGAGTTAGTGAACCTGTTGGGATAAGTGTAAAAAAAGGAATGACAGCCATTTTCTTTAGGTGGTGTTGTCCAACCCAGCCCCCTCGCTTACTGAGTGTCAACTCTGGATAGGTCAAACTCTTTCTTGCACGAAATAACATTATACTTTCTGCAAGCAGTAATATGGCTAATAAACTGGTTAATCCTGAGAAATGAATATTCGCACTTATTGAAGAAGGTAGTATGGATTGTAAATCGACCCATTTGGGTACAAACAATAAGATCAAATAGGCTATCCCAATAATATAACCTGCCGACAGTAGAGTAAGCCTACCAGTTAGACTAAGCAGGATAGAGACTGCACCGATAAGCAATATAACAGGATGTGTAAGCACTACACCTACGCCTATCGTATAGGCAGAAATGAACAAGCCAATGATAATTGAGGCTCCCCAAGTATATTTCCATTCGGAGAACAAATCATGGACTTTAATGCCGAAATCTTCTCTTTCTCGTTTAATCCGCTTTACTCCTGTAAAAATAATTAATATGAATGCCCAATAAAATAAAGGATTTAAAAATAATCTTCCTATCCCTTTTGCACTTTCCAATAGCCATGATTCCAACAAGTTTTATCACCTCAGTGCCAAATTTGCATTGCAATAAATTCACAAGCCAAGCCTAACTTTGGCGTCGTTTTTTTAATCTTACTTTATCTGTCTGCTTTGCTACCATCTTATTTACGTTAATAAAGGGTATCTTCAAGGCAAATCTTTTGCTGACCTCACCATTAATTGCTCGCGTAACACGTATAAATCTATCTGGGAAAAATCCGCGAGGGAGACTCGCGGATTGATTATTACTCATCAATTACTGATACACTTCTTTCAATGCTGTTTCCAGCTGTTGATCATCTTTTCCTTTACGGATGTTATGAATCACTTTCGTTTCAATCATTTTAGCCGTTTGTTCGTCTATATTACCAGATGAGGGTAAATCATTATCTTGCTGAAAAGCTTCTACTGCTTTTGCTGTTTTTGCACTAAAATAACCATCTGTACGTCCCGGGTCATAACCTAACCCTTTCAGCATCACTTGTATATTTTTAATTTTATCCCCAGTTTGGTCTTGCGTCAATGGATCCTTAATTTCTACAGGACTTGTATAATAATATTCAGGTTGTTTTTGTTTTACAGTTGGCTCAACACCTTTTTCATGAATCCAATTGCCTTTCGGTGACAACCATTTGGAGAGGGTGAGTTTAATCGTACTTTCATCTCCTAACGGAACCGCTTGTTGAATGGTTCCTTTACCGAAGCTTGGCTGGCCCACTATATCATAGCCCATTTCTTTCATCGCCACAGCTAATATTTCCGAAGCAGAAGCACTTCCTTCATCAATAAGCACACTAATTGGATATTCTTTCTTTTGTTTTAAATCAGAGTAATATGGTGTCTTTTTCCCATTTTGATCCTCTACTTGTAAATAAGGTATATCTTCTGGGACAAATTGTTTTAACATATCCTCAACGACATTTAACAACCCACCAGGATTCCCTCGAACATCAATAACTAAACCTTCAATACCATCCTCTTCCATTTTCTTCAATTGTTCATTAAACTCTTGAGCTGTTCGCTCGGAAAAGTTGGTTACTTCCAAAATGCCTGTTTTTTTG
The DNA here is from genome assembly GCF_009917385.1 of Roseburia sp. 1XD42-34. GTDB lineage: Bacteria > Bacillota > Bacilli > Bacillales > Amphibacillaceae > Virgibacillus. The sequence goes on along the minus strand of NZ_QWLJ01000012.1, from coordinate 65,034 downwards.
CCGTCTACTTTTGTTATCTTACTGTATACCGTTTCTTGTGGAATGGTATCTCTGACTATCATTACTTTAAATGGGTCAGAAACTCCTGACCTGCGAATGGTTAACTCCACCTCGGTTCCTTTTTCTCCCCGTATTTTCGCAACCGATTCGTTTTGACTAAGCCCTTTGAGGCTTTCTCCATCTACTTTAAGCACTTGATCATTTGGTCTTAAGCCCGCCTTTTCCGCCGGAGAATCCTTCACAGGCGCTACAATAGTTAATACATCTCCAACCTTATTTACTTCTGCTCCAATTCCTTCAAAGGAAGACTCAATCTGTTCATTGAATTTCTTCATTGTTTCCGCATCCAGATAAGAACTGTATGGGTCCTCCAACGTGGAAAGCATTCCTTGAATGGCACCTTCTGTCAACTGCTTGTCATCAACATCTTCCAAATAGTTTTCTTTGATTAATTGAAAGGCTTGATCTATTTTTTCTATATTTTCAGGTACAGATGCATTCGATTCTGAATCACCGCTTAAATCAACGGCCTGCTCAACAGCCGGTACTGTCTTCTGGGCTAGTTTCACACCTACATAACCACCAACTAGACCAATAGCCAGCGTTACTATAAAAAGCAGTACAATATGTAACTTTCTTAATTTCATTCTTCCACCTCAACTCATTTAACATTTGAAACTTCTTACTGCAGCACCCATAAATTTTAGTCAAGATACATAGGCATACTTCTAAAGTTACCCCTCACAAGCTTAACATATGTTGTAAAAAAATAATTAATATAACGTATTCAAACAAAATAGTACATTATTTGCTGTTCGCATTCATTGTAAAAAGATGCATTTCCAATCTAACTGCTTATCCTTTGATACAACGCTTAGTAGGTTATTTAACAATAGAAACAGATAAGATACTTTTCATTTCTACCCATGTTTATGATGTTATTATACATGTTATCATTAAAAAAGACATCAATCGAATGGCATAATGATTGATGTCTTTTCCATATTCTTCACAGTTAATTTAATACACTCATTGGGTCAATGGAATTGCTTTTGTTGCCATTCCAGCCGCCACGATGCACTTCAAAATGTAAATGTGGACCAGTAGATTGTCCTGTGTTGCCACTAGCACCGATCACTTGACCAGCACTTACCGTTTGTCCTTGGCTTACTCCAATACTATTCAAATGAGCATATAGAGTCGTATACGATTGTCCGTTAATATTGTGCGATACTAAGATAACATTTCCATACCCTGACATACCTGCTTGTGCTTCCGTATTTGTCATAATAACTACCCCAGATGCTGCAGAGCGAACTGGTGTACCTATTGGAGCTCCAAAATCCGTTCCGTGGTGAAATGCACCTCGGGGTCCATAATGGGAAGTAATCGGAGCTGAAATAGGATAATTCAACATGCCTCCGCCATTTTGTGATGGCGGAGTAGAACCAGTACCTGATCCTCCACCTGTACTAGGACTTGGGCTGAAGTTAGAATTGGAACTTGAATTCGAGCTAGACCCACTGTTAGCAGTAGATGAATTACTTGAACCAGATGAAGAAGCTTTTTGTTGTTCTGCTTGTTGCTTTTCTCTCTCTCTAGCTAACTGTTCTAGTTCACTTTTCTCTGACTGAGCAAGCTGTTTTGCTTTTTCAGCTGCTTCCGCTTGTCTAGCTAATATTTCCTGCTCTTCTTCCACGCTTACTTTATATGCTTCCAATTCTTTATGTTCATCTTTTAAACTAGCCATTAATGTTTCTTTTTTCGATAGTTGATTATCCAACTGCCCTTTTAATGCAACTAAATCTTGTTTTTGATTTTGTAAAGACTGCTTCTTCTGCACCACTTCAGTCTTTTTATTTTCTACATCAACTTTGTTTTTTTCCACTGCTATTTTATCAGCTTGGTGCTCTTCCATAATCGACTTATCTTGATCCATAATCGTATTTACAGCAGAAGAGCGACTAATAAAGTCACCGAAGCTTTTGGATCCTAAAATGACTTCTATGTATTTCATTCCTCCACCGTTTTGCTGGATATTACGAAGGCGATCCTTTAATAACGCTTCACGCTTTTTAATACGTTCTTTTAATAGAACAATTTCCTTCTTCAATTGTTCAATTTGCGTTGTCAACTCTTCTACTTGTTGGTTGGTCTTGGTTATCTCCGATTCCTTTGTACTGATTTGTTTTAAAGTTGCCTGTAAGTCAGTGTCAATAGAATTGATTTCTTTTTCTACGGCACCCTGTTTATCTAGGTTTTTATTAATCTTTTTATCTGTTTTTTGAGAATCACTTTGTAAGTTATTTCGTTTTTGTTCAAGTTCTTTTTGTTGCTGTTGTAACTCGTCAATTTTTTTATTTAAATCACCTGTCGATTGTGCGGAAATTGAAGTTGTTGATAATGTGATAGTTGAAGCTGCAACAATGGTTGACAATAGGACTGGAAACTTTCTCATTGTTTGTTCACCTTTCCCTCCGTAGTTTTTGTATGTTACACACGATAGAGATGTCAGAGACACCTCTAACCAATGTGTTCTCTATGCTGATTGATCTTAATTAACTTATACTTTTAGGAACTTCCTTACACTCATCACACTTCCCCATACACCTATGACGGCTCCAATGGTTAATACAATTCCTGAAAGCTGAAAAGCGAATGGAGAGTATGGTAAAATCTCAATAAATTTATAAGTGGTTTGTTGGCTAACAATGTCTTGTAAGTAATAGTATCCAGTTAGCACAATCACAATTGGAAGGATAGATCCTAATACACCGAGTAATAATCCTTCCACGAAAAATGGCCATCTAATAAATCCATTCGTTGCCCCTACGAGTTTCATAATCCCGATTTCCTTACTTCTAGCCATAATTGTAATTTTAATAGTATTTGAGATTAAGAAAATCGCTGTAAATACCAAGCCGATAATCAAGACTAACCCGATAGTTCTTGCATACTTATTAAATTCAAATAATCTTTTAACAACGTCTTTTCCGTACACCACTTCCTGTACAGCGTCCATCTGTTCAATTTTTTTAGCTATTGATGCTGTATCTTTAGGGTCTTTGGTTTTTACGATATAGACATGATTTAATGGGTTGTCCTGCTCAAACATTTCCCATGCTTTTCCCTCTTCACCCATGCTCTCAACCAATTTATTCAGTTCATCATCTTTGGAAGAGAAGACTGCCGACTCCACACCGTCCAGTTTTTTGATGGATTCTCCTAGAGCTTGAATATCTTCCTGATTTGCAGTTTGGGTAATCATCGCATCAATTTGTACATCATTTTCAATGTTATCTGCGATTTGATTTAAATTAAGCATTAATGCCAAAAAGGCCGCAACTAAAATTAATGTTGTTGTCACTGCTCCAATTGAAGCCATTGTCATCCAGCCGTTACGACTAATATTTTTAAATCCTTCTCGTATATGTCGCAAAAATGTTCTAAATTTCATAGCCGTATTCACCTCGATGCTCGTCTCTTACAATAACTCCATTTTCAATCGCAATAACACGATTTTTAAAGGTATTGACAATTTCCTTACTATGGGTTGCCATAATAACCGTTGTTCCTCTATCATTGATTTCCTGTAATACTTTCATAATTCCCCATGATGTATCAGGGTCTAAGTTACCTGTGGGTTCATCAGCTATGACAATTTTAGGGTTGTTAACAATAGCGCGGGCAATGGAAACACGTTGCTGTTCACCGCCAGATAACTCTTGTGGCAGTGACCTGACTTTGTGCTTTAAGCCCACTAAATCAAGTACTTCCATTACCCTTGTTCGAATAAGTGCTGGAGGTGCTTCGATCACTTCCATTGCAAACGCAACGTTTTCATAGACTGTTAACTTGGAAAGCAACTTGAAATCCTGATAAACCACGCCAATATCTCTTCGAATTAAGGGCACTTTCTTTTCTTTTAGTTCATTTAGATTCACATCATTGATATAAATCGTTCCTTTGGTTGGTTTTACTTCACGTACTATAAGTCGAATAAGAGTAGACTTTCCTGCTCCACTTGGTCCAACTATGTAGACAAATTCTCCACGATCAATTTCTATATTTATTTCACTCAAAGCTGAAACGCCATTATCATATGTTTTAGATACATCTTTCATTTTTATCATTAAAAAATCACCTTTATTTTTTATTGTAACTTGCTAAGTGTATTCATCAAATAATCACTCCTTGAAGAAAGAAGTGAGGAGTGATCCCATATCATTATAACATCTTTCCGCACGATTTTTAGACATAAAATTATTACATTTGTATTTCAAAGGTAGGAGTTTATGAAACATCTTGTCATTTTATAGAAAATCAAGGGTATTTAGCACTATTCTTGATAAAGGATATATTTCCCTATTATTAATAAGTGCTTCGTTTATCAGAGGAGAAACATGGATTACGGAAAAAGATAGGGGAAACCGCTATATCGTTACATTTCCAGATTAAAAAAGCTTACTTGACATAAAGCAAGTAAGCTTTGTTTCTTATATCTACTATTTCTTTTCGGCCAACCAATCAGCAAGCACTTGAACGTCATCTCCAGTTGCCATCCCTGCTGGCATGCTTCCTTTACCGTTGTTAATAATGTCGGCAATTTCTTCAGCAGAGTAATCGGATCCCACTTTCGTTAAGTCAGGTCCGTTACCACCACTTAGATCAGCACCGTGACAGCTTGCGCAATTGCTTTCATATATTTTTTCAGCGCTTGCGGTATCAACGGAACCACCTTCTTCTGTTTGCGTTTCTCCCTTATCTGCTGACTCTTCAGATGCATTATCATCATCGCCGCCCCCACATGCACCTAATACCAACACTGTGCCAAACAGCATTGCTAACAACCACTTTTTCATCATGCAAATCCCCCTAACAAAATATTGATGAATGATTCATTACCTCTATTATAACCAATTTTTGCTGTTTTAAAACACTTCCCAATGCCAAATATTGCTACCTGCAAATGTTAAAAGCTGCTATAGCAACACGTAAAGCCATTTATGACTAATTTATGAAAAATAATTTGGACTTTAATTTACTTGTTGCCGAAGATATGCATCGATAAACGGATCAATGTCCCCATCCATTACAGCTTGTGTATTACCAATTTCCACGTTAGTGCGATGGTCTTTTACCATAGAATATGGATGAAAAACATAGGAACGAATTTGACTCCCCCAGCCAATCTCCATCTGCTCTCCACGGATTTCTGCTAACTCTTGTTGTTGTTTTTCAATCTCAAGCTGATATAATTTTGATTTGAGCATTTTCATGGCCGCTTCACGATTTTTTATTTGTGAACGCTCATTTTGGCAAGTAACAATCGTATTCGTCGGTACGTGTGTGATACGGACAGCAGAATCTGTCGTATTGACGTGCTGCCCGCCTGCTCCACTAGCACGGTACGTATCAATTTTTAGATCTTCAGATTTGACTTCAATATCAACATCATCTGTCATTTCAGGAGTTACTTCACAAGAAACAAACGAAGTATGTCTGCGCCCTGACGAGTCAAATGGCGAAATTCGTACTAAGCGATGGACGCCTTTCTCTGCTTTTAAATATCCATAAGCATTATGTCCTTTAATAAGCAATGTTACACTTTTAATTCCGGCCTCATCACCTGCTAAGTAATTTAGTATCTCCACTTGAAAATTCTTTTTTTCAGCCCAGCGTTGATACATCCTCAACAACATGCTCCCCCAGTCTTGTGATTCCGTACCACCTGCTCCAGGATGTAATTCTAAAATGGCATTATTTGCGTCATAAGGTTCACTTAATAAAATTTGTAATTCAAAGTCATTTAGCTGGTTGCGTAAAGATTGGAGTTCTTCGATCAATTCCTCTAGTAATTCTTGATCATTCTCTTCCTTAACAAGTTCATAAGAAACCTCTAAGTTATCATGTTGCTGTTCAAGGTTAGAAAAATTATTAACATACGTTTTTAGATGGTTCATTTCACTTATTACATGTTGCGCTTTATCTTGTTCATCCCAAAATCCAGGCGCAGTCATCTGTAATTCTAAGGTCTGAATACGTTCTGTTTTTGCTTCTAAGTCAAAGAGACCCCCTAAAGTCATTGATTCGGTTACTCATTTTATCCAATTCATTTCTAATATCTACAAGTTCCAATGCAATCACCTCTATCATTTGATTATTGTCTAAGCGGTAGGAAAGCACTCCGTATTTGGAGTGCTTTGACATACTTATTTTCCGTGACAGTTTTTATATTTTTTGCCACTACCACAAGGGCAAGGATCGTTTCTTCCTACATTCTGCTGCTTCACAAATGGTTTGCGTGTTTTTTTCTTCTCTTCTTGCCCTCCTGAAACAGCTTGTGTATTTTTTACTACTTCCTGACGCTGAAGGTTATCACGAATTTCTGCTTTCATTATATATTTAGCAACTTCTTCTTCCATACTTTCAATCATGGACTCGAACATAGCAAATCCTTCTAGTTGGTACTCCCTTAGCGGATCATTTTGTCCATATGCACGCAAATGTATACCTTGGCGAAGCTGATCCATTTGATCAATATGATCCATCCATTTCGTGTCAACTGTACGGAGCAGGATTACTTTTTCAAACTCACGCATTTGCTCCTCAGTCAACTCTTGTTCTTTTTCATCGTAGCGTGCTTTTACTTTTTCCATAATCCATTCCGTTATTTCTTCTTGGTCTTTCCCTTTGAGATCATCTTCTGTTATTTGCTCAGGATCAAGCAGGTTTCCTGTAACATAATCCACAATCGCTTTATAATCCCAATTATCTTCATCATCATCTTGCGTATGTGTTGCAACAACACGCTCTAATGCGGATGCGATCATATTTTCAATAATCTCGCGAAGATTACCTTCAGCATCGATAACTTCAAAGCGTTGCTTATAAATTATCTCGCGTTGCTCTCGCAATACATCGTCATAAGATAAGACCGTTTTACGAGCGTCGAAGTTATTTCCTTCCACTCGTTTTTGCGCTGACTCCACGGCACGGGAAACCATTTTACTTTCAATTGGCTGGGAGTCTTCCATTCCTAATCGATCCATCATCGAACGTAAGTTATCGGAGCCAAAACGGCGCATAAGTTCATCTTCCATAGACAAATAGAACTGAGAAACACCAGGGTCTCCTTGCCGACCAGAACGTCCGCGTAGCTGGTTATCAATCCGCCTTGATTCGTGACGTTCCGTTCCGATAACAGCAAGCCCACCGAGTTCAACCACGCCTTCACCTAATTTAATATCTGTCCCACGCCCGGCCATATTAGTAGCAATTGTAACTGACCCGCGCTGACCCGCGTTTTCAATGATTTCAGCTTCACGAAAATGATTCTTGGCATTTAATACTTCATGTTTAATGCCAGCCTTTTTCAGCATTTTTGAGATAAGCTCGGAGGTTTCAACAGCAACGGTACCTACAAGGATAGGCTGACCTTTTTTATGGCGTTCTTTGATATCTTCAATTACTGCACGAAACTTCCCTTCCATCGTCTTGTAAATTAAATCTGGTTTATCGTCACGGATAATTGGTTTATTTGTAGGGATGGCGATAACATCCATATTATAAATATTCCTAAATTCTTCTTCTTCCGTCTTTGCAGTACCCGTCATACCAGCAAGTTTATTGTACATGCGGAAAAAGTTTTGAAACGTGATGGAAGCTAACGTCATGCTTTCATTTTGGATTTGCAGACCTTCTTTTGCTTCAATCGCCTGATGTAGTCCATCACTATAGCGACGTCCTTTCATGAGGCGCCCAGTAAATTGGTCGACGATAACCACTTCGCCTTCCTCAACCACATAATCATCATCGCGATGCATGGAAACATGTGCTTTCAAAGCTTGATTAATGTGGTGCGTTAAAGAAACGTGATTTAAGTCGAACAAATTCTCGATAGAAAAATAGCGTTCTGCTTTATTAATTCCTTCTTCAGTAAGCTGAACACCTTTTGTTTTCTCATCGTAAGAATAGTCATCTTTCGTCAATGTGTTCACAAAAGCATTTGCTTGTTGATACAAGCTTGCCGATTTTTTCGCAGATCCTGAAATAATTAATGGTGTTCTCGCTTCATCAATTAAAATAGAGTCTACCTCGTCAATAATCGCATAATTCAATGGGCGTTGTACCATCTGTTCTTTGTACAAGACCATATTATCACGTAAATAGTCAAATCCAAATTCATTGTTCGTTCCATAAGTAATATCCTGATGATAAGCTTCCCGTTTTTGTTCTTTCGTAAGACCATTACCATTTAATCCAACTGTCAATCCCAGGAATTCGTAAAGTACACCCATTTCCTTCGCATCACGACTTGCTAAATAATCATTTACTGTAATAATATGCACGCCTTTACCAGCTATTGCATTTAAATAAGCAGGCATCGTTGAAGCTAATGTCTTTCCTTCCCCTGTTTTCATTTCAGCAATGTTGCCTTCATGTAAAGCGATAGCTCCCATTAATTGTGTTTGAAATGGGCGCATACTTAATGCACGTTTGGCACCCTCTCGAACAACAGCATATGCTTCTACAAGCATATCGTCGAGGGATTCCCCATTTTGATATCTTGTTTTAAATTCTTCTGTTTTCTGTTGTAATTGGTGATCAGAGAGCTTCACCATCTCCGGTTCTAACGCCTCAATTTGGTCGACGATTTTCTGTAGTCGTTTTAATTGACGTTGCGTTCCATCTCCAAAAATTTTCTGTAATATTCCAGCCATTTATGCAGCACCTCAATATTTATCAAAAATAACGAATTTCAATTCATTTAGATACCATATTGCCTATACCTTTTTTATTTAAAAGCAAATGGATAGGGCATCTATGGTTAATTGCTAGTTTAAATATTCTCATCCAACATTTATCATAACACTTTCTAAAGATAGATGACAACTTGGAACATAAAAACAAGTCTGTCGTGTATTTACTGAGCTATTCTTACTTTTATGCCGCTTGCATCTTCTATTCTTAGACCGAGGGAGTCTACAACGCCTTTTTACGGGATAAAGGAATCATGCCACCAAAACAGGAGTATGCCGATGCCTGGGCGGCAAGCCCGTCTTTAGCCGCCCTTCCTCTTAGCGACAAACCGATGAGGACTTATCGTAGGGCAGATTTCTAAAGTCGCATCGTTGCTGAACGATGGATTCGGACGTGACTAGTTAGTTATTTCGTTATCCACAAGCATCTAATTTTAGACTTTCCTATACAAATACCAAAGAGTGGTTCGGGGATGAACCACTCTTTTTAGAGAGGATAATAGAGGATATATGGAGGTTCTTGCATTCATGCGGGGAGATGTGATAACGAGATTTTTATCGCTCTAGTTTCATCGTTCCCTCCTTTAGCACTGCTATTTGTCGATGTAACACAGCTACAATCTCCACAAGTTGACTGATGGTTCTCTCATGCTGCTCCACCTTTTGGCAAATTTGCTGTAAATGAATAGTTTTATCACGGTCCAATTAACCACCTCCTGCTCTTGTATAATTTATATCACATACGAACTGGATTAAGCTAATCGGCAATTTTTAATTTTAGGCATAAAGTCGACATTATTCTTCAATACACAGGTTAAAATACCTAGATAAAAGGTCTTTTTTGGTTTTTTCGTCCATTATTATGAAAGCGTTTTTTGAATTTAGTATTTTCGACACCAATTTTCGACATTTTTTACTGAGATTAGTAATCTCTAATTGAATACAATCATAATGGCATCTTATTGATGGCTCTAATCGGTCGCATTCACTTATTTCAACTTTCTAAAAGAAATATAGCATGATGATTGACTTTTTAATAACAGACATAAGGCTACATGTTAAGTACTCTCTTTTTCTATTCCATTTATAATCAATTGGTTGGAATATCAAAAACCAGCTGTAAAAACAGCTGGTCTTCTTCTTTTTGGGATTTTATTTGTAAACATATTTTTATTTATCAATCTAAGCGTTCGGTTCAATCAATCCGTATTTTCCGTCTTTTCGGCGGTAAACTACATTAGTATCACCGTTCACAGCGTTTTCAAAAACATAAAATGAATGACCCAACATATCCATTTGTAGCACCGCTTCTTCTGAATCCATTGGTTTTAGGTCAAACCGTTTGGTTCTAACAATTTCTATTTCAGAAGATTCCTCTTCCTGCTCCCCATTCAAAGCATCTTTTTCCAATTCCGCAAAAACATGCTTTGGAGATCCTTTTTGTCTAAATTTTCTATTCACTTTAGTTTTATGTTTTCTTATTTGTCTTTCCAGTTTATCAACAACTAAATCAATAGCTGCGTAGAGGTCGACATGCTGTACCTCGCCGCGTAGTAGCAGATTAGTCATCGGAATCGTAACTTCAATCCTTTGCTCATCATTATAGACACTTAAATTTACATGTACTTCGGAAGTTGGTGGAGTATCAAAATATCTTTCTAGTTTGCCTATTTTTTTCTCCACATAATCACGTATAGCTCCCGTTACCTCAAGATTTTCACCACGTATGTTAAATTTCATATCAGTGTCCTCCCTTCTCCTGATACTCTCATTATACAACGTTTTCCATCAAATTTCCTGTTAAAACTATTAAAATGTTAATGAACCGTTAATCTAAATCGTGTAACCCATGCTACGTACATATTTAACCTATTTACATTAGGTTTACAAATGGATAGTATCAATCTTTATTCGGTTTAATCCAACAAGCGGTTTATTGTAATGGTTTTATTTTTTTCGATCTAAAAACATCCCATCACGGGCTTGTATCGTTTCATAAGGATTAGCATACTTACGATTAGACTGTTTTTGTTTTTTCACCTGTTTCATTTCTAATTTTAATGCATCAAATAATGAATGCATGCATGGTTCAATCAATTGATTTAAGCGAATTACTTCTTGCGCTGTTGCTTTTTCAGCTTCCGAATACGGAGGGAACAGTAAATCCATTTGCTTGCCTCGCTCTTCCATTAAATTATTCACTTTCGCAATTAAGGCTTCTCGTTCCTTAGAATCCGTTTCTTGTTGAAGGAGATCGTATAATTCTTGGGTTATGTTGTATAGTGTTACTAAACGGTTCATTACACTTGAGCACCTTTAGTATATTGGTGTTTTCTTGTTTGCAAGATGACCTGCTTCCAAGTGTCGCGAAACTCAATAGCGAATTCTAGTACTTCGGTTAAAGCAGTTTTATCATTGTGCATATTCGCTTCCGTTAAGCGATGGAGCATATATTCATAAAGTGACATAAACTGGTGCGAAATATCCACTTCCACATCTAAAGTAATCATCAACTCACGAATAATATTTTGTGCCTTTTGGATATTGGTATTTTTAGCTTCAAACTGATCGCTTTCCATATCTTTCATTGCCTGTTTAATAAACTTAATACAACCGTTGTATAACATTAAGGTTAATTCTGAACTCGATGCTGTGTTAACTGCGTTATTTTGATAAGCCTGATATTTTTTATTGAAGGACATACTATTCACTCCCATCTTAATTACATGCCGCCACCGAATTGGGACAATAGCTGTGCCGACTGTTGGTTCATACGTGATATTGCTTTTTCCATCGCCGTAAATTGGTTCCAGTAGCGGGTTTCCACTTGTGAAATGCGAGCTTCAAAAGCCTCTATGCGCTCATCTATCTCCTTCATTCGTTTTCCTAACGTATAGCTTTCCAATGAAGGTGTTAGCACACTGCCAGCTTTTTCACCAATTTGTTTCTTTGTAACTTCTAAGGAATCCTCTAATCGTTGAACGAGTCCACGTGATTCTCCTTCATCGCTATTAGTAAATAGCTTTTGAACGTCTGCAGGATTGTCACGAAGTGCTGATTTTAGCTTTCCTTCATTAACGATTAGCTTCCCACCATCTAAGTAGTCTTTAGATGTTTCAATCCCAACCTGAGTTAATGAAGTATACTCACCACCAGTTTCCACCTTAGCATACCAACTGGAACGCAAGTTAAACAATCCACCAGATATGGTATTATCCCCTCGTAACAGTCCACTTTTAGCCCGTTCTTCCCACAGTTCAATTTCATTTTCAGACATATCCTTCTTTTGTTCTTCAGTTAATGGTGGGAAATCGCGATAGCGTTCCTCCAGCTGCGAACTATTTAACGCTTCAACAACTTCGTTATATTTATCAACAAACTTCATGATCTTTTCGTAAGAAGCTTCTACATCATTTGTTACCGTAAGGCTTGCATTTTTACCATCTGTCGTTTGCTTAAATTCGAACGTTATTTTATCGTCTAACTTATAGGAATTCGTTTTGGACTCCATCTCTAGCCCACTATTATTGTACTCAAATTTCGCATTCGTTCCCCCTTTTTCCTTGCTCATATCCATTTGAAGAACGTCAGCTAAAAATGAACCTTCGGCAAATTGAATTTCAGCACCATCGCGATAATTACCCGTTTTTGTTGTTTCCATAATTACTTTATTACTAGATTCATCATAAAACATGCGAACATTATTATCGTCACGCGATATTTTCTTTAACACATCTGATAATGTATCTCCTGCTTGAATTTCATATGTATATTCTTGTGTTTCCCCCTTTTCATTCACTGTATTAAATGTAACTTTTTCCCCTGCCATTAGTTTATCTGTCGGTTTGATAGTCAATTCGTTTTCACTCACATTAATAGCCGTACTTGCTAATTGATTGACTTTAATTTGATATGTACCATTCGCAGTATCAGCGTTCGCTGTTGCAATTACGGCATCCTGTAGTGAGGAACTAACCCTCTTTGCGTTATATGCTTCACTTTTTTTCATTTCAATCATTAAATTATCTAACTCAGTTAGTTTACTATTAATTTCTCGAAATGCATCCCTTTTCCACTCGAGTTTCGTACGGTCTTGTTCCAATTTATTTAATGGGATTCGTTCCGCACTCATAAGCTTATCTACGATTTTCTCGATTTCCATTCCACTTGTCAAACCACCAACACGCATAACCATTATACACTCCACCTTTTACTCATTAATTATGTTAGGTTGTTCAAAAACTCGCTATAAACGTTACTTTTAAAGACACATTTTTAACATGTCTTATATTTTTTCATCAATTAAGATCCCCATAAGCTCCGCCATATCGGCATACATATCTAACATTTTTTTAGGAGGAATTTCTTTAATAATTTCGTCTGTCAATGGATTCACGACTGCCACATAATATTCATTCAGTTTTTCATGGTACTTAAATCGTAAATCCGTTCGTAACGGCTCAATAAATTCGTTCAATTTGTCTACAGCTGTTTTTAACTTATCTTTTGTTACACCACTAAAGGAGTCCCGAACATCGCCACTCTGCTTGGCATTGGTTTTCGTCGCTTCTTTCATAACTACTGGCCGGTCGTTCTGACTTTGTAACTTAGGGTGTGATCCGGCTCCAATGCGTTCTAATCGCATATCCATCTGCTCCACAACCTTTTTATTTTTATATCGGAATAGCAGGGAACTTATTAAAGCAATTATTTAACAGAGTTACTTAAAAATTGCTATAAAACGGTACTTTGATCTAATTGCTTCCTTTTTTAACTGTCTGTAATTTCTTAGAAACTTTCGTAATGGTGGACATTAGAGGATAAATGCACACCTTATTTTTTCTTGATCTATTACCGTTTGTCCAACCTGTACATGAACATGTTTTATGTTTTCTTTAATAGATTGACTAATTCATTTGGTATATTTACTGCTTGATTGTTTTCATGCATAATATCCAAATAAATCTCCTTCCGATAAATATCTACAGATGAAGGAGCACTTATTCCTATCTTCACTTGATCTCCTTCAATTCCAAGCAGTTTCACTTCAATGGCTTCACCAATTTGAATGGCTTCATTACGTTTACGAGTTAATACAAGCATGCTTATTCTCCTTTCGCCATTAAAGGATCGCTAATGGTAATGGGCGCTCTTGTCATATATTCATTCGTATTAATTACAAACTGTTTCCCAGATAATTTGCTTGCATTAATAATAATGGGCGCTTGTAAATTCATCGTGCTATCCTTAAAAGGCTCCTTCAGAGTTACAATCGATAGAACCATAATGTCGGATTTATCAATCAATTGTAATGCTTGTACAGTGCTTTCATCCAGTTTAAATGTATAATCTGGATACATATGATACGGATTTACCACAATAAAAGCAGTTTCTTTAGATTTCGTAGATTGTAATATTTGAAATATAGATAGATTAGGAAAATCTAGTAAAACAAATTCTGTTTCCTGTTCAAAACCTAATACACCTGTAGGAAAATGAATAATGCTTGTAGACACGATGTCCACTTCCCCAAAATATTTTGTGTCCATACGCATGTAGTGTCTCCCCTTTCCACCTGTTTCGTTGAGTTGCATACTTTAGTAAAGAAATGGAAACCACGTCTTTTTAGTCGTCCTTCGTTTTCATCCAGTCAAAAACGTTAATTGTTTACCACTTCTATTTTTAAATCCTGATATTGCTTCATCTTTGTGGTCACATCGCCCGGCTCATAATCATGTTGTGCCGTGTTTGGTTTTATATTAATAACCGGTGGCTTAGTATGTACTTCTATCTTAAGCCGGGTCGGTTGATAGCTTGTTTTTACGGAAAAAACAGATGGTATGAAAGTGATCCCTAATCTTTTCATAGGTGGTTGTGCATTTGCCTTTGCCTGCGAGATAAGCGGATTCCCTTTCTGTTCAATCTTCATAAGCTCTGTTCCTTGCCGTGCACGTCTCTCTATTCCTTCTAGTGCAGCCTGCTTTCCATCGCTTGCAAATTGGTGATTGCGTTGAAAAATGGACATCAAATTCATATCAGCAAATGCCTTTGTTTGATCAATGGTCAATTTGCCAGGCGTTGTGCGCATCTTTACTTCTGCCTTTGGCTGTTGAATCGACAGTTCTGCTTTCGGCTGACGGATCGTTTGTTTCGCTGCAGTATGTTGAATTTCAATTTGTGCCATTTGCGATGACATTTTCAGTTTCGGTATCTTCATAACTAATTGTTTCCTTTCTACAATAACGGAAACCCTGTGACCCAAACTGGGACAGGGTTTTATTGTTATCTCAAGAAATCAACAAGAGAAGGCTGGATAATTCGAGACCCTGCTGATAATGCAGCTCGGTGCAGACTTTCCTGCTTGATTAAATTTGTTATCGCTTCAGCAAAGTTAACATTTTCGTTTTCTGACATCATTTTTGTCGCCATTATTTTCTGATCGTCCAACCTATTTTCCACAAGTTCCAACCGATTCATTCTTGCTCCTAGCCCTGCTCTTGCATCAATAATTTGGTTGACACCAGAATCGAGCTCTGAAATACTTACACCAATCGTCTCTTCTATATTTTCCATATCGCTATTTTCGAGCTTTTGAATAAATGAATCAACTTTATCAAATAACCCATTTCCAAATACCGCTTCTCCATCCATGTTAACTTGTAACTCCGCCCCAGCGGAAATGGGGATATTCACTGGATCGGTATTCGGAGAGAAGACACCATTTTCATCAAAAGGTGAATTGGTCGTGTCCGTTCCATTAAAGATGTATTTGCCATTTACTTGCGTATCTGCCAAACTAATTAAATGTTCTTTTAATTGTTTGGCCTCTTCTTTCATGCTCGCATATTCTTCTTTGTCGTTCGTTCCATTACTTGCTTTCACAGCTAATTCACGCAACTTTTGCATCGCTTTCGTCGCCTTATCAAGCGCAGCATCAGAATTATCCATCCAATTGTGTGCTTCACCTGTATTTCGTAAATACTGTTCTGCTTCATTTTCCTGTCTCCGATAATTGATCCCTTTCATTGCAACAACCGGATTATCTGAAGGGCGATTAATTTTTTTGCCTGTACTTAATTGCTCCAAATACGTATCTAGCTTCGTATAACTATTGGACAAATTTCGTAACATATTATTTGAAAGCATACTCTGGGTGATTCGCATACTATCATCTACCTCCCAACAAGTCCCATATTATTAATGATACGATCGAGCATTTCATCAATGGTTGTCATACTTCTAGCAGCAGCATTATATGCATGCTGAAATTTAATCATATTCGACATTTCTTCATCTAAAGATACACTGCTTATAGACATCCGCTCATTCTCCACTTGCGCTCGAAGAAGGACAGTAGTTTCTTTCATCCGATTAGCTTCTTCTGCTTGTACCCCCATCTTCCCAATTAGGGAGTCATAAAAACCATTAATTGAAGTGTTTTCGCCCAGAGGGTTCCCCACTAGGGATTTATCATTAAACACTTTGGAAAGAGCTAGTGCATTTGCCCCTTCTCCATTTGTTTCATTCGTACTTGCTGCAATCAAATCTGGTTCTTCCATTATATCCGGGTTAACCGTAATTCCAGCGGCTCCGCTCTTGCCGTCTTTAAAGACGAAAAAGTCCACTCCTTCTGTACCGTCCACTGCTTTTCCATTTCTATGTACACGATTAAACTCTTCAACCATCGTAGTTGCCATTTTATCTAAATTAGTCAACATATCTGTATACGTACCTTGTATCGTACCGTCTCCATCTATATCGTGACCATAAGCTGCAACTAGCCCTCCTAGAGAACCGTTAGATTCAAGGATATTTAGTTGTTCACCATTTACACTAAAACTAGAAATCGGAGCATATGAACCATCTCCATACTCCACTGTCAATTCATTTATCTGTTCTTGACCAGGCTCTCCATTTACTAAAATGACGTTAGGCTGAAAAGAGTTGCCATCGTTGTCTACAACCTCAATAGTAGCAATGCCATCGGCAATATTAGGTGAGCTTTCACTGCTCTTTGAGTATGAAGCTTTTATATTTATTATATTTGACAATTTGTCAATAAGCTTGTCACGGCGGTCGTATAAATCATTTGGCAAATAACCGTGTGGCTCTAACTCACTAATTTGCTCGTTAAGACTGCCAATTTGCCGTAACATAGAATTTGCATTCTCCATTGACGTATCGATTTGATTTTTAAGGTCTGATCGATGCGACGCTAAAGATTTTGATAAATACTGAAACGTTTCTGCAACCGCCAATCCACGATTAGCAACAACTGAACGCGCGCCTGAATTATCAGGATTTACTGCCAAATCCTGTAGTGAATTCCAAAATTTATCCATCGTTTTGGCTAGCCCATTTTTAGACGGCTCATTTAAAAGTGTTTCCAACTTACTTAGCGCTTCTGATTTCGTTGTCCAATACCCTAACCTACCGTTTTCAGAACGAAATTGATAGTCTAAAAACTTATTGCGTACACGTTGAACAGAGCCTGCCTCAACTCCTGTTCCTATTTGACCAGGAATTTCCGGGCGATTTCTAGAGGCTGCAGGATAAGGGCTCAGTGTTTCAAAATTCACTCGCTGCCTCGTATAACCTTCTGTATTAGCATTTGAAATATTATGTCCAGTTGTATATAGCGCTGACTGTTGAGCAAATAGCGCCTGCTTTGCCATTTCTAATCCATGAAAACTACTCATCTCTCGACCTCCTATTAAACCTTCGAGTCAAATAATGACTGTTTTACAGATCTTGTCTGTTTTTCATTCGTTCCATAATTCATGGATTGAATCGTTGGATTCAACACATTAAGAGAAAATTGAACAAACTGTAAAGATTGTTGAATTAACATATCATTTAACTGTTCTTGCCGTTTCAATTCTGTCATAGCCTTTGTTAATAGAGTGGTTAACTCCACTAGCTTCTCTTTTTCTTCCCCGGATTTTACAAGCGACAAAAGCGTCGTAACAGTGTGTTCCTGATCTTGGTACTGATTTGCGGCAAACCAATCTGCCATTTCGTGTTGCCTTTCCTTCTCGGCTTTTTCAATCTTCCGGATCTGCTTCCGCTCCGTTGCTAAAATAGATGTTAATGTATCTACATCACCGGCCTTTACAACCTCTGTTTTTTTCTTTGCGATCTCTATTAGTTCCATATGCAGATGCAACAGTCGTTCCAATAGGTCCAAAATCGATTGTAAGCTCAAGCAAATCCCTCCTTTATACGACTATACACTTATTTACTTACCAGAGAAGAAATCAATCATCTTCTGTGCTGTTTGATCATAAGAAACCTTGTAATCACCAGATTCGATCATTGCTTTTAACCGCTCTATATGAGCAGTTCTCGCTTTGTTTTCCTTATGCCCCTTATGCAATTGCTTTGCTTCACTTGATATTTCCAATTGATCCTTTTTCATTTCTCGTTTAACTTCCAATTGTTTAGGGATTTGCTGTTTATGGTACGGGTTAAAGTCGGATTGATTAGGTCCATTTATTTTCACTTCCACTTCACCTCTTTAAAGACAGTTTCCGTTGGCAATATGCTACTCTACTTTTATTATCGGGTAAAATAAATAATTATTAAATCAATTGTTCAAATGCTTAGATAAAAATAATGTGCTAACTTTTCTAAAAATCAGCTTTCAATCCGTGAGGTGTTACCCCACACTGTTTTTCATTGCTACAAGGGTGTCTGAAGTAGGCATTGAATGACTCAATCTAGGTACCGTTATCTGCAGTCTAGACTTATTGCGGTACAGATTATCCAACTCCTAAAGTGAAAGTCCTACAGCCCCCCTTATATACGAGATTAACATTCTGAAATACCCATTTTTAGTCTCACATATCTTTTAACATATCATATCGGCATGCTGCTTTACCCATTTAATCATCAAACATGTAATACGTTCTTTGTTTTTCTCTTTCCTCTTCCACCTTTCTTTCTTTTTGTTCATACTGTTGTAAATCTTTTTTTAATTTTTCCCGACATGAAATACATAAATTACCTGCAGTAATTTGAGTACCGCAATGGCTGCATGGGTAGCCTATATTAGGAAATTCTGACGGCAATAAACGCTTCTCTTTAATAAATTTAATAATTAACTCCTCAGCTACTCCTGTATTTTCAATAATCTCTGGCATCGTCGCTTGTCTATTTTTTCGCTTACGCATAAATTGGTAAACCGTTTGAAACGCTTTTTCTTCTTCTTGATAGCAATCCTGGCAAATAGAACGTGTTCCTTTCAAAAATAAACGATCACAACGAGAACAGTTTGCTAACTCTGCCATAAATCCATTCCCTCACTTTCAAAATCAAATACTGAAACGCTTCAAGCATTATTTTTAGTATAACATGTCTACATACCTAACTTCGAATAAGCGTAAAAGAGATTACCTCAGGGCAACCGTGCTCTATCAACACCTTTGCAGCATGTCTTAAAGTCGTACCTGTTGTATATATATCATCGACTAAAATAATAGGTTTGTTAATAGGTTTTCTTAATTGAAACGGATTCGCTGATCCCATCCTTTCACTTCTTGTTTTCGTTGCTTGCTTTTCACTGGTCACCCGTTGTAAGTAAGGAGCTTTTGGAATAGGCAAAAATTGTGCAAGCATTTCGGCTTGGTTAAATCCACGCTCAACTTGTCTTTCTACACTTAAAGGAATAGGAATAGCCAAATGGGTTTTAGCAGCCGTTAGCATCATTTTCTGGAAATGCGTATGAAATGCGTTTTTAAATATATATCCTAGCTCATAATCCCCTCGATATTTCCATTTTGTTATGATCTCTTGCATACATTCATTATACTGATAAATGGAATAATTATATCTTAAAGTATCCCTCGCTGGAAATTGCTCCCACTGTAAACAGTCTATACACTTTGGCACATCACTTCTTCGACTACATCTTGAACAACGTGCCCCGCTTATCACAGTGAGTGAATGATTGCATAATTTACATATGCTCATAGGTGTTGGATAGAAAAGCGTTCTCCAGGTTACTTCACTTGTAATCTTGCTTTGACAGAATAAACATTTCAAGTTATAACCATCTCCCTATCCGATTCATTTTTTTAATCGAACGAACTGCTCGAGACATTGCATTTGTTTTTCCATCATGAAAAAAAACCACTTCGCCAGTAGGATCGTCTGCGCTCCTCCCAGCCCTTCCTGCAATTTGAACGAGCGCAGCTTCATCAAATACGGAATGACCCGCATGGATAATTGCCACATCGACAGCTGGAAAAGTAACACCTCTTTCCAAAATCGTCGTCGTTACTAATACAAAAAGATTTTTCTCACGAAATAGGGAAATTTTTTGCTCTCTATCCGGATCAGAAGCATGCACAGAAGAAATTTCTGCTGAACCCTTGATAACATGTTCATGAATAAGCAGTTCACTTAAATTACTAGCTATTTTTTCAGTGAGAGCAATGGTCGGAAGGAAAATCAGCAGCTGCCGTTGCTGATTTTGTCTCAAACGGAGCCATTGGATAAAGGCACGAGGTGGATTCCCTTTGACCAAATTTTTCTGTAGAGCAAAGCACATGCACATTATCGGGACAGGGAGTGGATATCCATGATAACGAGTTGGTACAAAAACATGCTTTAATTGCTTCAACAGCATTTTCGTTCGCTGCTTCTGCCTAGGTGTTGCGGTTAAATAGATCATTGTGCCAGAAGGCTTTAGCGCCCTTTCTGTTGCAAATGCTAACGAAGCATCTTTGTGATAAGGGAAAGCGTCTATTTCGTCAATGATGATAACATCAAACGCATGTTCAAACCGTAATAGCTGATGAGTTGATGCGATGATGATTTGCGACGTACCTTGCTTTTCCGCGCTATCCCCATACAACGCCTGAATGGGTACTGCTGAAAAAGCCTGTTGTATTCGGGGGAGTAATTCCCTTACCACGTCTATTCTTGGCGTAGCTATACAAATTCGCATCCCTTGTCGTAATGCTTCTTCGATTCCAGAAAATAGCATCTCTGTTTTTCCAGATCCGCAAACGGCCCAAACTAACAGTGATGATTCTGGCTGTAAAATAAATCGCCGTACCATTTCCGAAGCCTTCGCTTGTGCTTTCGTAAGTTGACCTTTCCAAGTGCAAGCAGCTTCATGCTTTTGCCAAGAAAAAGGTTGTCCATTCCAGCGGTATAACGGCTCTGTTTCAATTATTCGCCCCATCATAAGACAATTTCGGCAATACCAGGCACCGTGTTTCCTATTTATGTCGTGTATCTTTGCGAATCGAGAATTTGTACGATTTCCACAACGCTGACAAATTTTTCTAAATAGAGTCTTAACGATAGAAGGGATTGGAGTAAGCATGTTCTTTTCAAGTAAAAAATCAAATAGTGTGTCCTCAAAAGGGATCTCTTTGCGCAGCAAAAGCTTTCCCTCCAATTGTTGTGCCAGTTTTGGATCTAACGGACTCGTTTTTTTTGCCATATTTCCACCATCCTATATATTTAGTTCTCTTATTTTTCTCGATAACGAACATTTTTTTCTAAAATATTATTCTTGGATAAAGAAAGGCATACAATCCTAAGAGGGAAGATCAGATAGATCTATATATCCATATTTTATGGGGATAGTAAACATTGAAACATTTATATACGAGAAGCTATTTAAAAAGGGGCAATGGAAAAGTTTAAAGCTATAACTAGACAATTCTCTGATAGATGAAAATTCATCCATTATAAAGGACATAGAAAAGGTATACCATATCAGCTTCAAAAACCGTAAATTATCAATTGATAATACGAGAGGAAAGCAGTTTTCTATTAGAAGGAATGGTAGGAAGAAACTGATTGTACTCTTCATAAAGCCAGAGCATTGCATCTATCTTGTTAGGAAGATTAAGCGTAACACAAGCTTTTTTAGCGGTAGCTCAAAATGAAAGTGATATGAGGTTAGCCATACGTTACAGGATTTTATATCTCTTTATAATGAAGTAATAATATCAAAGAAAAAATAAAACCACTATCAGCTCCAACCGTGTAAGACAAATTCCTTATGACATTCTCGCTCGAACGCCCCCCTTTTTTCCACATGTATTAGTACATGTTGATTTATAATGAAAAACACAATGTCTCCTATGGATAGTCTACAGAATAAATAAAAATTTCACAATAGTTTTAAATAAAATAATAAGCAACCCATGGTTGGATAATCTTTCTTCCATGGAACTATAAATTTCTTTGTTACAGCTATTCTTCATCTAGGAATAGATTCTCTTTTATGAATTATATGTTTCCGCTTCTTATTGCATATGCTACAGCTTGCGTCCGGCTTTTCATCTTCATTTGTCACATAATATAATCGCGCACACTTAACTGCAATTTATTAGTAGCATCTTGTTGATTCTCCTTCAACCATCAATGTGAAAACTTCAATCTCTCTAATTGACAAATGGTATGGCTAACTTAATGGACACGGTTCATTTCTAACCGCATCTTTCCACTACTGTATGCGGGCACCTATAAAAGTAGGGATAAAAAATAAAGCAGGTAACCTGCACGCTATATTTTTCGGAATTGTATAAATAATAAAAACAATATAAAGTACATTTATAGCTTTATTACAACAGGATACTTTTTTCAATTCTGTACTATAACTGTTTTCGCATTAGCAGAAAATGAAAAGGTTTACAACATTGCGTTAGATACGTTTTATAGATCGGAGCGTGATACAGGGAGATAACGAAAGGTTAATTATTGGATAAGGGGGAGTTTACGATTAATAATTTTTTAAAAAAACTAATCACTATTTCACTTAGTTTAATTGTCGTGTTTTTCTATATCAACAATGTTAAACCTGTGCATGCAACGGAAGTTAAAAAATCATTTGATTATTTATGTGTTGCTTCTACTTCCCTTGCAGGAGATATTGAGATTAAGATGAATGTAACCCCTACTGTATCGATCCCTGACTTTGTTCAACCGAATCAGGAAATTCCAGTAACAGACATGAAGACTGCAATTCAAGTTGATTTAACTGGTGAACTTGCTCCATTAAAGGCGTTTATTAATCCATTTAATGGTCATGTAAGTCAATTTCAGCTACAAACAGTAAACCAAACCGTAAATGCAGTTGGTGAAGAAGGAGCTGCAATTCCAGAAACCCCCTTTAATGAAGAGGATACTTTTATCCCCTTCCAAATTAGTGGGAAAGATACTAACGTAACTGCAGGTGAGGAAAGTGTAGACATCCATGTTGGCGAAATAGAAGCAGAGATTCACGCCAAGTTAGGGAGCACACCAATTAATTTACCTGTTACATGCACTCCACCTAGTGATAGCTTATTAGCGACAGTACAAGTAGAGGAAGCTGCTGACGCTACAGATCCAGAAATTTCTATAATCGGGGATAACCCAATGCATTTAAAAATAGGAGAGCCGTATACGGAGCTCGGTGCTACAGCCTCAGATAATGTTGACGGAGACATAACCGACCAGATAACCATTACCGGAAACGTGAATACGGATGTAGCAGGTGAATACACTGTTACATATTCTGTAGCGGATAAAGCAGGAAATAAAACTACCGCAACCCGCACCATCTTCGTAAAAAATACTGAAGAGCCAGGCGATGGGGATAAACCTGGGGATGGCGGACAACCTGATGGCGATGATCCAGGTGACGGCGAACAGCCTGGTGGTAGCAATCCGAATGACGGGAATAAACCTGGCGACGATGATCCAGGTGATGGAAATAAACCAGATGATGGCGACGACGATTCAGGGGATGAAAATAAACCAGGTGGCGACGAACTTCCTGGTGGGAACGATCCGAATGACGGGAAACCTGGCGGTGGCCAACAGCCTGATGATGGTAACGGAAACCCTGGTGGTAAGATTGATAATCCAAAAAACGATATGCAAAATAATGTTCTCCCTAATACAGCGACGAACACTCCATTCATTTTATTAATTGGCACTTTACTCTTAGTTTTGGGTGGAGCTTTATATGTCACTAGAAAGTTCGTCTTCAATTAAATAATTGAAGATAGGCAGTGAAAATCTCCTATGATTTTCATTGCCTTTTCTTACCGACCAATCATGGGGATGGAAGAAAGATTCAGAAGGAGGACGTTACATGAGTAGAATGAGGTATGTGTCAGCAGAATTGAAACACATTTTCAAAAACCGATTTATACTTATATCAGTTTGTTTAGCAGTTCTTGTTCCGCTAATTTATGCAATGATCATGCTGTCACCTAAATGGGGTCCGTACGATAACACGGATAATTTACCAGTCGCTGTAGTTAATAACGACCTTGGAGCAATATCAGAAGGTGAAAAAATAAATATTGGCGAAAGTTTATTAACGAGTTTACAAGAAAATAATGTACTAGGATGGGAGTTCGTCACTTCAGAAGAAGCACAAAATGGCATGAAAAATATGCAATATTATATGACCATTGAAGTACCGCAAGACTTTTCAAAGAAAGCATTGACTGTACTGGATGACGATCCGGTAAAACCAGAATTAATATTTACGCAAAATGAAGGTCTGCATTTTATGGCTGCCCAAGTCACCAATAAAGCTGTCGAAACATTAAAAACTCAGTTATCTACACAAATAACTGCAACATATGTAGAAAACGTTGTCTCTCAATTAAAAGAAGTTGCTAACGGGTTCGGCGAAGCTGCGGATGGCGCTAAACAAATCAACGATGGAACTGGAAAGTTAAGAGATGGGTCCGAACAAATTCTTGACTCTTTAAATGAAAAGTCCCCTGATATTGGTCGTTTAGCAAATGGGGCTAACCAATTGGAAGATGGATCACAAACAATGAAAGAATCCTTAGTATCTAAGCAGGAAGACATAACGAGACTTGCTAATGGTGCCCAAGAACTAAATAATGGAACTGGCATTTTATTAAATAATTTACAAACTAGAATAAATGATATTGGGCGACTTGCAGATGGAGCCAAGCAAGTCAATGATGGAACTTCCCAACTATTAACTGCTTTAAATGAAAAATCAGCTGATATTAACCGCTTGTCAAACGGGGCTTCCCAATTAGCGGATGGGGCGAGTGAGCTTCATTCCGGTTCAACCGAACTACTGGAAGGCGCTAAACAAGCGAAGTCTGGAAGTTCCCAATTAAAAGATGGGCTGAATCAAAAAATTCTGCCGGGTAGTGAACAATTGGCAGCAGGAGTCCAGCAAGCACAAGCAGGTGTTAATGAAACCATTGAATCCATGCAAAATTTGCAAGCAGCTCTGGAACAACTACCTAACAGTGTTGATGGATTAGAGAATAATGTTCTATATAATCTGATTATGGGACAATTAAACGAAAATTTAAAAACAGCTCCTCAAAAACAAAAAGATTTCCAAAGACTGGTAGACGGAGCTCATGAATTAAGGAATGGGTTAAAAAATGATTTCAACCCTGGAATGGTAACCTTAGACAACGGTCTTGCTCAACTTGTAGAAGGTCAACAACAATTACAAAACGGTGCAAGCAAGTTAGCGGGTGGCTCAAAGGAAGTAGCAGCTGGTAACCATACGGTAGCTGCAGGGTGGAAAGAATTACAAAAAAACGTTGCTAAACTAAAAGAAGGAACGAAACTAGTGCAAGATGGCAATGCAACTGTTAAAAACGGCTGGAATGATCTAACAGCTGGAGCACAGCAACTGCATGATGGTTCATCGCAAGTTCGTGATGGCAACAAAATCGTTGAAAGTGGATGGAGAGAGCTATCCTCTGGCGCAATGAGACTGCACGATGGTTCCAGCCAGTTAAGTGAAGGAAACCATACTGTAAAAGAAGGTTGGGCAAAGTTAACAGACGGCGTCTCAGAAGTAGATGGAGGTTTAGGACAGCTATCTGATGGAAGTGAAGAGTTGCATAAAGGTCTAGAGGGAGGCGCTGAGCAAACGAGCAGCATCGATCCAGAAGAGGAAAATATTGCGATGTTTGCCGAGCCCGTTGCTTTAGCTGGTAAAGTAATTAATAGTTTTTCGTTTTATCGTGATGCAAACGCTCCATATATTTTAACATTGGCACTTTACGCCGGGGTCTTCGCACTGTCTTTTGCAGTTCAATACCGAAAACCAGTTGCTTTTCCCTCATCAGCAATAGCATGGTTTACCGGTAAAACAGCAAAATTATCTATGTTAGTTGTCATCCAAGCGTTAATTATCTCTTTGTACACCTTATTTATATTAAAGCTGGATGTACAAAGCAGTATATCCTTTGTCCTATTTTCTATTATGGTGAGCCTCACTTTCTTAATGATTGTTTTATTCTTAGTAGGTTTAGCTGGAAATATTGGTAGGTTCCTTGCCTTGACATTTGTTGTCCTACAATTATCTACGACTGGATCTGCGTTACCAGTTGATATGCTTCCAGAAGGATTACGTAATCTAAGCGTCTTTTTGCCATTTACGTATTCCATAAACAGTTATCGAAATATTATTACAATAGGAAACACGGCTAATATGTGGGAAAACATCATTATATTATTCGTTTATTTTGCTCTATTTGTCATATTAGCATTACTAGTCTTTATGTTCAAATATCGGTCACTGCGGGAACAGGCAAATTTAAATAATAAGGAGGAAGTTGGTGAATCTGTAGGCTAAAGTCCTAAAAATTGCTTCATTACCTACATGATGCAGTTCTATTCATTATTTCAGAAATGATCCAACCGTTTCTGCACGGTGGATCATTTTTTTAAAAAAAGTAGCTTCGTCTAGTCAAAGTGGTAAAGAGGTAGAAATAATGAGGTGGTGTTCCATGTCAAAAGTCAAAACAGTAGAAGTAAAGTGAAGAGAACAACTCTTCATCCATTACATGAGCTTAAGTTTGTTGAACGAAACTACCTGACAGCACTTGAAATATGATATAGTATCAGATTTTTTGCATCTGAATATAACCTCGCATTGTTATTTCATTGTAGAAACGCCATTTGATACGCTGTTCGTTTAGTCAACGCTATCCAAAAATACATTGTATTAAGGGTATTATTTTTTAAAATCCATAAGTAACATATAATTTTAGGGGTTTGGCATCTATAAGGGAATTTAACCGACAATTAACGGTATAGGAAGCAAATGAAACTTCTTATACGATAGGATATATTCCACAAATAAGGAGGACAGACCCATGTCAAATGTTAAAAACGTTATCGCCACAATCAATGCTGCTTTAAAAGAGAATCCAGCACTTATTAAAGGAATGGAAGCTGTCTATCAATTTCACTTAAAAGATGATGTTCCGGATACTTATCAACTTGTACTTCGTGGTGAGGAGAGCTACATGAGCGAAGGGGCAAGTGAAAAATCAGACTGTACCCTTCATATGAAGACAGATAGCTTTATTAAACTGGCGAAAGGAAAATTAAGTGGAGCAACAGCTGTTTTAACTGGCAAGTTGAAGATTGAAGGTGATATGGGAACGGCGTTGAAGTTAGAAAGCATTTTGTCTCGGATTAAGATTCCATAAATCTGGGTAAAATAATTTTTTAGAAGAAGTTCCAGTTGATAGCCTAGCTTCCATCCTTTACTTTAGCGAGTATGCAGCTAGAAGTCGCTAGCGTTGCAGTTTTGGCATTAGCACGGACTTATTTATTAGATTATTCTTAATGTTTTAATTTGGTTCATTTATTAAATAGGGTTGCCTTTCGTCTTCAAGTTATTTAACGAATTTTGTTTGATCATTGTAAAGAGGTGATGGGAAATGAAAGTAGCTAATGTTTTGCAAATGCTTCATCGGACCGTTGAACAATTTCCTAGCAATATAGCTTACCAATGGAAGGAAAAAGGGTCCATTAAAAAAATAACATATCACGATTTATGGGATAGAATTAAAGATTTCGCGAATGGATTAACATACATTGGCATAACCTCTGGAGCTAAGGTTGCTATTATTTCTAATAGCAACCCTATGTGGGCAATTTCTGACTTTGCATTAGCTAGCATTTCAGCTGTCAGCGTCCCCATCTATCCTACCATCCCTTCGGAACAAGTTGCTTATATTTTAAAAAACTGCGATATCACAGCTGCCATTGTTGAAAATAAGCAACAATATAATAAGTTGATAGAAACAGGAGTACAGTTAGATCATATTATTATGATGTTCTCAGAGCAAATGGAAGTCGATCATTTTATGTCGTTTAAAGAGGTAGAAAACATCGGAAAGAATCAAAGCCAAGTGTATTGGGAACAATCTTGGCAGCATATTGGTCGGAATCATCTCCTTACCATAATGAATACTTCTGGAACGACAGGAAAACCAAAAGGTGTGATGTTATCACATGGAAACATTTTGGCCAATATAGAGGGTGTCCAATTTTGGGTGGTTGAACTGTTACCTGAAGACGTTTCTCTTTCTTATTTGCCGCTTTCCCATATTTTTGAAAGGTTAGCAGGTCATTATTTACCATTATCAATTGGAACAACAATAAGTTATGCAGAAAATATTACCACTATCCCTGAAGATCTCCAGAAGTTCAACCCTACTGTCATGACAAGTGTCCCGAGGTTGTTTGAAAAAATATATACAAAAGTACAAGGCGAGATGGAAAATGGACCAGCCCTTAAAAGAAAAATTTTTAATTGGGCACTATCAGTCGGTCAAGAAAAGTATAAATACTATCTGAATGCAACCATTAATCAATATATTTCCCAAGATTATTTACCTAAAAGACTAGCGCGTAAATGGAAAATCGCTAATAAACTTGTTTATCAAAAAGTAAAAAAACAGTTAGGCGGTAGGTTACGTGGACTCGTGTCTGGTGGAGGAACCCTAAATGCAGACATCGCAAAATTTTTCTGGGCTTTAGATATACCATTACTGGAAGGCTATGGATTAACGGAAACATCACCTATTATTTCCACAAATCCAATCATCCGTGCAAAAGCAGGTACAGTTGGAAAAATTTTACCCAACGTTGAATTAAAAATTGCTCAAGATGGAGAAATATTAGTAAAAGG
The DNA here is from genome assembly GCF_009917385.1 of Roseburia sp. 1XD42-34. Lineage (GTDB taxonomy): Bacteria > Bacillota > Bacilli > Bacillales > Amphibacillaceae > Virgibacillus. The sequence continues at coordinate 36,315 of NZ_QWLJ01000012.1, read as the reverse complement.
TCCTAATATCACACAAGGTTATTATAATAATCCCGAAGAAACAGAAAAAGCTTTTGATGAAGGCTGGTTTAAAACAGGCGATATTGGAAAATTTGAAGAAGAAGGCTATTTAAAAATAATTGACCGTAAAAAGCGAATCCTTGTTCTATCTACCGGGATGAATGTCGCGCCAGCACCAGTTGAAACAGCAATAAACGAAAGTGCATATATCAATCAATCACTTGTAGTTGGCGATGGAAGAAAATACGTTATTGCATTGGTAAACCCAGATTACGAAAACCTAATCCCATGGGCAAAAAAGCACCACATCTATACCGATTCGAGAGAAGAACTAATTAATAATAAAAAAGTACAGCTTTGTTTAAATGAAGAAGTAAACAGATTAACTATAAATTTAACAAATTATGCACGACCTAAAAAAGTAATTATTATTAGCAAGGAATGGACAATTGATGGTGGAGAATTAACACCAAAGCTATCCCTTAAAACGGATATTGTTGAAAATAGATATCAACATTTAATTGACTCCGTATATAGAGAAGGAAAGAACGATCAGCAAATTGCGATTATAGGTTAGCGATACCTTATCTGGAAGTAATCTTTTTTCTCACCTAGCTCATCGCGCTTATCCTGCGGACAGGAAATATTGTTTGTCATTTTATACCCTACACTCACTCGATATACTTTTCTAGGAACAAAGGCGCAGGACGCCCGTTTAGCAACGTAGCGACTGGAACGAAGCAACGAAAGTTTTAGGAAGCATGCTCCTACAACAGGAGCATGCAACGCCTGAGCGGCAAGCCCTTATTTAGTCGGCCTTCCTTTTAAACCACGGACCGATGTTGACTTATTATCGAAAGGCGCCTTCGTGAAGTCGTCTAGTTGCTGGGCGCTTAAGCGGGACGTTACCGTACAAGAAGCAATTTCCCCTCGAAGAAGAACAGAGCGTTAACATATCGGGTAGCTTTGAGAAAACACTTTTTCTCGTACCCCTACCCGTTTTCTTCGGAGGGCTAATTCACGTTACCTGCAATCCTTGAAGTTGGAAGTTTTTCGTGCCTTACAAAAAAAGAAGGAAATAGAAGAAATGCACCTTTTTATCTTGCTTTCTTTGTCCTCCAAAAAAGGGTGTTTAAATAATTCCCTGTCTTATTGCATAGGCCACTGCTTCTGTTCGGTTCTTCGCTTTCATTTTTTGCATAATTTTTGTAATATAATCCCTTACTGTATACTCACTTAAATGTAGCTTGTCAGCAGCGCTACTTGTAGATTCTCCTTCTGCCATTAATGTTAAAACTTCAATTTCTCTTGATGACAGCTGAAGAGATTGGTTTAAGTAATTGAAATTATTTTTAAATTTGCCAATAATTTCTCCTGCACTTTGTCCAAACTTAATCAACGCCTTATACGTATCTTGTGACATGGCGAAATGTTTATTGGCTCCTTGGTCCAAAATAGCTGCTCCAATTAATTCATGGTGAGAAGCCTTGAAAATTGGCGCCACAACTACGGATTTTAATTGAAATTGCTGGATATATCGAATTGGAAAACTGTTTTTGGCATCGGAAATATAAAGTGGCTGCAAAAACTTTATTCCGTTTCCGAGCAACTGCAACAGCTCTAAACCATTATGAATGAGCGGGAAATTACGTACATCTTCAGCTATTTCTTGAATGGCTTTTATATTGAAGCGATGACCAGATAAACCAATCCCAATCTCATCGTTGGGGGAATAGGAAAAAATCCCGCAACGCTCAAACGGTAAATAATCTGTAAACCCTTTTGTTACCAACTCCAATGCCTCTTTCAATGTTTTAGCCTGCATAATAGATTCATAAAACATAATAACAGAATCCTTCCACCGCTGTTCTTGCTGGGTTATGTTTAAAATTGTTTTGCTACTTTGAAAAAGATACAGAGCGTGATGGATAAAAGGAACAATATGTCCCGTGCAATGTTTGTCCGTACACAATAATAAAGTCATATTTTCAAATGGAATCGTCATCACACTTTTATCTACTGAATGAGTAATACACCCCAATAGCTGTTCCATTACATCAAATATAGTATCTGCTGCAAGATTATCATACTTGTTTAATAAACATTGATATTGATTGAACCATTTGTCCACGTAAAATCTATTGCCTTTTCTTGCGACAACTGCTATCCACTCAATTGGTAGCTGTTCAGAAACAACCAGGTGTTTTAAGAAAGTGTCCATTGTGTATAAGTGCTCTAACTTTCCTGTAAGAATATGCTCATTTATTTTAGTAAACACATATTGAATTGCTTGATGATCATTATAATTATTATCCTTATTTACTTTGGCAGCCTGGTAAACTGAATTTTCCAACAATGACAATGTGAATTGGTTCCATAGATTATTCCCTATTTCTTTATTCCAAGCGTCCCGCAACTGGTTCATAATTGTTTCTTTATCATAGGGATGATTAAAAATAATTTCCGAAAAAATTTTAACGGATATTACTATAGTGCTTGCGATTTTTTTACCTGTATGTTTAAAATAATGTTGTACTTGTTCCCAATTATGTTGTATCGCTTTTTCATTTTCCCGCATGATGTCTAGTCCGTGATGAAATAAGGAGTCTAGATAGTGGTCTAAAGTCAATGTCATGAAACGTTCTCCCCTTCCTTTTCATCAATTAACTTACCTTTCCCAACCATCATGGAGTTTTTTAGCTTCTTCAACTAAAGCTTATACGGATTAGTATTTATCCTGATACTACGATAACTAAAAAAATCATTTTTCTTTTGCAAGGATAAGTAAACCGATAGCGACATAGCTACATTTTCAAGTATATCTTCCATTATAGCTGTTTCACGCACAAAGGCGGAGGGCGCCCGGTTAGCAACGCAGCGACTGGAGTGAATCAACTAAAGTTTTAGGAATCATGGTGAGGATACGAACCAATAATGACTTATCGGAGGGCGATGGATCCGGACGTGACTATTCCGTTATATCGTTATCCCAATGCCAAAATTTTCATACTTTCTTATCTCTTAAAGAAAAAACGTTCTTTAAATAAAACAACCCCTTACAGTGAATATCCTAATTTTATTCCGTTTTTTAATATGTGGTTTATTAATTATTAGCTTTGAGCTCCCCCCTCCTCTTCTTTGTTTTTTTAGATTAAGATCTAGCTTTCTTTTACTAAGCGATGATCGCTTTGTAAAACATAAAACAAGCATTTCTTTAAAAATTGATGAAAACGTAGCAATTCAAAGTTCTTTTATACAACAGGTCATCATATCCACCTCTGTACTATAACTATTATCATACTATCAGAAAATAAAAAGGGATACAACGTTGGTTTTATGAATTAAAAGGAGTGGATTAAAGTTGGTATGGGTGTTGGATAATAGGAGGTTGGTGATGTACCTAGCATTTACAAATCATACAGGAAGGTTTGTGAGCAGATGAGAAGTAAATGAAGTAGTGTTAATCCCAAAGCAGAGAAATATTACTATGTTTGCTGAGGTAATTGCTTTAGATGGAGAAGTAATCAGTAGTACTCGAATTTACCAAGATATAAATGCTCTTTTTAGATGTTAACACTCTCGTTTATGTCCCAATTCCCTTCTTTAGCACTAACATGGTTTACAGCCAATAAAATCATAGTTACTTACCATCGCCAAAAATCTATATTTTGTATGTACTCTGTTCGTACTACAACTGAACGCTCGTTTGGTTTTCTATAGGAGTAAGTCCCATCTCGACTTGCTATGATTCGTGCTATTTTGAGTTAGTGTAGCAGTAGGGAATATTGGTAGATTTTACTACTGGATCCTCACTACGTGTTGATATGCCTTCCAGAAGGATTATATTAGCTGAGTGCTTTTTCTTTTACGTATTCTTGTAGAAAGCTATCGAAGTATTACTACTTGAGGGTTATATTAAAATATATGGAAAAAATTAGTTTCAATATCCTTTCCTTGGCCGTCTTTTTTAACGCAAGAAAGATTGGATAAAGAGCTAACAGATCTCAAACTAAACTATTAAATGAATGTTAGTTACCTATGGAGTTAAGGCCCTCCTTATCACGGGCCTTATAACATGCTCCATAGAAGCAGTATAATAAAAAAACAATTGGTTCATAGAGGACTCGGTTTCAGAATGCTCTATTTTTTATACCACGTCACACCTAGTGCACCTTCTCCAAGATGTGTACCAATTACAGGTCCAAAATAACTAATACTTGTATCAGTGTCAGGATGTTTTTCTAAAAAACGTTGTTGTAAATCTATTGCAGCAGATTCATTATTCGCATGAATAAAGGCCACTTTCAACGGATGTCCTTCAGACGCATCAGCTTCCAATAAATCAAGTATTCGTTGAAGAGCTTTTTTCTTTGTGCGAATTTTCTCAAAAGGAACAATTACCTTATCTACAAAATGAAGAATCGGTTTCACTTGCAACATGCTCCCTACTATTGCTTGAGCACCATTTAGTCGTCCACCGCGGTGCAAATTACTCAAATCATCAACCATAAAATAACCACGCATCGTTTGCTTCATTTCATCGAAGCGCTGGATAATTTCGTCAGGAAGCTTTCCATTCCTCACCATATCTACCGCTTCTAACACATAAAAACCTTGCGCCATACAGCTTATTTCAGAATCATAAGCATAAACATCAATTCCATCTACCATTTCACCAGCGCTCACTACAGCCTGGTACGTACCACTAATTCCACTGGAAAGATGAACAGAGACAACTGCATCATAATCTTTAGCTATCTCCTCTAGTAAACTAGTAATGTACCCGATCGATGGTTGTGAGGTTTTTGGTAACTCTTTTATATCAGTTAATTTTTGATAAAATTCATTCGTCGTAATATCAATTTCTTCCTGGTAAGAAGCATTAGCAAATTGGACACTTAAAGGCACCATATATATATCATACTTATCGCGTATTTCTTTCGGTATATAAGCGGTGCTGTCTGTCATTACAGCAACTTTCATGCAAACCTTCTCCTCTTTCCATATTCTCTGCTTTTGATATTTTCATATAACAATCCTACTATATTCTACATGAAAAAAATAAAAATTGCATGTTTTACATGAAATCAATTACTCTATCAAGTATTTACGGAATTTGCTCTCACCTTAAGATCTTCCATTTATATTACATTAGCTTTGAAACAATGCTTAAGAATAATAGCTGATCAACTGCTTTCATTTCACTCCTTTAAAGGGAATCTTCCATCCATACGACTTTTATTCCTCCCACCGCGGATTATTAACCGTATGGTATGATCTAACAACAACTTTGATTTGTTTTTGTTTCTCGCTCAGGCTTGTTTCATCACTGGTGTTCCATACTGCAGTAGGAGTCTTATTGTTCCTTAAATGTTAAGAAAAATAAGTTTGGCCAACACATGCCGGATGTGACTATTCCGTTATATCGGTATCCCAAAGTAACAAGTTTTATACTTTCTTATCTCTCTGAACAAAAAATGCCACCTCCATATAGAAGCAGCATTTTTTTAAAGCTATATATGATATTTGCAGCAAATGCCTCCGCCGCGTAGATTAGTTTAAATTACTTCTACCCATCCTTTACGGATAGCAGCAACTACAGCTTGAGTTCTATCATTAACATTCATTTTTTGCAAAATATTACTAACATGGTTTTTTACTGTTTTTTCACTAATATATAAAGTTTCAGCTACCGCACGGTTACTCTTGCCATCTGCCAATAATTGGAGCACTTGGCATTCTCTTTTAGTCAATAAATGAAGCGGTTGTCGATATTCAATTCCACTTTCCGAAAGAGAGGAGATATTATCCTTTGCTAGTCTGCGATACTCCATTACTAAGTTATGTGTCACTTTAGGGTGGAGATAAGACCCGCCATCACTTACTACTTTAATCGCTTCAATAAGTGCATCCGAATCCATTTCTTTTAACAAATAGCCTTGTGCTCCCGTTTTAAGCGCATGAGTGACATAGCTCTCATCGTCATGGATGGAAAGGATAATGACGCTTGTATTTGGAAAATAACGTACAAGATCTTTAGTTGCTTGCACACCATTCATATTTGGCATATTAATATCCATTAATACTACATCAGGGTTGTTCTCCTTTACGAGTTTAGCAGCCATCGAACCATCATCGCCCTCTGCCACTACTTCAAATGAAGGCTCAAATTCTAAGATTCTCTTAACTCCCTCGCGAAATAATTTATGGTCGTCAATTAATACAATGCGTAATTTTCTTTCCTCATTCATTATATTTGTTCCTCCTGCATCAAAAATGTATTTCATTACCCCAGAAATTACTTTATGATAGAATCCAATTCTTCTTATTCTAAAGACTTAACCAAGCGTTGGAACAAGCTTATTTGAGGTTACAGATAACTAACCTCTTATAACCAGACTTGAAGTATTCTAATTATAAAAGGTGAAATATCTTTCATCCAAACATAAAAACACTTCTACTTTATTATAACGTTATACAGACGTATAAGGAACCTTTATAAAAATGGTTGTTCCTTTTCCTATACTGGACGAAATTTTCATTTCCCCTTCAAGCATCTCTACTCTTTCTCTCATACCAATTAATCCAAACGACTTATCTCTTTTCATCGAAGGGTCAAAGCCTATTCCATTATCTTTAATCACCATGGTCAAATCACTTTTACCAATCTCTAATTTCACTTGAATCAAGGACGCTTCAGCATGCTTTACTGCATTTTGTAAAGCTTCTTGTACTAAACGAAAAACAGCAATTTCATATTTTTGATGCAATCGCTTTTTTTCACCAAATGAATGGAAATCAATTTTCACTTCATTATAGTCAGCTACAGTCGCTACATATTTTTTCATGGTGGGGATTAATCCTAAATCGTCCAAAGCCATTGGTCGAAGGTCGTAAATAATCCTCCTCACTTCGTATAAAGAGGAGCGGATCATTTCTCGAACACTTTTCATCTCTGCAAGTGCCTGTTCAACATCTTGATTAAGAAAAGTACGTTCTACAAGTTCAGAGCGGAGTAGAATATTGGCTAGCATTTGTGCTGGACCATCATGAATTTCTCTGGAAATTTTTCGCCTTTCCTCTTCCTGAGCTTCAATAATTTTCAAGCCAAACTCCTGCTTTTCTTTTGCTTCTTCTAGCATTTCATTCACTTGCTGAAAATCATCGTGCAAATAATTAAGTACTACAGATATCTTACCAGCTAAACCCTCTGCTCGTTCAATCGTTTGTCCGAGAGAAATTAATCTTCGTTCTAAATCATCTCTTTTTTCCCGCAATACACTCTCTTCCTGACGCAGCATAGCTAGTTTCGTTTGCATAGAATGTGTCATCTCATAAACTTCTCGTATTTCGACCTCTGAGTATCTATCAAAATACCTGCTTACTTCAGCCAGACGTCTACGGGAAAAGCGAACTTTTTGCTCCAATTCGTCTCCATCGTTGATGTGCTGGGCTACTTTAACTTTCGTATCCTGTAATTCTTTTACGAGATGCTCATGCTCATTTCTAGCTTCTTCACTAATGTTAAAGATCTCATCTTTACTATTCTGCACTACTTCAATCATTTCATGAATAATATAATCCAAAGCTCTATCACTAATTCTCTGCGCCATCATTTCCCACCAACCTATGTTATAATTATACGCATACTTTCATAATTTTTATAGGGTCTTTTAGCATACATAAAAAGGACATAAAATGCATCTTTTTACTCAATTTTACTAAACTGCCTAAATTCTATACTACCTATATGCTTAGATAGTTTATATATTTATTTGTAATTCGCTTGTTTCTTGTTGTTGTCATAACAGCTTGAAACTCAAATTAGCTACTTTATATCCCAAATTCCCGCTACCTAAAAGCATACCTTTTAAAATGAAACATAAATAAAATGCTAATTGAACATCCTATTACTTTATGTCATTATTTCATATAACACAATAGATTTTAGCATAAATACGCCGTTTGTTAATACGGAGAACAAAACAGTTTACAATCGGTTATTTATTATTTTACCATGCAAAATACCAAGGAGGAAATATAAGTTGCTAGATTGTTATTATACGGTGAAACACGAGGGTCATGATGAATTACTCATACAAAAGTCCCGTTTCATTGGTTATGTTAAAAGAGTAGAGACAGAAGCTGCTGCACAAGAATTTATTCACGCAATTAAGAAAAAACATCATGATGCGACCCACAATTGCTCTGCTTATTTAATTGGTGAACACGACCAAATTCAAAAAGCAAATGATGATGGAGAGCCTAGCGGAACCGCAGGAGTCCCGATTTTAGAAGTATTAAAGAAGCAGAAACTAAAAGATACAGCTGTTGTTGTAACGCGGTATTTTGGGGGGATAAAGCTTGGTGCAGGTGGATTGATTCGTGCATATGGAAGTACAACTGCGCAAGCGATCAAAACGACTGGCGTAGTAAAGCGACAACGAATGCAAGGATTCACTATTACTGCAGATTACGGACTATCAGGTAAAATAGAACATGCTCTGCGCCAGTCAGAATATATCCTCCAAGCAATTGACTATACGGACAAAGTTTCTTATCACGTCTATGTAAAAATCGGGCTTGAATCCGAGTTCAAAGCATTTATTATCGAACTAACGAATGCACAAACAGAAATAAGTGAAACAGACACAACCTATATAGAAATTGATATATGAACAAAGGCGCAGGGCGCCCGTTTAGCAACGTAGCGAATGGAACGAAGCAACTAAAGTTTTAGGAATCATGGTGAGGCACGAACCAATGATGACTTATCGTAGGGCGATTCGTGAAATCGCCTCGTTGCTGGGGCTTAAGCCGGACGTGGCTATTCCGTTATATCGGTATCCAAAGCCAAAATTTTTATACTTTCTTATCTCCAAACAAAAAATATTATCTAAATTACCATAGACTTAATCTATCGTGGAAAAGTGGTTAGGGCATAGCTAAAACCGTTGAATAAAAATGGCACTATACAAATCTCAATTAACAGGTCCATATCCCGTTATTTACTTAAGGAGAAGACCTGAAAATTGGGACTTAGAAGTCGTTATCTCTTCACTTCACTTTTTTGCTCACCAAATAATGAAGGGGCTACCGTAGCCTATGTTCGGAATAAATCGTCCATGGTATATATGCTATGTTTTAAACCTGCAGGAACACTACAAGCTGAGAAAACAACGCTTTTTTGGCATCGCGGTGGTAGATGTTATCTAACACAAACAAGCCGAACAATTATAAATAATTAATTGTTCGGCTTTTGCTATATACTAGTTGCTTATGTTCCTGCCTTTTCCATATAACCTAATTTCACTTAAAGTAACTTACATGCCGCTTCATCCGCTACGATGATTACATGAGGATGATTTTGTAAAATGGATGCAGGAAATTCCTCACTTACTTCGCCGTTGATAACACGGTGCAGCGCCTCCGCTTTTCCTTCCCCTGACACAAGCAATACCATTTGTTTGCTTTCCATAATTGTTTCAATGCCCATGGTAATGGCTTGAGAAGGAACCTCGTCTATGGATATGAAAAAACGTGCATTAGCTTGACGCGTAGATTCATCCAATTGAACAATATGTGTCCTGCTTGTAAAAGGTGTTCCTGGTTCATTAAAACCAATATGACCGTTTAGACCTAGGCCGAGTATTTGTAAATCAATATTTCCTGCCTGTTTGATACGATTTTCATAATTTGTAGCTTCTTCGTTTAAATCAAGTGCGTTTCCATCTGGTAAGTGTGTTTGATTACGTGGAATGCCAATATGTTTAAACAGCTTTTCATTCATATAGTAATGATAGCTATTAATATCATCTTTTTCTAAGCCTACATATTCATCAAGATTAAATGTAATCACATGCTCAAAAGACACCTTACCGTCTTTATACTGGTTTATTAAATACTGATAAAGTCCTTCTGGAGTAGAACCTGTTGCCAAGCCAAGTACCGGATTTTCAAGTGTATTTACTTTTTCAAGAACCAATTTCCCAGCATACTCACTTAATTCCTCATAATTACGAACCTTAATCAATTCCATTTTACTTATCTCCTTTAAAAGCTATCATTCCACGACAGAATGTATATTTAATTTCGAGATGCTCATCTACTAAAAGAACATCTGCGTCTTTACCTGGGGTGATGCTGCCTTTTCGATCATATATGCTGATTTGTTTAGCAGGATTAACAGCTGTCATTTCCACTATATTTTTCATTGTCGCATCTGTTAAACGCAACATATTTTGCGCGCCTTCCTGCATTTTCAAAATACTTCCTGCTAACGTACCATTATCCAATAATGCTCTATCCGACGATACGTGCACCGGTTGACCACCTAATTCATATTCGCCAGCAGGTAAACATTTCGCTCGCATTGCATCGGTAATTAGTAATAGTCGTTCACTGCCGATGTTGCGATATATCAGCTGTAGCATTTCCGGAACAACATGAATGCCATCTGCAATGAGTTCTGCACGTAATTCCTTTAACTCCATGGCCGCACCAACTGCACCAATATCACGATGATGGATGCCGTTCATGGCATTGCATAAATGAGTAACTTGTCTAACTCCATGCTTGATAGCTTGTTGCATTAAAGAATAATTAGCATCTGTGTGACCAGCAGAGACATTTATTCCCTCTGCCGCTAGTTTTTTAATAAACGCTCCATCTGGATCAAGCTCAGGTGCCATTGTAATCGTTTTTATTTTCTTCCCGGATAACTCCTGCCAACGATCAAATAAAGCTTCATCGGGGTCTTTAATATGTTGTAAAGGTTGGGCACCAGCCTTCGTTTTTTCAATGAATGGGCCTTCTAAATGAACGCCAATTACCTCTGCTTGCCCTCCCTTATTCCTATAGTCCCGTACATTGATTAAAGCAGCCTCAATCTGCTCTGGAGCCTGTGTAATTGTCGTTGCTAAAAAGCTAGTTGTACCTTCTTTAGGCAATACAGAAGCCATCGTATCTAGAGCAGCTTCAGTAGCATCCATCACATCTGCGCCATTCGCCCCATGAATATGACCATCAATGAACCCAGGGATAGCGGCTAAACCTTTCGCATCAATAATTTGTATTCGTTCAGGTAAATTGGAAGGCAATTCCTCAGAGCTATGGACGGAAACAATTTTTCCTGCCTCCATAAATACATTACCAGATTCTATAACCGTTGTTTCTGTGTACACTTTTGCATTTTTAATTAACACTGGAGAAGTTTCTTTCACCTTACGTCGCTTCCTTCCTGATGAATCATGTAATATGTTCCTTTTTTCCTTACGAAGTTTCTTAAAATAACTCTCTAGGACGATGGTAACATAACTTGTGTTTTTTTTCACATTGCTTCTAGTTGGCAGTCTAGCCTTGTTACATCGCAGATCGATAAAAAATCCGAGAACCGCGATTTGCATTTCAGTTAAGTGAGTACATTATTAAATACAGCACCTACAATTAGCTGAGCAACCTATTACTATACCACGTCACTTCTCCCGAACTCCATTTCTTTATTTGCATTCATGAACAAAGGCGCAGAGCGCCCGTTTAGCAACGTAGCGAATGGAACGAATCAACTAAAGTTTTAGGAATGACGCCACAAAAATTGGACTATGCCGACATCTGGGCGGCAAGCCCGTATTTAGTCGGCCTTCCTCTTAGCGACGAACCAATGAGGCCTTATTTTAGGGCGATGGAGCCGAAAGCAGCTTTTCGATTATTTCGTTCTTACCAAGCGCCTCACTTTATACTTTCTTATCTCATAAAAAACAACCATTGTTTAAAATAAGTCACATTCGTCAGTAGGCCTATGGTTATAGCCTCGTACTTGAACTGCTCGTTTGATACAGGTGACAACATATCAAGAAGCAGCATCTCTAGAAAAAATACTACTTCTTGATCTTAGGATTTATGCGCTACTGAACTTGTTATTGTGCTACTTCGTAATTCTTTAATAAGCATATTCACCATTTCTTGAGAAGATTTTATATTTTGATTTTCTGTTTCTCGGATAACTTTTTTTAATAATTTTTTATACCTCTCTTGTTCACCCATCATATTCCCACCTTTACACCTTCATTTTGTGCACATAAATGATTGACTGCTCAACTTCATTAATTCGATAATCTTTTTCTAAATTACTATAAATTCTACTAAAAGTTACAGCGTTATACAATCATTTCGACTATTTTTTCATAAATAAGAATAGATGCAATTGTAGAAAGGATTCAAATTAAATTGGTTCACTGTATCATATGCTATTATTATCAAATTGGTAAGCTAGTAATTATTATTTAAAGCATATGTCATGATTAACCGTGGTGGGCAGTTAAGCTTCTTTAAAAAACAAAATGACCCGTTTAGATGTTGAACACCTTCGTACAATCATAAAAAATAGAAATACAAATTACAGCTAAAACAATTAAACTTGCTTACAAAGTAAAATAACCGCAAGCACCCTATCGCTCCACGGTTATTCTTTATTAATTCGCCATTTATTAAATTCTAAGAATTCTTTAAACTGTTCTTTAGTCACTCCAGACTCCATGGCCTCTTTAACAATGTCCAGCCATTCCTCATCTAACTGTTCTGCAGACATACTTCGGTCTTCCCTTAGCAATTCGTTAATGGAGGTCCCAAGCACATAACTAATTTTTTCCATAAATTGAATAGAAGGATTCTTTTGAATTCCACGTTCAATAGAACTCAAATATGATTTCGCTACACCAGCCTTTTCAGCTAGTTCTGAAATTGACATATTTTTATCTTTTCGTAATTTTTTTATTCTATCTCCGATCACTTCCTCACCTTCTTTCAAATGGCATTATACCATAACATAGGTGAGTTGTACTATTTCTAAATTAATTATGATAATACATTATTTCCTTCCCGTACAGCACGTATAAATAAACGGATATCTTCGATTGGAATACCTAATGTTTTAGCTTGTTTTATCAACTCAATCCATTCGCTATCCAGTGATAACTGCTTCACCTTCATTAAGATCATCATCCCCCATTTTATCATATGCAGCTGCAGCGCTTGCTTTTTTTGCCATATCCCCCACAACTATTATACTATACTCTTCCCAAAGGTTCTCTAGCTTGTTTTGTCGTATAGTAACTAGTTTTGTATTGTTTTTTGAAAAAAATGTCTGATACCCTTAAAAGTAAGTTGCTTTAAACGATTGATTTTTTATGAAAAGTTGGTTCTCTACAGATAGTGAAAATTTCAATTAGCAGGAGTTCCTTTCATCCTCCGATGATGGCGAAGTAGATCAAAAGCTAAACCTAAAGCTCCTTGAACAAAGGCGCAGAGCGCCCGGTTAGCAACGTAGCAACTGGAACGAAGCAACGAAAGTTTTAGGAAACATGCTCCTGCAACAGAAGTATGCCGAGGCCTGAGCGGCAAGCCCGTTTTTAGTCGACCTTCCTCTTAGCGATGAACCGATGAGGCCTTATCGTAGGGTGACTTCTGAAGTCGCATCGTTGCTGGGCACATGCGCCAGGCGTGGCTATTCAGTTATTTCGTTATCCCCAAGCACCTTATGAAAAATTAAAAACGCTTTTTCCTGATGTCACCCCTTGCGCGCGACACCTTACAGGCTCAACGAATGGGAATTTAAGCGCCCCCCTATTTAGTTTGTGTTATATTTACGCAGACCTCCGTAGCAGGGGGCTAGCGGCCCATTGCGTTTGGGATAAGATAAAGCTTGATTCAGATTGGGTAAAGGTGAATCTTATAATTTAAAAGTCGCACAACCATTAGCTATGAAACTATAATTTGTACAGTCATTGGTCTTTCCAACTTAAATCTCGACGTTTTGTGTTTTTCACTTTATAAGAAATAAGAATAAAAAAGCCACCTATTCCAACTAATATGAAACCAAGTAATATATATAAAAACATATCTGTTGCTGTATTAGGAAGCTTTGGGCCAACATCATTTAAATCCGTGCCCACTTTTCCGATTATAGATTGCTCCTCATTCGTGTTTCCATCCCCTTCGACAGTAAAAATGATGGAGAAATTCGTTTCCCTTCCTTGATACTCGTTTCCTAGTTCCTTTGGAAAACGCACTGTCATTGTAATCTCATCTTTACTATTCGGGGCTAACGTTCTTGGTTCCATACTAATAAAGTCTTTCAGCCTTCCGTTATATAATGCACGATCTTCTTCCGTTACCTCTAGATATAGTTCATTATAAAGATTTATCCCCCCTTGACTTTCTACCTTCATGTTATATTGCAAAGTATCGTTACCTTGATTTTTTATAGTTACGGTTCGTGGAGCCCAATCTCCAGGTTTCATATTATAAACGTCAAACAAGACATCATCCGGAACCACATCAAAAGCTATTTCCTCTTCTGCATAAATCTTTGTAATAAGTCCACTTAGGGACAGAAATAATGCAACGAGTAAACTAACAGCGATATAAAAACTTCTCCTCATTATCCATCAACTTCCCCACCTCAAAGCCTAATGTCCACTAACATTGGCTTGATTCGTTTTTTTAGCATCTTCTAATTGCGCTAATGTTCGCCAAATTGAAATTCCTGCAAATCCTAACAAGAGCACCCCTGGTAGGATTAATAAGAAAATACTTCCATTAGGTGATTGAGCAAAATGTATAAAGTATCCGAGGAAAGGGATGGTGAATCCTTTATATTCACCAACTACATTTTCAGCAAGGACAGGGCTAGAGTCCGCTGCATTATTATTGTCACCCTTTGTTGTGTATACAACCCCATTTTTGGTACTCGTCGTATCTACAATTCGATGGGTTACAAGCTTATTTTCATCTGCTTTAAATGTAATGACATCTCCTTTTTTGAACTCATTTGTCTCTGAAATCATCTTTATCGCTATGATTGAACCAGTCTGGATTTCAGGTTCCATGGATCCGGATAGGACAGTTTTAAGCTGATAGCCAAATAATTCCGGTTCTCCACCAGAAACCTTGGTCATTAAAACAATACTAGCCACAACAAGTAACGTTATAAATAACACATAAGATACAATACGATTTGCCCACTTAAATATTTTTCTTTCATTATTCATTTCTTTCCCCATCCTTTTGGTTATTTGAATCAGGTTTTCCCTTTAAAGTAGACTGCTTTCTCTCTTCAGCTATTACTTCTTGCTTCTCATTTGCCTTCGTTTGTTGCGTTTGTGTTTCGCTTGTTTCATCCATTTGCTGCTTCGTTTCCAGGTCCTTTGCTTGATTAGCGTCTTTTGCTTCCTCACGCTTTTCATTTTCTGTTTTTGGGTTAGGCTGTACTTGACTTGGTGCTTGGCTTTCTGAAGGCTCACCTACATCTTTAGATTTTTGCTTCTCTTTGCATTGCACGTTTATTTCCTTGCTCCATAGCAAATCGTCATCAGCTTGCTTCACAAGAAACACGTAAACTCCTGGTTGTTCTACTGTAGCTGTTAATGTGGCTGTCTCTTTATTTGCTAACGGATGAATCTCTCCTTCCCCTTTTTTAAGATCCAATGATTTGCCATATTTCCTTGGATTTCCCTTTTCAGCATAAAATACGTCATACGTAATCGACTTGGTCATATCCACAGAACCGACATTTTTGATTTTAGCTTTTAAAGTTACTCCTTCACATGTAGTTATCTGTTGTCCTTGCCTACGGATAAATTCCAGCTCGTAAGTTTCTTCTATAACAGGCAGTTGTTCCTGCCACTCACCAATAGTAACTTCTCCATTTAATGGAACGTTTTCATGAAAATAAGCTGTGGTTGAAGATGTCATGTAACCTAGCAAATAAACTGCCGCATAACCAATTACAAACACCTTTAAGCCAAAATACCAATAACGATATTTATTTTGATGGCGACGGATACGGCTTCTTTTCACTTCTATCCCCCCTTATTCTATATAGATTTTATTGCTACTTTCACATATCCGTAAAAGGAATTCATTTCACTGCTAAAGTAAATCTTCAATCAGTAGGTTTTTTCATTCATTCCCTAATGTTGGTTAGACGAACGAATCACACATTTAGATGCTGTTATCTCCCACGTAGACTTGTTACAGTACAGATGATCCAACTCCTGAAGGGGTGACTTACAGCACCTTATATGCGGGATAAACTCGTAGTTGATTTCTACCTCTATGGACACTATCTGTTTTATACAGTTTTTAGCGAATATATATGTAAAAACGTAAAACAATCGTTTTATGTTTTTACATATATATGATACTTGGGAAAGAACTCCTCTCCCCTTCCCAAAGTATCACCATGATTATTGAAAGTTCGGTTTCCCATCTCGCTGCATAGCCTCAAACCTCCATTGCAAACGAATGTAATCACCTTGGAAATGGTTTTGACTCTTTTTATTATCCATAAACGAAAATCTCACCGAAAAGTTTTCTGCATCACTATTGACAGGGAATTGTTCCAAAACTGGGATAGATTTATTTTTCATTTCGGACAATTTCTTTTTAAATATCACGTTTTTGTTTCCGTTTACATGATGTAAATACTCAACAGTAATATAATCAGCGAGATCTTCTCCTTTATTGTTTTCGCCTTTATCGACTACTTCATAATCTGAATGAAGTACAACTTCCTTCATATCAACCGTTCCATCGTTTGTTAATTTGAAATGACCATTAACCCTGTCGCCTGGTACTAGATTTTCGATATCTATAATGGAGGTTTTATTAATTCCTAAATTTAATAAACCTGTTGCAAACGTATTTGTCGTTTCTTCGTTATCATTAAAATAAGAATAGGTACCACCACTAATTAAAATTACTCCTAACATAGCCGTAATGATACTTATTCCTAGCTTTTTTTTTATATCCACACTACTGCCCACCTTTATTAAAATTATCTAACAGATAATATGAACCGTCATACTGTGAAGGTTGAGCTATTATTTATCATATTCTTTCTTCTTTTTCATATATCTAGTAGTGAAGGAAGCATGGTGACAACCAAAGTAGAGGGATAAACATACACCTCTACTTTGGCTTGCAGTTCCCTGGTTACTTCTCTTCTCCTTCTGTTTGATGTGCTTCTAAAGCAAAGTCCACATCTAAATTAGCTCCTTGAAGGAAGTTTTGATCTTCACCGTTATCTACAAATGTGATTTTAATTTGAATTGTGTCTTCTGTTCCAATCGGGATCCCTTTCCCTTCTTGAACGAAAGGCCACCACGCCCAAAATCCAGGTGTAATATCTTGATTTTTTATTTGGCTCAATTCACTAATCGTCTTTCCACTTAAACTTTCAATGACTTTTCCATCACTCGTTAAGAAATCCACTCGTAAATGATCTTCAAACCCTTCTGTTCCAGAAAAAGTTGTATTCATTAGAACTTTGCTTATATCTAATGTTCCTTCGTTCGTCATCTTAAATGAACGTGTCATGTAATCTCCGGGTTTTAAATTATCTATATCAAAGGCGATATTGGGATCCACCCCTAAATCCAACGTTCCAGCAGCAAATGAATTCGCTACGACCTCTTGATCACTAAAATATGCAAAAGTTCCTCCACCTATTAATCCAACTCCTAAAACCGCTGTTGCAATACCCATTCCTAATTTTTTCTTAAAACTCATGTTTTTTCCTCCCTCTACTTTTAATAAAACGGTTTTCCCAAAAACTGGTCTATCCCCCTTTCCCATATGTATAACCCCATCCGTTCTTTCTAAAGATTGTTTAGTTCTTTATAAAGAACATTACGTAAAGTATAATCTATGCTCTCATAAATTTAAAACTCCGAAATAAGCCTTTTATTCGTTATAAAGAACGAATATCTTAAATTAACTCAATTTTTCTCCCAAATACTTAAATTTACTTATTTTTTCCATTAAAAAGAACAACCTGAATACACAATTATATTTTATGAGCAAACATCGAATAATTTGAACTTGATTCCTCATATTACTTTCAAACAACTAAAATATAATTCTATTTGCTGTGTGAGAAAAAATAGTGAATCATTGGTAGGTATTTATCCGTATGTACAGGTAAATATTGCTCCTTATAAAGTGAATTTTGTATCAGTAAGGTTTTCATTCATCCACCACTGATTGTTAGAAGGACGAATCGGGCATTTAGGTGTCGTTATCTCCCCCACTTAGACTTGTTAGTGTACTCGTAGGAGTCTTACACCATCTTATATGTGACAAAATTGAAAGGATAGGAAAAATAGACGAAAACGACTAATTTCGATATAATCAAACCGTAATTGTTTTTATTTTACAACCTATCAGATAATGAATGCAGACAATTTTAACTTATTGAGCAGTTGTGGTCATGAAGAATAAAATACATTTATTCTTTCAGGTTCTTGTAATATACAAAAATAAAAGCATTTCTCGTTAATACGTATTTAGAATGGGATAAAAGCTCTAGATGGGTAGCATAGTGATTAGTAGCAAAATGTACGAAATCGAACGCCGCTATGAGCTTCCGTTTACAGTTCTTCTGAGTTACTATTCATTCATGGAAAGAATACGTTTACAAAACGCTTCATTATTTGCTTGAAAGTATAGTGACAGATGAACGAGGAGCTTTATTACACCAACCTAAATGTTTTATTTCTGGCCACAATGAATCTAGCTTCACTAGACTGAATAAAGATGGTATATAGGAGTGAATGAATTGAATACCCGTATGAAAAAAAATAAAAAAAAGCGTAAATGGCCGTTGTGGCTAGGGGGAATTTTTTTAGCTATTCTACTCATTGTTGGTGGAGCTATAATTTACGTCTGGAATCAAATCGATAATACGATCGAAACAATGCACAACCCGCTATCTCGTGATAATGATCCAGAAAGGCAAAAAGAGCTAGAAGCTATTTTCAAAGACACAAAGGCTGTCAATCTACTATTACTTGGTGTCGATGAACGGAGTGGCGACAAAGGCAGATCGGATACAATGATCGTTTTGTCACTTAACCCCAAAACCAATGCAATGAAAATGGTTAGTATCCCAAGAGATACTTATGTTAACATCCCAGGAAAAGGTCAAGATAAAATTAACCATGCTTATGCTTTTGGAGATGTAGAACTTTCCCTTCAAACAGTGGAAGAGAACTTTCATATTCCGATCCATTATTACGCTAGCGTAAATATGGAGGGATTCAAACAAGGAATTGACGCATTAGGTGGGGTGACTGTTTCTAACGATACAGCTTTTTCACAAGGAGGTTCTGAATTCCCTAAAGGAGAAGTTCAGTTAAATGGCGAACAAGCATTAGACTACATCCGTATGCGGAAAAACGATCCTAGAGGAGACTTAGGGCGTAATGAACGCCAACGTGAAGTAATTATGGCCGCTATGAATAAAGGAGCTAGTTTTTCCAGTATTACTAAGTTTGGTAATATCCTTTCCATCCTTGGAGATAATGTAAAAACAAATCTTGACAAGGATGATATGCAAACGTTATTTAGTAATTATCGAAGCACCAGAAACAACGTATCAACCATAGAAATTAACGGAAACGGTCAAAAGATTGGCGGAATTTGGTATTATGTTTTACCAGATTCAGAATTCAGCCGAGTACAGTTAGAAATCGACGCACATATGAATGCGAAATAACTAAAAGGAGTCAAGTAACATGGATCCAAACCGTCTTTCCATGTTACTTGACGTATACTATTTTGGGGTGTGATTATGAAAAAACGAATTTTAATAGCAATTATTATGCTAATTGCATTCGTAACTGCTTGTTCTGATAACAACGCTACACCAAATGATCGATTCTCAAACTATATCAAGCATTGGAATAAGCAGGAATTTGGCAAAATGTACAAAATGGTAAGTAAATCAACTGCGGAAAGTTATCCCACAGAACAGTTTGTTGATCGCTATAAAAAGATTTATCAAGATTTACATGTTTCTGATTTAAAAATTGAAGCTAAAAAAATAAGCAAAGAGGAATCCGATAAAGCCGTGGATTCTGGTAAAGCAACTATCCCTTTCACCGTTAGCATGAAAACGATGGCTGGTCCTATCTCTTTTGACTATGAAGCTAATTTAATCAAGCAAGGAGAAGAGGATGAAGAGAACTGGTATATCGAATGGGATCCAGGTTTTATTTTTCCAGAAATGAAAGATGGGGGGGAGCTGCGTATCGAATCTACCCCTCCTGTTCGTGGAGAAATTCGTGACCGTAATGAGATGCCTCTAGCCATGAACGATATCATTTACGAAGTTGGGATTGTTCCTGAAAAACTTGGCTCAAGCCCTGATCAAAATAAAGAGAAAATTGCCCAACTGCTTGGGTTATCTGTTGAGGCAATTGATGAAAAACTAAATGCAGATTGGGTTCAACCTAATTTATTTGTACCTATAGCAAAAATTACGAAAGAAGAGGAAGCGCTTTGGAAACAACTCGTCACAATTGATGGTATTACAAGACAGGAAACAACAGGGCGCATTTATCCAGGAGGAGCAGCGACTGGAGCTTTAGTTGGTTATATCGGATCCGTGACGGCAGAGGATTTAAAAGAACAAAAAGAAGGTAATTACACTGACCAAGATGTCATCGGGAAAAGAGGACTTGAAAAACTATACGAAAAACAGCTACGAGGAAAAAAAGGCAGCCGAGTTAAAATCGTGAAAGGCGGAGCAGAGACCGTCCTCGCTGAAAAAGAAGCAAAAGATGGAGAAAATATAAAACTGACTATTGATATTAATGTACAGGAAAAGATTTATCAAACTTTAGATGGTAATATGGCTAATGTATCAGCAATAAATGCTAAAACAGGAGAAACATTAGGCTTAGTATCTAGTCCTTCTTTTAATCCGAATAAGATTTTATATGGAACCACACCAAATCTTTGGAAACAATTAGAAGAAGACAGCAAAAATCCACTATTAAATCGTTTTTCATCCACATATGCTCCTGGTTCAGTTATGAAGCCGATTACTGCTGCAATTGGATTGAGTAATGGCAAGATTGATCCAAAAGAAGGATTAGAAATAAATGGACTTACTTGGAGCAACGGAGAAGGCTGGGGAGATTATGAAGTAACACGTGTATCCGAATCCAACGGTCCGGTAGATTTACATGACGCACTTGTTCGTTCAGATAACATCTATTTTGCTATGCAAGCTGTAAACATGGGGGAGAAAGCTTATGTTGAAGGGCTGAAAGCATTCGGCTTAGGAACAGACTTCCCATTTGAGTATCCGATAACAGCATCTTCTATTTCCACTTCAGGAAAGTTAGATGATGAAGTTCTACTTGCAAACACGAGCTACGGTCAAGGAGAATTAGAAATGAGTTCCATTCACCTAGCTACCGCCTATACAGCATTTTTAAATAACGGAAATATGTTGAAACCAACTTTGCTTGCAAACGAAGATAAAAAACAAATATGGAAAGATAAATTAATTACACCA
Source organism: Roseburia sp. 1XD42-34 (assembly GCF_009917385.1). GTDB lineage: Bacteria > Bacillota > Bacilli > Bacillales > Amphibacillaceae > Virgibacillus. The sequence continues at coordinate 14,951 of NZ_QWLJ01000012.1, read as the reverse complement.
GAGCAAGCGGACATTATAAAGGAAGCCTTACGCGATGTAGTGGTAAGCGGAACAGCTAAGCAGTCTGCCAAAAATGCTGATTTCCCTGTCTCAGGTAAAACGGGAACAGCTGAGTTAAAATTAACGAGTGATGATTCAGGTCAAGAAAACGGTTGGTTCGTTGGTTATCCTACAGACGATGAGGATATTATTGTTTCTGTTATGATTGAAGAAATCAAAGGAAAAGGTGGCTATCCTACTGAAAAGGCAGTAGAAATTCTCAATCAAATGAAGGAATAACCCTTCACGTGCACGCACTTTCACCAAGAACAAAGGCGTAAAGCGCCCGGTTAGCAACGTAGCGGCTGGAGCGAATCAACTAAAGTTTTAGGAATCATGCTACTAAAACCAGGGGTATGCCGACGTCGGGCGGAAAGCCCGTATTTAGTCGGCCTTCCTCTTAGCTACAACCGATGATGACTTATCGTAGGGCGATTTGTGAAGTCGCCTAGTTGCTGGGCGCTTAAGCCGGGCGTAGCTATTCGGTTATTCCATTATCCATAAGCACCTCATTTTACAGTTTCCTATACCGTAATAAAAGGGTTACCCATAAGATATGGCTAACCCTTTTATATTACTATTGCTGCTTTAATGACAATTGTTCGTTTTCTGTAAATACCCTGGACCTGGTTAAAAATCGTTTCCCTTCAGGTCCTTCTAAAGAAAACATACCACCTCTCCCGTCCACTACGTCAATAATGAGTTGTGTATGCTTCCAATAATCGTATTGACCCTTCGACATGTAAAATGGTGCTCCACCAATACTGCCCAATAAAACATCTGCCTCACCTACACGGAATTCATGTAGAGGATAGCACATTGGGGAACTTCCATCACAGCAACCTCCAGACTGATGAAACATTAAGTCGCCGTGTTCCATCTTTAGTTTTTCTATCAGCCGAAGTGCTTCCTCTGTTGCAGTTACCCGTTCAACCATATGATCCCCCTTTTAATGAATGATGGAATAATTGAACAAAGGCGCAGAGCGCCCGGTTAGCAACGTAGCGACTGGAACGAATCAACTAAAGTTTTAGGAATCACGGTGAGGTAACGAACCGATGATGACTTATCGTAGGGCGATTTGTAAAGTCGCCTAGTTGCTGGGCGCTTAAGCCGGACGTGGCTATTCCATTATATCGGTATCCCAAAGCCAAATACTTTCTTATCTTTTAAAATAATCCTACTGGACCTTCGCTATAGCTGACGAATAAATTTTTGGTCTGTTGATAATGACTAAGCATCATTTGATGATTTTCCCTACCTATTCCTGATTTTTTATAGCCACCAAAGGCTGCATGAGCAGGATATTGGTGATAACAATTCGTCCATACTCGTCCAGCTTCAATATTACGCCCAAACCGATAAGCCGTATTAATATTTCTCGTCCAAACGCCAGCACCTAAACCATACAATGTATCATTTGCAATTGTTAAAGCTTCTTCTTTATCCTTAAATGTAGTTAATGAGAGAACTGGCCCAAATATCTCCTCTTGAAAAATTCGCATCTTATTATCGCCTTTAAAAATAGTTGGCTCTACATAATATCCATTGTTTAGATCAGGGTCATCTATTTTTCGTATATTACCACCAATTAAAACCTCTGCTCCTTCCTGTTTACCAATATCTAGATAAGATTGGATTTTTTCCATTTGCTCGTGTGAGGCTTGAGCACCCATCATCGTAGCTGTATCTAGTGGATGCCCTAGTTTAATTTGTTTTACCCGCTCGATAGCTCGTTCGATAAATTCATCGTATATCGTTTCATGAATTAAAGCCCGAGATGGACAAGTACAAACTTCTCCCTGATTCAATGCAAACATTACAAAACCTTCAACCGCTTTGGCTAAAAATCCATCGTCTTCATCCATCACATCAGCAAAGAAAATATTCGGAGATTTCCCACCAAGCTCTAGTGTTACCGGAATAATATTTTCAGAAGCATACTGCATAATTAATCGTCCAGTAGTCGTTTCTCCAGTAAACGCGACCTTTGAAATTCTGCTATTTGTAGCAAGAGGCTTACCTGCTTCTAAACCAAAGCCGTTAACTACATTTATAACGCCAGCAGGAATTAAGTCTTTAACTATATCTAGCCAAATATGAATGGATGCTGGTGTTTGTTCAGCTGGCTTCAAGACGACACAATTTCCTGCAGCCAATGCGGGAGCAAGCTTCCAAGTCGCCATTAGCAACGGAAAATTCCAAGGGATAATCTGCCCTACTACCCCTAGCGGTTCATGAAAATGATAAGCTACCGTATCTTTATCAATTTGACTGACTCCACCTTCTTGCGCTCGTATTACACCTGCGAAATAGCGAAAATGATCAATAGCAAGCGGTATATCTGCAGCTAAAGGCTCTCGAATAGCCTTTCCATTATCCCACGTTTCTGCTACAGCAAGCTTTTCGATATTTTCTTCCATGCGATCTGCTATTTTATTTAGCAACATAGAACGCTCCGTTACTGATGTTTGGCTCCACGTTTTTTTAGCTTCATGAGCTGCATCCAAAGCAGCTTCAACATCTTCTTTCGTGGATCTGGCAATTTGGCAAAATACTTCTCCTGTTACTGGGCTAACATTTTCAAAATACTTTCCGCTTGCAGGCGGTTGATATGTCCCACCTATGAAATTGTCATACCTATCCTTGAAATGAACAACTGCACCCTCTGTATTTGGTTTAGCATACCTCATGCAACCATCTCCTCCCTATTCGAAAGCGCTTTCAGATAGTTCGAAAACAACAATTGGATTTAGGTATAGTATAGCAAATGATTCCGAATTATTGCAAGATTATATTTTAAAGTAGCACATAGCGTGGCTTATTACAAAAAGGTTGGCTTTCCCCAAGTAGGTTATTCATAAGCTAACCATATGTGCAGGTTAAATGAAATTTCACATGTTCACGCGGTATTTAGATAACTTCCATAGTTATAAAAGATTTGGTGAGCCGATCTAAACCTTCCATATGCAAAAACCCTTGATGGGACATCAAGGGTTAGCAGCAATAAATAAGAGATACTTCTTACTGGTTCATGCTACTTAAGTTCAGGAAGAATCCTTACTTCCTTTTGCATAGTGGACTTACATAACGGACATGTTGGTTCCTCCTCAAAACTATACGATTCCCTCATCCAACCTTGGCAATCGTCACTGGTGCATGACCAAATGTTCGTTTCCACTTCTGGAACCGGTTCTTTTGGTCCACGTGAAAAAGACATATGAGCATCTCCTTTCTTATACTAACTTCTATTATACGCCTATTGTTACTAGAAAGAAAGCTACTGAAAAAACGGATCCTGTCAAGCATGTACAAGGCTACTCTCAGTTTGAAACCTTCCAACTAATCCAGACATATTTATCTGAAATTTAAGAATGTTGTGATAATCTATCCGTTCCATACTTTACGTATACAAAAAGAACCATTCTTCGTTAATCCGATTTTAAGTTTGACGGCTCTATTCTACTTGTATTATATGATAGTTAGATCATCTTTATGTACGAAATAAAGGCTGTTCAAGTAATAACAGATGTTCATAGTTAAAATAAAGTGAAAACCAAGTAAATCCTTGCTTCCATTCGATTATAAAGGGAATCTTCCATCAAATGAGGGTTTTCATTCCATCCCCCACTGATCGTTAGTACCGTAATGGTGTGTTAGTTTATTGATCTAAAGAAAGTTTAACAAAAATAGGAGATTGGTGTTTTTATTTATCTAACTTTTTTTCTGCACCCTAACATATATTTTAGAGCCTAAAAATAAAACGCCCTTTAAAGGGCGTTTTATTGTAGAATAAATGATTTTTCTGTTCCATTTTTTATAAGCATTAAAAGATAGCAATCCTATTTTTTCTCAAGAAGTACGTAAAGCCAAAGCCAATTTAATCAGTTTACAAAGCAAACCGCTGGATTGCTTTTCCTACCCCATCCTCATTATTAAAATCCGTGATATAATCTGCGGCTTTTTTCACAGCTTCTTGCGCATTCCCCATGGCAACGCCAATACCTGCCTGTTGGATCATTTTGATATCATTTAAGCTATCACCAACCGCCATTACTTCATCCATCGTTATTCCTAGTTTTTTACATACTTTTTCTAACGCACGTGCTTTATTTACCCCTTCAGGATTCACTTCCATATTCGTTGGTAATGAGTTCGTCATTTCCAAACCTTCAATATAAGAGAGCTCTTTAATCATTTTTTCTAAAATCACTGGATCATGGGACTCACATCCGAACTTCAACCAGTCTAGTTCATGAACATTATCTGGTAATTCATTACGATATACTTGTTCTGTTGTAATCATCCATGTTGTAAGCCCAAGCTCAGTTGCAATATGATACATCTGTTCAATTTTTTTAGAATCGAATAAATGTTGCTCTACAAGTTCTTTGTCTTTCGTCCAGATCTGTCCCCCATTTACCGTTACGAGGTAAGATTGTAAGCCCAACGATTCTGCATACGGATAGCATGATTTTAACCAGCGCCCCGTACTTAACACAACATGTATTCCCTTATCCATAGCGTCAGAAATTGCTTGGCGAGTTAGTGGTGTTACTTCATGATCCATTGTTAGTAACGTGCCATCCATGTCTAAAGCGATTAATTTAATACTTTTTGCTTGCTCCATGTCATTGCCTCCATTTATTCCGTTTTTCTTTTCAAAACAATACCCCGATCATATACACTTGTTGTTATATAAGGAATAATAAGTAACGCAAATAAGATAAAGAATAACAGTTCAATGTTAAACATATCTACAACAATCCCACCTAGTACTGGCCCAACCATTCTTCCAGCCGCACCAACACTATTTACTATTCCTTGATAAAAGCCTGTTCTCCCATGTGGTGCTAAATCATTTGCCAACGTAGGAACTGCAGGCCAAACAAGCATTTCTCCCACTGTTAAGATTACCATAGCTATAGCAAACATGCTAAAGGTTTCTGATAATAATGCAATCAGAAAGGAAATAAGGAAAATCGTATTTCCAACATATATCTGCGTTTTTTGGGAAGTTACCTTTTGCGTAATCCATTTTATCAAAGGCTGTCCTAAAACAATCAGAAAGCCATTAATGGCCCACAAACTACTATATAACTCTAATGGTATTTGTAAATCTTGCGTATAGGAAGCGATGGTCGATTGCCATTGACTATACGCAATCCATGTCACTAAAAATCCACCACATAAAATAAGTAACGCAACAAATGCTGTTTTATCTTTCATATTTCCATGTTGCTTTAAAACAGTCGTATGCATTTGCCTGTCTATGGAAGAATCCATAGGTTTAAATGTAAACAAAACAATAAGGAAAAAACTAAAAAATAAGACTGCATTGCTAATAAAAATATAATTAAATGAAATACTTGCCACATAGCCACCTAAAGTAGCCCCTAAAGCAACACCAAAGTTCTGGGCAACATAAATGGCATTAAACGCCCGTCTTCCCCCTTCTTTCCAAATGGAACCAGCCATAGCAAACATAACCGGCCAAGTTATGCCCGAACCAAAGCCGATGAAAACAAGGGAAATAGAATAGAAAACAATGTCTTGGTGGAATAAAACCATTACAGCTGAGGCAATAATTGCTAGACCTGTTCCATAGAGAATCGTTCTATAAGGGCTAAACTTATCAAACAATATCCCTCCTAGTAAGTTACCTGCAATGGAAGCGCCCTGGTTAAGCATTAAAATAAACCCTGCAAAAGCAAGGCTTTTTCCAAGTTCATTATGCATATATATGGTGTTTAATGGCCATAAGAAAGAAGCTCCAGTGACATTTACAGTTGTTGCTATTACTAGTAGCCAAATTTGTTTTGGCATACTTATCACCTGCTATCTATCATCGTATCTATGTTATTTTAAACCATTTCCCAAGCCGAATCAATAACGCTGCCCTACGTCTTTTGTAAAGTTTTATTCATCAATTGAGCTACAAATAAGCTTTAAGCAAAACGATAAGTGTGCACTTATTAACAGGCTTACGTAATCAGGTTTTAGATGATTTGAGCATCATCCTTAAGAACTTCTTCCTTCAAGTTTCTAACCATTCTAGCTATGTTATAAACTAGCAATAATTATTTTTACAGCATTCATTAAATCAAATTGCGACCAGCTGGGAAGTTCTTTCTTCAAAGCAAGCTCATGAGAGGCCGGGAGGTGTATAAAGCCAGCAGGAATCGATAAATTTTTCTTTTTTACAAAGTGTAAGGCATGATACATCACATTGTTGCATACATATGTCCCAGCAGTATTAGATACTTTAGCAGGCAGCTTTTCTGCATGTAACGCGGCGACGATTTCCTGTAAAGGCAGGGTAGAAAAATAACCGTCGGCACCGTCATCAACAATTACTTCTCCATTCGGTTGATAATCACTATTATCTTTCGGTCCATCATTACAATTAATTGCAATTCGTTCAAGTGTAACAGCCATTCTTCCTGCAGCTAAGCCTAATGAAATGATAGCATCGGGTTCTATTTCCTCTATATAAGTAATCAATTGCTTGCCAGCTTCCATAAAAGAAACAGGCAGTGTTCTTCCAACAACTTCATAGCCTTTAATTATTTCTCCGTCTAACTTTTCAACCATTTCTTCGGTTGGGTTTATAGGATTATCTAAAAAGGCTGAAAAACCGGTTAGTAATACTTTTTTCATGTTTTCAATATCCCTTTCTATTGTCTAAAGTAAGTGCATTAAGTAAATTTATATAAACTATCATATCACATTTTAAAAAATCAATTAAAATATCGAAAGCTTTATACCTACTGCTTAAATTAGCAACAAAATCATCACCTTCTAAAGAGAGAAGCTACAAAAACGGGTGTACCTATTTTGTTATTTATTAGATGAGTGGACAACGCTATCTTTTAATTTATAAACATTTTCCTATGCTACCCAATGATTTCTTTTTTATTATTTATGTCTTTCTCCTTTGGCATTTATCTGACATTTCACTCAAGATAAATGCGGTTAGATACCTTCATAAATCAAAAGGAATTTGGGGTCATCTATTTGTCTACTATGAGCAACCGTGAATCCAACACAAGCCTTCTTAATCTATCTTTAGACTAAATGAAACCACCTATGATAACAAATTCATATATATAAAAATTTCTATTGACAATGAAAGCGAAATCATCTTATCTTGCTGATTGATTCATCTATGCATATAATGTTAACTATGGGAAAATAAAGGGGGGATATGTATGTTTTCGTCAACGTGGAATTGGATGTGGGAGAAACATGACGAAATAAAATCTATGTTTACGTTTTTTATTAAAGCCAATGCCTCTAGATTATCGACAAGTAGGTCGATAGACCCTTCTGATAATCTAGCAGGGAAAAATCATGATTATCGAGGCAACCGCAATTATAAACCAGAACAGATTATCGGCTTAATTGCTGGACCATTACTTTTTGCCATCACTTTATTATTTTTTTCACCTGAAGGTTTGTCTCAGGAAGGTTTAGCAGTCTTAGCGAGTACCATTTGGATTGCTGTGTGGTGGATGACAGAGGCAATCCCAATACCTGCAACTTCCTTATTACCGATTATCCTATTTCCGTTAACTGGTGGACTAGATATAGGGACAACGACTTCATCTTATGGAAGCGATACCATATTTCTGTTTATGGGTGGCTTTATGATAGCGCTAGCAATGGAAAAATGGAATTTACACCGAAGAATCGCCTTATCGATTATTTCTGTGATTGGAACAAATACGAACCGAATTATTTTAGGATTTATGGTTTCTACTGGTTTTTTATCCATGTGGATTTCCAACACTGCTACAGCGATGATGATGGTTCCCATTGGATTAGCGATAATTTATCAAATTTCTGATGCATTAAAAGGGGAACCTTCTATAGACACATCAAAAGAAAACTTTGCTTTTGGAAAAGCTTTAATGCTTGGTATCGCGTATTCTGCCTCTGTTGGAGGAATTGCAACATTAATTGGAACTCCCCCTAATGCGGCCTTAGCTGGAGTAATTAATAAAATGTATGGGATAGAGCTTTCCTTTGCCAAATGGATGCTATTTGGGGTTCCAATTGCATGGGGCTTTATTTTAATCATCTGGTTTTATTTGATAAAAGTAGCCTATCCATTAAAGTTAAAGGAATTACCAGGCGGAAAAGCGGTAATTCATCGGGAAATACAGAAGCTTGGTAAGTCTTCAGCAGAAGAAAAAGTGGTTTTCACAGTCTTTGTACTTACTGCTTGTGCCTGGATCACACGCTCGTTTTTCCTTGTCCATATCAATCCAAACATCGATGATGCAATTATTGCTATGTGTGCTGCCATTATTTTATTTTTACTGCCTTCCAAAAATCATAAAGACACATTTTTACTAGATTGGAATACAGCAGTTAAACTTCCATGGGGCATTTTGTTATTATTCGGAGGCGGTTTAGCGATAGCAGCAGGATTTACACTGTCTGGTCTATCTGCGTGGATTGGAAACCAATTAACAGCATTGCAAGGCATTCATATTTTCATTGTATTGTTAGCCGTTACCGGACTAGTTATTTTCTTAACGGAAATCACTTCAAACACGGCAACAGCAAATATGATGTATCCGATTATGGCAGCTCTTGCTATAGCATTAGGAGTGCACCCGTTTGTAGTTATGATCGCTGCTGGAGTGGCATCATCCTGTGCATTTATGCTACCAGTTGCAACACCACCAAACGCCGTCGTCTTTGGTTCGGGTTACTTGCAAATACAGGATATGGCTAAATCCGGCTTTGCTTTAAATATTATTGGCATCATTCTTGTTACATTAGCAATCTATTTCTTACTCCCCATTTTCTGGGGCATCAATATTCATGAAGTGCCTAACTTTGTAAAGTAAAAGATTTTGCATGATAGAGAATAACATAAGCTAAAAATATCATCCCAAGACGGTTTGAAGTAAAATACCAGTCATTAGAATGTGAATTCAAATAACTTATTGTACTGCATTTAAAATCGTAATATGTGGGAGCTATAGTTGATAACAAGCTCCCACATATTTTTTCTATTGTTTAATGCTAAAATAAAGTATACGTTGAAATGTCAACAGCACTTCAAGCAAATAGATTACCACGCCATTTTCCCCATAATAACTTCATTGTTTGCTCCAGTTGCTGCTGGAAGATTATTCGTTCTTTGCTGATAGCATTGATACCCTAATATAGCAAAGGATATAGCCTCTTTAGCATCTGCAGGCATCCCAATCTCCTCTGTTCCGTACACGCTTACATCTGGAGACAAATAATTGGAAATAAATCGCATTAACGTTTTATTATATCTTCCTCCTCCACTAATGAATACTTCCTTTAAACTAGCAGACTTTATAAACTTATTTATTTCCATAGCAATTGTTTTTGCAGTTAGAGCTGTTATCGTAGTAATCTTATCTGTATGATTCATCTGATAACACTCTGCTTCTTGCCATAATTTTTTTGCAAAAGCTTCACCAAATAACTCTCTTCCTGTACTTTTTGGGGCTGCTAGCTGAAAGTAAGGATGGTCCAAGAGCTGTTTCAACCAATCTTCATGAACTCTCCCCTTCGCTGCTATATCGCCATTTTTGTCATAATTCTGTGTATGATTAGTAGCCCAGCTTGTAAAAGCGTCTATAATCATATTCCCTGGACCAGTATCATATGCTAAAACATTCGTTTCTGTACATCCCATTGGAAGAATGGTAACATTTGAAATTCCTCCAATATTGACAAGTACTCTCCCATGTTCTTCGTTCCGAAACAATTTATAATCCGTATAAGGAACTAGGGGGGCACCTTGTCCTCCGGCAGCCATATCCCTAGTTCTAAAATCACCAATTGTCATAATTCCTGTTTTTTCTGCAATCATTCCAATATCCCCAATCTGTAATGTTGAGGTTACTTCGTTGCCAGCAATCATCTTTGGTTCTGGTTGATGAAAAATAGTTTGGCCATGTGAACTAATTAACAATATTTGTTTGGTTGATAATCCCGCTTCTTGTATTGCTTTAATTGAGGCATCCGCAAATAGTTTTCCAAGGTACATGTTCATACTTGATATTTCCTCAATGCTTGCTGTTTTAGGATTACATATGTTGGAAATTTTATCTCTAATTGTTTGCGAGTATGAAAAACTAGTAAAATGCAACAGTTTAAAATCTAACGTATCCATTTGTTCTTTTATTTCCACAACCGCTGCATCAATTCCATCTAAGGATGTACCAGACATTAAACCAACCACAAGATTGCTTGACTGCTTTGAACCTAGCATATTCATTATCCTTTCTTTTTAAATATAACAAATACATGAGCATTTTAGATTGTTCTCCTGTTAACTATAGCACAACTACAACTTAATTGAAATTTCATTTTAAAAAATAAACGATATAAATGTATTTATATTTCATTGTGTTCAAATGCTCAATTTGTTATGTAAAAAATGAAAGCACTTAGAAGTTATTGTTTTCGACGCAAGCTTTTTGGTAGATGGAAAATGATTAACGCTAATCCAATTCCTAAACTAATATAAGGCAGAACAAGAGTTGGATCTTCATAAATAAAATATGCCCCTACACCGGTAAAAAGCCATCCCAATAATTCATAAAGCAGATGTTTGAACATCTCGTCTATTTCCCTCCTTTCACCTCTTGTTTTTTTGAAAATTCGTGGCAAAATGAACAAAGAATAAGTACGCAATTGGTAACAAACCAAGTACTATGATTAAACCGTTCCAATGAAAATACTGCCATATAGGTGCTAAAGCTGAACTTCCCAAGGAAACCCCAATATAATAAGCTACTAAATATAAACTGGAAGCACTTCCCTTGTGATGCGTTGCTGTTTCACTGACAGAAGACGCTGTAAGTGAATGGGCTGTGAAAAAACCAAGACACGCAATACAGAGCCCTACCATCATGATGATTAACGAATTGCTTAGCGTAATGAATATACCTAGCGAGAGCGTTAGAATTCCAGCTACCCGCACCTTTTTTAATCCAATAAATCCTGAAAGCCATCCAGCTAATGGCGAACCAATTACACCCAGCCCGTATGCAAAGAAGAAATACGATATAGTTTGCAATGGCAATAAAAATGGCTCTTCCTGCATGTAAAATGGAAAATATGTCCAAACTCCTGTAAACGACATTTGCAAAATAATCCCTAATCCAAATACGAGCAGAAGCATAGGATTTTTAAGATGAAATACGAACCCTTCTATATCTTTTTTAAATCGTAAATTACTGGACTGGAAGAAGTTTGAACGAGGTAACATCAAATGGACAAGTACCCATATAATGGTTCCACCAATTGCTAAACCATAAAATGCAGTCTGCCACGATACAACGTCTGCAATGACACCGGTTATTACTCTTCCAACCATGCCGCCAAGTGCGTTACTAGAAATGTATAGCGCCGTTGCAAAAGCCGCACTTTTAGGTTCAATCTCCTCATGAATATATGCAAGAGCCGCTGCTGGCAGCCCAGCAAGCACAAACCCCTGAATAAATCGAAGCCCAACCAATACAATAAAGCCGTCTGTCAAAGGCATTAGGACAAAAGGGATGATAGATCCGAATAGGGACAGTTTAATAAATTTCGTCCTGCCCATCCGATCAGATAAAAATCCTAACATAATCAGACCAGCAATTAAACCAATAATGGTAAACGACATAGACAAACTGGACACAGAAACACTAACTTCAAATTCCTCTACAAATACAGGGAGCAGTGGTTGAACAGCATACATACTAGCAAAAATAAAAAAAGAAGCTAACGCTAGACTAGCTGTGATTTTCCAGAAATAAATATCTTTTAAACTGTATGGTGTCGAGTCGCTCCGTTTTCCCTTCATTGCTTCCTTCTTCGTCCTTCTCTGTTCGTTAGTCGAATACATACTTATCTCTCCCGGCTCCAAAACCAAATATGACCACAATCACGGCTACTATCATTAACGTTACTAATGGAATATCCCACGTTTGTGTTGCGTCAAACAAGAAGCCTATGGCAAGCGGACCAAGAGCTGCGAGAATATATCCAAAAGACTGTGCCATTCCAGACAACTGAGCAGCTTGCTTTGCATCTTGAGCACGCATTCCAAGCAATGTTAGCGCTAAAGCAAACATTCCACTTAATGAAAAACCAATCAAAACGATACTAATGATCATGGTTCCCAACGTTTGCCCCCATAAAAGACCTCCATAACCACTAATGGAAAATAAACCCATTATGAGCACGACACCTTGCTGGGAACGAAATTTACCAGCAATGACAGGGACAATAAAACTTGCCGGTAAACCAATAAACTGCATGAAAGATAACAACCATCCAGCAGCTGAAGCAGTTATTCCATTTGCCTGCAGAATTTCCGGCATCCAAGAGATTGTGACGTAAAACAAAGAAGATTGAAATCCCATAAACCCTGCAACCTGCCATGCTAATGGGGAATGCCATATTTGATTTTTAGTACTATTTCCATAATACACCACATGTCGTTCTCCTTTTTTCCGCTTCATTAAGAAGAACCACACTACACCCCCCGCCAACGCAGGAACTGCCCATACCCATAAGGCAATTTGCCATCCCATGCCAAGTCCTTCAGCAATTGGGACACTTACCCCTGAAGCTAATGCTGCAAAAATCCCCATTGCTGTAGAATAAATACTCGTCATAAGTGCCACCTTAAATGGGAAGTTTTCTTTTATGATACTCGGTAATAACACATTACAAACGGCTATTCCTAACCCAACGAATAATGTTCCTGCAAAAAGAAGACCAATAATTGCAAAACTACGCAGGCTAATACCAATAAACAGAATAAGCATACCTGCCACCATCACAGCTTCATTTGAATATCGATGACTTAACCTGGCTACTAACGGAGACATGATTGCAAATGCTAATAGCGGAAGACTTGTAAGTAATCCTGCACTCCAGTTAGCTAGTTCAAGGCGATCACGTATCACACCAATAAGAGGACCCACAGATGTAATTGCTGGACGTAAGTTAAAAGCAGCGACTATGATTCCCGTTATTAATAAATATTTATACAATATAGTTTTCTTTTCGTTTGTCTGCTCCACTTTGTCGCTACTCTCCTTTGTAAAGAAATTCCTCTCTAATATAGCATAACTTGCTTATTCCTATAAGAGGCTTCTGTAAAAGGAAGGAACTTAAATTGAATTTTCAGTCAACAGAATTTATCCTACTAATTGTTAGTGCGTAGATGTAAGCTTATGGCCTCTGACTAGAACTAGGCATTTGACTTGCAATTAGACCTTTTACCTTTAATTTCACCCCCGATGTTAAAACGGAAATCCTTCTACCAGCCAGTTACATGCGTGACAATGCATTGATTAACAGATGTACCTTTGACATATCCGTCTTCAAACAAATAAACGTTTGAATTGTTAAGAAGATCGCCTTTTTATTTTTGAATTTTCTGATGTTTCTAGTTGCGCTTGATTGCTATTGGATAAGTCATTTAAATAGTTAAATATAAATGATAGTTGTTTTTTTCTATAAGGGAACTCCAATTGGCTCATGGTTGTACATTTTAAAAGTAAATACTTGTTCGATTTTATCCATTCCGTTTGCAAATCCAATTTTTCAACATCTCCTTTGCTATTTTGCCTTATATTTATGATTGATTAGGTCTAAGTACCTGTTAAACAAACGTTACCAAGACTATAAACCTACCTAGCAAATGAAGTCAAGTTCGCATTAAAACAGTTGTATGTCGAATTAAAAGTTAGTATTTCAGAAAATTGCTGAAACAACTACATTGTTGTCTAATGGTGACAATGTAGCATACTTTCTTTGAGAATATATTGTATAAAAAAGACGAAAGTTTTTCACTTTCGATAACCGATTCACACTCTACCTTGTGTGTTTACACAACGATGAGCATATGTAGGAAAGGCGAAAACATTTGTCATTCATCTAAAAGCAAATTGTCAACAGGTAAAGCAATGAACAAGACAGATGAAATCGATGACTTTGATCATGCTGCCTACATTCGTTTTGACCGCTTACCTATGTCGATTTTCAAAGAAGAACAATAGCACTGCAACTATTTCGCGCGGGAAAGATATCACTATCTCAAAATACAACTTGCTAATTAAATCAGTTGGCTTATTGGGCTCGCTTAGCTTTTATGGTATACTATTGGCACAATGATACATATACTAAAAAGACCACAGAGAAAGCTGTGGTCGAAGGATAAGCGGTCCTTAAACGAGGATCGGCTGTACAGAAATAGGCCTCTGCGTTTAGTTACTGGATTACAGGAGGTCTATTTTTTATTAATCATTCGCACGATCAGTGTCAACAGCGTCACCAGAAAGGTGCCAAACGCAAAAATCACAACAAAAACTTCATAAACATTCACCTGGCTCCCCCCTTTCTTTTAGGGCTAGCCGGCCGATCCTACAAGAACATTATCTATACCTAGTATGCCATACATATAGAAATAAATACCCAAAAACAGAACGTTTGTTCCGATAGCTCCACATGTATGCTACAAGCAATCATGTGCTTGTATACTTCATTGTATGCTCTCCATCTCTTTGGATGTAATGCATTTAAAAGGTATTGTTATTAAATAGTCGTATTAATGAGCAAAATAAAGGTATAATAACAGCGGTTGTTAGACGTACATATAAGGAAGTTTGTAAGGCATATATGATATGCTTAATGCCTTCAGGCAAGACTTATCAAACAAAGTATATTTGAAAGATCGAATATTGTCTATAGGTATAAGAAAAACTTGGCTTACCGCTAAATCTTTATGGCGGAAGCTATAGTTTTTCTTATACTATAAACCATAGAAATCTTATATTCGAGAGTGTAAAAAGTTTTGTGTAAATGGATATACTTTCCAATAAGGAGATGATCATTTATGCAAGACTTTTTTCATG
>NZ_QWLJ01000099.1 GCF_009917385.1 Roseburia sp. 1XD42-34 | reverse complement strand
GTTGCGGTTAGAAAAGCGTTACTCCGGATTAGAGAGTAGCAAATTTCAGCAAGGTACGGATCATCTGGCAAGTAAAGCCATATTCGTTATCGTACCAAGCAACCGTCTTAACTAATTGATAGTCACCGGCAGTTGTAACTTCGGTCTGAGTAGGATCGAAGATTGAACCGTATGTCGTACCGATAACATCGGAAGATACGATTTCGTCTTCGTTCCAGCCAAAGCTAGGGTTGTTTTCGGTGTGCTTCTTGATAGCTTCGTTGACTTGGTCAGCCGTAACGTTCTTGGTCTTCAAGATGGAAACCAATTCGGTCAAGGAACCGTCAACAACAGAAACACGCTGTGCATGACCCTGTAACTTGCCGTTCAATTCTGGGATAACCAAACCGATAGCCTTAGCAGCACCAGTGCTGTGAGGAATCGTGTTAGCAGCAGCTGAACGTGCAGCACGCAGGTTGCCGCCACGAACTGGGCCGTCAAGCAACATCTGAGTTGAGGTGTAGGCATGAACGGTGGTCATGGTACCAACTTCAATGCCGAATTCCTGGTTCAGGAAGTAAGCCATTGGTGCCAAGCAGTTGGTCGTGCAAGAACCTGCAGAAACGATCTTGTCGTCTGCATTCAAGGTGTCATCATTAACGTTATAAACGATAGTCTTAATCTTGCCAGCTGGGGCAGAAATCAGAACACGCTTT
>NZ_QWLJ01000098.1 GCF_009917385.1 Roseburia sp. 1XD42-34 | reverse complement strand
TAGAGATTAGTCATCAATTTCTGAAACAACACCGGCACCGACAGTATGACCACCTTCACGAACCGTGAACTTGGTACCCTTTTCGATGGCAGCTGGTTGAATCAATTCAACGGTGAACGTTACGTTGTCACCAGGCATAACCATTTCAACGCCGTCTGGCAATTCAATAACACCAGTGATATCAGTGGTGTGGAAGTAGAATTGTGGACGATAGTTTGAGAAGAATGGCGTATGACGGCCACCTTCTTCTTTGCTCAAGATATAAACTTCACCCTTGAACTTCTTGTGGGTTTGGATCGAACCTGGCTTAGCCAAAACTTGGCCACGAACAACTTGTTCACGGTTAACACCACGTAATAACGCACCAACGTTATCCCCGGCTTCACCTAAGTCAAGTGTCTTACGGAACATTTCAAGACCCGTAACAGTTGACTTAAGAACATCTTCGTGTAAACCAACGATTTCAACTTCGTCGCCGACCTTAACAGTCCCACGATCGATACGACCAGAAGCAACAGTCCCACGACCAGTGATTGAGAAGACGTCTTCAACAGGCATCAAGAAAGGCTTTTCAGTATCACGAACTGGAGTTGGGATGTATTCATCAACAACATCCATTAAGTGCATGATAACCTTTTCTTGTTCTGGGTCGCCTTCAAGTGCTTTAAGCGCTGAACCACGGATAACAGGAATATCGTCACCAGGGAAAT
>NZ_QWLJ01000097.1 GCF_009917385.1 Roseburia sp. 1XD42-34 | reverse complement strand
TGGGATGTTGTAAGTGGTGTAAATAAAGCTCTTGATGATTTTGAAAGAGGAATTGTAGAAAGCATTGCGGGAATGGTAATGGGACTGCTAACCGTTGTGAAGGACGCAGGTGTTGTCACCGTATCTGGTATTATTCCTGACCCTGTCGAACCGTCTTGGTTAAAGGATAGTGCAAGTCAAACAGTTAATGCCTACACACAAGCTGCATTACAATTTATGCAAGACCCTATGCGTGCGGTGGAATCAACTGCCCAAGCCTTCACCGATACTGTGGAAAGTGAAGGAGTTATGTACGCCACCGGAGCAGCCGTTGCTGCCTTCATACCAGGTAGTTGGGCTATCAAAGGAGCATCAGGCGTTGCAAAAATAGGTGCAGGTGCAGCAAGAAGAGCGCCGAAATTATTGGATAGTAAGCCTTTTAGTGGTAATTATTACCGGGAAAAGATAAATGCAGCAAAAGCCGAAATGGCTAAAATAGCAGATATGTTCTCTTTTGGTGAGAAATATGCAGTTTCAACTGGTGGCGTAAGTTTTATACTTAGAGATAAAGATCTTGAAAATCACGTTAATCCGCAGATGGTTAATATGCAGAATGGCGGAGAGGAAAGGGTAGAGAGTAAGGGTACGGGTAATAAGGTTAATGGTCTTAAAGAAATAAATGAAGTAAACTATGAAGAAAAGAACTTGTACCTAATGTCCGCTATGTGACACAAGACGGGTATAAATACACAACGGATGAATTAGGAAGA
>NZ_QWLJ01000011.1 GCF_009917385.1 Roseburia sp. 1XD42-34 | reverse complement strand
GGTGCCCCTCAAAAAAAATCAATGATGAAGGGCTTAGCTTCGTATTGCCTTTAGCCAAGGGTATTTTCATACAAAAGCATAAAAATTTTGGCTTATGAGTACCGATATAACGGAATAGCCATGTCCGACTTAAGCGTCCAGCAACTAGGCGACTTTAGAAATGCGCCCTACGATAAGGCCTCATCGGTTCGTGCTTAAGAGGAGGGCCGACTAACAACGGGCTTGCCGCTCAGGCGTCGGCATACTCCTGTTGCAGGAGCATGATTCCTAAAACTTTAGTTTGATTCGCTCCAGTCGCTACGTTGCTAACCGGGCGCCCCCACGCCTTTGTTCCTTAAAAATAAGTAATAAGGCAAACCACACCATAAGTAATGGATGTCTTTAGTAAAATAAATCCCCTTTATTACAGATGATAAGAGACAAGCAGATAGCTCCCTTGGTAAAATGGGTTCAACAACCATTAGGAGACAATAAAATGAACAAAATTTAGGGATTCAATGAGCTACATTCGCCAAAGGACATTTTTAGGAAATACATGGGATATACTATTGTCTTAACACTAGAAAAAGTGGGATTTAAAGAGATTGGCACAACGGCTAGGTATTTGCAATTCTTGGAGATGCAGATAGTGAACTAATTGATTTTGAAAAGCATCTTGGATTATCAAAACAATTATAGAAAATGGAAAACGCCTGTCTTTGCATATATGGAGGTAGGTTATGGTGATAGCGCGGAACAAATAAATATATCCAGAAGCTCACGGTTGAAGCTAATAGCCAAATACCTACGTATGCCTTATCAAAGATTTACGAAAAACCTGAACCTACCGCGAAAAATTGATATTGTTCGAATGAAGAATATGCCCAATAGGAGCTTATGAATACAATCAGTCAGCAGTAGACCAAGCAAAGCCCATGTAAAAAATGATATTAGTAATCACTTTTCCCAAATTCCCTCATATAATTTTTAGAGGTGATAAAAATGCCGAGAGTAGCATATACAGATAATGACGTGGCTTTAGTGGCAAGGATGATGCGAGCAGAGGCGGAAGGTGAAGGACAGTTAGGGATGCTGATGGTTGGTAATGTTATTGTAAATCGCTTAGTTGCTAATTGTTTAGACTTTAAAGATTTAAGGTCCATAGACGACGTAATTTTTCAAATACAGGGAGGCAATTACTCTTTCGAAGCTGTACAAAAAGGAAATGTTTTCTACAACAGAGCGAGAGGTGTAGAAAAGAAGTTAGCCAAAAGAGTATTAGATCATTGGAGAGAGCATCCATCCAAGTATGCGCTATGGTATTTTAATCCATACGCTCCATGCCCGCCTACATGGTATGGTCAACCATTTGCAGGGCAATACAAGTTACATTGTTATTACGAACCACAGGCAAATACATGCGAAAGTGTTTATATGGGTTAGGTGTTTTGAAAGGATGGAGTTCACATTTGGAAAAGATGATCTTTAGCGAGAGCTCATACAAGGATTTCTTATCATCGCGATGAACTAGTGAAACAAATTGAAATAGCCCCTTTTCCTTTTGAGGAAGCGGGGGTTATTTTTGTAAGATTTGATAAGAGAAAATAATGTTATAAAAACTATGGGTGCATGCATTTGTGGGTGGGAGTTAGTTCCCCCTTTCTATTCTTAATGGAATCATGGTAGTAAACATTAATTTTTCCGTTGCCTATTCTTCACTTATTGTGGCTGTACTGTTATTTAATTAAAAACTTTGTACATGTGAGCTGTTTTCTCGATGGGCTGTGTTTAAACCGTTTGGCACTACCACGACAAGCATTATTATTATATGTTTTTCTACTTTTATTTAATGGATTTTTATTGCACTCATCGCTACCACTATCCGAATATATTTGACAACACAAACAGAAAGCAAGCCATTGTACCTAAAAAAGAAGAGATAAACCCATAAAGATTCTCTATCTCACTAATAAACACAATCTTGTTCTTTACATTCTTCTTTTTCTTCAGGGAAACCTTCATCTGTGCTTACTCCAGCAATTGTAAAGTCATCATGTAGCGTTATAGAAAACCCTATTTCATTATTTACATTTCCGTCAACTTTCATGGATCCCAAGAGACTTGTAAGAGGATCTTCTAACTCAATGGACAGAATGTTTTCATAGTTATTCGTAATATTCATTCCTAATTACTTTTTTGGCTTTTGCAATAGTTTCATCATCATATGTTTATCCCGTCTTTACAAAGCACCCTCCTAATAGTAGGATAATGGGGGATACTAAGAAATAATTTCCTTTTTTACAATCCCCCACCCTCTAAGCAAAAAAGCGCTATTAGTAACAATATATTATGCAAATTTAATAATCGCATGCTTTTTCTTTGCACTCCTCCTTTCTCTCAGGAAATTCTTTTCCTACAGCACTTGAAATAATTTTAAAATCATCTTCATAATCGATATCAATGGAGAAAGTTGCTTTTTCATTATTATTAACCGTACCACTAATCACCATTCCGCCCATAGGAGTACTATAATCATTCTTTTTGAAATTTATTGTATGGATATTTTTAAAATTTTTATTTAAATAACTTTCTACAGTTTCTTCCGCCTTACGAATTGTTTTATCATCAAAATTTTCCTTGTTTGAGTTCACAAAACAACCTCCCAATAGTATAATTGCAATAGTGGATATTATTGTAATTAAAAGATTTTTCACGCGTTTCACTTCCTAACTAGTATCAAAAATATGGGGGATACAAGAATGGTAAATCCTAATAACATAACAGACTTAACCGCTTCTACAATTTCCAGGCAATCTTACAAACAGATTCCAAAAAAGGTTTTCATTGAAACTTCTTCCTATACACAAGTTTGGGAAAACATCGAAACCATTAAAGACTCCGATACAGGTTTACATGGTTATGTGCTCCAAAACGCTGATACAGATGAAATCGTTATCAGTTTTAGAGGAACAGAGCTTCCTAAAACAACCGCAACCAAAGTGAAAGAAAAATATTTAGGAACACCCTCTCAAGATGCTAGGCTAGCTGGTGCTGGGGGAGGAGCAGAACTGAAAAATGGAAACATTGTTTATGAACAAAAGGACTCCGACTATTCTGAAACCATAAAGGATGTTGAAGAAGACCTCTATGGAATTGTTCTTGGTGATTCCGATTATACCAAAAAAGATTATAGAAAAACACCTTATTTAGGAACACCCTCTCAAGATGCCGCTTTATTAACTGATAAGGTGAAACTTAACCCCAAAGATAAAACCCTCACATATGACACTAAAAATCAATTTACAGCAGCTGAACAAGTGGTTGAAAAATATGTAAAGGAACATGGACCGGACAACATCGTTTTTACAGGACATTCTCTTGGCGGAGGTCTGGCTCAATATTATGCTGTCAAACATGATTCGAATGCCGTTACTTTTGCCGCAGCGGATGTGTTTCATTTATTATCCAAAGAAGATCGGGAACGTGCTTTAAATGGAGAATTTAAAGATAATATTATCTCCTATACGTATCCGAACGACGTCGTTGGCACTTTCTATAAGCATTCTATTGGTTCCGTATATTATATGAAAGATCCTGTGGAAACAAGAGGTATTGGACTTGCTACTCATGGGATAAAAAACTTTTTGGAAAAAGATTTATATAATAAAGACGGGTATTTCAACCCTGATTACTTATACGACGAAGTCATACAGGGGTCGCTTTCTATAGGGGGTATAACCAAGTCTCCACTTGAATTAAAAAATAGCGGTGTTGGAGATTTTCCTATTGTTATACAATCTGCACTAATGCATGCATTTTCTATTGATTTAAAAAATAGTGAGGAGCAACTAGCTTTCACAAGAAAAGCACTTATAAGATTTTTAGATCATTATTTTGCGGATATGAGCGAAATAAAAACCATGTTTTTAGGAGCAGCAGGAATAGGGACTTATGATAAATTGACCGTTGCAGATGTAGAAGATGCGTTTCGAGAAGTAGTAAAGGTGGAAGACGGCATTCCCATGCTGCTTGATCTGGATGGATTTGAAGATTTATTAGTCACTTTAAAAGACCTGCAGAAGGACACTGGGGAAATAGCGCATCATATGGAAAAGATGGCTCAGGATTTTGAACGTACAGACCAAATTCTTGCTGATTGGTTTGGAATTAAAAATTAAAGAGGTGATCAACTTGAAAGAATGGGAAGAATGGTGGGAAAATTATTTAATCAGCAGAAAACAGAAGGAAGCATTGAGAACACATATTAAAGATGTTTTGCAAAAAAAAGCAAAGGAATATAGAACATTCTTTGATGAATGCTTTTATGATGAGTCTCTTTATGATAAGCATTCGCAATTAAAGAGCATGATAAGGCAACAATTTGACGGAAAGGCAAAGAGAGCCCTTATAGAACGTCTTGAGATGAATACATTAAGAGTATCAAGTATGAATATTAAACGTTACATTGTTCATGACAGTATTCAATTATAATAATTTTTTGAGCAGGACTTTTACTCAAGGTATTTTAATATTATAAAAAAATTATTTAAATGCATTGCGGTAAGTACCTTCAATAATGGTAAAACGGAATTTCGAAATTAGTGAAACTATGAATCAATTTCTGAAGAACCCGGTACAGGTAACTCGTACATCGGGATTACCGTATTCTGTGGAGGATGAGTCGTCAATTGGGCGACTTTTCTACCTAGAAGGCAAAAATTATCTGACTTTTCCCTCTGCTTGTCTTCTTGTTTCAAAAACACCATTTATTTTAAAAGTATCGCCTTTTATTTGTAGTACGCGCAAGTAGAATTTTATTTGAATGTGAGAGTGCAATTCGTTAAATCCGGACGCCATTATAATTTGATTCTCTTCATAAATGGAAAAACCTAACGGTGCGCGTAAAATTCTTTCATCGCCGTTAGTTTATTTGTTTGTAAAGTCTATTGTTTTATTTCCATTATATTGCCTCCCTAATAAATGTCTCCCTTTGTATGGATAAGTAATGTCTTTAACTAATAACCAAATTATGAATACACATGAAAATTCTCACTTATTTGAATTAATTAAATGCTAATTACTCTTTTAATTCAACTATTCTGCCCGTTCTCGTAATAATTCTGTAGTGCACAGGGCATTCGTGGATGGGGCCCACTCTTTTTATTTTTGAAGAGGGGATGAGATCATGTCAGTTATGGAAGCGTGATGTCTTCCACCTTACTTGGAATGGTTTTTTATAGAATATTTGTAAGATCAAACTGGAAGTAGCATAAAAACAGCTTTTGTTAAAATAGAATAAGCAATATGATAGATTAAACTATTAGATATATTTAATTATCGGAAAAAAAGAAAATAAGTTGTTTTAACTCCAGATTAAGCCCCACGCTATAAGTAGGGGAACAGAAACGGAAGTACCTTTACGTGTGATAAAAAAGTCCTCCTCTGCTATCATGACAAAGGTTTCGCAAGTCAATGTCGGGCAAAGGAGGTCATCCATAGTGGATAAATCAAGTTTATCACAAGCAAAGTGGAATTGTATGTACTATATTGTGCTTATTTCTAAATATAGACGAAGAACTATGTATGGAAAAATCGGAAAAGATGTTCGTGAAATAATTAAAAGCTTTGTGAGTATAAAAGAATTGAAATTGTAGAAGGAAGTGTTCAATTGATCATATCCATCTATGTGTCAAAATACCACCAAAACTTAGTGTTTCAACATTATGGGGTATTTAAAAGGTAAAAGTGCGTTAATGATATTTGATGGACATCCAGAATACAAGCATAAAGGTAATAGGCACTTTTGGGCAAGTGGATATTATGTGAATACAGTAAGAAGAAATGAAAAAGTTATTAAGAATTTTATAAAAAACCAAACTGAAGCAGACATGATAGAAGATGAAATCAACATTTAAGAAATAACACATATAGAAAATAATTAATATGATCCATAAGTGGGGAGAGAACTATTTAAATGGAAAAGTGGAATTTTATATGATTATTTTGCGCTCTCAGAATTCTAAGGAACAAATTACCTCATGTGCTCCCACTAATTCTAGACATTTTCTACGTAAAGCTGCAAAGAACCAAAATTGTAAAAATTATCTCCGCTTTCATCTCCTATTATATGATACAATTAGTTGAGAATAATTATCATTATTAATAGTGTTCGTATTGGGAGGGCTATATCATGAATCTTACTGATTTACAGCAAGGTGAAACAGCTGTCGTATCAGATGTTACAAAATTAAATGACATAGTAAAACAACGTTTAATCGATATGGGTCTCGTGGAAGGTCAAGAAGTTTGTTTAAAATGTACCATGCCATTTGGCGGTCCTATAATGGTCGAAGTGTGTGGACAATGTCTCAGTTTACGTCGTAAAGAAGCGTCACGTATAGGGGTGAGATGATACGTGTCTCAATTTGCATTATTTGGCAACCCTAATACTGGTAAAACATCACTTTTTAATAACCTAACAGGTTCCTATGAATATGTGGGAAACTGGAGCGGGGTAACGATTGAAAAAAAGGTGGGAAAGCTTCGCAACCAAAAAGGTCTGTTAGTCGATTTGCCTGGTGTATACTCATTAAATCCACTTTCCAAAGATGAGGAAGTGGTGACAGAATTTTTATTGACGGGCGAATTTGAAAAAATATTGAATATTGTGGATGCTTCCCAGCTAAAACGCAATTTACAGCTAACGGTTCAATTAATGGAATTTGGCAAGCCTCTTATAGTGGGGCTTAATATGATAGATGTCGCCCAAATAAGAGGGATGAAAATTAATAACAAGAAGCTAGCAGACATATTAGGTGTCCGTGTAGTTCCGATTATTGCCCGAACTGGCAAGGGCTGTGATCTATTGACGAAGGAACTAACGAACCATACAACGAAAGAATCGCAGACTTCTTCTATTTTCAAAGTGGATTATGGCTTTTTAGAAGAAATGATTGATCGAATCAGCCAACTTATTCCAAATGAAGCTAACTTGAATAAAAGATGGGTGGCTATTCAATATTTAGAAGGTAATAAACGAATAACATCCTATTTGGATCAACACATATCAAATACAGCTATGCTTGAACAAATAAAACAGGAAGCAGAAGAAGAACTTGTAAAGCGCGGGCACTCTTGCTCTTTAAGACAATTTATCTATCATATGAGAGATAAAAATATTATTCATATATTGGAACAGGTCATAACGGTCACTTCGTCAAATAAAACGACTGCGACTGATTTAATAGATCGCATGGTTACAAACAAATTTTTGGGTCTACCAATTTTCTTGTTTTTTATGTATGTGATGTTTATGCTGACATTTGATTGGTTAGGATCACCGTTGTCGGATGTATTAGGTGGATTTTTCTCTGGTCCGTTAACTAACGGCTTGGAGAATGGACTAAATGCTATTGGTGGTTCTAGTTTCATTAAAGACCTGGTGCTTAATGGAATTGTAGCTGGGGTAGGTGGAGTGCTCGTATTTGTCCCACAAATTTTTATCATGTTTTTCCTTATCTCTTTCCTAGAGGATTCTGGTTATATGGCTCGGGTTGCCATGGTGATGGACAGGATAATGGAATCCATCGGACTTAACGGGAAAGCTTTTATTCCAATGATTATTGGTTTTGGATGTAATGTTCCTGGAATTATGGCAGCACGTACTATTGAACAACCGAAAGAAAGGTTGTTAACGATTTTATTAACGCCTTTCATGTCTTGCTCTGCACGTCTTCCTGTATATGCTTTATTCGTTGGTGCCTTTTTTGTGAAACAACGAGCAATAGTGGTCCTTTCTCTATATGTGCTTGGAATTGTTGTAGCTATGGTGATGGCGCGAATATTTTCCTATCTGTTCTTAAAAAATGAAAAAAGTGTGTTTGTTATCGAGTTACCCCCTTACCGTGTTCCTCAAGCTTTAACATTATGGAGAAGTACATGGGAAAAAGGGAAAGGGTTTATTCGGAAGGCAGGGACGTTTATTTTTGCAGGTTCGGTTTTAATATGGCTGCTGACCTATGCAGGACCACACGGATTGAATGTGGAAATGGATGATAGCTTTCTTGCTTTAATTGGTGGTGTTTTGGCACCTGTTTTTCAACCATTAGGATTCGGAACTTGGCAAGCAGCTGCATCCTTACTAACGGGATTTCTAGCAAAAGAAGTAGTGGTATCTACCATGAATATTATTTATCATGTTCCGGATACAGCGTCACTAGCTGGCATATTAAGCACACAGTATTCTGCTCTTTCAGCGCTGAGCTTTATGTCATTTATTCTATTATACGTTCCATGCCTAGCGACAGTAGCTACAATCAGAAAAGAAACAGCTTCTAAGAAATGGTCCTATATTTCAATTATATATTCGCTGCTCATTGCTTATATCATTTCCACTATCATCTATCAAATCGGCGGGTTACTTTTTTAAGAAAGGGGCGTGACACATGATGGTGAATTTATTGATTGGTTTAATTATATTTGGTTATGCGGGTTGGATGATGATTCGCCATATTAAAAAAAGCAAGCAGGGAAAGTGTACAGCTTGCCCGCTTAATAAGTCCTGTAGCGGTTCTTGCTCTGAAACAAACTCGGCCTCTATGACGGAGATGAAATAGATACTCTGACGTAACGTTAAATGCATATTGCAAAAGGTGGGTGTAGAGCTCAGAAATGTTTGGTGAGTCAAAAGAATATACTGATAAAAAAGTATAAGGAAACAACTGAGTAGCCACGTATAGCTACAGCGCGCAGCAACCAGGAAACATCATGTAATCACCTTACGATAAGTCACCATCAGTTCATTGTATTAAAAACGAGTTTGCCGCAGGGCCTTCCTTATTTTAGCCCGCGTGATTTTCTTGATCTCAGTTTGGTTCTAGTCGCTACGCTGCTAAAGGGGTGCCCTTGCCCTTTTTTCTGCATTTTGGTTGCGTGTGGGCGCAAAGGTGGAATAGTGAATTAAATAATAGCTTAGTCTCTTTAATTGTTTTATCCATAATTGGGGATATTTTCATATAGATTCGTAACATTCTTATGCTGTGTCAACAACATAAGGGATGTGATGAAGCTTAACATTAATCTCGCATCCATATATAAAGTTCTTATTTAAATTCTTTTAATTATGTCTGACTGATACTGTCTTTCCTTTGCTAAAGACTAGCAACTTATATGATAACGAATCATTTCGGTATTGCTTTCACAGTTGTGAATATATGAATAATTGATATAAGATAGATAATGAACGAACAGGGTAATTTAAGAGATAAATTAACAAGAGGTTTTATTAATGGGATTTTTATCCCGCGTGTAAGGTGCTGTCTCCCCTTCAAGACCTGAGTAAATACAAAAGGTCTAAGGAGGAGAAAACGGAAAACGGTACCTCAATGCCTAATTCGTTCAAGGGCTTTTGGGTCATACCCTAGCGGTACTAATATTCAGTAGGAGATGGAAGAAAACTCCTACTGAATGAAGTTTTACTTGATAATACTTGTTTTTATTAAAGGAAAGACAGGGAGTGGCAGAGATGCTGTCTAGTCGGATGATGCTTATTTTGCAGGAATTAATGGCTGCGAAAACAACTGTTACAAGTAATGATTTAGCTGATAGAATTGGTGTAACGCCAAGAACGATTCGAAATGATATAAAAGAGCTAAATGGTATTTTATTACAAAGTGGCGGTTTTATTGAGGCAAAAAGAGGAATTGGATATGAGTTAGTAATAGAAAACAATAAAACATTTAAAGCGTTTTTACAAAACATGACGCAGAAATCTAATGCTAGTATGTTACCCAGCTCACCTGAAGAACGCGTAATCTATATAGTTAGGATGCTTCTATTAAACAATGGTTATATAAAATTAGACGATATGGCGGATGAATTATATATAAGCAAATCTACCTTACAAAATGATTTGATTGGGGTTAAAAAAATATTAACAAAATTTAATCTAAAACTAATAAGTAAACCTTACCATGGAGTAAAAATAATAGGGGAGGAAATGAGTGTAAGGTTTTGCTTATCGGAATATTTATTTAATCGGGAGGAAATGTTGATTGATATGCAAAAACAAGCCGATTTCATCCTTCCGCAAGGAGACATAAATAAAATTTATACGATTATTTTAAAAGAAGTCAAAGCAAGTAGAATTGAGATGTCTGATATCGCACTCAATAATCTATGTATTCATATTGCGATAGCTTGTAAGCGAATTCGGGAAGAAAATTATGTACAGCTGGCCCCTGAAGATTTTGCAGGAATTCACACCCAAACTGAATATAAAGTGGCTAAGGGAATTGTAACCCAAATTGAAAACGCTTTACATGTTTCGTTTCCCAAAACAGAAATAGCATATATAGCTATTCACTTACTTGGAACGAAAAAAATTGCCAAAATAAATGTAAACCCAGAAGAATTTGAATCCTTTGTGGAAAGCGATTTACGATCCGCTATCAAAGAATTTATTCACAAAGTTGATGAACACTTAAAATTGCATTTGATTAATGATCATGAATTGTTTATAGCTTTAGGCTTGCATCTGCAACCTACATTAAATCGTTTGCGTTATGGAATGAATATGCGAAACCCAATGCTCGATGAGATAAAAACAAAATATCCTCTTGCGTTTGATGCTGCTATTTTAGCGAGAGAGGTGTTTAACAAAAGATTAGCAATTGATATTGATGAAGATGAAGTTGGTTATATTGCTTTACATATCAGTGTAGCCATGCTGAGACAAAAAATGCAACAAGATATCAAACGCTGTATAATTGTTTGCGCAACGGGTGTAGGAAGTGCGATGTTACTCAAGTATAGACTGCAATCTAAATATCCTAATCAGCTACAAGTGGTAGATACAACAGATTTTTATCGGTTAAATGAAATTTCTTTAAAGGGAATTGATTTTATTATAACTACTGTTCCAATGGAAAGGAAGTTAGCCGTTCCAATTATTTATGTAAATACGATATTAGGAGCGGAGGACTTAAGAAAAATAGAGGATTATTTAAAAAATAGAACAGAAAACAAAATAGACTTTCTAAAGGAAGAGCTTATCTTTTTGCAGAAAGACTTACCAACAAAAGAAGCCACTATCCAGTATTTAGTAGAAAAAGTCGTGACAGCTGGTTATGTGGATGGTTCATTTGGTGCTTCTGTTTTAAAAAGGGAAGAGCTCTCACCTACGAGTTTTGGCAATTTGGTAGCCATCCCTCATCCAATGGAGCCGTATACAACTGAAACCTTTTGGACAATCTGCACATTAAAAAAACCGATTGATTGGGAAGGAAGCCATGTGCAATTTGTTTGTTTATTAAGTATAGGAAAAAATAACACATCTGATTTAAAGCTAATGTATGATTATTTAATTGAAATAATTGAGAATAAACGAAAGGTCAATCAATTACTCCGCTGTGAAGAAAGAGATGAATTAATCGAGACAATAAATGCAATGTTGTGAAGTTAAATACATTATGTCACACAAGGGGGAATTATTTTAGGCTCCATCCCGCATATAAAGTGCTGCATGACTACTGTTTGAATAGGTAGAAGTTTTACTTGAACAAGTTGAAGCGGTAGATAACAGAACCTAAGTCCCCGATTTGTTCTACTAACCATCTGCAGGAGAAGAAAACCCAGCTGATGGAAGGTTCACTTTTTCACAGGACCCGTTTCAGTTGCTACGTTGCTAAACAGGCGCTCTGTATTTTTCTTAGAGTTATCGTAAGGTAGAAGCTTACTGATAACTCTTTTTTTCTGTAGGAAATCACCATGGATCGCAGAGTCAAGCCACCACCTATCGTGAAAAGCACTTGAAGACGGTTTTTTTCATGCAAAGTTAAGGAGAGAAACGATATCTCTCGCTAACGTTTAGTGACAGTCTGCTTTTTCTACTACGAGTAATGATTTCCTTTGCGTTGAGGAAAAAGTATGTGTTCAAATGTTAACGATTTCACTCTATGATATAGATGTAAGCAGAAAAGAGGAGAAGTACGAAGTATACAGAGATTCCGTTAACTTTAAGGGGAGATTTAAATTGAGCATAGAAGAAATGAGCTTTCAAATTATTTTACATGGAGGAAATGCTCGAACTTCCGCAATGGAAGCAATTCAACATGCAAAAGATGGAGAACTTGACATAGCTGAACAAAAAATTCAAGAAGCAAATAAGGAAATTGGGGAAGCACATCGAACCCAAACAGATCTCATCGAAAGAGAAGCGCGAGGAGAAAAAACGGAAATTCGTTTATTACTCATCCATGCTCAAGATCATTTAATGAATGCAATGACTGTGAAGGATCTAGCTCAAGAAGTAATTGAGCTTTATAAAAGAATACATTAATTGGAAAGGGGATTATTATGACGAACCACTCATTAAAAGTAGCAACCATTGGTGGAGGTTCAAGTTATACTCCAGAGCTAATTGAAGGCTTTATTAAACGGTATGAGGAATTTCCGCTGACAGAGATATGGTTAGTGGATATTGAAGAAGGAAAAGAAAAGCTTGATATCGTGGGTAATCTAGCTAAACGAATGATTAAAAAAGCAGGTCTTCCCATCGATGTTCACTTGACCTTGGATCGTAAAGCGGCGTTAAAAAATGCTGATTTTGTCACTACTCAATTCCGTGTCGGTCTGCTTGCGGCACGCGCTAAAGATGAGCGCATTCCGCTAAAATATGGGGTACTTGGTCAAGAAACAAACGGACCCGGTGGTTTATTTAAAGGGCTCCGCACGATACCTGTCATCTTGGAGATTTGTAAAGAAATGGAGGAGCTTTGTCCAAACGCATGGCTAATTAACTTTACAAACCCAGCTGGAATGGTAACAGAAGCAGTGCTTCGTTACTCCAATATAAACAGAGTTATTGGTTTATGTAATGTTCCAATCGGAATGGAAATGGGGATTGCTAAATTACTGAATGTGGACCATTCTCGTGTCCGGATTGACTTTGCCGGATTAAACCATATGGTATACGGCCTAGAGGTATATATAGACGGCGTGAGTGTCAAAAAAGAGGTTATGGAAAAATTGACAAATCCAGAAAATAGCAGTTTTGTTAAAAATATCGAAGGAATGGGTTGGGAACCAGAATTTATTCGTGCGCTCCATGCGATTACATGTCCGTATCATATGTATTACTATAAATCCAAAGACATGTTGGATAAAGCAATGGAAAGCGCTAATAATGAAGGTACTCGCGCAGAAGTGGTCCAAAAGCTGGAAGAAGAATTATTCGAGTTATACAAGGACGAAAATTTAAATATTAAACCGCCGCAATTAGAAGAGCGTGGCGGGGCATATTATTCAGATGCAGCCGTGCGATTAATAACTTCTATATATACAGATAAACGCGATATCCAACCAGTCAACACAAGGAACTATGGAGCTATTGCAAGCCTGCCAGCAGAATCAGCTGTTGAGGTTAGCTGCGTTATTACTAAAGATGGTCCAATACCACTTGCCATGGGGGATATCCCGGTTGCAGCCCGTGGGCTTGTACAGCAAATTAAGTCATTTGAACGCATTGCAGCAGAGGCTGCTGTAACAGGGAATTATGATCAAGCGGTGCTTGCTTTAACAATTCATCCACTTACTCCATCCGATACTATCGCAAAACAAATAGTAGATGAAATGATGGAAGCACACAAAGCACATCTCCCTCAATTTTTTAACTGACATATAAAAGAGGATGGCCTGGACAATCAATTGATAGATTCCGGTTACCCAGTTATAAGGTACGGTAAGGCTTCCGGATTGAGGAGTTGGATTAGCTGTACTGCAGCACTTTTAAGTGGAAAACAACAGTACTAAAGGCGCTGTTTTGTAAGAGGCTCAAGTACTTACCCTTGAGCCAGTAACAAGCCGTGAGTGACTCACTGAGTATAGATTTACTGGATAGATTTTTAAAAAGGAGCGAAGATAACGTGTTACATGAAAAGTTAAAACCGTTTCCAAATGATTTCCTATGGGGAGCAGCATCTGCAGCGTATCAGGTAGAAGGTGCCTGGAATGTCGGTGGAAAAGGAGTATCCAACTGGGATAAATTTGTTCGTCTTCCCGGAAAAACATTTAAAGGAACGACTGGGGATATAGCTGTAGATCACTATCATCGATACAAAGAAGATATTGCGTTAATGGCTGAAATGGGTTTGAAGACATATCGATTCTCGGTGGCATGGACCCGTATTTTCCCGAATGGAAAAGGTAAAGTAAACCAAAAGGGCCTTGATTTTTACAATCGATTAATCGATGAGTTAGTAAAACACCATATAGAACCAATCGTAACTATCTATCATTGGGATTTACCGCAAGCACTTCAAGACGAATATGGCGGTTGGGAATCGAGACAACTAATAGAAGATTTTAGAAACTATAGCGTTACCTTATTCAAGGCATTCGGAGATCGTGTGAAATATTGGGTTTCCTTAAATGAACAAAATGTATTTACTAGATTAGGGTACCAAACGGGAATGCATCCACCTGGGGTAAAAGATAATAAGTTATTTTATCAAGTAAATCATCATGCCAACCTAGCAAATGCAGTGGCAATTAAAGCGTTTCGCCAATATGTACCTAATGGGGAAATTGGACCAAGCTTTGCGTATTCACCGGCATATGCTGCTACATCAAAACCCGAAGATGTACTCGCTGCTGAAAACGCGGAGGAATTTACGAATCATTGGTGGATGGATATATACGCATGGGGAGAGTATCCGAAAATAGCTTGGAGTTACTTGGAAAGTAAAGGCATAGCTCCGTATATGGAGGAAGGCGATTTTGCGTTATTAAAAGAAGGAAAGCCTGATTTCATGGGTGTGAATTATTATCAAACGACAACCTATGAGAAGAACTCATTAAATGGGGTAACTATGGACGGACATTTTAACACCACTGGTAAAAAGGGAACAATGGAGGACACTGGGATACCGGGGCTTTTTAAGACCGTTACCAATGAACACGTAGAAAGAACCAATTGGGATTGGAATATAGATCCACAAGGTTTGCGAATTGGTCTTCGTAGAATAACAAATCGCTATAGATTACCAATCCTAATTAGTGAGAATGGTTTAGGTGAATACGATACAGTCGAAGAAGACGGCAGCATTCACGATGACTATCGAATTGCCTATATTAGCGCCCATGTAAAAGCAATTCAAGAAGCAATTACCGATGGTGTAGAAATGATTGGTTATTGCGTATGGTCATTTACAGATCTGTTAAGTTGGTTAAATGGGTTTCAAAAGCGATATGGCTTTGTATATGTTAATCAGCATGAAGAAGGTGAACTTGATCTTCGGCGAATAAAGAAGAAAAGCTTTTATTGGTATAAGAATGTAATAGCAAGCAACGGAGAAACTCTTTGACTAACGCTAAACATTACATGGTATTTACCATTAACGGAGGAATGTAACATGAAAAAAGTACTCATTATTTGTGCAGCTGGTATGTCATCATCATTAATGGCGAAAAAAACAACCGAATATTTAAAAAATAAAGGGGAGAATGTTTTAGTAGATGCCATTTCTGCTACAGAAGGTAGTAAGATGATTGAATCGAGCGACTTTGAATTGTTTTTGATAAGTCCACAAACAAAAATGTATTTTAAAAAGCTTAAAGAAACTGGAGATCGCGTAGGGAAAAAAGTGATAAACATTCCACCGCAAGCCTACGTTCCAATCCCTATGGGAGTTGAAAAGTTAAGTAATTTAATTTTACAAGAGCTTTTAAAATAATTTGTCATGGAACTGTTTATTAGAAAAATAAATCCTAAGAACCCTTACACGATTATAACAAATGCCCTTCACCACCTGCTAGGTCTTTGCTTACTAACGAAGGGCTAAATAAAAAATGAGGGATTGCATATGAGAAACAATGAAATAACGGTTATGGAACAAAACAGAAAAAAATTAAGTTTGAAGGCGATGTACTTTAACCGATATTTACTTGTACGGTATATTTCTGCGTTATTCTTTTTTACGAATTTATATTGGTTCATTTCATTGTTTATGAGCAATTCTTTACTGTGTTTTATCCCTTTATTGTTAATGATTGCATTAGTCATTAGTATTACGGAGCAAGTGAAAATATATAGTAAGCATACTAATAATGCTATATACACCAAATATTGTTTTATCATGTTGCTTTTAACAAATGTATGGTTAGGTATATCCATTTGGTTTTCGTCTACTTTCACGCATCTATATCCTTTTCTCTTAGATGAAGAGAAATCTAGAATATTAATTTTAATTATTTTGTGTGCAGGAATATTGTTAAGTACATTGGTTCTTTACCGTTTAGAGCGAATTAAACATAATGCAGATAAGCATTATAAACGCATGAAGCAATATGAAAAAATTGTGAATTAACATTTGGAAAGGGGTATTCTTATGGGAACAGAAAACAAAGTATTTGCTCTATTAGAAAAATATTTAATGGGTCCAATGGGTAAAATTGCTTCCTTACGTGTGGTACGTGCAATCATGGCAGCAGGTATGGCGTCCATACCGTTTGTTATTGTAGGATCGATGTTCTTGGTTTTTAATGTTTTACCACAAACATTTACATTTTTAGAAGGCTTTTATGATGGTACTTTTTTTAAAATTAGTGATTTATATATGTTAGCAAACAAAGCGACAATGGGTATATTAGCATTATATTTTGGACTTGTCATAGGGTATGAGTATACAAAAATACATGCAGAAGAAGAGGACCTAAATCTCAATCCATTGAATGGTGCTTTGCTATCATTGTTTGCATTCTTTATGACGGTGCCTCAATTGGTTTTAGACAATGGAAAAATGTCTTTAGTAGAAAAAATGGACGAAAACAATACTATTCTTTATGGCTGGGAAATGGTTGGAGATGGTGTTAGTCGTTTAGGAGCAACTGGAATATTCACTGCTATCATCATGTCTGTTGTCGCTGTGCAATTATATCGCTTATGCGTGAAACGAAATTGGGTAATAAAAATGCCCGAAGCAGTGCCAGAAGGTGTATCTAGATCTTTCACAGCCTTAATTCCAGCATTCTTAGTTGCTTTTACTGTTTTACTGATTAATGGTATTTTCATTGCATTAGGTACGGATATATTTAAAATTGTCGCCATTCCATTTGGATTTGTGGTTAATTTAACGAATAGCTGGTTAGGTATTCTAATTATTTATTTCATTATTCATGCGCTTTGGCTAGTGGGCATTCACGGTGCCAGCATTGTTGGGGGATTCTTAACGCCAATTGTTCTTGCTAATATGCAATCTAATATAGACGGGGCTACTATTCCATATGCTGGTGAATTTAACAATGCGTTTGTATATATTGGTGGTTCTGGTGCTACGCTGGGTTTAGTATTGTTTATTGCCTTTTTTGCGAAATCAAAACAATTAAGAGTGCTCGGTAAAGCAGCTGTTGCGCCTGGTATCTTTAATATTAATGAACCTATTATCTTTGGGTTACCAATAGTTTATAATCCATACTTGGCGCTACCATTCTTTTTAGCACCAATGGCAGCAGCTTCAATTGGTTATTGGGCAATTAAGCTAAATATGGTTGAAGCTATTATTGCGCAAATGCCTTGGCCAACGCCAATAGGTGCAGGTGCTTTTATTAGCACAGGTGGTGATATAATGGCTGTTGTTGTTGCAGTGATTTGTGCCATTGTAGCTTTTCTCATCTGGCTTCCATTTATAAAATTATATGATAAGAAATTAGTAGAGCAAGAAAAAGGAGAGGAAGCACTTATTTAAACGAAATTAGCTTGTTTATGAAAGAGAATTGGTAGTTTGCTCCGATCACATCCATATGTTAGTTAGTATACCACCAAAATTAATTGTATCTCAATTTATGGGCTATTTAAAAGGAAAAAGTAGCCTCATGGTTTTCGATCGCCATGCCAATCTTAAATATAGATATGGAAATCAAAAATGTTGGTGTAGAGGATTTTATGTTGATACAGTGGGAAGAAATAAAAAACAAATTCAAGAATATATCAGGAATCAGCGCAGGACAAAAAATAAGAGATTCTTTTAGAATCAGTGAGTGAATGTGGTGGGAAACCCGATCGGTGCGCCTTTAAGGTCGAGGCCGGAAATAAAGGCTTTCAGCCGCAGAGCAAACCACCAGTTCACACCACACACTGGTGGTTTTGATTTGCTTTTCTATATTTAAAGTTTTGAACAATCTCTTTTTTGGGGGAGTTTTTTGTTTGGTATAAACATTAGTTCACCACCCGCATAGAATTTCAGTTTCGCACACTGTCGAGAGCTCAACATAAAAATCATAATAAAAGCCAGGCACCTACAAAATCTGGCACCTGGTTCTTTTTTATTTCGTATAATTATCAAAATATCCTTGGATATAAATAATCGGAGTACCTTTATCGCCACTACCTGAGGTTAAGTCAGATAAGGAGCCAATAAGGTCAGTAAGCTTTCTTGGCGTTGTTCCTTGTGTTTCCATGGATCCTACAAGATCTTCGCCTTTATTTTCAATATAGTTGTTAATCGCTTCCTCAAGTTCCTTTCCTTTTAAGTCAGCAAAGTTATTATCAGCAAGGTACTTTAATTTCACTTCGTTTGGTGTGCCTTCAAGACCAGATGTATAAGCTGGTGAAACGACAGGGTCAGCAAGCTCCCAGATTTTCCCTACAGGATCTTTAAATGCACCATCCCCGTATACCATCACTTCTACATTATTTCCAGTCTTTTCCTTAAGCATCTGTTGGATTTCATCTACAACAGGCTGACAATTTCTAGGGAAAAGCTTAACTGTATTCTCTGTGGACTTATTAGAACCTAAAAGGCCGTATGCTTCATTATAGCCACTTCCATCAATAGATTGAGTTAAGATGTCATCCAAACTGTAAACTTTCTCTGCGCCGTTCGCCGTTAAAATTCTTTTCGTTCTGAATCGTGAATGAATATCACAGCTGAGCACGTTTTTCGTGTAGTCTAAGATCGTTTTTGGATCATTGGCGAAAATAACTTCACATTCAATCCCATATTCTTTCACAATGGATTTATAGTAATCGATATAGTCAATACCAGTAAACGTATGCTTTTGATGGCCAAAAAGGTAGCGGAATTGCTTTTCTGTTAACACATCTGTCCAAGGGTTAACGCCTTTTTCATCCAGCGTATCAAGATCTACTAAATGATTTCCCACTTCATCAGATGGATAGTTTAGCATTAGGACAATTTTTTTAGCGCCTTTCGCAATACCGCGGAGACAAATTGCGAAACGATTCCGACTTAAAATGGGAAATATAACTCCAATTGTTTCTTCACCAAATTTGGCTTGGACGTCCGCTGCGATATGATCGATCGAAGCGTAATTGCCTTGAGCACGCGCTACGACTGATTCTGTAATAGTAACGATATCCTTATCATTTATTTGAAAGCCTTCCACTTCGGAAGCTTTTAATACACTATTTACCACAATATCTTCAATTTTGTCACCTTGATTAATAATGGGGCAACGAAGACCTCTGACAACTGTTCCGACTACTCTTTCCAAATTAATCGCTCCTAACCATGCTAAAAATAAAACACTTATACTAGTAATATACATGAATGAAGGGCAATAAGTAAAACAAATGTACCAAATATTGATTAAAAAACGAATGATTTTACGAATTTATGTGGAAACGATCGTAAATTAACACTTCCTCCCCATGTAAAAAGAGCTGTGTTTATAAGCAGCCCTCGCTTATAAACACAGCCTATTAAACTGACTAATAGATTCCGTCTTTTTCCTCTTTCATACTGATGAAAATATTTTTTGTTTGGGTATAAGCATCGAGAATACTTTTATATGTTTCTCGACCAATACCCGATTTTTTATAGCCGCCAAATGGTGCACCGGCAGAGAAGTTTGTATACTGGTTCACCCACATGCGGCCTGTTTCTACTTTACGAGATACACGCAAAGCCGTGTTTAGATCCTTTGTCCATACGCCGCCTCCAAGACCATATTCGGAGTCGTTGGCTAAACGGACCGCTTCTTCTTCGGTTTTAAATTTAATCACCGTAGCAACAGGTCCGAAGATTTCCTCTTGGGCAATACGCATATTGTTATCTGCATCAGCAAGAATAGTTGGTGTCATAAACACACCATTTTCCAGTCCGTTCTCTTTGATTTGATAACCACCTGTGATTAACTTAGCGCCTTCCTTTTGCCCGATTTCAACATATTGTAAAATTTTATCCAACTGTTTTTGATTGATCTGTGCACCCATTTGTACGTCATCTTCCCAAGGGAGACCAACCTTAATGTTTTCGAACGCTGCTTTTAATTGGCTGACAAACTTATCATAGATACCCTCTTGAACGAAAATACGCGATCCAGCACTACAAACTTGTCCTTGGTTAAATAAGATACCAGATTGTGCGCCTTCAATTGCTCTTTCCCATGGTGCATCATTAAAGAAAATATTTGCCGATTTTCCACCTAGCTCTAATGTAGCTGGAACTAAACGATCAGCTGCTGCTTTTGCTACGGTATAACCAACCTCTGTTGAGCCAGTAAAGGCTAGCTTGCTAATGCCCTCATGGTGAAGCATATAATCACCTGAATTAGCACCTCTACCGGTAATCACATTGACAACGCCTGCAGGCAATACTTGGTCCAGTAACTTTGCCAATTCTAGTAAGCTAAGGGAAGTAGATGAAGACGGATGAATAATAACTGTATTCCCTGCTGCAATGGCTGGAGCAATCTTCCAAGCAGCCATTAAAATGGGGAAGTTCCAAGGTATAATTTGACCTACAACACCAATTGGTTCTTTTAGAGTTAATGTTAATGTATCATCATCAAGTTCCTTAGCGGTCCCTTCTTCAGAACGAATAACACCAGCAAAATAGCGAAAATGATCTGCACTTAATGGAACATCAGCCCCACGTGATTCTCGGATCGGTTTACCATTATCTAGTGTTTCCACCATTGCTAGATGATCTGCGTTTTCGTCGATCAAATCAGCAATTTTTAGTAGTAATTTGCTTCTTTCTTCAACGCCAACGGTTTTCCATGATTGAAATGCCTTTGTCGCTGCCTCCACTGCCATATCAACATCAGCATGTGTTGCATCTATTACTTCAGAGAGCTTTTCCCCTGTACTAGGGCTATAGCTAGCTATTTTTCTACCTTCTGTTCCTTCCACCCATTGGCCGCCAATATATAGATCGTACGATGGATCAATGAGCTGCGCTGTATTCACTTTGCTGTTCATGACTCCTTACTCCCTCTCTTTTTGTAAAATATTTACTTATATTAGCTATTGTACTTAGGATTGAAACTGTTTACAATTAAACAGCTTATGAGAAATAAAGTTGATTGATATAATATATTTGGGTATAAATTATTTTGTGTAAAATTACACACAAGAGTTTATATCCCTAAATCATTCCGCCCTCCCCTCCTCCGCTATATTAGAATTGGGTGTTGCTTCCATCTTAAATCAATTTCTAATCACACTTAATAGGATAGACCAGAATATTCCAGGTAATTACCACCTACATGATGAATGATTGAATTTGAAAAGCAATATGTTTATAGAACTAAAAGTGTTATACTCGTTGCAAGAAGTTAGTTTGGTAACTGAAATACTTTCAAGATCTGCTTTTTTTCGTAGTCTAAACATGTTCCTTGATATACATATTAATTGTTACGGGGGTAGTAATTTGAACAAAAGAAATAGATTTACTGTCCAAATAAAAAGAAATGCAACCATAATCAGCCTATTTATAACAATATGTGGAGTATTGGTATTGCAAGGTTGCAATAACGCAAACGGAAATGCCAGTAGCATTGACAGAGCAGCGAAGAAGGTGAGCGATTTGTTTGAATTGGAAGATGAAGAAACAGTTAAAGAGTGGGAAACAAGTAAAATAAAAGATTCAACAGACCAAGAACAAGTTAGTGAAGCACAAGAGGCAATTGATGAAATTGATATGAACACCTTGGAACAGATGGAGGACTATGATAATGTATTTAGTCTTCGTTCTGCTGTCCTTCATGCGCAAAACCAAATAAAAGAACGGAAAGATATACGGAAGGCGGCTGATAACAGGGCAGAAAACGAACAAATAAAAGAATTCATTCCAGATGAAGATGATGTTGTTTGGAAAAATAATAAACTAAAAAATAAAGATATGCTTGAAGAATTTATGAAAATTGCAGGAGAAAACGGCAAGAATAATACCAGTGAAATTAGAGTCGTGAAAGATGAAGGCGAACAAGGTGTATTAATTTATGATTTAAAATCAATGTATGATAAAGATGCTGACCAAAGTTGGATTCTCGTTACGCCAGATGACAGTTACTATAGCGCAATAGAAAATGAAGTACAAGACGTTTTCAATTCGCGGCAGCAATGTGGGTACATGGAAAAAGATGAGCAGGAAGGGTATTATAAGTTGTTTGAATGTCGAACACATTGGGAATATCGGCTTCTTCCAACAGGTAATCTCTAACGTTTTTATAGAGGTAAAGCGAATAGTTATTACCAACGGTTTGCAAATATTAGGGAGCGTACACTATTTGTGTAAATTGGGAATCGCACAAAACTATAAAGGGTTAACGTGAAGAAGTGGACGTGCTCGCTTTGTTATTTAAAGGTATAGTATAAGCTAATTAACAACGACGAGCCAAATATTCTATATAAAACTATGCATATTATCATCTAAACTTTAAATGATTCTTCTTTCTGGTTTTATACCTCTAACCGCATGTGGAGA
Source organism: Roseburia sp. 1XD42-34 (assembly GCF_009917385.1). Lineage (GTDB taxonomy): Bacteria > Bacillota > Bacilli > Bacillales > Amphibacillaceae > Virgibacillus. The sequence continues at coordinate 126,408 of NZ_QWLJ01000011.1, read as the reverse complement.
AATGCAATTAATATTGCCAGGACATTTTTCTATTAAAGGGTGTTGGTGTTTAGAGGAACAAAGGCGCAGGACGCCAAAGCCAGACGTGGCTATTCAGTTATTCCCTTTTATCCCAAAGCAACAAATTTTATGCTTTCTTATCTTGCAAAAAAAACAGCTCTAATTAGGAGAGCTGTTTCCTTACATCATACCTTTTCCAAGTTTCATTTACCTTTTTACTTCATAATGCAGCTCAACAAATTGATTAAATCGTTTCGTTTTTTTCAAAGAAAGGTCTAATTGGTAGTTTCCTTTTTTAAATAATGGAATTCCATCACCTAATATAGCTGGGGCAACGGTTATAATAAGTTCGTCTAGCAATTTCTCTTGTAGAAAAGGATGCAATAATTCTCCGCCGCCGACAATCCAAATGTCTTTTCCTTTTTGCTGTTTTAAGTGTTGAATAAAACTAGACACATTGTCAGACACAAACTTCACGTTCTCCGTATCGGTAACAGGAGATCTCGTAAACACATAGGTTTGTTTATTCTTATATGGAAATTCCTGAAATTCCTGCTCCATTATCCAATCATAGGTTCTTTTCCCCATTAAAACGATATCAACGGTTTCATAAAACGCCGCAAATCCGTTATCTCCTTCACCATCTACTTGAAATAACCATTCCAAGGAATCATCTTTCGTGGCAATGTATCCATCTAAACTTGCTGCGATAAATAATACGACATTTCGATTTTGCTCCACATTCATTCTCCTTTCCATAGCTGTAAATTAAGTATATACTTTAAATATGACACCTTTTGTCATATTTATCCCGGATATAAGGTGATGTGAGATCTCACTTCAAGAATAGAAAATATGAACTGGACAATGGTAAGTGGAGATAACAATACCTCCATCCCTGGTTCGTTCATTTAACAATCAGAGTGGGGTGAGAGAAAAAGCCCCACTCATTAAAGATTCACTTTATAGCTTTTGCTTTATTTTCACCTAAGGGACTGATGTTATGAGAGCCGATCGATTAATGAATATTATGATCTTGTTGCAAAATAGAGGGAAAATGACCTCAAAGGAATTAGCTAGCGAATTAGAGGTGTCAATTAGAACGATCCTTAGAGATATGGATGCACTAAGTACTGCAGGGGTTCCTGTCGTATCGGAAAGGGGAAAAGAGGGAGGATGGCGCCTGTTAGATAACTTCCGTAGTCAATTAAGCGGATTTAATATGGATGACATGAAATCTTTATTTCTTTTCCCTTCAGAAAAATTACTCGAAGACTTGGGGTTGACTAGTCAAGCATTAGAGACAAGAGAAAAATTATTTGCAGCCATCCCTGATATGTATCGGAATGAAGCGCAAAGCATGTGGGAAAGAATTCACATCGATGCGAGTACTTGGCGACAATCTAAAGAAAAAGTAGGCGCTCTCAAAATTGTTCAACGTGCTGTTTTGAAAAGAAAAAAGTTAAGAATTCATTATGAACAGCTCAATGGGGAACAAAAGGAAAGGTTAGTTGAGCCATTAGGATTGGTGGCAAAAGGGAGTAACTGGTACCTCGTCGCTGTAAGAAATGGAGAGCTACGTAATTATAGAGTTTCACGCATACTCCATGCAAAAGTGGAAGAGAAAGATTTTGATAGACCACAGGGTTTTAACTTGGCGGTATACTGGGAACAGTCAAAAGCAGAGTTTATTCAAAGTTTACCTAAGTACGATGTGCAAGTAGAAGTAGACCCAGAAATAATGAAACGGCTTCGGTTTACAGGTAAGTTTGTTCAAGTTATAGAACCAGAGCATCAACGTGATGGTCAATGGATAGCAGCGACTGTACGTTTTCACGATGAGCAAGAGGCGATTGAATTTTTAATAGGGTTTGGACATAAACTGAAGGTAATTTCGCCAAAGGATCTTCCTAATAAAATCGTAGCGCTTGCTAAGTCTGTTATTGACTACTATCAAGGTGCCAAATAGGTTTGTTCTATGGATTGAATTATGAATAAAGAGGGAAGAGTAACAATAAAAAATACGTGATATATAAGTGAAACACTTTTCATATAGATAGCTAAAAAAATTTATTCCTTCAGCAAAGATCATTCTAAATATAATGTGCTTTAATTACAACAATCACTCTATTTATTAAAGCGGTTTCTTGTAAATAACCTTAAATCCGTATATTTGAAAGGGAGATTATCATGAATGTAAGCACTAATCAGCTAATGAAGGCTGTGAACACAGATGATAAGCGAATGAGAGTAAAGCCTGTACCGGGAAAAGAAGAGTCAGGTCATATCGACCCACGTACGCTTGAAGAGCTAAGTATGACTGCAGAGGAAGCATCTTCAGAAGAAATGACGAGCGAACCTACAGTTGAGATGATGCGTGCTGGTATCGGATGGTCCAACGCCAAAGATATTACTACACATGAACTTATAGTGGAAGACACAGAATTTGCAGGCATCCCTGTTCGAACATATGTAAAAAAAGATATAGTAAATGACATATTACCAGCCATTGTATTTTACCATGGGGGTGGATTTTTTGGCGGTTCTCTAGATCATGTTGATTTACCATGTAGACGGTTAGCAGATTTAGGGGAGGTACGTGTTTTCTCCGTAGAATATGGCTTAGCACCAGAACTCCCCTATCCAGAAGCTGTTATAAACGCACATCAATCAGTTGTTTACATTCATCATCACCACGAGGAATTAAAAGTAAATGCAAATCATATCAACGTCATGGGCGATTCAGCTGGGGGGAATTTAACTTACGTCGTTTCTTTATTAGACCGGTTATATGGGACAAACTACATTAACAATGCCGTTTCCATTTATCCCGTTGTATATCAAGGGAAAAATGAAGCGTTATTAAATCGTTTTTATGATTTATCGGCAATTCATGCACATGAACATGAGCAGTTGGTGCATGAGCATATAAAAGGATTTATGCATTTCTTTCATTTTATTGATCAATGGTATATTCAAGGGGCGGATGCCGAAAGCTGGATGATCTCACCGTATAATGCGGAGGAAGATTTACTAAAAAACATGCCACGCACTTTATATATTGCTGGGGAATATGACGCATTACGTCTTCAAGGAGACGCGTTTTTTGAAAAAGCAAAACAAGCGGGCGCAGATGTGTATTGCCTGCACTATAATGGAATGGTTCACGCATTTATGGATAAGGTCGGCGACTATGTCCAAGCAGACGATTGTTTAAAAGAGTCTGTCAAGTTTATCTTAGAAGCGAAATAAAATGAATTACGCTCTATATTGGAGAAGAAAGCAAAGGATAAATAATAGATAAAACAAGCAGGAGAGAATGAAGCCCTGCTTGTTTTTACGAGATAAGAAACCGCCATGGCTGGCTTGTACCAGCATCTACTCTGAAAAGCATGATATAAGCTTTTTCATACAAACAGCATGGGCTCTCACTCGACGAAAAGGTCGATGCAATATGTTGTAATTATTCAGTCAGTCGCGCATATTCCTGCTATTTGTTTAGCTTGTAAAAGATTTGTTGTGCTACATGGGCAGTATTCTTTTGGTGCGCCAAAAAAAGCGATATACGAAGGCGTTTTCTGCCTATCTTGCACGTCAATCTTATGGAGCCACAGTTACTCATACATCTAGACAAGCAAGCTCCCTATTCTCCATGGAGCACTTTTTCAAGGGAGAGCTACATGAGAAAGTGAGGAAGGACAGGAGGACGTATACCAAGAGGCAGATGTTTTTCATTTATTTAGAAACTTTGCTATACTTTTCTGATATATCACCTATTTATTTTGGTGTTGATCCGGAATTTTAGATAAAAAAGAATTTAGCCCCCAATACAGTGTGTACACTCTTAGGTCAACTCTTCAAAATACTGGGTAAAACGGGAAAAAAGATGTATAGTAAGTCCAAAATAAAGAATAAGCGCACCTTTTACGATATGCATCACCAATAATCGTAAATCATGACTTATCATATTTGATCTGCGATTATTTGATTTACTTTTCCCGGTAGTGATAACCGGGAGGCATCACCTTTACAGTTTTTACATGTATAAACACGTTCAACGTGTTACCCTTTCATCATGTTCGTCGGAATAAAAATTTGCCCACTTTACTCAAAGAAATTAGGAAACGGCGTCAATTATAGGAGTATTGTTTGAAAGTCGGTATAAGCATTGTTCGAAAAATCATCAGATCTTTTATGCAAAAGCGTAAACTAGTTTTCCATTTCGAAAATGAGGCTCAATATAAGTTTGGATATCTGGGCGTATGTAAATACCGGATTTTGTATCCTGGCATTCCGTAATTGCTTTAGAATGTCTAGTTTATTAAATATGCTTTTAACAATTGAATCTTCAAGAAGTATTATTATGGTAATTAGTAAGCGTATTTTATATTGACAGTTTTAGGGGTTAGTTTAGTTCCTAGAACACTTTGCTCTTTACCAAACAAGGCGTTTCTCGTCGGAAAGACCCTTCGTTTGGCTAACTTCGGTTTAACGTGGTCTAATGTGATTCTGTTAGTCTACTTTACCTTAATTATGTCTTTTTTCTAGTGTAACCTACCCATGTTTCGATATTTTAAGTTAAAAGAAATAAATTTATGGAGGAAATGAAGTTATGAAAAACATAATGAAGGGATTAAATATTTTGGTACTAGAAGACGATAAATACATATCTGAGTTTTTGCATGAGTTTTTAAGTGATTACTTTGCTAATGTATTTGTTTACACGGATAATAGATTTAACTATTCTAAATTAGAACATATAGACATATTCTTATTAGATGTTGAAATTCCTTTTGACAATGGTTATGAAATTTGTAAACGGATAAAATTGTTGTTTCCTCAAAAGCCAGTAGTGTTTCTAACCGCTCATAGCCAATTAGAGGATAAAATTAAAGGGTTGGAACTAGGAGAAGATTTTATACCTAAACCATTCGAACCTTTAGAACTTATAGCTCGATTAGAGAATTTATTGAGTAATAAATACAGTGAATATTTTTATTTGAGCGGTCTGTTGGTTAATAAAGTTAAACATAGCGTTTTGAATAGTAAAACAAAGCAAGAAATTAAGTTAAGCAATACAGAAAAAAAACTGTTTTTTTATTTATATAATAATATAGATCTTTGCTTATCCAAAGAACAGATCATTGAACACATCTGGGGCATTGATTATAATGGTAAAGCAAATTCTCTAAATGTTTATATAAATAATTTAAGAAATAAAGTAGATAGCAATGGAGAAATTATTCATACAATTTATGGATATGGTTATAAAATGTCAACTCATTAAGGAGTAAATATGTTTCACAAAAAAGTTTATTTCATAACATTCGTTTCTATATTATTTTTTCCTTTTGCTTTTATAGCTTCCAACTACACGATATATGGAATACATTTATTGTATAATTTAATGAGCGGTACGGATACGCCCTTTAAATCTGATGAGAATTATATATATATATTTTCCCTTTTCTTTATATTGATTTTATTATACGTATATTTCCTTTCTAAGACTCTTAAAAATATATCGGTTGAAATTACTAACCTTTCAAAACTAATACGAGATATAGCAGATGAACAAAATATTCCAGACATCGTTTCCATTTCAAGTTTAAAATTTGATGAAATAAGGCATTTAAGTGAATCTATTAATATATTAATAGAAAGATTACAATACAATCAAAAAAAATATAATGAGTCTGAAGAAATAAGAAAAAAATACTTAAACCAGCTCTCTCATGATATCAAGACCCCTCTTTCGATTATTAATATTAACTTATACTATATTCAGACAGGTAAAAATATAAATCAAGCAATAGAAGAAATCACCAAAAATGTAAATATTATATCAACACTTAGTGATCGAATATACCATAAAAATTATTTGAATTCTGATTCAATAATTATTAAGAAAGAACCTGTTGTGTTATCTCATTTTGTAGAGCAGATTTCACAGAAATGGAATAATGCTTTCAATCATAGGGAAATACAGTGTAATATGAATATTGATTCAAGTATTATTTGGACTTTAGATAAAATATGGTTTGAAAGATTGTTTGATAATATATTACAAAATGTACTTTATCATTCAAAAGCGAGTGCTGTAGAAATAAAAACGATAAAGGAGAAAAAATACGAGCGCTTAATTATTGTAGACAATGGTATAGGATTTGATTATCCAGAGCAAAACTTTTCTAATGGAAAAGGGTTAACCATAATTAAAGAGATTCCAAATCTATTAGAACTTGAAATCTCAATAAACAGTGATGAGTTTGGCACTAAAATAATCTTAACTCATCATATATAAAGCTAATTTGTAATCTTTTATATTTAGAATAATATCAAATAATTGACCGCTTTTCCCTAGAAAGAAACCTGGATTCCTATTTGGATATGAAAAGCCGGAGTCCCAAGAATAGCTCATTGTATGAGTACGCAATCCCTTGTTCCACTTTTCAATATCAGGAAAGGAATTTTCTCTAAGAGATTCTATGGCCTTTAACACCAACATGTTTCCATGTGTGCCATGACATACGCTTTTTCTGTTATTTAAATTAGATACGTCTAGACAGAGGATTTCTATTAGTTCTTCCATGTAGGTTATTTTAAGATATGGAATATATTGTTGAATTAAAATTCTTGCTAGTAATATACCAGAGAGACCGTTACACCAAGTAGTGGGTTCTTCAAAACTTAAAGCTTTATCTTCATAAATTAAAATTTTTTCTATTGTATGGATAATTTGCTCATCTTTATAAATGAAGTGAACATATTTTGCTAAAGTTAATGCTATACCTGAAGTGCCATGAGCCAAGCCTGGATTCATTTTCAAATCTTTAGCATCCTGGTCCCAAAATATCTCATCATTTGACACTTTAGATTTGGATAGCAGTAAATCTTTCAAACTTTCTATCGCATATAATATTTTTTTATGACCAGTAGAAGTGTAATAGTCGATTAATAGTGATATTATCCCGACCAGTCCGCCTATATAGTCTATGGGGTACCGACTACTATTAGCTATATGTGTATTATACTCCTGTATTAATTTTAGTAAATTGTCCACATTTTTGTTTATTTGATTTTCTTCAGAAATTTTATCGAGAATATATATATATTTAAAATAGGAAAATTTCCCATGGTAAATTGAAAAATTATTAGTTTTATCTATCTTATACAGATTTTCAATAGAGTTATTAATTTCCTTTAAACTGTATGAATAATTTTTCTTATTTTTTAATATCCAATAACTTAGTAATAACGCTATGCCTCCTAAACCGTCATATAAATTGTATCCAATAGGGCTAATGATTGCTTCCCCGTTACTATTATGACGAAGACTTAATAGCATTGAAAAATTATCTGTATTTGAAATTAGTTTTTCAATTTCATAGTTAATATCTTTTTTATCAGGCAGTTTTTTAAGTGAATGAACTTCAACCTTTTTTAAACTATTTTCTTTATAAGCGTCTATAGCTAAATCTAATAAATGGGACTGTTCTTCCAAGTCCTTAAGTGATAATTTATCTATTCTTAATAAAACTTCTTCTCTAGGTTTTTTCTCAAAAAAATTAAAAGCTACCTTCTCATTAGAAGTTGGACTTTTAATGTCTTTTTTATCTATATTTACAGTAAAGTAAGGTACATCATAATTTAAAAGACTTTTATATTCTAAATCAGTTATAACGTCTTTAGAATTATAATGAACATTTGAGTTCTGAAGTATGCTGTAAAGTTCAGTGTTATCTTTCAAGTGGCTTTGTTTTAAAAATTCTATATATGTAGCATAGGTATATGTTGGCTTGAGTACATATCTTACATTAAAATTTGGATAAGCAGACAGTATTTGCTTGTATTTTTTCTTATTCTCAACTATATACAAATATGCTTTATTAAATCCTCTCACAACTTCTTCTTTAAAAGAATAAATTTCCATAAATTTTCCTTTATATTTGGGTATATTTTTACTACTATTTGTAAAAAATTCTTTATAAACATAACGCATATTATTTGTGTTTTTATCAATTAAAAGTTCTTCAGTTTTAGATGTTAATGTTTGATTTGTAGTACCACCTAAAAATGTTATACCTTCTCCAGTGAAAGAAGTAGCATAGTCAAACAGTAAACTTTGCAAGATACTATCATTTAAAAAGAGGGGATTATTTTTTATAAGTTGATTATGACTGAAGTTGATAGTTCCTTGCATAATAGTTTCTAGGTCGATAATAACTGGATTATTAGAATTACTTATTATGTTTTCATAATGAATATCATTGGATCTTAACATATATGTGTAGAAAATGTGGATTCCCAAATGGTAATAATATGTTTCGATTTCTTTGATCGTATTGCAATTTTTATACTCTATAAACTCTTGCCACGCATGAGAATTATAATTATATATTTTGGGTATTTTTAACTCACTGTTATTATCATAATTAAATTTTTGTATTAGTTTGTAATAAAAGATATCACTTTCTAGGTTTCTTGGCTTGTAAACGAGCTTTGTACCGTTATTTAAAAACAATACTACGACGGTTTTTCCATTATTATGAGTATCTCCTTTGTCAACAATGATGTAGTTTATTTTAACATTTTGATTTGGAAAGATTTCTTCTCTGTTATTACAAAAATTCTCCATTAAATTGTGATAATATTCCAATAGATTAGCAATGTTATTGTCTAAAATACATCTTAAGTTTTTAAATTTATCTAATTGTAGGTCTAATTTATTTATGTAATAATTAATCCCAGCATTTTTAAATCCATCCTTCTCCTTTTTGATTTTGGAATTTTCATGAAAGTCTTCGAGCATAAATTTACCACTTATGTTTTCTATTTTTTCTATGACCATATTTTTAATGTCTTTTCTATAATTACTTGATAATATATGACTGAAATTTTTTTCTATTTCTATAATATATTTTTCTATTTTTTTAGAAAAAAGTTGTTCATATATTTGTATGCTAATAATGTTACTCATAAATTAAATCCCTCCTAAAAAATAATAGATGCCCCCTGTAATAGAGGGCATCTATTATTGAATAATGTACGTTAGTCATTACAAGGTTTGACAACGGATGCACATTTAGTTGTTGGACAAATCGCTAGAGAAACTGGAATAATTGTAGCAGGGGTTCCTTGTGGCTCACTTGCGCCGCCTGAAATCTCTTTTAAATCATTAGCACTAATTTTTTTGTAAGCCGTTACTTTATTTTCCATATAAAAAACCTCCTTTCTTTTATTAGGAAATAAAACATAATTTGCTAAATTGTTCAAATTATAGTATTATTTCTTCATAACATATTATTCTCACTTTTATAATAACACAAATATACAAAAATTCAAACAAATGGGAGGGAATTAATTTATGAAAGAAAAAGATTTACAATTGTACAATACTGCTGGAGATTTTATGAGTGAACTAGAAGAAGCATCTTTAGATAATATTTCTGGTGGTGCAGCAGAACCTATGGGGATATCTCAAGGTAATGACGGGAAGTACTGTACTATAACTTGGGAATGCTCTATTTGTCCTACGCATACTTGCTGGTGTTAAGAATAGTGGTGGTGGGGGTATATCCCCACCACCACTTAAACGTAAAGTAAAGGGAGATTTTAATGGAAAAATTAAATTATTTTATAGAAAACTTATATAAAAGTAAAGGTATTTCAGTAAATAACATAAAAAATGCACTTAAGGAATTAAATATACCTAATTTAGAATATCTACATAAACACTATTACATTAAAAATAGATCTTTAATATCTAACCTGCCAAATAATGAAAATGATGAGTTGAATTATAATAAGTTAAAGCTAAAAAAGATAGAACCCAAGGATAATAATAAAAACCTCCTTCTTTTTACTGATTTATTTTTGGAATTATATCATCCTCGTTTCACCAAAAAATTAAATGTGCTTAAAGAATTTGTGGATATGGATTTTTGTAAAGAAGAAAAAAATTTAACAGAGCAGATCTCACATTTACTAATGTCTGTTGCTCATAGGACATTAATCTATGATATTAATAAAAAAAGAACTTTAAAGGACTTTAATAGTGATGATGAAAAAGAACAATATACGGAGTATATTGAAGAATACTTGTCAAAACAAAATGAATTTATAAAAATTCTAAAAGAAAATGATACTTTAGTTTCAATAATGAGACATAAAGTATCGTTAATATCAAACTATATAGATGAGTTTTTACGTAACCTTATCAACGATATAGAAGAAATAATAGATTATTACAACGTTAAAAATAACCAAAATAAAAATGTATATTTGTCAAATATTACAATTAATAAAGGGGATACACATAATAAAGGGAAAAGTGTTGTATCTTTTGATTTAAATGGCCAAAAAATATATTACAAACCAAGAAATGGTAGCATAGACTTATTTTATGAGAAAGTGTTGAAGCATTTCAATGAGCATTCCAATGATTACTTCCTCAAGTACCCAAGAAATATTTATAAGTTAGATTATTTTTGGTCGGAATCCATTGATTATTATGAGATCGAAAGTAAAAAAGATATATCTGACTTTTACATAGAACTTGGTATACATTTATCTTTTTTGTATGCGTTTAATGCAGTAGATTTCCATTCTGAGAATTTGATAGCTAATGGTAAATGTCCCGTCCTTATTGATTTGGAAAGCTTATTTAACGTAAAAAGTTCATTAGTTGAATTTCAAAATGCAAGTGATGTTAATCAGCACAGATTAGCTCATTCTGTAAAATCAACAGGGGTGCTTCCCTTTGTTTTTGGGAATAATAAATCTGACATAAGCGGAATAGGGAGACGTGGGGATACTCAGACCTTTATAAAAGTTCCAACTATACAAAATGAGAGAACATCTAATGTTAAAATAGTTTCAGAGTATAAAACCTTACAAGCTTCACAGAATCATCCTAAGTATAAAAATCAATACGTCAATGAATTAAATTATATCGGCCCTTTAAAAGAAGGTTTTACAATAGGTTATAAATTCATTTGTGACCATAAAAAACATATTGTTAATACTATTAAAAGTATGCGAGATGAAATAGAATTAAGGTATATTAATAAGCCAACCATTTATTATGCAAATATTTTAAACGTAAGTCATCACCCTGTTTTTTTGGAAAATAGGGCAGTAAGAGATCTACTATTAATTAAACCATTTATTGAGGAAGGCGGAAAATTATCCAAGTTAGAAGCTACTGACTTAGCAGAAGGGGATATACCTTATTTTAAATATCGTTTATCAAGCAGAGAAATAATACATAATAGTTGTATACTAAAAAATTTTTTGAAAGATATTCCTTTGGATTTTGCTATTGAAAAATTAGAAAATCTATCTACAGATGACCTATCATTTCAATTAGAATTAATCTCAAACTCGTTAGTTGATGATAAGAAAGAATTAACAGAAAAAAAGAATAAACGATTTATAAAGGATTTTTCAAATTTGTCTCTTGATAATAATTTTATTGATAGGGAAAATTATTTATATAACTTTGCATTTCTTATAGAAGAAGAAATTAGTAAACAACAAACAAAATATAATAATACATTTAGTTGGTACACTTCAGTAGTAACGGGGGATATCGGAACAAGGAAATCAAACCTTTTTGTTATGGATGGAAAGTTATACGATGGGTTATCAGGAATGGCTTTCTTATATATATCAAAGTATTCTGTAACTAAAAACAAGAAATACATTGATAAGGCTCAACTGATAATTGATGATATATTAGCATCTTATGGTTTACCTCATAAATATCCTATTGGTGCATTTGATGGTATTTCTTCGTTAGTATACGTACTGGCTTATTTTTACAAAACTACAAAAATAAATAAGTATAAGGAAAAGGCTATTGAGATAAGTATTGGGATGAAGGAAAATATTAAAAAAGACAAGACCAATGACATTATAAGCGGTGCATCTGGTGTTATGTTAGTTTTAATTAATTTGTATAACCTATCAAAGGATTCCAGAATAAAAAAATTGGTAGAAATTTGTAAAGATACCTTAATTAATAATGCTGAGCACCAAGAAGATGGAACCGTAAGTTGGAGATGTATATCTGACCAATACTTAACGGGTTTTGCTCACGGGAATTCAGGTATTTGTTATTCTTTAAACAAATACGTTGAAGATATAAATTCAAATGATGTTACGGTTAAAGAGATTATAAAACAATCAAATGAATTTGAAGAAAAACTGCGATCAGAGAATAAATGGCTTGGAGGCTCTCATGATTATGAAGATACGCCTTACGCATGGTGCCATGGATCCCCGGGAATTCTTCTAAATAGAATATCCTCAAAAATGAGTGAATTTGAAGATAATCAAAAGATAAAAAGTGAAATTTTAAAAAATGGATTTTCAAGAACCCAATGTCTGTGCCATGGGGATTTAGGAACTGCTATGATTTTAAAAGATTTTTATACTGTCTATAAGCAGCATGAAAAGTATGCTATTCCAATAAATATTATCTACAATATTATAAAAAATAAAGAAGTTAATGAGATAAAAAGTGGTTTAGGTATTAATAATATACAAACCCCAGATTTAATGATAGGGTTAGCTGGAACTGCATATGGACTTTTATATATTACGAATCATCATTTACCAAATATATTAAAATTAGAACTTTAAGAAGGGTAATCAACATGTATAATTTTAAAATTCCAATCATATTACAAAACCACCAATACGAATGTGGTTTAGCTTGCTTATCTATGCTATTTAGCTGGAAAGATAGTAAAGTAAATACTAATATGTTTGATCATAGTTATAATATAGGTAGAGACGGTATTTCTGCTCAACAACTTAAAAAGATTACTGAAAAGCATAAAGCAAGTTTTTATGCTTTTCAGGTTTCTGATATTAAGGATTTTATTATTAAAGGTAAAATTAAACAACCATTAATGTTATATTGGAAAAATAATCATTATGTAATTCTTAAAAAAATAAAAAATGATATTTTTTATATTATTGATCCAGGTACTGGAGAAAAAAGTTTTAGTGAAAAAGAATTCTACAAAAATTTTTCAAATGTAGTTTTTTTTATAAATAAGAAAGATAGAAATAAAAATATATTCTTAAAAAAAACAAGCTATTTAAAGGATCTTTTGAAGATAGTAACACCTTATAAAAAAAATATTTTTACTATTATATTTTTATCTGTATTGTTTCAAATTTTGAATTTAATATTGCCAGTACTTACTCAATATGTAGTAGATTATAATGGAGCTTTAAACAATAGTTTATTATCTAACACCCTGTTAATATTAATAATAATAGTAGGTTTAAGTGTCTTTTTATTACATATTGCAAGGACTTTTTTTGTAGTTAACTTACAGATTAGAATCAATAATTACCTGACAGATGGGACTATAAAGAAAATTTTCAAATTACCTTTCAGTTTTTTTGAAAAAAATACTTCAGGAGATTTATCAACACGAATTAATAATATAACTGTGATAAGAGAAATTCTTTCAAATGTTATGACGAGCTTGCTGTTAGACGTAGCATTGATATTTATTTTTTCCATTACTATGTTATATTATTCTCCTATTCTTACGGGTATAGTCTTTATAGCTGTTATCATTCAGTTGCTGGTTACTAAGCTGGTTATTCCCAGAATAACTCTATACACAAATCAAGAAGTCGCAAACCAAACCCTTTTTCAAACAAACTTTCTATCAGTTCTCCAATCAATAGATTATATAAAGACTTTAGGAAATAATAAACTTATTTATAATAGGACTATTAACCCTTTTCATGAACAACTAGTAAACTATAAGAAAAAAATGCTTTCTTCTGCAGTATTAGGTGGAACATCTTATACAATTTCTGTAGCCCTGCCATTACTCATAATATACTTGGGAGTCTTTCAAGTAGGTTTCGTGGGTCTTAGTATAGGAGAAACTATAGCTTTCTCTACAATAGCTGTAAGATTTTTAACTCCTTTTTCATCTATCTTTAATAGTATACAGTCTTTTAAATACGTTGAAGAAATTTTCAATAGAATTAATAAGATCCTTTTGGAAGACGATGAAAGCGAATTGTTAAATAGAAGTAAAAAAATAAGTGATTTAAAAGGAGGTATAGAATTACAGAATGTCTCATTTGGTTATGGAGAAGAAAATGTTTTAGAGAATATAAACCTTCAGATTAATTATGGGGATAAAATTTTAATAAATGGCAGAAGCGGCAAAGGTAAAACCACATTATTAAAAATAATTGCGTCTCTTCATTTTCCGACAACAGGGGAGATTTTAATTAATGGTAATAATTTAAATGAATACGATATTAGTAGTTATAGAGAGAATATAGGGATGGTAACCCAAGATGTTTCATTGCTTTCTGGTACTGTTAAGGAAAACATAAGTTTTTTTAATGAGGCATTAGATGAGGAAGTTATTATAAATAGTAGTAAAATAGCATGTATATATGATGATGTTATGAATTTTGCTATGGGATTTGATACCTTGCTTGGAGAAAATGGTACAAACTTGTCAGGAGGTCAAAAACAAAGGTTATCTATTGCAAGAGCAATATCAAGTAATTCGGATTTGTTGCTAATTGATGAAGGGACTAGTAATTTGGATGAGGTAACTGAACAAACCATAATAGATAATTTGTTCCAGTTAGATAAAACAATTATTTTTATTACCCATAGGCATAGTTATATTCCAGGAGTAAATAAAAAGGTAGATTTTACTGAGAAATCAATAAAGGTTACTGACTTTGATTAAATTAATTTTTGAATGTTTTACAAATCCTATTGTTTATTTTCATTCTTTTAACTTATAGGGTTTGACCTAAGGTTTCTAAGGAGTATGAAGGCATAAGCATCAATCCAAGTTAACCCCCTATTTCATATGAACCCTGGCATAATGGTTTGGTTTTATTATTTAAGACTAGAACAACGGAAATTTTATTGACTAATCCAACTTGATACTATCCTTTAAAAACCAATGAGTAAAAAATCCGGTGTTACAGGTAACTTCGCGATATATTCTGAAATATATAAAAATCAGCCGTCTATGAGGGATTTCTTTTTGTAGAGATAAGAAAGCATTCCTGTAATAAAGCAAAATGAGGATTGAACTAAAAACGCCCCCTTGGTATGATACGAGGTGTCCAAAGCTAAACAGCAAAAATGGACCCTTAAATGAACCAAGGAGGACTATTATGCATTATAAACAAAATGAAAAGATTTTACAACTGACAGACAAAACCTTAATTATTGGAGTCGATATCGCCAAAAATAAACCTGTTGCTCGCGCTCAGGATTTCCGTGGGGTTCAATTTGGAAAACCACTACTTTGAAAATGCGTTGGAAGGCTTTCAAACATTCCTTCATTGGATGGATGAATGGGCCATACACCAAGAGAAATCCGATTTTATTGTCGGTATGGAGCCAACGGGGCACTACTGATTGCCCCTTGGCTTATTGGCTAATGGAAAAGCAACTCAAAGTAGTCTTAGTAAATCCAGCACATGTAAAAAAATCCTAACCATTTGATTTATGTCTAACTTATTAAAGTCACTTCAAAATGGGCTTTTGACTTTACGCTGACAATATAAAAGAAAGTTAGATAGTTTTGTTCTTGATTATTTTCAAACTCAGTATTAACATAAATAATGTTAATATTACAGTTAATCCAATTCCCATAAAAGTAGAAAATAAAGGATCTTCATAATAAAATTCATTGTCAACAAAGTATAAACCAGCTCTATATCCGAAGGTAAGTGGTATCATGTATGAAAATGGAGCTGCCATTAAGATCATAGAAATAAGGGAACCTCCTATTCCAATGGAAATACTTATCACAATGTTTCTTGTTAGTTGGATGATTACAGAAAAGATTAAAGAAACACTGATGACAACAATTAGGTGTAATGTTGTGAAAGACAAGACTATTTTGTATAGATTAGAAATTTCCCCATCTATCACACTATAAAAACCCAATAGAATTACTAGATTAGAGAGAAATATTATTAACATAATGAGTAGTGATACAAGTAACTTTGAAAAAAATAATTTCATTCTCGAAATATTGTATGTTATCCAATCTAAATACGTATTATTTTTGTATTCTATATAAAATATAGATGAAATGATAATACTACTAATAATAGGAAGCAACATAAAATATTGGTTATAAAAAGTAAAGTAAAAGCCATTCTCTAGAGCCATATTTCTGTTGTTTACAATAAAATTCGCAAAATTTAATATTAAAGGAATGAGGTTTAAAATAAAAATAAATTTAATATATTTTTCACTTCTTATTTTAATTAATTCATTTTTAATTAGTTGAATCATACGGTTTTCACCTCAGTTATTCCTAGTGACATTAATTCAATATATAGATTTTCTAAATCTACATATTGAATGTCTTCCATAAAAATAGTATTATTTTGACTCATAGCTTCAAATTTTTTGCGGCTTAAAACAACTATATTTTCATTCTTATCGTTCGTTAATAAAGTTATTTCTTCCTCTTTTTGTTCATTTGATATTTCCCTAACTTTCCCAATAATGTAAGTGTCGTCTTCGTTTTCTATTTCCAATATTATTTCTCCGTTGTTTATAAAAATGATAGTATCTGTTATATGGGAAATCTCATTTAAATTATGACTGGAAATCATAACAATTCTATTTTTATTTCTTATTTCTTTTTCTACTAAATTCCGCATCTCTTTTATTCCCATAGGATCTAGACCATTAGTAGGTTCATCTAATAATAAAGTATTTGGATTTCCCATTAGTGCTTTTGCTACACCTAATCTTTGTTTCATTCCCATAGATAGGCTCTTAAATTTTTTATTTTTAACATGGAATATTCCTACAAGCTTTAATAAGCTGTCAATATTTCTTTGCCAGTCATCTAATTGAGCATAAGATGCATGTAATTTTAAATTTTCAAAACAACTTAAGTTAGGATAAAAAGCCGGATATTCTATTAGTTTTCCAACTAACGTATGATCATCATCAAGTATCTCCCCTTCATACTTTATTGCACCTAAAAGAGCTTTAAATAACGTAGTTTTTCCTGCTCCATTGGGTCCTAGTATCCCATACACTTTCCCTTTATTTAATTTAAGATTTACTTTTTTTAAAATGGATTTCCCATCAACATGATATGAAACATCTTTTATCAGTATCATGAAATTTCCTCCTAGTTACGTATAATTAAAAAAACAATAAAACTTATAATGTAAATAATAAAGAGAGTTGCAGCTAATTTAAAATTACTAAACTTAAATCCATTTTTTACAATTTCTATAATAAACAACGAAATGGATAATATAAACGTAATAATGGCTATGGTTATGAATAATTTTTCCATGAATAACATAAAAACCCCCCTTTAATTAGAATAAGGTTTGATTATGTTATAGTTTATAATATAAATATTAAAGGAATCTTAAAAATGATAATTTACTTCTTCATTTCTTTGGATTTTCAAAAGTTAAAACAAAGAATTAAACATACCTATAGAACTACAAATTAGAAATAACTCTAGATATGATTTTTCATAATCAGATCTACGGTTATTTGGATTTATTGCCAAAACCTTTTTGAATCGCTTTTGGTTAAGGCATATATTGGGTAAGAATCTTGTGAGAGGGTAAAGTTTTGATCAGGTAGAGATGTTCGTATTTCAAATGATAACGATAAAGGTCTATAACTGTGTTTATTTTCGCTATGTCAGTGATCTGTAAACAGATGGCGGTGGTTGAAGTTGGTGGTATGGCGATCCCATTTTATCTCGCATACGAGGTGCAATACTCACCTTTCAAGAATTGGAGATCCGTATGCAGCAATCAGTAAAAGGATCTACATGTCTTAATTTATATATAGACTAACAATTGGCGGGGTAAAGTGCCCCCGCTTCTTTTTTTCCTCTTTCGATAACAAGGAGCGGGCCAAACAGCTAGGAAGAGCAAGGTACTAAAACACTATTCTACCGAGAAAGAAGGTTACAAGCACCTGCTCCCCTTTTTTTCACTTTTTTTTTGCAAGGTATCGTTTAGAGATGACTCAACTCTCTTATAATAAAGCGTGTATCCAAACCAAAACAACGCATAAATAATCGTAAAGCCAATAATCGTAATTAAAACGGCTTTCCAATGGAAAGGAACCCAGTGTAGAGAAAGCGCAAAGGTAAAGTAGATAGTTAAAGATAAACTGTAGTGTACTAAGATTTTCTTTAGAGGGCTCCAACTTTCCAGCTCAAAAATAAAGGAGGCCAGACCGTAGTAAATACCAAGGGCAAGACTTGCTAACGTATAAAGCCATATTTGAAAGATAGGGAGTGTTATGTTTAATATCATCAGAATTGTTAAGAAGGTGAAGACTGCTATCGCCCCATAAGCGATTCCGTATATCATTCGGCGCAAAATTTTAGCTATCATGACGAAGTCCTCCCGACGTCAGTTTCTCTTTAACGCTTGTCACATATTTACGTGTAATATATTCTTTATTTCCTGAGGAAAAGTAAACACATAGATTTCCATTAAAGGAGAGTTCAAACCGCTGAATACGATTTACATTACCAATCACCGATTTAGAAAAACGAATGAAATGACTGTTAGCAAGCGCTTCCTCTACTTCAAACAATTTCATTTTTATTTCTAGTCGTCGTCCATTTTCCAGTGCTGCGTAAACTTTCCTTTTTTCTGAATAAATATAATCAACTGTTTCCGGATCTATAATAACTGTTTGATCCTCTTCCACGCCAAATAACCGTTTCGGCTTTTCTTTCTTAACCAAAGCAACGAGTTCCTGCAGTTCATCTGTCCACTCATTCGTTTGAATAATAATGGAAGTCTCCTCATATTGATCATCGATATCAATTTTAACCTTCATTATATTCCTCCCACTAATGAACCCATTAATGCTTTGCGCGATTTAAAAAGCTTGGATAGGCAAAGAATGCAATAATGAAACCAACCGCACCGAATGTGAGTAAAATGAGGCTAGCGATAAAGAAATCATTGTAAGCCAATGTTCCGGTCATCGTTTCTTGAAATGCGTTATGTGCCCAATATTGAGGCGTTAGTTTTCCAATCTTTTGGAAAAGCGATGGCATCGCATCCAAGGGCATCCAAAGTCCACCTAATAATGCGCCCCCTAAAGCAATGACTTGTGTAACCGCGACCCCCATGTTGCTAGTACGGATAAGTAAGGACAACGCCAGCCCAAGCCCTGTAATGCAGATAGTTAGGATAAGTGCTAACATACCAAGCAATAAAGGTTGTTCTATTGGAATATTATATACGACTTTTCCAAAAGTGAGCAATACCATAATTTGAGTAAACACAAGCAATACATATGGCAACCATTTTCCAAACAGATAAGCGTATGGAGACAGGGGTGTACTTGCAAGCCGTGCTACCATTCCTTTATCACGGTCGTCAATAAACGAAAACCCCATCGAGATCATTATGAAAAACACAAACATCACTACATAACCTGGTACAATGGATATAATTACATACTCTTTATCGGCTCCTTCTGTTCCGGAAGTAAAAATAGAAATAAATAAAACAGTAAAAATGATTGGCAACAGAAATGTCCAAAAGTAAAGTCCTTTATCCTGTGCATTTTTCATCAGTTCCATTTGCAAAATAGATCTCATACTTAGTTCCTCCTTTTATTGTTTTAAGCACGAAGCTCCGTCCCAGTAAGCTTGAAAAATATATCCTCTAACGTTGGATAGATCAGCTCAAATTGCTTTAACGCCAGCTTTTTTTCTCTACATATGCCCAGCAGTTCTTCCATTGTCCGCATAGGATGAGCTGTTGTTAGCTTATAGCCATTTTTATATGGTTGTATATGATCTGATAATTGATGGAGGTCTTTAAGCAAACTTTCGCTATTTGGACAGGCGAAAAATATTGCAGGTACAGCGTGTTTTTCGATTAAACGATGGATAGTGTCATGTTCAATTAATTTTCCTTGGTCAATAAATGCGACTTCATCGCAAATTTTATTTACTTCCTCTATATAGTGACTAGAATAAATAATGGTACGGTTTTCTTCCTTCATTTGCTTAATCATGTCTAAAATATAATGTCTTGATTGTGGATCAATGCCGACTGTTGGCTCATCCATAATAATGAATTGTGGCTCATGCATTAGGGCACATCCTATATTTAAACGGCGTTTCATACCGCCTGAAAAAGTTTTCACCTTATCTTTTTTTCTCTCACTCAACCCGACATAGCGCAGTACTTTCTCGGCTTGCTTTTGTAACGCTTTGCCACGTAATTGATATATCCTGCCAAAGAAATATAAGTTTTGGATGGCGGAGACATTTTCTTCTAAACAAATATCTTGAGGAACATATCCAATGGTTCGTTTCTGATCAGTATTGGATGTACCTGTGAAGATAATCTTACCTTCGTATGCTTGAACAATATGAACAATAATTTTCAGAAGCGTTGATTTCCCTGCTCCATTAGGACCAACTAAGCCTAAGCAAGCGCCCTTGTTAAGCTTCAGGGAAATATCGTTTAAAGCCGTCGTTTTTCCGTATTTTTTACTAACATTGTTTATTACTAACATCACGAACACCACCTTTATTAGATGGCTTCATCATAAAATAAACGATCTGGTAAGAAGGGAAATCCTACGTAACATTACTCTTTTTATGTTCAAGATGCAGTAATCGGTGTTCCACGATTGAAAACTCCCTAAAGGAGCACATAAGTTGTCAGTTCACCGTACATTTTTCCTTTATGGATTATACCTTTTTTCTAATTATCTGCTTTTTCAGATGATTCATTTCTAGTAAGGCCCCACTTAATGGTTCTCCTTTTATTTTTACCTACCGTTCAGATAAAAATATTGCCATAAAAAACAGCTGCCAGAACCTAAAAGCCTAACAAACCAAAAACATAATATTTGGGATAACAGTCTTTTGATAAAAGAAGGAGATTTGTCCATAAGATGTTGGAAAGACAGAGGGTTATTATCAAATTATCTGTTAAGTACGGGGGGATAATATTCTGTATTATATTAATTGTTGTTTTAAAATAGGTTCTGGTGTGAGTGATGTACGGGTAACACTGTTTAACATCTGATAAATTTCACCTTTGTTCTTTAAGTTATTATTTGATTATCATCAGGTCGTTATATTCAAAATCCTCGGTTACTGTCCCCTAACGAATCTCTATATACTTTGTTAAATTTCCTTTCATTTGTAAGGTTATTTTTTAAAACGCATTAATTAGGTTTTGACGGAGTTAATATTTCGGGACTTTTGGAATGGGGTGCCTATTTTCGAGAATATTAGTCTTCGATGTTTAATAGGCTTTATGAGAGAGATGACAAAAGGTATATCCTCCACCTCTCTCCTATCATCCTTAAGCTCTTTTTACTCTCCTTTAGATTGACGATTCCCCCTGTTTTCTTTCAGGTTAAAGTAAGCATCCATCATTCGTTCCCCTATTTTCAAGTTAATATTTTCTGCTTTTCCAGTGTGAGGAACGACAACAGCGAAGGCAACCTCAGGGTTGTTTTTAGGCGCATAGCCAATGAGAGATAGGTTTTCTGTGTAATCTCCGTTAAAGGTATTTTCTGCTGTGCCCGTTTTTCCTATAGCATCATAGTTTTTATCGTTAAATGCAGTATAAGCGGTACCGCCTGGTTCCTGAAAAGCGCGTCGGAAGCCTTCCTGTACTCGCTTTATATATTCCTGTTTCATCTCCACGCGGTTTAATACAGTTGTATGAGCACTCCTAAATATAGGCCCGATTTCCCTAGATGAAGGCTTTGGAGTGCGAACTTCCTTTAAAAAATGCGGACGTACTCTATAGCCATCGTTGGCAATCGTAGACACATATTGAGCGAGCTGCAAGACTGTATATGTATCATATTGTCCAATCGCAAAATCCATAAGATTACCCGCGGCTGGATTTGCGCCCTTATACCCTGTGCTTTCATTCGGAAAATCAATAGCTGTTGTAATCCCTAATCCAAATTGGTGGAAATAATTGCGCATTTGTTGAAAAGACTCCGGATCAAATGAGACAGGCTGATTATATTGATAATTATATTCCCCGCCCATTCTTAAGGCGGTATAAAACATGTATACATTCGAGGATCGCTTTAAAGCATCAAGGTCATTTAGCCAACCTAATGCTGAATCGGTATAGGAACTTTTTTCAGGTGTTCCTTTAATTTTCATGGGAATATCATAAAGCCTCTCACCAGGTTGAATAACCCCTGATTGAAGACCTGCTAAAACGGTAGCCCCTTTCACTACGGAGCCTGGAATATGCTGATTATAGATGGCCTTATGGGCGGCATGGTAGAATTTCCTCCTTTCCTGGTCATAACGTTGTCCGGAAACAGCCAATAAATCTCCTGTTTTTGGTTTGATAACCACCGCTAAGGCATCCTGCATATATCTATTTTCATATGGATACTTGTTTATTACAGCCTTCATTTCTTCACGTAGAATAGTATCTACTTTTTGTTGTAATTCCATATCAATTGTCAGAACCAAATCCTTCCCTCGCTGTCCGTCTACTGCAACATTTTGGGTCACTATCTCACCATGTTTATTTGTTTCATATACCATTTGTTCTTTTCGACCTTGAAGCAGATCTTCATACTGTTTTTCCAGCCCGCTCGTGCCAACGCGGTCATTACGACTATATCCAAGGGTTAGATAATATTCTAATTGATCTAAAGGTAGTCCTTCTTTATGTGATGAAATATTACCGAATAGACTTTGGATTGATTCACCATATGGGTAAGCACGATTCCAATCCGTTGTTGCATTAATTCCTGGTAGATCAGTTAAATTTTCTGCAATGCTTGCATATTCTTTTTTGGTCACCCCTTCATTTTTAATGATATGGGGAGTGAATTCAGTTGCCTTATCCAATTGTTTTTTAATAGCAATAATTTCTTTTTCTTTAACAGTAAGCTGATTCATTTCCTCTTTTTTAATTAAATCCAGCAGAGCATGATAGGCTTCTCCGTTATTTAAGTTAGTTCTCTTTTGCTCAGGCAATCTTCCCTCCACCTTCTTTTTATGCAGCAAATACACATATTCTTGTAAATCCCTTTCTGTCAATAGATTGTCTAAGTAAGTTTGCGGTTTCTTTCTTTTTGGCACCATGGTGATTCGTTTGGAAAGCTTCTTAGCAAGCTCCAGACGATCTTCCGCTTGAATCCCTTTGGGAGGTGTGTATGTGATAGCATATACAGGTTCATTATCGACAACTATTTGATAGTTGCGGTCGTACATTTTTCCTCTGGGAGTTGAGATTTTAGCTGTTTCTTGGATTGTTTGCTCAATTTTATCTTGAAACTTCTCTCCATGTAAAATTTGTACGATTCCTAATTGAAGGATAAGTATCGCAAACAGGATGAAAATAAACAGAAAGACGATATTGACGCGAAAGGAAATTTGCTCTCTTTTTTTCTTTTTAGTCATATGATTTCTTCCCTTTTTCCATAATTATTTGATAGAATGGAATATTTTTCCGGATTTCGATACGACATATCCACTTCCCCCACGCTCTTTTACGTCTTCAACCATCATGGTTAATAACAGCTTAGCTTGTTCCGTATCATAGCCAACAAACCAGCCATTTTCCGTTCCATCCTTGTCCTCCTTCGTTGCTTTGATTTCCGCCGTTCCCGATTTGCCCGCAATGGTCATACCAGGAATATAAGCGCCGCGCGCAGTACCATTTGGATCTTCCACTACTTGGATAAGGTAGTTAGTAATTTCATTGGCTATTTCTGGAGAAACTATTTTCTTTCTCCAGATTTTTCGTTTTTCGTCCTTGAGCAAGTGAGCATGTAGCATATCACCATTATTGATAAAGGGTGTATAAACTAAAGCTAAGTGCAGAGGACTCATCATCACTTCTCCTTGACCATAGGCTGAATCGGCTAAGTGAATTTCATTTTTTATCCCTTTATTTGAGAGAATGGAAGGTTTGATTGTAATAGGAGTAGGCAGTTTTTCCTCAAATCCAAACCGCTTTATTTCTTGTGTATAAGTTTCCAGTCCAATATCCAATGCCTCTTGAGCAAAGTAAATATTATCCGAATAAACAAAAGCATCGCGTAATGTTACCTTAGGCTTTGCGCTAACTCTTGTAACATAGTAATCTCCCCATGATTCATCCTTTGACCAATTTAGATCGTCTATATATCTGACTTTATTTGGATCCGTTATTCCGGTTTTTAATCCAACTGCAGCTGTTAGAGTTTTAAACACAGAGCCAGGTGCATACAGATTGGTAAAGCGATTTAATAACGGCTTCTTGGGATCCTTACTCCACTTTGTCCATTGCTCGTCTGAGAGACCTGTTACAAAAGCGTTGGGGTCATAGGAAGGAGAACTGACTAAGGATAGAATCTCACCCGTTTTTGGTTCAATAGCTGCAGCAGTTCCTGCATCCCCATCAAGCTGCTGATAAATACTATCCTGAAGTGCTGCATCAATCGTTAATTGAATGTCCTCTCCCGGAACGGCATCTACTTTGGCAAGTGTCTGTTTTAAGCTTCCATCAGCATGCTTGATAAAGATGTGTACACCGTTCTTTCCTTTCAAACGATCTTCAAAGACGCTTTCTAAACCAGCTTGACCGATTATATCGCTGGCAGAATAACCTTTTCCTTTTCGTTTCGCAAGTTGTTCAGCAGTAATTTCACGGACATAACCAGTTAAATGTGCTGCACCAGGACCAAAAGGATAGAATCTCACTGTTTTCTCCTGAGCCTTGACTCCGGGTATTACCAAATAGGCATCCAAATTTTTTTCGCTAACAGGGAGCGTAGCTAGTGGAACAAATGAATTTGGCTTTACCCAGCTAGCATTTAATATCTGATTCATCTCTTTTTTTTCGATATCTAAAAGCTTTTGCAACTTACTCTTTGCCTGATCTGATTCAAGTTTCTCTGGGACGACGCCGATCACATTGGTTTCTGCATTAATGGCTAATCCGCTCCCATTTTTGTCCCTAATTTCTCCTCTAGAAGCATCTAAGTGTTGGACAGATATCTGATCTCCTTCTTCCATAGAGGGGAAAATAAGTGAAGGATCCCACGCAACGCCCCAATCCTTGGGTGCTTTATCTGTTTCCTTTACAATGGTTATATCGTTATCAAATTCAATAGGACCAGCTAAGGTGTCCATTTTTAGACGGTATCTAAAAGCTTTCGCCTCAGACTCATCATCCGCTTGTTCGTCTTTTATTGCTTCTACCTTCAAGGCTTTAGCTTCTATACCCTGATAAATTTTCTTATACCGATTAACAAACTGCTCTTTTGACACTTTTTCTTTTGTTGCTTGAGACAGGTACTGATACATTTTTTCAAAATCCATCTGCTTCCAGCTGGCTAAATATGCTTGATATATATCTTCGGGGTCTTCCGATTTGAAGCAGCCCGAAGTACCTAAAAGAAGTAAACTAATCAAGACTACGCGAAGCCATATTCGTTTCACCGCTATCATCTCCTAACCTAGATTAAAAAAGTAAGTAGTAATTAAAATTCAATTGACTACAAGTGTAATCCTACAAGGCATGCGAAATTACTAAAAAATCCAGTAACTCTTTGTTGACTACAATCGTAATTTTATACTACAATTGTAGTCAAGTGAAGTCAACAAAAAATAAAGATCCAAAATATGGAGCTTCTTACACTATAGGAAAATCTAAAAGTTATATAGATTTTTAATCATTATTGTCGAAACCCTCATTCAACCAAAAAATTAACATGGAGGGGAATTCATGTTCTTTACGCTATTTATTACGGGATTGCTTGTTTCTTCCTTTACAATTGCTATTCTTTTACTGATTAAGAAAGTATTCCAAAATCATTTATCAGCTAAATGGCATTATAATCTATGGTTTCTCTTGCTATTTGCGTTGACACTTCCTTTTATGCCAACAAATTTAATATCGGAATCTTACTTTACGCCATTGCATACTTTTCAAGGTAACGAGCCGCATGAAAGCAATAGATCAAATAGTGGCACTGAACAAGCGCTGGATAAAAGCGATCATACTATGTGGATGCAGGATTTTGCAACCAACGTAAATCGCCCTGATCTAGATCATTTTAATATAGTTATTGCGAGCATCTGGCTTATAGGGATAGTAGCGCTCTTTATGCTTTACATTCATTCATGGTGGAAGCTCAGAAGCATAAAGCGTTCAGCTATGGCGATAGAAGATAAAGACGTGCTAGATTTATTTAGTGAATGTAAAAGGAGACTGCGTATATCCAAAAAGATAAGGCTGTTACAAGCTCCACAGAATGCATCACCGATGACCTTTGGCTTATTCACGACATATGTGGTTCTTCCAAGCGGCTTTCAGCAATGGCTTTCCAAAGAAGAGATTAAATATATTTTACTTCATGAACTTACTCATTATAAGCATAAAGACACATTCACGAATTATCTGCTGATTTTTTACCAAATCATCTACTGGTTTAATCCGTTTATATGGATTGCTTTTCGAGCAATGCGTCTTGATAGAGAAATGGCGTGTGATACAGCTGTATTAAATAGGTTGGACAAACATGACCACGCATCTTATGGGAAAACGCTACTTTATTTTATTCACTCGTCCTCTACCTTCAAGCCTATTTCAATAGCTAATCAGCTGAACGGTTCAAAGTCGCAAATAAAAAAGCGGATTATGGAAATTGTTGCTTATCAACCAGAGCAGAGGAGAAAAAGGTATGTAAGCATCGGCGTTTTTATTCTAATGTTCATGGTTGTTTTTAGCCAAATTCCATTTGTATCAGCTATGACGTCTAAGCAGGATCGCTATGAATTCCACCATAACCAGGTTAGCTATGAAGACTTAAGCGAATACTTTCACGATTATGAGGGCAGCTTTGTCTTATATGATAGAAATGCGGATGCTTATACCATTTACAATCAGGATCAGAGTACATTAAGGGTATCGCCTAACTCGACATATAAGATTTTTAGTGCATTATTAGGTTTAGAAACAAATGCAATAACTGCTGATCATTCCACCATGAAATGGAATGGTACTTCATATCCTTATCAGACTTGGAACCAAGATCAAACTCTTTCATCTGCTATGGCATCTTCGGTAACATGGTATTTTCAGAAGATAGATCAGATGGTGCAGGAGGATAAGATCGAAGCATACTTAAAGCAAATTAACTACGGAAATCGCGATATTTCAGGAGGCTTAGCAGGATATTGGCTCGAATCCTCTCTACGAATATCTCCTGTAGAGCAGGTGCAATTGCTATATGATTTTTACACAAACAAATTCCAGTTTAAAGAAAGAAATATCCAAGCAGTAAAAGAGGCGATCCAATTAGAAAAAGCAAATGGCTCTGTCCTCTCAGGTAAAACAGGGACAGGTAGCGTGAATGAGAAAAATACAAACGGCTGGTTTATTGGCTATGTAGAGGCAAAGGGGAATACGTACTTTTTTGCCACCAATATTCACCAAGACGATCATGCTTCTGGACGCGAAGCAACGGATATAACGCTATCGATTTTAAAGGATAAACACATCTATATCCAAGACGAGAATTTTTAACTAACCGATGGAGACATTCTAAAGCGTAGCTCTCAGGAATTAATAGGGAGGAAAATAGTAATGACAAAGCATGTACCAAAAATATCGGAAGCTGAGTGGGAAGTCATGGAATCGTTATGGAAACGATCCCCACAGCCACAAACGGCTAATGAAGTATATAAAGCTTTACAGGGACATACGGACTGGAGTCCTAAAACAGTGCGGACACTCTTAGATCGACTTGTTCAAAAAGAGGTGGTTGATGTAAATCGGGATACAAAAGTTTATACGTTTTTCCCTTTGTATTCACAGGATGAATGTCAGCGAACGGAAGCGAAATCTTTTATTCAGCGCATTTATGGAGGCGCATTTAAATCACTCCTCGTTCAGTTTATGGAGGAAGAAACCTTATCGGATGAAGAAATTAACGAACTACGCTCTGTTTTGGATAAGAAAGCAAAAGATAAATAGTAGGCAAAACAAGCAGGGGAGTGTGAAGTCCTGCTTGTTTTTTGGTTCTCGTAAATTTGGTTATACCAGCTGATATTTTCCAAATGTTAGCATATTCCCTGTATTTCCCTTTTTGATAATCTAATTTAATGTTAGGTCTGTTTTCTTTTGCTAACAAGTTCCTCCAGTTGGCTAACTTCCTCTCTCTCTCTCTATTTATTAACTACACTAGATAATGAAACAACCTTTTTTTAGAAGATAAGAAAGCTTAAAAATTTTGGCTTATGAGTACGGTATAACGGAATAGCCACGTCCGGCTTAAGCGCCCATCAACTAGGCGACTTCACGAAATCGCCCTACGATAAGTCATCATTGGTTCGTATCCTCACCGTGATTCCTAAAACTTTAGTTGTTTCGCTCCAGTCGCTACGTTGCTAAACGGGCACTTGCGCCTTTGTTCCGTTTTTCTAAATGAAAAATCGAAAATCGCTGGCATTTAAATTCTACTCTCATTCTTCAGTTGGTGATTGGGTCTTTTATTGACCGCTGTAGTCGCAAATGGATGATGATCTTTTCACAATGGGCAAGGGGAGTAATTTTTCTAATTCCACTTTTTGCATTTTTACGGAGACACTTTCACCTTGGCATATATACTTTGTGACATTGTTGTCGGGTTAATTACTCCGCTGTATGTTCCAGCAAAATCAAGCAATCATTATACTTCCCTATTTCAAGTTTATAGATAGTTAACGGTTTCCCAGACTGTGGATTACACTACATAGCTACTGGTAATAACACTAGCTACGCAATCAATTGCATGTGTCTTACTGTGTCCAGAACTTTTACCCTGGCGGAGTTAATAATACGTCTAAGTAAAAGTTTAGTTGCAGTTATGGTTTAGAAGAGAAGAATTAGCCGACTATTTTAGGCAGAAAAAGTCGTACACGAATATCTCATTTCGATTAAAATATAAGTATGAAAGGAGACAGAGTATATGGACTGGCTGGAGAGAATGAATAACGTACTAGATTACATTGAAGAGAACCTTGAACAAGAAGTAAGCTATAAAAAAATGGCACAAGTGGGCTGCTGCTCAGAATATCATCTTTCCCGGATGTTTTCCGCTATTGCTGGTATATCCCTCTCAGAATATATTCGACGCAGGCGTTTAACCCTTGCTGGATTTGAAATTCAAAAAAGTGATATTCGAATAATGGATGCAGCGATAAAATATGGATATGATTCTGTTGATTCATTCTCCCGTGCTTTCAAGAAGACACATGGATTACCCCCCTCAGCTGCTCGTGCAAAGGGGATATCCTTAAAAGCCTTTCCTAAAATCTCATTTCAAATATCCATCAAGGGAGATACTGAAATGGAATACCGAATCGAACAGTTAGATTTTGAAATAAAGATTGTTGGAAAAAGTAAATTTGTAAAAACGAGCAAAGCGTTTAAAATGATACCTACACTGTGGAATACTGCCAAAAAAGACGGCTTTATGCAAGAGCTTATCGATATGTCCTGGGAAAATCCAAAATGTACCCTTGAAAGTCTGTTAGGTGTTTGTGGAAAAGAAGCAGCTATTACCGATGATGAATTCGCATATTTTATGGGGGTGCGATATGATGACGATGCACCAAGTGATATGGAAACATTGATTATCCCGCCAGCCACTTGGGCTGTTTTTCCTAATATTGTGGAGGCTTGGAAAAGGTTATACTCGGAATGGATTCCAACTTCCGGTTATGAACTAGCTAATTTACCGTGTATGGAATGTTATTATCCTCCAAAGCATAAGCCAAGGCATGAGCTGTGGGTGCCAATTAATGCTAAATAGAGTTTATGGTGAAAAGAGAATTTCCTGTAATATGGAAACTCTTTTTTTAAGATTCGTTGTAGGAAAAATCATTGCACTTTCAACGGACTTCTTACGTTCTAGTCAAAATATCGCTGATACTCCTACAAGGTGCGCCTAAGCAGTATTGGATGTCCAAGTGAGTTAGGATCCCAACACAGGACCAGAACGTTGCTAACCCATTATTGCGCCCGCATAATGTTGGGATTTGCCATGCCCGCTTTAAGCATCTCCATTTTCGTGGCGCTAGCTTGAATCGTTTTTCTAATGTTTGATAATTGCTTAAATCGCTGAACGGAATTGTGATAGCCATTTTTTCCTCTATTCTGGGTGAACCTCACTTTAAAAGGTGGTAAAAAAGTTAGTAGCAAATGGGGGAGTCGAAGTGATTCTAATAAACATAGTAAGGATTTACTTGGGAAGGCGGGCGTGATTCGCTCGCTTTTGCGTTGGCGACTTTAAGATATTTATTCCAACGCTAAACTTTCAGAACCGCAAAGCTTATGTCACGGCAGAACTAAACTTAAAGAAAAACGTGCGGGCTCTAGGACTCTTCAGAGAAAATAGCAAGCTGTAATATATACTCTTTTCCAACCTTGTACTGGTATAAATCATAGTAATATCAATTGTTATCAGCTAGTTGTCTTTCTTATAAGTTAAGAAAATATAAAATTAGTGGCTTATGTATAACAAAATAACTGAATAAGCCATGTCCGGCTTAAGCACCCAGCAACGATGCGACTTTAGAAATGCGCCCTCCGATAAGTCATCATCCGTTATATCGCTAAGAGGAAGGCCGACTAATATACGGGCTTGCCGCCCGACATCGGCATACCCCTGGTTTTAGAGGCATGATTCCTAAAACTTTAGTTGCTTCTTCAATGACAACTGTCATGTAAATAGTCCTTTTTGGATAGAAATAAGCAGTCCAATTCTAACCAGCATAACCAACTTAACTTCTTCTTACAAAATTTCTTCATCAATAATTAATCTTCTCATTTTTCTATCTGTTACCTTTTTGTAACCATATGGTACTCATCCATAAAAAGTGCTCCCATTCTCTAAAGTAAGAACTGCTTACGTACAAAACGTATCCTATTTCTTATAATGGTTTACTTTTATAAAATTGTATACTATAATTTAATTTGCATGAACGCAAAATAATGATAATAATAAAAAACTTTTAATGCATAAAACTATTTTTCCTTTAGCTATAAAATGCACTTGACCAAATAGGAATGGACAAAATATTAAAAACTTACTTTTAAGATGCTTTTATTAACCATTATCGGTTGCCAAGGTATAAAAGCAAAAATGATAAAAATAGCGCTATGCTTACCAATCGTTGAAATTTCAAGCTAGAAAGCATGTAAATAATGTAAAATCTTTTCCTTATGTCAAGAATACGAAAAAAATTTCTACGTCCTAGAAGTACTCGACTGTTGAAAATCCTCTGCAAAACAAAGGGACAGAAAATTAAAATTTATTTACACAAACATAAACTTACTTAATTAGGAGGGATGGTTTTCTTTAACTAGTTTAATAATTAAAAGTTTAAAATGAAAAGTTTTTTAAACAGGTAAGATAGAAGCCTTATATAAGCGAAGAAGGGTGAACAGAAAATGCAGTATGCATGTCAACCTTTTTCAAGCTCTTATTTTTTATCCCGTATCAAGATGCTGCCAGCCTCCCGCTTCAAGACTTGAAAGCTGTTCTGCAACGAGTCCGGTGGAGAAAGCAGCGTCTAAAGCCAATTCATCTAACCATCAGCTGGGGACAAAAGAAATCCCACTGATTACAGGTTTATTTTAATAAGCTTTGCTTTGAATTTAGTAGTTTAAATAATTTTTAACTTCAGATGTGAGGAGGAGAATCGCTATGCAACAAATTAACGTAAAGAAACTCAGTGTTTCTTATTATGGAAAACAAGTTATTTCAAATGTAAGCTTCTCATTTGAAAGTGGGAAACTTATTGGCATTATTGGACCAAACGGTGCTGGAAAGTCTACCATGATGAAAGCGATGCTTGGGCTAATACCACGCGATAGTGGCGAAGTGATGATAGAGGACCAACCATTACAAACCATTCAAAAGAAAATTGCCTACGTTCCCCAACGATCAAATATAGACTGGGATTTCCCTATTATTGTTAAAGATACCGTGTTACTAGGCACATTTCCCAAATTAGGTTTATTCCGCCGTCCTAAAAAGCACGATCGTAATTGGGCGATGGAATGCCTAAAGAAAGTGGGAATGGAGAAGTATGCAAAGAACCAAATTGGCGAACTATCTGGAGGACAACAGCAACGAGTTTTTTTGGCGCGTGCTTTAGCGCAAAAAGCAGAGTATTTCTTTTTAGATGAACCATTTGTTGGTATTGATGTAGCGAGTGAAGAAGTTATTATTCGTATACTAAAAGATTTGCGCAATGAAGGAAAGACAGTATTTGTAGTTCATCATGATTTATCCAAAGTAAAGAGTTATTTTGATGATCTCGTTTTAATTAATAAAGAAATTATAAGCTCTGGACCCGTAGAATATGTATTCAAGCCAAAATTAATGCAAAAAGCTTATAATTATTCACTTAACATGATGGAAAGTGTAGGAGGTGAAGTGTAATGGAATTTATCCAGGATATGATGAACTACGAATTTTTACAAAAAGCACTAATTACATCGATTGTAGTAGGAATTATTTGTGGAGTCATAGGAAGCTTCATTGTACTTCGCGGTATGGCTCTAATGGGGGATGCAGTTTCCCATGCAGTGCTTCCAGGAGTAGCAATTTCCTATATGTTAGGAATCAATTATTTTTATGGGGCGGTTTTAACAGGAATACTTTCAGCTATAGGAATTGGAATAATTAGTCAAAATAGCCGTGTGAAAAATGATTCTTCTATTGGAATTGTTTTTTCCGCAGCCTTCGCTTTTGGGATTATTTTAATAACATTAGCTCAAAGCGCTACGGATTTAACACAAATTTTATTTGGAAATGTATTGTCGGTACGCTCATCAGATATGTGGTTAACCATTATTGTGGGTGTTGTTGTCCTTCTTTCAGTATTGTTGTTTTAT
Organism: Roseburia sp. 1XD42-34; assembly: GCF_009917385.1. GTDB lineage: Bacteria > Bacillota > Bacilli > Bacillales > Amphibacillaceae > Virgibacillus. The sequence goes on along the minus strand of NZ_QWLJ01000011.1, from coordinate 93,471 downwards.
AAAGAGTTTCTTGTGTCCAGTTTTGACGAAACAATGGCTGCTGCGTACGGACTAAAAGTAAGAATGATTCATTATGCCATCATGGTTTTATTAACTCTTGTGACTGTGGCTTCATTACAGACAGTTGGCGTAATCCTAGTCATATCTATGTTAATCACTCCGGCTGCAACAGCCTATTTATTAACAAATCGGATGTCAGTAATGATTTTTATGGCTGCTTTTTTCGGAGCTTTATCAGCCATTATTGGACTATATTTTAGTTTCACTTATAATTTACCATCTGGTCCGGTAATCGCACTTGCAACCACAGCAATGTTTTTGGTGGCATTTCTCTTCTCCCCAAAACAAGGTGTGCTTTTGCGTACACTAAGAATTAATAAAAGAAAGGACATATTTACGGATCCCGTTTAAAGAAGCGGTCCCAATTATCAATCGATAAAAAAGCTTCAATAAGACAACCAAAGTTTGAAACGAGTGCTTTAGCTGTAGGTTAACTTAGAAAATTGCTAATAGGGAAGGGAGTACTATTAATGAAGAACTTACTGAAAATAATTTTAGCAGTCAGTCTGACTTTAATTATTTTGGCTGGTTGTGGAAACGAAAACAAAGAAAAAGGAAATGCAGCTTCAGATTCTGATGAAGAGAGCTTACTAGTTATTTCTTCATTTACTATCATCAGTGATTTAGCTAGAGAAGTTGGTGGAGATAAGGTTGAGGTACATAACTTAGTACCTACTGGGACGGATCCTCACGAGTATGAACCATTACCCGAGGATATAAAAAAGGCAACGGATGCAGATGTTCTTTTTTATAACGGAATGAATTTAGAGGGTGGTAAAGACGGGTGGTTTTTCAAGATGATCGATTCCGTCGGGCAAAATGAATCTAATGTGTATAACTTAACTGAAGGTGTTGAACCAATGTATTTATCAGCTGAAGGCAGCAGGGAAGAAGAAATAAATCCACACTCTTTTATTGACCCAGGGGTAGGCATTAAAATGGTTGAAAATATGCGGGATGCTTTCATTGAAGTAGATCCTGATAATAAAGATTACTATGGAGAGCGCGCAAAAGAATATTTATCAAGGTTAAAGGAAATTGATAAAGAGTATCAAGAAAAAATAAAAGCTATTCCAGAGGATAGGCGTATACTAGTGACGAGTGAATGTGCGTTTCAATATATGCTTGATCACTACGGAATGGAAGAAGAATGTATATGGAGAGTGGATACAGAGGAAAACGGCTCACCAGAACAAATTAAATCATTGGTTGAATATATTAATAAGAATAATGTTCCAGTCTTGTTTGTAGAATCGAATGTCGACCCTCGCCCAATGGAAACTGTATCTAAAGAGTCTGGTGTGGACATTTATGAAAAAGCAATTTACTCTGATGAAATTGGTCAGCCTGGGGATGAAGTAGACACTTATGTAAAATATTTAAAATATAATATTGAGATTATAAGTGATGGTTTAAATAGGTAACTAAAAATATAAACGCTCTCTTTTCTCCTATACTAGATAAGTTGAATAGCATAGACGTGGTAGACTACAAGTTGGGCTGCTCCATTTATAGAGGAAAAACTCATTAACATGTACAGGGGCATATTAGAACTTGTTTTCTTATGAAAGAGAGACGAAGAAGTTATCCCGCAGCATCTTTTGAATTCCTGCGGGTTTAGCTTGGTAGAAAGCTTAAAATCGTAGTAAGGATTGGGTTATGAATGTTTTATGTATATCTTTTATCTTTGTATGAGAAAGTCTAGATACGTAAAAATTTTACCATAAAACTTGTGGGAAAGAAAATAGGAGTATGGGTTAGAGTGTGGCATTAGAATGTATTAAAATTAGACGTGATAAAGTGAAGCTTCATGCAGTAGGAGCTTTATTCCATCTCCTACTGCACGTTAGTACCTAAAAGGGTATGACCTAAAGGCCCTTAAATGAATGGGGCATTTAGGTGCGGTTTTCTTCCGCTTAGATCTTTTGTAGCAACGCAAAGATATTGAAGTGGGAGTCTTACGGTATCTTGCATGCGGGATAAATCTCATAGTCAGGAATAAGAAGTTTACCAGTTTTTTTCACTTTATGGCAGCCTTGGCTCTTCATCTTGATAAATAGAATAAGACCAACCGCCAATATCCATCGTAGAACACTTTTTATCTTGACAGGAGAAATGATATGTTTGTTTCTTAGTGCTAACGTTAACTTCTAGATTGTAGGGAAATACTCCCCCTTTAAATTTATTTACATCTGTTTTAATAGCAATAACCTCTTCTTTCTCTGCCAATCGTTTGTAGCTATCACTTTCTATTGTTTTTTGAACCATTTCACTCAATATAATTTCTTCCTCAGCAGTAGGTTCAAATAAGCTTTTCATTACGATTGATTTTCCTACTAAATATACATTTAAAGCTAGACTGAGCAAGAATACTAGCATAATTAATTTCTTCTTTTTCATAGTTTTTTCCACGCTTCGTGACTCCATTTTTTCTAAGAAGTGTGTAATTTGTATATGTTAAATGTTAATTTTTTGTTAATAAGTAGTTGGCAAGCTATGTACTGCTTTTTATGAAGGCGCTTTCCAATAAAGTTGGGGAGGCTTATATGCACTTTTATAAAACTTATGTACATTATTAGTCGGTGAGGCGCACAATATATTGACCACAGCTAAAGTGTTTCTTGGAAAATGTTAACTATTTTAGCGTATATCCCGATATTAATAGTAAATTACCTATCATTCTATGAAACGGAATGTTTTATAAATGAAAAATTTACTTTGGTATTATTTATTTCCTTTGTTAATTTTTTGAAGGTCTAGTCATGCTGTAACTAAGTGTTGTTTTCTATATAATTTAATCTTACATAGCGACATAGCTACTAAATATAATGAAAGTTATATGGAGGGATAAAATGAACATAAATGGTATAGGGAATTCGATCACCTCATGGCATCCAACGGAAAGAAATACAAAGAGCTTATTTTTAAAGGACAAAGATAATAATGATTCGAAACTAGAAGTTGTTACTATTAATGGAAGTATAAGAAAGTATATCGTTCTACGTAATGGGGAAAGGATTTTCATTTCTGAAGAAAAAATAAGCAAAGACAGTCTACAAAAAGATTCAACTCTTGGACAAAAACCGCAAAGTAATACTGCGGAGACTATAGAATTTTTAAACCATCTAATGGGAGTAAGTTCCTCACATACACGACTTCAAATATTTAATATGGATGGAGGAGAAAAAAATAACAAAGAAAAACGTTAAGCAAAGGCAGCGGGGAAAGCTTCCATTTTATTGATATAATTTATGTGGTTTTTTAATAGATAAGAAGTATAAAAATGTTGGCTTATGAGTACAGATATAACGGGATAGCCACGTCCGGCTTAAGCGCCCAGCAACTAGGCGACTTCCCGAAATCGCCCTACGATAAGTCATCATCGGTTCGTTACCTCACCGTGATTCCTTTATCTCAGTCGATTCGCTCCAGTCGCTACGTTGCTAAACAGGCGCTCTGCGCCTTTGTTCATAGGTATTTCTATGGGAAAACGATAAAATGGTATGATGTTCAAACTGGTCTTTCAGAGGGAAAAATTCTTCATAATAAGATTGGTTTTTATTCATGGCTTAACGAAATCCAAAACCCTTCTATAGACCAATAATATAGTGTCACGAATATCCGCAGTTAAAAAATTCTGAATGGCTGAGGTTTTATCATGCACACTGGTATAGTAAACAAATCCTTTGTTTACGGATTTTTATACTTGAATAAGCGTAGAAAAGGGGCTGGGCCAAGATTTAACAAGCTACCCCACCTTTTTTATGTTTTTTGAATTAGGCCACAAGCAAGGTACGATAGATCAATAGGTATGGAGTAATTATCTCAAGTCCTTTGGCATGGACTAAAAATTCTCATAGACATATCCCGCACGATTTTCATACCTTTTATACACTGATCCCATCCTTTTCACATGCGGATAACATCTCTCTAGAAGTTTTAAAAAATAGAAAAAAACGCCGATGTTCCTAATTTAACGATTACAAATTATGATACTTCATTTTTCTTCCTTTACTTTTTTTCACCGGATATTTCTTAGCGTTTTTCTGCATTTTTTCTAAAATAATCTCTTTTATATCTAGGTTTAAATCATCGCTAAGCATGAAGGCATAAATCATGACGTCTGCAAGCTCCTCTTTGATGTTTGTCATGTTAGCTTCTACAGCCTGCTCGCTTGTTTTCCATTGGAAATCTTCTAGCAATTCTGCTGCTTCCAGCGAAAGAGAGATTGCCAAATCTTTCGGATTATGAAACTGTCTCCAATCTCGGTCGTCCCGAAATGCGTTAATTTCCTGTATTAATTCCCTTATATCACTCATGTCTTTTCACCCTTTATAATCATCTATGTTTAAGTAGCAGAATTATTTTTATTGCTGCGCTACTCTCTGCTTACTAGCTTAGATATATGCTATAGTATATCATACCTTCTATGTGAAAAATTTCGTGAAAATATATTACAATACCTCTAAGATTATCTTTTATGGTAAAATTTAGTTGGTATATAAAATTAAAAAACTTGTAATGTTAATGGATATTATTCCGCCTAATTTAAGGTAAGTTTCTCCATGTATTCAGTTACTTCGTGTTCCGATGGAGTGCCGCATTTAAATGATAATATGAGCTGATTATGGTAAAGAATAGAGCTATTAAAGCGAGTATGAACACCTATGTAGCCTACGTAGCGAATAGAATAAATAGATAGTTTAAGTGGAAATCAATCTATATCGGATTTGTTTTTTCTTTTGCACTATAGGAAAGCATAAAACGTTAGGCTTTATAGTATAACAAAGACGATAGTTTTCACTAAAGATTTGGCGATAAGCCAAGTTTTTCTAATAAGATAAGAAAGCATTCCTGTAATCAAGTAATTTAGTTCTACTATGAAACTTTCCTAGTCACATTTTGCTAGTTTTTTCCGATGGAGCGATATCGCGAATGATCCCGAAACAAACGCTGCACATCCCGGGCAACATAAAAACGATCATTGACAAAAGTCGCGTTGTGTTGGAAATAATCCTAGCAGGATGTGATCTACTTCGCTCCATCTCCGCTAATAACTAGGTGATGCTTGTTTGGATCATACTTGTAAGTCTTCATAAAAACTGTTCAAATTTCTCCCCAAGTGGGTGTTTCATTTTACGAATAAAATGTCGTTTTTCAACGTTTTGCCCTTCTTCCATTCCTTTCTAGCCCTGGTGCACACTAGCATTCTTCATTTCCCTTCCTTTTTTCTTTTTCTCCTGACTTTTGGTATGATACTGATTCTCCTGGAACTACTTCAGTATTTAAAAGTCGTTAACGCATACCTTCACGACTGATTACGGGGTAGCCCAAAAGCTTCTCCATTGCTTTACTAGCCTGTCTATTGGAAACGCCTGTCACAGCCAGCATCTTTGTTCTGATAAAGATCAGCGACTTTCCAAGTCTCTGATCCAGCCCATTATCAGGTAATGCTTACTTTGACGGACTGTCTTATAAAAAGAAAGTTGAAAACATGATTTTCTAAAAAGCATTCCTATTTTCCTACCCTTAGGAAATACTACAGTTATAGCGCTTGCAATAAACGCGTATTAAAATAAAGATATAGAAAGGTTGTGGTTTGTTTGCATAAAAAGCATAATCAATTAATTGACTTTCTATTGAATCAAAATGGAGAATATGTATCCGCTGCTACGTTAGCTGAGTTATTGCATGTGACTGATCGCACAATTAGAAATTATATTAAAGAAATTAACAAAGACTGCCATGACATGATGATTACATCCTCACCGCGGGGGTATGCAATTATGAAGGGAAATGGTGAAGATAAAGCGATTCGTTTAAGTGATAAAGAAATAGAAGATGCACTGTTGGAATTCCATATTATAAAATTTTTAATGAATAAAAATGACTATACTTCCTATGATGAAATCGCCGATAAATTTTTTTATTCACCACAGACAATAAGAAGTCGTATTCAAAAGTTAACCATGAATATTCATGCTTTAGGAATTGATGTAGAAATGGATACAAAAGTTTTTAAAGGAATTAAAATGATTGGAGCAGAGATGCAGAAAAGAATTCTTCTTGAAAGCTTTTTTACATCTATTTCTGTAAAGAAGGAAGTATATAAGGATTTTGTCGTAAGCGGGTTCCACTCGTGGGTTGATGCTAGTACAGTTGAAAGCGTTTTTAAGATTATAGATGAGATCAATAAGGAGCATAACTTAAATCTTGAATTTTCGATGTATAAGAAAATTGCGATCCAATTAATCATTATGATTCATCAAATAAACCACCACCATCTAGTTGAAATTAAGAATACAGAATTAACTAATTTAACCTCCTTTAAGGAGTTTGAAGTTGTAGAAGCTGTTCGTTCTCATCTATCCGAATATGCCCATATAACAGATGATGAAGCTGTTTTTCTAGTGAATTATTTAATATCGTTACAGTTAGATTTAGAAGGATCACAAATAAAAAACAAAGACGCAGATATTATAAGTAAAATCGAAGCCATTTTACTTCAAGTAGAGCACGTATACCAAGTTCCCACTTACTCTGAAAAACGTTTTAGAAATAATATTTCAAACCATATTTATCGAATTATTTATCCTGCATCGCATAATTTGCTTATTTATAATCCCTTTGTAAAAGAAGCAAAGTCGGAATACTTTTTTTCCTTTAGTATCGCTTCTCATATTGCCTTTTTATTGGAGAGGGAATTTTTGGTAGAGATTCAGGATAGCGAAATAGCTTATTTAGCTTATCATATTCAGGTTATTCTCGATTCGCAAAGTAAGAAGAAACTAAAGACGATTATTCTTTATAGCAGGGGATACGAGCGAACGAAGTTACTTGCTTCCAAAATAGCAACCTATTTTGACGAGCTGGAAATTTTAAAAATAGAAAAATATTCCCCCGACTATGCTTTTCAACATGCATATTTATATATTGGAATAAATTTAGCAAGTACACCAAAGACCACTGAAAATTTCATTATGATTCAAAGTGCCTTTCAAAGTAGTGATATTAAGAAAATTCGTTTTTTCCTTGAAGCACAGAATTCTATTATTGAGCAGGCAGCAATTCACTGGATACATGAAAGCAATCCTGAACAAGTGATTAGCCAGTTGCTCATGCTGAATAACCAAGGGCATTTTTATGAACCGATTATGAAAAGAGAGAGAATATCCTACACATCTATTGGAAACTTAGTAGCAATCCCGCATCCTTATTTTAAAAAAGAAGAATTTAAGGAGAAGGTAATTATTGGCGTTAACAAAAAGGCGGTTAAATGGGGGAGTGAATTAGTTCAGCTGATCATTATTTATATTCCCTCTGCTGATATAGAACGGAATGAATACGCCTTCGCTGAATTTTTTCAAAAAACCAAACGTATTGAGAATGTGCGGAAGTTAATCCACTCTAGCTCAAAAGAAGAGTTTATCGATATTTGGAATCGAATATAAATCAAAGAGGAGAGAAGAAACATGTTAATGAATATGAAGGAATTGTTAGAAGTAGCTTATAAAAATAATTTTGCAGTAGGTTCCTTTAACGTAGCAAACAGCGAATTTGTCAGAGTGGTTATTGAATCTGCTGAAGAGAAAAAAGCACCAGCTATCATTCAAATTCACCCTAATGAGCTTGACTTAGTTGGCGATGATTTTATTGCATATGTACGTGAAAGCTGTAAAAACGCAAAAGTACCTATGGCTATTCATCTAGATCATGGATCGTCTGTAAAAGATGTTATGAGAGCTATTCGTAATGGCTATACGTCGGTAATGATTGATGCCTCTCATGCTTCATTTGCGGATAACATAGCCATTACAAAGGAAGTTGTCAACATTGCTCATGATGTAAATGTGTCCGTAGAGGCTGAATTAGGCACAATTGGTTCAAATGAAGGAAGTTCAGAAGGTGGAGCTGATGAAATTTTATATACAGATGCTGATGACGCTAAGAGGTTTGTAGAAGAGACCGGTATCGATACATTGGCTGTTGCTATTGGAACATCACATGGGCAATATAAACATGCAGGAAAGCCAGAATTGAAATTGGATTTACTTGCTGAGATAAATCAAAAAGTGGCAATTCCTCTTGTACTTCACGGTGGAAGTGATAACAAGGACGAAGAGATAGCACAGACATACTTGCACGGGATTGCAAAAATTAATTTATCAACAGATATGAAAAGTGCATTCTTTCAAGAGATGCGACGTTTTTTAACAGATAATCAAGGAGCATATGAGCCGGATGTCATTATGCCAAGCGCTCGGAATGCAGCCAAAGAAGTAGTAAAGCAAAAAATGGACTTATTTAATTCAACAAACAAAGCCCATCTCTACTTTGGTTAAATCTCATGATTAGGAGGGAAGTAAAATGGAACTAGTAGATATTTTAACCCAAGATAACATCATTTTAAATCTTCAAGGTAACAATCAAAAAGAAGTCATTGATGAGTTAATCCATAAGTTAACGGAGAGAAGACTGACAACAGATCCTGAACGTTTTAAAAAGGCAATTTATAAAAGAGAGAATGAGATTTCAACTGCTGTAGGTTATGGCGTAGCCATCCCCCACGCGCAATGTAAATCTATTACGAAGCCTACCATTATAATGGGAAGGTCACTACAAGGAGTTGATTATGGTGGTCAACACACCAATTTAATCTTTATGATTGCAGCTCCGGAAAATGCTCCAAATGAGCATTTATCCCTTTTATCGAAGCTGTCGACTTTTCTCATGAGTGAGACATTCCGAGCAAAGCTAATTGTTGCAACATCAGAAATGGATGTAATAAAAGCGATTCAGGAACAAGAAAAATTAGAAAAGCCAGCTTTAAATGATGAATCTGCAAGTGGAAAATATGTGGTGGGAATAACTGCATGTATGACGGGGATTGCTCACACATACATGGCAGCAGAGTCATTGAAAGAAGCGGCAAGAAAACGGGGCATGAATGTAAAAATTCAAACAAACGGTGCTAATGGTCCTGAGAATAAACTTACACCAGCAGACATTCAACATGCAGATGCTATTGTAATTGCTCATGATGTACGGGTTGATACCTCCATATTACGTGGAAAACGATTTGTTGACGTACCTGTAAAGAAAGCAATTAATCATGCTGATGAATTAATTGATCAAGCATTATCTTACCATATTAAAGATTCGAGTGTAGCTGAACAAGAAATGATAGAAGAGCCTCAAACAGAAGAAAAATCTGGTTTAAATTTCTATAAGCATATTATGAGTGGGGTTTCCTATATGATTCCATTCGTAGTTGTTGGCGGTATTTTCATTGCTATTTCGTTTATGTTTGGTATTTACGCTGCAGACCCTGAAAGTGATCAATATAATATTATTGCACATTTCTTTAGTCAGGTTGGAGGTGAAGCAGCATTTGCTTTAATGATCCCAATTTTAGCAGGCTTTATCGGATTTAGTATTGCTGATAAACAAGGGCTAGCTCCTGCAATGATTGGTGGGATGATGGCCAGTATAGGTGGTTCTGGTTTTCTTGGTGGAATGATAGCTGGGTTCGTCGGTGGTTTTGCAGCTAAATTCGTTGGTAAGTCGATGGCTAAAATTCCAAAATCATTCCAAGGATTAATTTCTATCTTAGTCGTTCCTTTAATTAGTACATTTATTGTTGGTGCTTTCATGTTCTTTATTTTAAATACACCAATGTCCTTACTAAATGAATTTTTAGAAGGTTGGTTAAAAGGGTTGACGGGAATTAATGCAGCTATACTAGGAGCTTTATTAGCTGGAATGATGGCTTCGGATATGGGCGGACCTATTAATAAAACAGCTTCCGCATTTGGTTTAGCAATGTTTGCGGCAAATATTTTTGAACCATCTGCAGCGTTAATGGTTGGTGGTATGGTACCTCCAATCGGTATAGCGCTAGCCACGACAGTATTTAAAAATCGATTTACGCTTCAAGAAGTTGAAGCAGGTAAAGCGAGCTATGTTTTAGGGGCCAGTTTTATTACAGAAGGAGCGATTCCGTTTGCAGCTGCAGATCCATTAAGGATAATTCCTGCAAATATAATTGGAGCAGCAGTTGGAGGAGCTGTATGTATGGCAATGGATATATCTTTAAAAGCTCCTCATGGCGGAATTTTTGTTATTCCAATTGCCAGCAATAAACCATTACTTTACATTGGCTGTATCTTATTAGGTTCTTTAATAACATGCTTTATCATCGGCTTTTTGAAGAAACCTCTTTCTGATAAAGACAGAAATAGTGCGAAGCAAATGATGAATGTAATTTAAATCTATAAAAGTTATATTTGTATGGTAGAGGAATACGTGCATATAATACCCCTTTAACAATAGGTTCCTTTAATTAATAGAACAAAATTTGTTCGAACACGTGTGCAAAAATTTTGCACACGTGTTTTTGATTCCTGAAAAACCGCTTTCCAATCACAATGTACAAGTTTGGCATGAAGTTTGCATATCTATTCATGACGTTGCACAAATCAAATGAACGAAAGAAGGGAGCTAAGACAACACAAATCGATGTTCCATGGCTTGGAAAGTTATGTAAACAATGAAAGAAACAAGGAAAAGTTCCTTGGTAGCTGTTAAGCAAACCACATTACATAACTGGGTCTCTTTACATTGTAATAAACATGTGAATGAAAATACAGATAATGGGACATATCTTTTGAAAGGAGAAATGAAAGCGAGCAACAATCTGAGTGTTTTCATTGGTGAGTATTTGTAAACTCTAAACATCAGGAGGAGGATAAGGTATGGCAAAAAAACGGGCATATAACTTAAAAAAAATCGGGTTGGTTTCATTGGCTACATGTTTATTGTTTAGCGCAAGTATTGGTGGAGCGACTGCCTCTGCAAAAGGGAAACTCCCTGAAATTGAACAATTTCCAAATACGCTGGACATATCCGCAGCCCCTACTGCTGAGATATACGGCACGTACTCGACAAATAAGTTTAACCATTTTTCCGATTTGGGTGCTTGGCATGGTTACTATTTGCCGGATTACAAAGCCAAAGATTTGTTTGGAGGATTTGCGGGCCCTATCGTTATTGCTGAGGAGTATCCAGTGAATCTATCCAAGGCGATAAATAAAATTTCGATTAGCAATACAGATACGAAGCAAGTATATGATTTAAGTGACAGTAATCGTTTAGATTTTACCTATTATCCAGGTCGATTAGTTCAACAATATGAAATGGATGATTTTAATTTAACGTTAGAGCTTATTTTTGTCAGCAATCGAACAGCTATGATCCAAACGCAAATTAAAAACAATACGGAACAACCGTTGCATATTGACGTTTCCTGGGACGGTGCATTGCTAAACAAAATAGAAGAAGGCAGTTATACCTTGAATTTAGAGCAAAGTTTACAAGCAACGAAGCATGGCGTTCAGGTTAATTTTGCAAATATACGAGAAACATGGATGTACTTTTCTACCGACCAGGCTGCATATTTAATTGCTCACGATCAACCCGTAAAAACAGCCGTTAACGGGGAAGAATATGTGACGGCATTGCGCTCACCTGTGACAATTAAGCCTGGTAAAAGTTTTACAACTTATACGACAGAAAGCTATACATTTACGAACAAAGAATGGAAAGCAGAACAGAAAAAAATAAAGAAATACATGAAGCAAGCGAAAAAACATTTTAAGGATAATGAAAAACGATGGCAAGGCTATTTGGATAAAACGTTTAACGAAAAAACATCTGAACATTACCCGGAATATCAAAAAGTTGCCACTAAATCAATTGAAACACTGATGACAAACTGGCGCAGCCCAGCTGGGGCGATTAAGCATGATGGAACTATTCCGTCCATGTCCTATAAATGGTTCATTGGTATGTGGGCGTGGGATTCTTGGAAACAGGCTGTAGCATTAGCAGAATTTAACCCAGAGCTTGCGAAAAATAATATCCGTGCTTTATTCGATTACCAGATTACATCTAATGATAAAGTAAGACCACAAGATGAGGGAGCGATTATCGATGCGATTTTCTATAATCAGGATCCATCGCGTGGAGGTGAAGGCGGAAACTGGAATGAAAGAAACTCCAAGCCACCTTTGGCGGCGTGGGCCGTTTGGAACGTTTATGAGCGTACAAAAGATAAGAAATTCCTAAAAGAAATGTATCCAAAATTAAAAGCATACCATCAATGGTGGTATACAAATCGAGATCACGATCAAAACGGTATTTCTGAATATGGTAGCACTGTAAGCGATGCAAACTGGGAAAGAAATGATGCTAACGAAATTATAAAAGATAATGAAGGTAATCCAAAGCTGAACGAAGATGCGGTTATCGAGGCAGCAGCGTGGGAAAGCGGTATGGATAACGCAACCCGCTTTGATAAAGAAGGCGTAGGACAAGGAGATCCGGGTGTTTTAGTGTTTGAAAATAAGAATAAGGCGAATGAAGTCATTGGTTATTCTATTAATCAGGAATCGGCTGATTTGAACGCCTATTTGTATGCTGAAAAAGGCTTTTTAACATCGATGGCAAAAGAATTAAAACAACTAAAAGATGCGAAGCAATTTACAAACGAAGCAAAAACTGTTAAGAAATATATGAAAAAATATATGTACGATGAGGAAACAGGATTTTTCTATGACCTGCAAATAAATAAAGACGGCTCTAAGAAAAGGCTGTTAACGAACCGAGGGAAGGGGACGGAAGGTTGGATTCCGCTTTGGGCAAAATTAGCAGATAAGAAGCAAGCGGAAAAAGTGGTTCAAAATATGATCGATCCGAAAAAATTTAATACGTATATGCCATTTCCAACAGCCTCCAAGGATAATGCGAAATATGATCCAAATCATTATTGGCGTGGACCGGTATGGATGGACCAAGCATTATTTGGTATTGAAGCATTGCAAAATTATGGTTACAACAAAGACGCAAAAACATTGACGAAGAAATTATTTAATCATGCGGAAGGTTTACTGGGTGATGGACCGATTCGTGAGAACTATAATCCGGAAACCGGAAAAGGCTTAAGTACGAAAAACTTTAGCTGGTCAGCTGCTTCATACTATTTACTTTACAAAAACACGCTACTTAATCAAACGACAACGTCCCAAACGGGATTACCATTTGAAAAATAATCGATAACTCGATTCAATAACATAACCTTGTATCAGGTCTTATATCCAGATTGGTTAAGGAATAATCAAAAAAATCCGGGGGTTGTAGTAAATACCAATATTATGGGAAAAGAGACACCGGAAGATACTTTTATCGTAGGTTAATTACTTGTAAGAGCCCCCACTTCAGAAATTCGAGGAGAAGCCAAGAATTTGTAAGTGGGGGAAAATCGATTCATTCAACTAACCATCCATGGGGGAGAGAACTTCCCACTGATTGGAGTTCTACTTTATAATTCATTACATCGAAGCTTCATAAATGGATTTAACCGCTTGTTGCAGCGCTTGATTAAATTCTTCATCTGTCTGATTAACATTTAAATCTTGACTCAGTGCTCTAGAAAAGCTAGCGATCAGACCGTCATTTTCTTTTAGTTTAGCGTTTGCTTCATCTCTAGAGTAGCCGCCAGAAAGGGCAACAACACGAACGACATTCGGGTGTTCGATGAGCTCCTTATACGTATTCGGTACTGTAGGAATGGTTAATTTTAACATGACAAGTTCTGACTTGTTCAAGTTATTAAGATGACGTAGTATTTCCGCTTTTAATAGTTCTTCGCATTTTTCTTTTTCCGGACTGTTAATATCTACTTCTGGTTCAATGATTGGTACTAGGCCAGCAGCTATGATTTGTTTACCAATTTCAAACTGTTGGTCGACAACCGCTTTGATGCCTTCTGGATTGGCGTCTTTAATAACAGAGCGCATTTTCGTTCCAAAAATGTGCCGTTCATTTGCACGCTTTAATAGCGCTTCAAGGTCTGGGATTGGTTTCATAAGCTGTACGCCGTCCGATTTTTCAGCAAGACCCTTATCTACTTTTAAAAACGGTACGATACCTTTCTTTTCAGCTAAATAATCGCCTGTATACATTCCCTCAATTTCACGGTCCATCGTTTGCTCAAATAAAATGGCTCCTAAAATAAAATTGGAATCAAAAGCCGGGGATGTAATAATCCGTGTACGCATTTCATGTACTAAATCGAACATTTCGTCTTCATTCGAATATGCTTCTTCTTTGATTCCATAAGCGGCTAAGGCTTTTGGCGTGCTACCCCCACTTTGGTCAAGTGCAGCGATAAATCCTTTTCCCTTTTTCATTTTTTCCAATTGCTGTTGTTGCATAATTTTCCACTCCTTTACTGTATTACTGCTAGCTTCTTCAGCTTAGAACGAATGATACATTGAAAGTAACAGAAGCAACATGTACATGTTAATTGTAGCACTTAAGCACAGAAGGTTATAGTCATGTGCATGATAATTCACGTATTTTAAACCGATGTTTGGAGAAATGCCATTTTTAAGCACCATACGGTTGGAAGAGCGGGGCAGCGACTTGGATTGTCAGAATATATGGTATACTATGAGGAAAAATGCCACATTAGAAGGAGTGATATAAATGAACATAAACAATATCTTCTGTATCGGTCGTAATTATGCAAATCATGCTGCTGAGCTTGGTAATGCTGTACCGGAACGCCCCCTCGTTTTTTCTAAACCAACCAATTCTCTCGTAACAGCCTATGGTCAAGTTATCCCTTACTCATTTGATAAAGGCGATATTCATCATGAGCTTGAGATCGTTTTATACATAGGAAAAAATGTAGCAGATGATTCGAAGATTGAAGATGTGGTCACCAAGATGGCACTTGGAGTAGATTTGACGTTAAGAGATGTACAATCTGAATTAAAAAAGAAGGGGCATCCTTGGCTATTAGCGAAAGGCTTTAAGCATGCAGCTGTAATCACAGACTTTTGGGATTTTCCTGGGGAAGCGGCTTGTGTGGAAAAGGATTTTTCCTTGTTGCGAAACGGAGAAATAGTTCAACAGGGAAATATTACTTCTATGATCTTCTCTTTCCAGACGATTTTGGACTATCTTCAAGCGCATTTCGGCTTGCAGAAAGGGGATATTATTTATACGGGAACTCCTGAAGGGGTGGGACCAATTCATCAGAGTGAAACATATGAACTAAAGTGGGGGGAAGACGTGAAAGGGAGCTTTGTTGTGGAGAAACGATGAGCGAAAAGTTCATGAAAGAGCAAAAACATCCCGTGGGGGTGGAAGGTACGATCATTCGTATTTTACTGTCATTATTGTAGAAGTAATGGAATACTTAAAGATTAACTTTGTTTTAAACTATAGTAGAAACTTATAATTATTTCAATAAGCAATCTATCTTGACAAACAAGACAAGTTAGATTGCTTTTGTTTTACTTTATGAAAGCTACCTGTCCTATAAAACCAATGCAGCGATAATGCCACAAATAAACAGTGGAATATTATAATGAATAAAGGTTGGCACACAGGTGTCCCAGATGTGATGATGTTGACCGTCGACGTTTAAACCAGATGTAGGTCCTAATGTACTGTCGGAAGCAGGAGATCCGGCATCTCCGATTGCTCCTGAAGTACCAATTAAGGCAGCTGTTGCTAAAGGACTAAATCCTAAGCTTGTACATATGGGAACGAATATAGCTGCCAATACCGGAATGGTTCCAAAAGAGGTACCAATGCCAATAGTGACTAGCATTCCAATGATCATCATGACAACAGCGGCTAAGAATTGACTGTCTCCAAGCCAAGCACTTGCAGATTGTACGAGTGCTTGAACAGACCCAGTTTCTTTTAAAACAGCGGCATAGCCGGAAGCAATTAGCATTACAAATGCGATAACGCCCATCATTTTTACCCCATCTTCCACAATAACGTCTCCACTCTGCCACGTTTCGGCACGAAGCACAAGCATGGTTAAAATGCCGCCTAACGCAGCAAGTGCAAGCGATCCATACATAAGCTGCAAGGTCAGGGTAACAGCTAAGCTAAGAAGGGTCACAGAGTGTTGCCACTGCCAACTTGCATTGGTCTTATCGTTGGTTGCTGCTGCATCATTTGTAAATTGGTTTGGGATCACACGATATTCTCTAGGTTTTCGATACGTATATAAGATAGCTATTGCTAATCCAATGACCATCCCTGCTACTGGAATGATCATGGCTAAAGGGACTTGCGATAAGCCAATTTCCATCCCGTTCGCTTTCATTTCATCAACAATGATGTTTTGGAAAATCAGCCCAAATCCTATAGGAATCAGTATATAAGGAGCTTTTAGGCCGAATGTTAATGCTGTTGCAATCCCCCTTCTATCTACTTTCATTTTATTAAAGATGGTCAGAAGTGGCGGGATTAGAATCGGGATGAAGGCAATATGTATAGGAACAACATTTTGCGAGAGACTGGCTACACCTGCTAACAAGAATAGTACGATAGCACGTCTTCCTTGCATGTACGGTAATACGCGTTGAATGAAAAGAGTAGTAATACCAGACCTTGCAATCATAACCGACAAAATACCTAAAAGAATATAGCTAAGCGCTGTCTCACCTTGCCCTCCGAGGCCCCCAATTAACAAGGTGAATGTCTCTTCCAACGATATTCCTGCGCCTATTCCTCCGACGATAGATGCGATGAGTAAAGCGAAAATTACATGGACACGCGCTAGGCTTAAAACAACTAAAGCTAATACAGATAATACAACAGGATTCAATAACATCGGATTGCCCCCTTTTACAAAATAATTGGCAAGAAAAGAATAACAACATACTTAAAGCGTTTTCAAATTAATGTTAGTTAATTCAGATATTTTGAATTTTCGGCTGTCTTAAAGCTATTATAAACAACGAAATACAGGCTGACCAATACGCTTTTTTTATTACTTTATAACTTTTGCTTATAAAAGCTTATTAAGCTTGTTGCTTGGGCACGACATATTCAATTTCTTTGTTCTTTATTCTTCTGTGGAGAGGTGTTTAAGACAGGCAAAAAAAACGCAGCAACTACTACACGCTGTTCTCTCATTTAACCGTCCTTCTACTGTATTATCATTTTCTTTTTTAAGTCTTGCATAAATAAAACCATAAACAGATCCATAGCCATCTCTAGACGATTACGATTCGGGTAAAAATTAAGCCAGGAGAGGGGACGGTAATTCGTATTTTATTGCCTTTGAGTTAGGAACAGGTCTCTTTATCATTTGCGAGAACAAGGTAGTAACATTAAATGTATTTATAAACAGTTAAGCAGTTACATTTAATGTTACAGGTCCTTTTTTCTTATAAACCACAAGCCTAATTTTTTTGGAGCATCCTTATTTCTTCTCTTCTTATAAATTTTCTCCCCTTTCATCAAATAGGAAAGGTTGACTAAAATTTATCCCCCCATTTAATGTTTTGAAAAAAGCAATTTTATTCCTAGTTTACAGAGGGAATGCATTGCTTTTTTTGTTTCCAATAAGGGTTTTATAGCATATGAAAAACTATGGCTATCGTCATGATAGCTAAGTTTTTTTGAAATTTGTTTCACAAAAAATAAAGTGGTCGCTTGGGTTCCATACGTGCAAATTATCAGCAAGGTAACCTCGAAGCCATAATACATCGTTAATCCGTCTTAGGTAGAATCCTTTAGGGAAATAATCGTCTTCTGTTTCTATTTGCGATGCTATCGTGATGGAGCCAGATGGAGCTTGAGGCCGTTTTGAACTATTATTCAAGCTACATTCTGGCTGATTTACGTATTCCAGTCTGAGGTAAACCGCTAGTTCAAGAGGGCATAATTTTAGGGCGAGGACGCTAGCTCGTTTAAACAGTTCATGCGTAGTAGCTCCTTTAGCGTAACCAAGGTCACGTACGGTTAATTGTACGGTGTGTACCGTATATTTTGTATGAGAAGTTGTAAATACATCACTAGCTAACAGTAGTTGTGCATATTCGTTTAATGCGATTGTACTTTGTTGCAATTTTTGAATAAGCTGGGTTTTAGTCAACCCGCCAATTACTAAAGTTCTATGAATAGTTGGGCAATTAGGGTATACTTGTCTCCCTTTTATATGCAATTATCATCTACTCCTCTATTTTGGGTTGTGAAGTAAAAATGGAACAGGTATTATTGAATTTTCAGTCCTTTACCTAATGCTTAGTGTTATCATTATATCATTAGACCATAAGCATCTGTATAGTTGTAAAAAAATATCTTTAAACAGATAGATAGCAATAAGGCAAATCTCCTTGTATAATACCTTGGTAGGTATTTATAGGGTGGATGAACTGATATGGTTTTTATCAAATAGTACTCTACTTAAAAATATCTGTGTTGCAAATATAAATATGGTAATGGTGGGTTGTTGAATCTGTATATAGTGATGAGCTTAAGTACCTAACTTTTTTGGTGTAAACATGAATTAGTTCATTATATTATAAACGTATCTTGTTCGGATTTAAGAGAGGGGAAGGGGCAATGAAAGAAGATAAGAAAATGATTCACCATTATATGAAGTCAAAGGAAGAAAGACAAAAGCTGTATAAACGATCTTTATGGATTGTTTTACTATCGCAAATTTTTGGCGGGGCAGGATTAGCTGCTGGTATTACTGTTGGAGCACTGCTAGCCCAAGATATGCTAGGAACAGAAAGTTTTGCAGGGGTACCGGCAGCTTTATTCACGCTTGGTTCTGCACTAGCTGCATATCTTGTAGGGCGTTTGACACAACGCTTAGGACGTCGCCATGGATTGACCTTTGGATTTATTTCCGGGGGCGTTGGTGCTATTGGCGTCATAGTAGCTGCGAACATGAATAGTGTACTGTTGTTATTTATATCTCTTTTTGTATATGGTGCAGGTACAGCGACGAATTTAATGGCGCGTTATGCAGGGACGGATTTAGCTTCTGAAAAACAAAGAGCCAAAGCTGTCAGTGTAGCGATGGTTGCTACAACGTTTGGAGCCGTAGCTGGTCCAAACCTTGTTACACCTATGGGAAAAGTTGCAAAAGTAATCAATATGCATCCGTTAGCAGGTCCGTTTATCCTTGCTGCAGTGGCCTATCTTTTAGCTGGATTGACGATTTATTTGTTTCTTCGACCAGATCCATTACTCGTGGCAAGGGAGCTTGCGGTTTATGAAGCAAGCCAGAAACAACCTGGCTCGTCTACAGAATCTAGTCTTGCTCATAAATCTAATCGTATTGGCGTTTTTGTCGGAGCGATGCTGTTAGTATTGTCTCAAGTCGTTATGGTTGCAATTATGACGATGACGCCAGTCCATATGCAAAATCATGGTGGTGAATTGACAGCCATCGGAGTGGTCATCGGTCTTCATATTGCCGCGATGTATTTGCCATCACTTGGCACAGGGTTATTGGTAGATCGTATTGGTAGGAAATCTATGGGAGCTGCTTCCGCAATCGCCTTAGCTATGTCAGGCATTATAGCGGCTTTTGTTCCGGGAAATTCATTAGTTGGCTTAACGAGTGCTCTCGTTTTATTGGGTCTTGGTTGGAACTTCGGACTTATTAGTGGCACAGCTATAATTATTGATTCAACAACGATTCATAACCGAGCGAAAACGCAAGGGTCAATTGATATTTGGGTAGCGCTTGGAGGTTCCTTTGGCAGTATCATTTCAGGAGTCATAGTTGCCTATTCCAACTATGCAATTTTAGGATTTATTGGCGGGTCGGTCGCACTCATGTTAATACCGATTATTTACTGGTCACGATTGAAACAAAGAAGAAAAGAGGAAACCACGTTGTCTGCATGATTTGTAGATAGCGTGGTGTTTTACTAATGAGATAGGAAAGTATAAAATGAGAAGCTTGTGGATAGCGAAATAACCGAATCGCCACCGTCCGGGTGCATGAGCCCAGCAACGATGCGACTTTAGAAATGCGCCCTACCATAAGGCCTCATCGGTTCGTCTCTAAGAGGAAGACCGACTAAAAACGGCCTTGCCGCCCAGACGTCGGCATGATTCCTTTATCCTGTAAAAAGGCGTTATAGACTCCCACCTCAAGAATGGGAGATGCGAGCGGAGCAAGTCGAAGTGGGGGGATAACAGCACCTAAATCCCCGATTCGTTCATGGACCTTTAGGTCATACCCTGGTGGTACTAACCATCAGCGGGGATGAAGAAAACCCCGCTGATGGAAGGTTCACTTTATCTCTAGTTGATTCGTTCCATTCGCTACGTTGCTAAACGGGCGCTTGCGCTTTTGTTTTCGAACAAATATGGTTATTTAAAAATGATGGAATAAGCGAGGTAAATAGAGTTAACGGCACTTAACAAATTTATTTCTTCTATTACAGGTGACTTAAAGTTGTCCATTTTATGGCTACTTATACAGATGGTTTGGTCAGCATTTTCTGCTAGAAAACTATTTGGAAATCCTGTAATAGCGATGATAGGTATATTATTTTTGTTAAGCTCCCTAACAAGCCTGACGATAAATCTAGTTTCTCCTGAAAAAGAAATGACTACTGCTACATCGTTTGCTGTCATCGTTTTTGCTTCTATAATTTGATTTTCAGGGTCACTGTATGCCGTTGCATCTTTACCAAGACGTGTAAATTTGAATTGTGCATTTCTTGCTAGTAGGTGAGAATAGGTTACACCAAAAAATGAAATTTTAACTGCTTGGCGGATTTTATGAGTGGCTATCATAACCTCTTTTGAAGATAATAGTTTTTTTGTCTCATATAGAGATAGTTGTAGTTCATCAAAATAATCAGTTAATTTATTTGCGTTGTATTTGCTCTCTGTATATCCCCTCATCACTTCATTCGTATTATACTCAATAAATGTACGTGCACGTTCTTTTAACTCTTTGAAGTTTATGTGATCAAACTTTTTGCAAAACCTAGTAATAGTAGCAGGAGATGTATGACAGGCTTCTGCTAATTTGTAAATAGTCATATGAGGTATTTTTTCTACATTTCGTAAAATAAATTGCGCGATAATAATTTCTGACTTGGTGTGATCTGTTGAAGATTCAATAAAATTTAATAGCTTTACCATAAAATTATACACGAATGGATCCTCCCTTCTTCTTGATTGTATTATAGTATACAACTAAAAAATTTCATAAAATGAAATTATTGAAGCGTTTTCTGTTTTGTCATTTATAATCTTCATAGTGACAAAATCAAATCAACAGGAGAGGAATTTTAATGAAAAAGTTTAATGTAGTTATTGTGGGTGGTGGGAGCACATTCACCCCTGGGCTCTTAAAAGGAATGTGTTCTAGAAAGGATACGTTTCCTATTAAACGGTTAGTAATGTATGACATTGATGCCAATAGACAGCAAAAGATAGGTGAATTTGCAAAAATATTACTTAAAGAAGAATATCCAGAGGTTCATTTTAGTTACACAACCAATAAAGCTAAAGCATTCACAGAAGACATAGATTTTGTACTTTGCCAAATGCGTACGGGCGGCTATGAAATGCGCGAAAAGGATGAAAAAGTTCCTTTAAACATGGGATTAATTGGTCAAGAAACATGTGGACCTGGAGGGTTTGCTTATGGAATGCGCTCCATTGGTGACATGATTGAATTAGTAAATGATGTCCGAGCAAAATCGAAAGATGCGTGGATTTTAAATTATACAAACCCAGCTGCTATTGTAGCTGTTGCGCTAAAAGAGGTATTTCCAAAAGATAATCGCATTCTTAATATTTGTGATCAACCTGAGAATTTACTTCGCTCTTATGGGAAACTGCTAGGTGTTCATGAGCGGGACTTTGAACCTGTTTATTTCGGGTTAAATCATTTTGGCTGGTTCACTAATTTATACGATACTGAAGGAAATGACCTTCTACCAAAGCTACGAGAAAAAATACTTAATGGAGGGTTTCGTCCAGCTGATGCAGAACAGCGGGATCAATCATGGCTAGATACTTATGCAATGGTGGAACAGATTGTTCGTGATTTTCCTGAGTATTTACCTAATACGTATTTACAATATTATCTGTACCCAGATCAGGTGTTGAAAAAATTAAATCCAGATTTCACTCGAACGAATGAAGTACAAGCTGGACGAGAAAAGCGCGTATTTAAGGATTGTGCGCTTGCCGTGGAGGCCGGAACGGCAAAGGATTGTGATGTCGTTCAAAATGATGCACACGGTGAATTCATCCTATTTGTGGCAGAGTCTATTGCTTACAATAAAGGGAACAACTTTATTGTCATTCTGAAAAACGATGGATTGGTGAGCAACTTACCACAGGATGCAATGGTAGAGGTCGCTGCAAGCATTACAGCAAATGGCCCTAGACCTTTCGCTGTTGGGGAAATACCTACATTTTATAAAGGGCTCATTGAAGCTCAGTATGCATATGAAAAACTAACGGTCGAAGCTTATTTAGAAAAGTCCTATGGTAAAGCCTTACAAGCATTGACATTAAATCGAACGGTGGTCTCTGCAAAACAGGCTAGAAAGGTGTTAGATGCTTTAATTGATGCCAACAAGGGTTATTGGCCAGAATTGAATTAATTTAACTGGCTTACTCTCTACACATATGTAGAGAGTAAGCGGTAAACGTATTAAATGAATTCGATCTCAAAGGAGGCTTAAAATGAAAAAGATTTTTACATTTGACTTTTTTCAACGCATTGGAAAAACGTTTATGGTAATCATTTCTCTATTGCCAGCTGCTGGATTATTATTAGGTATTGGAACAACCTTGCAGTCACCATATTTGATCGAATATTTTCAGTTTTTGGATAATTCTGTATGGAAAACTATATCCAGTTTAATGAAAGGTGCAGGAGGAGCCATATTTGGGAATTTAGGTGTTTTATTTGCAGTAGGTATTGCCGGAAGCTGGACAGGTGGAAAATCACCAGCAGCTCTTTCAGCACTTGTAGGGTATTTAATTATGCATACAGTTATTGGCATTACTACTGGAGTTAATATGGATAATATTAGTGAAGCTGGACATACACTGGAACTTGGAATTCCAACTTTACAGGTTGGTGTTTTTGGTGGAATAGTAATGGGATTTATAGCTGCTGCATTATATAATAAATACCATAACTTCAGAATGCCTGAAATGTTGTCGTTCTTTGGAGGAGCTCGCTTTGTTCCAATAATTACAGCAGTGTATTCTGTAGGAATTGGACTTATTTTGTCTTTCATTTGGCCCATGGTTCAAGAATGGATTTATGAGTTGGGAGCTGCATTATCTGGTGAGAATACACCGCCATTTTACATGTTTATTTATGGAATTGTGGAAAGAGGCTTGGTTCCGTTTGGATTACATCACATATTTTATATACCAATTCGTTTTTCTGAGGTTGGAGGAGTCTATACTACATTAGCTGGACAAATGGTATCAGGAGATACAGCGATGTACATGTCACAGCTTGCTGATAAACAAATAGATAGTGCGGTTGAAATTACAGCTGGAAGATTTATGGCAGGCAAGTTTCCATTTGTCATGATTGGCTTACCTGCTACAGCGTTAGCAATGTATCATATGGCTAAACCAAAGAATAAAAAAGCTGTTGCAGGTTTATTATTAACTGCCGCAGGTACAGCATTGTTAACTGGAATTACTGAACCGCTTGAATTTACATTCTTATTTGTAGCCCCTTTATTATATGTTTTTCATACGTTTATGGCTGGTTTGTCTTTTATGATTATGTATATGTTAGATGTTAATATTGGTTATGCAGGTGGGTCAGGAATAATTGATTTTATTCTATTTGGTATTTTACCAGGGGTTGGAGAGCCGTGGTGGTATGTATTAATGGTAGGGATTGCAATGGCAGTTGTTTATTATTTGGTCTTCCGCTGGGCAATAAAAAAATGGAGTTTGATAACTCCAGGTAGAGGCGAAGAAGGAACAAATCGTTTATTCACAAAAGCAGATATGAATAAAGACAGGGAAAATAAAAGCGCAAATGATATAAATCAAAAAGCATATGAAGTGTTAGAAGCGCTTGGCGGATATGAGAATATTAATAATTTGGATGCCTGTATTACTCGTTTACGTGTTGGTGTGCATCACAAGGGAAATGTAGATAAAGAAAAACTACAAATACTTGGCGCTTCTGGTGTACTAGAAGTAGGAAATGGTGTACAAGCCATTTTTGGTCCTACATCAGACATATTGAAAAATGAAATTTTAACAATTATCGATCAAAGCGTCAGTTTGATTCGTAAGGAGCCTTCAAAGAAGCAAAAAAAAGAAGCTCATGAGGAAATAGAGCCTACCATGATGTTGACTGCTATATCCCCTCTTTCAGGGAAGGCAGTTTCTTTAGAAGAAGTTCCTGATGAAGTGTTCTCCCAAAAATGGATGGGTGATGGCATAGCTATTGTTCCTGAGAAGGGTAAAGTAGTTTCCCCTGTAGAAGGTGAGTTAGCCCATGTTTTTCCAACAAAGCATGCCATTATAATTCGTTCTGTTGATGGTATAGAAATCTTGATTCATATGGGATTGGATACGGTTAACCTTGATGGAAAAGGGTTTGAAATCAAAGCTACAGTAGGGAATACTGTAAAACAAGGAGATTTATTGGCAGAGATGGATTTGGCTTTTATTGAAAAACAGGGATATAACGTGATTACGCCAATTATTGTTATGAACACGGATAAGTTTTCAGTAGATCAGCCTCTGCTATCGAGGAACGTTAGAACGGGAGAACAAATTTTTACTGTAAAACCAATATAAAGACGGTACCTGCGGAGAATACTATATATTTGTATTTTCTACAGGTGCTTTTTTATTCCTGTTTAGATGGTGTGGCATTTGTTGCAATACAGATTATCCAACTCCTGAACTTATAGCACTTTCTATACGAAACAAAAATAAGAATCCCAGAGGCAGTTCACTTCGGATCGCAATTTGATTGGTGCTTTTCTTAAAAGCTTTATCCAATATGGCATTCATATTTTGAAAAGACATGTGATTACAAAATATGAATCGCAAAAATAGTTAGATGTAAGATCTTTACTTATACTTTAGGAGGAGAAGCCAAGGGTTTAACTTTAAGCAAATTGTCAAATGTGTTGGCTGATTCGTTATATGCCAATCGGGAGGGCATAACAGAAAACCCTTGCTCATTGAAATTTACTTTATCCCGTATATAAGACTGTAAGACTCTACAGTTAAGGAATCTGAGGAGAAGCCAGAACTATAAGTGGAGACAATCAGCAGGGGATAAATGCGTCCCCCTGATTGAAGATTAACTTTATCTTGGCATAAGGCGCTTTTCTATCCAGCCCATACCCAAGTCAGCCACAACCGCCATCAATGCTGTCGGGATGGCACCAGCCAAAATAATAGCTGTTCCATCGGAGACGTTTGTTCCTCGAATGATAATTGCTCCTAAACCACCACCACCAATAAAAGCTCCAATCGTTGCAATACTAATGCTGATGACAAGTGCTGTTCGTAAGCCTGCCATGATAACGGAAAGCGCTAGTGGGAATTCAACCATCCGTAATAATTGAAATTTGGTCATTCCCATTCCGCGACCTGATTCAATTAATGCTTGATCGACATTACGGATACCCGTGTACGTGTTACGAAGGATTGGTAGTAGAGAATATAAAAACAGCGCAGCGACGACGGTATTCGGTCCTAATCCTAATACAAGCATAAGAACAGCAAGCATGGCTAGCGCTGGGATAGTTTGAATGACATTAGTAAATGAAAATATCCACTTACTTAAGTTTGCATGCCGTGCGATGAAAATACCTAAAGGGATGGCGACGATAGCTGCAAACAAAACACCGTAGGCAGACATGAGAAAGTGTCGGTAAAATTCCTCCCAAACATACGAATAGTTTTGCGTGTAATAGTTCCACAACTCAGCTAATGTTTCCAAAAAATCACCCGCTTTCCTTCATTATTCATTTTCAAAGTAATGATGTTCTTCCAAGAATTCTTTTGCCACAATATAGGGCTCTTTCATTTTTACATCT
The DNA here is from genome assembly GCF_009917385.1 of Roseburia sp. 1XD42-34. Lineage (GTDB taxonomy): Bacteria > Bacillota > Bacilli > Bacillales > Amphibacillaceae > Virgibacillus. The sequence goes on along the minus strand of NZ_QWLJ01000011.1, from coordinate 67,495 downwards.
GCTTCATAGTTCATGTAGCGCATCGTTTTCTCATCAATTTTACCTGCCAAAGATTCCAAGATGTCCTTTACTTCTGGGTGGCTTTTTAATATATCATTTCTTGCAACAGGCGAAGCATCGTACGGCGGGAAAAAGTTTTTGTCATCTTCTAAGCTAACTAAATCAAATGCCTCAATACGGCCGTCCGTAGTATAAGCTAGTACAACATCCATATTTCCACTAGCTACTGCTTGGTAGACAAGCCCAATTTGCATTGGATATGCTTTTCCAAATTCAAACCCATATGTGTCAATAAAGCCTTGGTAGCCGTCACCTTCACGGTTTAGCCAAGCATTATCAACTCCAAGACGTAGATCAGCAGCATATGGTTCAATATCAGAAACCTTTTGTAAATTTTTTTCTTCAGCTAACTTGTTAGTTACTGTAAATGCATAAGAATTTTCAAATCCATACGGGTCAAACCAAGTTTGGTCAAAACGTTCTTCAAACTCCCGTTGAACAATCTTAAGTGCCTTATCCGTATCTGTAACAAGATCCATTTGCAATGTTCCAGGCAAATCAGTGCCTGTATATCTTGTTCCTGTAATGTCAACTTCGCCTTGCTCTAACGCTTGATGCTGCACAATAGATGACCCCATATTGCCAATGATTTCTGCATGATAATCGGTTTTATGTTCAATAAGCTGTTTTATAATATAGCCGATAGTCATCGATTCTGAATTGTTTAATGTACCAATTTTTATCGTTTCTTTAGAAGATCCGCTCAGGCCTGGTAATGAACAACCACTTAAAAGTAGTAAAATAGTAGTAATAATGACCAGTTTCTTTTTTGACTTGAACAATGTGCGTATCCTCCTTTCTAGGCAGCTTTTGATGAACCACTAATTCCTGTTGGAGTTAAACGTTCTTCCAACCGACCAAATACATAGTCGATGATTAACGCAAGCAACGTAGTCGGAATAGCTCCTGCCAAAATAAATTCAGTTTTAAATAAATTCAAACCATCAAAAATAAAGTCACCTAAACCACCTGCGCCTATATAAGCGGCGAGCGTGGCCCAGCCAATTAAATAGACAGTAGATACTCGAATTCCAGCCATGATTACAGGCATTGCTAATGGGAGTTCTACCATTCGAATCCGCTCCCATCCCGTCATCCCCATACCACGCCCTGCTTCTAGTATGTTTTCATTTAAGTTATATACACCTGTATACGTATTACGTAGAATAGGAAGAAGAGAATAGAAAAACAAAGCAACAATAGCAGGTACTTTTCCAATCCCAAGAAGCGGGATGAAAAAAGCTAAAATTGCTAATGTAGGAAATGTTTGAATAATACCTACTAAAGACATAAATTTATCGGCAACTTTGGGAACACGTGTTAAAGCCACGCCCAGTGGTACAGCAACTATGATTCCTAAAAAGATGGAAAGCAATGAAATATAAAGGTGCTCCCAAGTTTTAAATAATAGTTGGTCTCCATACTCTGTAAAAAATGTTTGTAACGTCTCCACATGATCACTTCCTTTGTATTGGAGATTTGGCGTATTAAAATCATCAAAGAGGTTCATTCATATTAAAAATTCCCCAGGCGTTCTTCGTTCATTTAAAACTTCCTTTTGGGGAGCAGATACTGGTATTTACAGGTTGCTATTCTGCTTTACTAACTATAGAAGCACTGCTTATATGCTGTCACCATTGCCGTTTCCCCAAATAGAGTCATAAACAATATTTGCTAAGCTGGCGCGGGTTACAATCCCGATCAGCTTGTCTTCTTTATCGACAACAGGGACATAGCGGAATCCATTACGCAATATTTTATGAATGGTATCACGTAATAACGCATGCTGCTCCACTTTGTAAATTGCGGTTTCCATAATATCTTTTACATTACCATGCTTTTTCCTATTTTGTTCAATCATTTCAATATCAATCATACCTTGCAGAACATAGTGATCATCGACCACTAATAGGGAATCTACTTTATGATCCTTCATGACTCGAATCGCTTCGGATATTGCTTTATCCACGTTAATGGAAATCGGATTGTCATTCATAATCTGTTGAACTGTTTGCAGGGTAGGTCGTGATTCAATAAGGCGATGTTTTCCAATGAATTCTTCAACAAACTCATTGGCAGGCTGACTGAGAATTTCCTGTGGCGTTCCTACTTGTACAATTTTCCCTTTACGCATGATAACAATTCGATCTGCTAGTTTAATAGCTTCATCCATATCATGGGTAACAAAGACGATGGTTTTTCCTAGCGATTGTTGTAACTTTTTAAATTCCTCTTGTAATCCATCACGCGTGATTGGATCTAATGCTCCAAAAGGCTCGTCCATTAAAATAAGTGGTGGGTCAGCGGCAAGAGCACGTAATACACCAATACGTTGCTGTTGACCACCACTTAATTCGTTAGGATATCTATCTAAATATGCTTTATCCATATTTACTAACTGCAATAATTCTTCTGCGCGTGCCCGGCGCTTATCCTCAGACCAGTTTAATAACTTAGGTACAAGTGAAATATTTTCTGCGATAGTCATATGAGGAAATAAGCCAATCTGCTGGATTACATACCCGATAGATCGTCTGAGTTCAACGATGTTTTTGTCCTTAATATTTTCATGATCAATGTAAATATTTCCTTCTGTTGTTTCAATTAAGCGATTAATCATCTTCATGGTAGTTGTTTTACCGCATCCACTTGGTCCAATAAATACAATAAACTCTCCGTTTTCTATGTTTAAGTTGATGTTGTCGACTGCCTTTGTTCCGCCCTCGTATACTTTTGATACATGTTCGAATTGAAGCAAAACAAAGCACCCCCTTCTCTATACTTAAAAAATTCCGCCACGTTTAATTTATCATTAGTCACCTGAAACTTATTATAAGATAAGGAATATTGAAATAAAAACTGCAAATGGGCTTATATATAGTATAACATATGTAAAAAATATATTTTACACATTTTATATTAGATATTTCATATAATTGCTCCGTTTTCCTTCTGTTAACTGTCTATTTGTCTTTTTGTTTTTAAAATAAACTATGGTATATTTACTGGTACAATAGAACTTGTTCAAGGAGTTAGTGGTATGGAAAACTTGCCAAATCAAATTGAAAAATTAGAAAATCAAGTTGTAGAGAAGATCGCGGACAATGTGTATACATTTGGCGTTTCAAAGACGGTTGGGCGTGTATTTGGTATTGTTTCATTGAATCGAGATCCGATGACACTTGAGCAATTGTCTGAAGCTATGGGTATGAGTAAGATGCGGATGAGCCAAGTTGTTCGTGAAATGATAGAATTAAACTTAGCAGAAAAAGTGTTTATTAAGGGCGTCCGCAAAGACTTGATTAAAGTAGAAAATGATTATTACCAGACATTCATCGCACTGTTTACTGCAAATTGGCGCAAGACTATTACTAAAAGTAGATTGCATGAGCATAGCTTATACCAGAAGTTGATTGATTTGCAGGAAGAAGGATCGCTAAATGAAGAGCTAGAAGCGCAATTGGATAATTTACTAAAGGAGATAAAAGGCTCACTCGATTATTTGAACTGGATTAGCCGGTTAATTGAGTTTTTTGAGTCTGGCGAGATCTTTAAGCATGTTCCGAAGGTTGGGGATAAATGAATGATAAGTGATAGTACCATATCAGGAAGAAGAACCAATTTAAACGGATAAGAAAAGGTTATAAACTAAAAGGATTTTGGAGGAAGTGAGCGTGGAAAAAAACGGATATAAAGTGTGCTAGATAAATAACCCAAGGAATTGGTTTTACAATGAAAAGCAGATCTGTTACGTACAAACAGGTCTGTTTTTGATTTTTAAAGAGATGAGAAAGTATAAAAATTTTGGCTTTGGGACGATATAACGGAATAGCCACGTCCGGCGCATGAGCCCAGCAACTAGGCGCCTTCACGAAAGCGACCTACGATAAGTCATCATCGGTTCGTATCCTCACCATGATCCCTAAAACTTTAGTTGCTTCGTTCCAGTTGCTACGTTGCTAAACGGGCGCTTTCGCCTTTGTTCGCAACTATAGCATGATGCGATGTCAATTACTACTCGGAAAATAGCATGCATCTGTTTAGGGTAAGTATACAATCTGTATATGGTTCTGATTTTTTTGTGTGAAGACAAGAAAAGTTATCATCTAAAAAGGGCACTCGACTTTAGTATGTTCTGTTTTTTAGTGTTTTTTCTTTATCTTGCGTCTAACAGGATTTGTACTAAACAGGAGACAACATGGGATGGGACCATCTTTGAGTTGCACGGGAAGGCAATAAGCTGTTCACAGGAGAATAAGGACGCCTGCCATGCTAATTTGTTCTGTTCTCGCGAGGAAAACTTCTACTGACGGAATCTCCGTTTCACCTTATAAGTAACCCTTGTGGCTAGACATTTTCAACAAGTTTTTTGACTTTTTGTTCAAAGATTAGGAAAGCATAAAATGATGTGCTTATGGATAAAAAAACCAACTAGTCATGTTTGGCTTCATCGTCCTGTAACTATGCGACTTTACGAAGCCCCCTATGATAGGTCATCATCGGTTCGTCACTAAGGGGAAGGCCGACTAAAAACGGGCTTGCCGCCTGACGTCGGCATACCCCCTGGTTGCAGGGGCATAATTCCTTTATCTCATAAAAAGGTACTACGCTCCACGCTCCGGCTTCAAAATAAATGATGTGAGCTTATCAAGTCGAAGTAGGAGATAACAGTCCAACAGCACCTAAATCCCTGATTCGCTGAGTTAACCACCAACGGGAATGAAAAAAACCCCACTAATTGGAGGTTCACTTTATCTCTGTAGCTTCGTTCCATTCACTATGTTGCTTAACCGGGGCTTGTGGATTTCTTTATAGAAATATGAATCTTTGCAGTTTATAGTTTTAGTCGATTATTTTACTTTAGATGAGGGAAGCTAACAAAGCAACTGTTGGGAGTATTTTAAGGCTAACATGTCATGCCGTTTCCTAGCATGGCGGAAAATGTTTATTTGCTGGTAAAAACCGTTTTCAATTATAGTTAAGCTATAGCAAGCAAGAAAAATACTTCACAAACAGGAGGTCCCCATGAACAGCTCAAAACTTCAGTCCACTTTAATGAAATGGCTGATGCCGATTGCGAATAAAGTGGAGCAACAGAAGCACTTACAAGCAATAAAAGACGGAATGATTGCAATTGTTCCAATTATCATTATAGGTTCGTTTTTTATTTTGCCAATTGCATTTATGAACATGTTCCAAAGCGGCCCTATTCATGAGTTTTTTGCTAACCATATTGATAAATTAACGTATCCAGATAAGTTTACAAATGGTTTGTTATCCGTTTATGCTGCATTCTTTATTGCTGATTCCTTGGCGAAGAAATATGCGATGCATTCCGCACAATATGGGATTACAGCTGTAATTATACATGTGATTCTGAGCGGTGTTGTTACGGAAAATGGACTTGATATGACTTATTTAGGAGCACAAGGGTTATTCGTTAGTATTATATCTGCTATTTTAAGCGTTGAAGTAACTCGCTTTATGATTAAGAAAAAAATGGTTGTTCGATTGCCAGACAGCGTACCACAAATGGTAGGAGATAGCTTTAGTAATTTATTCCCAATGATTGTTAATATTCTGCTTGGTTCTACCATAGCTATTTTATCAACGAGTTTAGGAGAGGTTGCCTTTCCGCAAGTAATTATGAATGTGCTAGCACCAGCAATTAGTTCCATGGATAGCTTGCCATCCTTATTAATTGTTATACTTCTAACGCAATTTCTTTGGTTTTTTGGTTTACACGGTCCAGCGATTACTTCTGCTGTATGGGCGCCATTTGCGATCACATATCAAGCGGAAAATATTGCCAACTATGCAGCAGGTGCTGATGTAACCCATATCTTTACATTTGGGTTATACTATAACATATTACAAGTGTCCGGTTCTGGCCTTACATTAGGGCTCGTATTGCTTATGATGCGTTCAAGAGCGAAAAACCTAAATGCGATTGGTAAAGTGTCCATTATTCCTTCATTATTTGGAATTAACGAGCCGCTTATCTTTGGCGCTCCAATCATACTAAATCCATTTATGTTTATTCCTTTTGTCTTTGGTCCACTTATTGTTACGACATTAACTTATTTTGGCATGACATCTGGTCTAATGGGTATGCCAATTGCTAACCCACCAGGATTTTTACCACCTGGCGTAGGAGCTTTCCTCATGACATTGGATTGGCGAGCAGTTGTATTTGTTTTCATTAGTTTAATTTTAATGACGCTTATCTATTTGCCATTCTTTAAAGCAATGGAAGCAAATGAGATAAAAAAAGAGAGCGAAAAAACAGTTTAAGTGCCGCTTTATAAGATGCGTGTTTATTAGGAAAACTTAGTAAAATAAAGATACCAAGCAGGTGATATCGATGTTTACGGAACGACAAAAGGAAATCATTGAGTTGATTTTAAAAAATCCAAATGGTATTTTTGGCGCGAAATTAGCTGATAAATTAAATGTATCCACAAGAACCGTAAGAAACGATATTGCCTCCATCAATAAAACGTTAATTCATGAATCGTTGCGCATTTTGTCTTCGAATAAAAAAGGCTATTATCTTTTGCCTGCATATATACAGACTTTAACAGCTTTTATGAATCCTACCACCACCATACAGCGTCAAGGATTTCAAAATCAGGAACAACGTTTATATGTTGTTTTAGGGAAGGTGCTGTTTTTAAAAGAGCAGGATTGCTTTCAATTAGCGGATGAGCTCTACGTGTCCGAACAAACGATTTTTAAGGACTTAAGTAAAATAAGACAACTCTTGGAAACAAAGTATAAAATACAGCCAATGGAAATCCAGCATAATCAAATTTATTTTTCTGTCACAGAGGAAGAAATTAGGTATTTGTTGTTTAAAATCTTAAAGGAGCTTATTTTATCGGACAAGCCCGATTATTTAACAGATGTCAACCTGTTAGTAAATGGTCACTTTGATCAAAAAGAGTTTGATTTATTAACAATAAAAATGAAAAATTATTTAGCCTCCCAGAAGCTCATTATAGATGACAAATCGTTTGAAATGATGGTTGGTGCTATTTATCTCACCGTGTTAAGGAATCGATTTGGATTTACAATAAAGTCTGATGTACAGTCCTATTTTAATGGAAATGTCAGTTCTTTATTACAGGAATTGGTGAAATCAGGCATAGATATAAAGGAAAAAGATAAAACGAGTCTCAATCGGTTTTTTTGGTCCCTTAAAATTCCAACAAACTCGAATTCGTTAGAAGAAAATATTAGTATAACAGCACTAACCATTTTAAATGAATTTCGTAGAGAAGTATTGGATAAATATAGTATCGATTTAAAAGAAAGCGTAGAAACGATGGAAAATCTGAAAGTGCATATGGAATATATGCTTCGCCGTTTAGATACGAATTATGAACTATCCAATCCAATCATTAATGATATAAAAAAACGTTATCCATTTTCGTATGAAGTAGCCATGTTAATTGTTCATATTGTATATCGTTATCAAGAGAAATATTTAGCAGATGATGAAATCTCTTATATTGCGATTTATATTGAAATATTTTTACGAAAAAATAATAACCGTTTGAAGACGATTGTTATTAGTGATACGAGTATGGGGATTAATGATATTATTCAAAATTGGCTCACTAGTAACTTTAGGAATCATTTGGAGGTCGTTGCATGCCTGCCATTGATCGCATTAGACAATTATGTGGAAAGTCAACAAGTGGATTTAATTATTACAACGAATATTTTAAATCTTGATCAAGCTATTCCTTGCCATGTTATTGAGCGAATTCCTGAGCGAAGTGATTATTATTCACTTACGAATAAAATCCACAAAATCAAAAATAGTAATCGATATGAAAAGCTGATATTACGCATGTTCAGCGAAGAATTTGTTGATATCTATGAGGAAGAACAGTGGACGTTTGACGAGCTAATTAAAAATATGGCACAGAAATTAAAACGACATCACCGTATTCAAGATTTAGAAGGGTATGTAAAGGATGTTATCCAACGTGAGGAAAATTATCCAACAACGATTGGGAAGCATTTTATGATCCCACACCCATTGTCTTCATTTGCCAATAAAACAACCGTTCATGTAGCGGTGCTGAAAAAGCCTCTCTTGCATAAAGGAGAAAAGATTAGAATGGTGTTTTTGCTAGCCATTGAAAATAAAATGGATGATGATGTAAGCACGTTGTTTCACTTTATGCAGCAATTAGCTTTAGATCAGGACTCCATCGCCAGTTTATTAGATGCAGATGGAAAAGAAGCTTTTTTAGAGAAAATTATCGCCTTATCGACATCGTTTTTTAACAAACATTATATAGAGTAAGTTTTGTAATTATTCTGTAGTAGATTATAGTAGAGGAAAAACGGAAGCTTTTTCCATAAGTTCTAAGTTTTTTTAAAAGGAGAGAACGAAATGAACATATTATTAGTATGTAATGCTGGAATGTCCAGCTCAATTTTAGTGGATAAAATGAACAAGGCTGCAGCTGCACAAAATTTAGATGTAGTCGTAGAAGCAAGATCGAACAATGCTATTAATGAAGAAGTAGGAAAATGGGACATTTGCTTAGTTGGTCCACAAATTATCTATGCGGTTGATTCTATTAAAGCAACTTTAGGTATTCCGGTTGCTGCTGTAGAGCCACGAACTTATGCCATGGCGAATGGTGAAGAGGCTTTGAAACAAGCTTTCAAAATGCATGAGGAAGGGAAAGCATAATTTATGTCCAAAGTAGAGCGATTATCAGAGATAGCAATGAAAATTATTACCTGTGCAGGGCTTGCTAAATCGAATTATTTAATGGCTTTAGAAGATGCAAAAAAAGGTAATGTGGAGGAAGCGCAAAAAAAATTACAAGAAGGTGCCGATGAATTTGCTGAGGCGCATCATGTGCATGCCTCTGCATTATCTGATGAAATGAAAGAATTGGAGCCACAAGTAACATTACTACTCGTGCATGCTGAAGATCAGCTCATGAATGCAGAAACGATAAAAATATTAGTGCAAGAATTAATGGAAATTCATCAGGCAAAATAAGTTAAAACCCTATTAAACTGATAAGATAAATAGATTATATAATGAAGGAGATAATTAGACATGAGTGCAACCTATAATGTATGGGCAGAAACGAAAACAAGAAATAATTTACAGGTAGATGAAGTCGTTTCATCTTTACAAAAATCTATCCGCAGAGCGATGGTAGAGGAAGCTTGTGCGTATGCTTATGAACTATATATTAGCTCCCCGCAATTACTCGATAGAATGTGGAGAAGATTATTGACTATCTCTGTTGAGGATATCGGATTTGGTAATTTGAATGCCGCGATTCACGTACAAAATTTAAACGAAATGCGTAAAAACTTCCCATATAATGATGGTGACCAGCCAATGTATTTTATCCACGCCATCCGGATCTTATGTGAAAGCAAAAAGGACAGATCGAGTGACTTTTTAAAAAATATTATTATTAAAGGTTTTGCGATGGGGCAAAAACCGGAAATTATGGATGTGGCACTAGACAAGCATACGAAACGAGGAAAAGAAATGGGTCGGGGGTCGAAGCATTTCTTTGAAGAAGGAACCAAGGTTATCCCACAAATGAAAGTAGACAATGATTATCGCGAACGCTATGGAAAGATACTGGAAACCTACGATCCTAAAAATACGGTGCTGAATGCATTTGTTTATAGTACTGATCAGTTTTAATAAAAAAGAAGGCTGAGTCTCTATGAGAGGTTCAGCCTATTCATTCTGAAATAAAAATGGTACATAAAGCCTTTAAACAGGAACAGAAGCAGCAAAGAAATAGACTATGACCTTCGTCGAGATATAAGTAAATTATTGGTGATAACAAGGATGTTTATTTTTTACAAGATAAGAAAGCAAAGCCGCCCCCACTTCATGGATAGACTGAACGAAGGAATGTATGCGCGCGAAGACGCTGTGAGGTGTGGGAGGGTTTGTCGCCATGAGTATGGTGGGATGAGAAGGTGCAATCATAGCAATGAAAATTCCCGTTTTTTTCAAAAAGAGAAGGGTGGCTTATTAAGTGCACCCTTCTACATGAAAAGTTATGTTTACACGGTCTTACATATCGTTGATGAGTAAAAGATAAAATGAAATTCTAAGAAAAACGAAGAAAACAAGAGAAAACGTTGGTATATAGAGGGAGTATAAAAATTTTGGCATTGGGATAACGATATAATGGAATAGTCACGTCCGGCGCAAGCGCCCAGCAACTAGGCGACTTCACGAAAGCGCCCTACGATAAGTCATCATTGGTTCGTATCCTCACCATGATTCCTTTATCTCAGTTGCTACTTTGCTATCCGGGCGCTTTCGCCTTTGTTCTTAATGGTTTTTACTTATAGAGTAATATGCAATAAATCCCTAACCAAATATTTTCTCTTTTAACCAGCGACCTGTTGGAGTATCGGCAAGTCCGCCTTCTCCAGTTTCCCTTAAAGCAGAGGGCATCGTTTTTCCAATTCGGTACATGGCTCCAATTACTTCATCACAAGGAATTCTGCTTGTAACGCCAGCTAACGCCATGTCAGCAGAGACAATTGCAAGTGCTGAGCCGCCTGCATTTCGCTTTACACAAGGAACTTCTACAAGTCCGGCTACGGGATCACAAACAAGGCCGAGCATGTTTTTTAACGTCATGGCGAATGCGTCAGCAGATTGCTGGGCTGTGCCTCCCGCCATTTCCACGATAGCTGCCGCAGCCATGGCCCCAGCTGAGCCTACTTCTGCTTGGCAACCTCCTGCTGCACCGGAGATAAACGCATTATTAGCAACAACAAAGCCGAAAGCCCCAGCGGTAAATAAATAGCGTATCATTTGTTCACGAGTCGGGTTCAACTGATTTTTGACGGCAAATAACGTCCCTGGAACACAACCAGCACTTCCCGCTGTAGGAGTTGCACAAATCGTCCCCATTGCAGCATTTACTTCATTTGTACCCATTGCTTTACTCACTGCATCTAAAAGAAGCTGACCGGATAGTGGTGTTTTCTCTTTCATATAATTTTGAATTAGGACGGCGTCTCCTCCTGTTAAACCAGTGACGGATTTCACCCCTTGTAAACTCTCTTCAATGGCGTTTTCCATTACCTCGAGATTTTTTTCCATTTCCGCCATAACTTCTTCACGCGTTTTTTCTTTTACGTCCATTTCTTGACGAATCATTACTTCTGAAATGAAGATGTTTTCTTTTTCAGCAATTTCCACTAGCTCTGCTACTGTTCGAAACATAGACGAACTCCTTTCTTCCATTAAATGTATTAAAGGTTTGGCTAACCTATGTTTTTTATTATCCTTTCACGGTGTGAGAAGTCCGTAATTTGCAACTCCATGACTAACATCATTGTTAAACGTAACTGCTATTTGGCACGATTAGACATGTAAAGGTTAGCTAATAATCGTACAAATATTAGTTATATGAGCTGCCTCACGCAATTCTCTCATAATGATTTCTTGAATATTCTGATCAACTTCAATGACCATTAAAGCTGCATCGCCAACGTCTTTTCGGTTAACTTCCATATGACCGATATTTATTTCATGCTTAGCTAATATGGTTGTTACCGAAGCGATAGCGCCAAAGCGATCATTATGCATCACTAAAAGCGCAGGATGGTTGCCGGATAAACGAAGCTCGAACCCATTTAATTCGGTGATTTCAACTTTTCCACCACCAATAGATACACCAACTAATTCTACTTGGGTATGATCATTGCCGACGATTAACCGGGCAGTGTTAGGGTGGTCTACAGCGGCAGTGTCCTCCATAAAGGTAATATCCATATGTTTCGATTTTGCGATTTCTAATGATTGATCCATGCGTGGGTCATCTGTTTCGAAGCCTAGTAAACCACCTGCTAAGGCGAAATCGGTTCCATGTCCTTTATGTGTTTTAGCGAATGATTCATACAAATGAATTTTTGCCCAAGTTGGCTCCTCCCCTAATAAATTTCTGGCTGCTTTGCCGATTCTTGCTGCTCCAGCCGTGTGTGAGCTGGAAGGTCCAATCATAACAGGACCAATAATATCGAAAACAGAATTGTACTTCATATGTGTCACCGCCTCATCGTTTTTTTTTTTGTTATCGTATAGTTACTAACGAAATAACGAATTTCCAATATATATCAGTTACCCATTCATTTCAGCTAATTCATGTACGCGACGAATTTTAAAGTTCTTAAATATTTGTGAACCAAGATAACCCCACAATGCACTGAATCCTGCGCAAAGTAGTGCAATAATCGTTACTTTCATTGGATCATTAAACCCATACATCACAGCGAAGCCTGCAATTGGAGTTGCTGTACCAGTTGCTCCATTTACGAGTCCTGCCAAAGAGATAATAACACCAGAAGTTGCACCGCCAAGGAAGTTAGTTACATAAACGGGTATCGGATTGGCAGAAATAATGTCTACTTGCGACAGTGGTTCAATAGCAACAGATATCGTTGTTTTTCGGTCACCGAACTTCATACGATGGAAAAAGACGAAATTCATAAAGGAAGATCCAAATACGGCTAAGGCACCGATTGCCATAGGGACGCCAGTAAGACCAAGCATGGCCGTTAATGCCATGGAGCTTAATGGCGCAGTAGCAACAACCGTAATAACCCCACCTAATATAATTCCCATAATAATTGGATTAGCAGTAGTTGTTTCTGTAATAATACCGCCAATATTAAGCAATGTTGCATCCACTACGGGATCAGCCATGACAGCGACGAGTCTTGTAAGGGGAGCGGCAACAATAATAGCAACAATTAAATCAAGCCCATCTGGAACCCGTGTCTCCATCTGTTTCACAATAAATGAGATTAGATAACCGGCGATAAATCCGGGCAACAGACCTAATCCGGCAGCGGAGGCTCCTAGCATTAATGCGTATACAGGAGAAACTCCCATAGCTAGTGCAACAAGAGCTGCAGCTGCGACACCACCCATACTTCCGGCTGCATCGCCAACCTCACCTAAAAACTCAATGTTTAGCAAATCGCCACCGACGTAGCGCTGAAATGCTTCAACTAAAAATGTAGCAATCGCAGCACTTGCAAGCGCACTCATTGCTTTCATGCCTCTAGGTGCTTTATAGCTGAATAATGTAAAAAAAGTTAACACTAAAATTAGTAAAAATGTTCCTTTAATAATTTCCATACTTTTCACCTCATGATGTTTGTTTTGGAGTTGCCTTATTTATTTGCTTATGGTTGTTTGTAAATTTGAAACGCTAGGCATGGAACACCTTGAAAATTAGCAACTGATTACTACACAGTATGGTTAGAGTGCTGTACAGACTAACTAGTGTTGAAGTGATAGTTTTATGGCCCCTTTGTTTGCTCACAATTGAACAATAATTGCCTTCCCAAAATAACTTTGTTGCGGGAATTTTCATTTACTTTTATACATTTAGGAACCATCGTCTGTTTTATGTATCCATAAAAACAAACTTTTAAGCCTGATAAGTTGTTAATCTAGTCAACCTTTGTGTCCTTCTAGCTGATATTCATTCATTGTGCGTACTTTGTGGAGGTAATTATAGATAGTGAACTTGGAAACGCCTAGCATATGTGCTACATATTCGGTCGCTCCTTTCATTAAAAATACTCCTTTTTCGTCTAAACTTCGTACACAATCTATTTTTTCATCAATAATCATTTCAGAAGGGGCTTTTTTATGATCGAGGATTACTTGATCGACCATTTCGTGGATCACATCTTGTACCGAATTGAAAAAATTTTCTGTCGTCTGTTTCTCTTGCTGAAAGTTGATAAATTGGTCAATTTCCCCGCCTAGCTCTATAAGCAGGCTAATATCATAATTCATACATAAGGCGCCAATAATTTTATCATTATTATCCCGGAGAAACACAGTAGCTGATTTCATTACTTTACCTTGTTTGGATTGCGTTTTGTAGTTGGGTATATCTGCTACATCTTCTTGCTTTTTAGTTAATTCGTTTAGAACAAGATCCGTAATAGGTGACCCTATTTGTCTACCAGTAATATTACCAGCAATGTGAATTAAGGAATGCTGTAGGTCTGAGAAGTCATGTACGGCAACCTCACAGCGATCGCCAAACATGTTAACAATCATATCTGCTGTACGCATCGCTAAATCAAAAATTATTTTACTACTTGTCTCCATAAAAAAACCAACCGCCTTTTGTATCCGTTTTCATTTAGTCATTCATAGAATAGCATGTTTTTCATAGATTTACAACAAATTTTTAAGCGCTAAAATATTTTTGTAAAACTCATATTTTTTTAAAGGGCTAACAAAAGAGGTACTAAGTGGGAAGATTGACATAGTGCAATACATTTTTTTACGCTAGTTTCCTTCCTAATCAAGCGGAAAAAGTTTAATTGAGAAAAGGGATATTTGTTGATAACCTAAAGATGCAACCAAGCACCGGTACTTTAAGTCTAGGACAATAACATAATTGAACTGAACTTCCTTTTCATCTAAAGTACATATGCTTATGCAATATTACTTTTATGAAAGTGGGGACGTTGCATGAAAAACAAATTATCTGTAGTTATTGCAGGCGGAGGTAGTACGTATACTCCAGAGATTATTTTGATGCTGTTAGACAACTTGAATCGCTTACCTTTACGAAAAATTAAGCTGTACGATGATGACGAAGGAAGACAGAATAAGGTTGCTAAAGCATGTGAGATTTTGATCAAAGAAAAAGATCCAACAATTGAATATGTGGCTACAACAGATCCTGAAGAAGCATATACCGATGTAGACTTTTGTTTAGCGCATATACGAGTTGGTAAATTGCCAATGCGTGAATTGGATGAAAAAATACCATTGAAGCACGGTTGTGTAGGACAAGAAACATGTGGTCCAGGCGGTATAGCTTATGGAATGCGATCCATTGGCGGTGTTTTAGAAAATATTGACTATATGGAAAAATATTCACCTCATTGTTGGATGTTAAACTATTCTAACCCAGCCTCTATAGTGGCTGAAGCAACGCGTCGATTACGTCCAAACTCTCGAGTAATTAACATTTGCGACATGCCAATAGGAATGGAGCATAGCATTGCTGAAATTGTTGGTGTACCTTCTCGGAAGGATTTAGATATTCGTTATTATGGTCTTAATCACTTTGGTTGGTATACATCTATTAAGGATAAATCCGGAAAAGAATTGCTTCCTGAATTAATAAAACATATGAAGAAGTATGGTTTTATTAATGGGGAAAAAGGCATGGCAACAGAAAATAAAGATAGTTGGTTTGAAACGAACTTATTCGCTAGGAACTTAGTTGCTGTAGAACCTACTACTATACCAAATACCTATTTAAAATATTATCTCTATCCAGATTATGTAGTGGAGCATACAAATCCGAACTATACTCGAGCGAATGAAGTAATTGATGGCAGAGAGACAGAAGTGTTTTCGGCTTGTACAGAAATTCAAAAAAATGGTCACTCCAAAGGTACGAAGCTAGCAGTCGGTATTCATGCAGAGTTTATCGTCGATTTAGCAACTGCTTTAGCATTTAATACGAAAGAAAGAATGCTCCTTATTGTGGAAAATAAAGGTGCTATACAGAATTTTCCTGATGACGCAATGGTTGAAATTCCTTGTATAGTTGGCAAAGATGGTTATGAGCCGCTAGCGATAGGCACAATTCCTACCTTCCAAAAAGGACTCATGGAGCAGCAGGTGGCTGTTGAAAAATTAGTAGTGGAAGCATGGATTGAACAATCTTATCAAAAACTATGGCAAGCATTGACATTATCACAAACAGTTCCTAGTGCTGCAGTAGCAAAACAATTGCTTGATGATTTAATGGAAGCAAATAAAGATTACTGGCCAGAGCTTCATTAAACGGGATTTGTAGCAAATCATAGTGTTGTTACGTCGCAATTGATCGTTTATCTGTTATAATAGGAATGGTGGAAATTCCTTTCAGTGTAAGGTTGCCATCTGCTAGGGAAACGATTTTGCTTTTAAACATGTCGCGCTTCATTCTTTTCTCATCGTGTCATGAGGAGGGATGACAGCGCGTTTATACTTATATAAACCTTTCAGCGAATTCTAAACATTACGGTCTTTTTTAAAGAGATAAGAAAGTTATGAAAATTCTGGTGTGGGGATACCGATATAACGGAATAGTCACGTCTGGCTTTAGAGCCCAGCAACTAAGCGACTTCACTTCATTGCCTTCCGATAAGTCATCATTGGTTCGTGCCTCACCATGATTCCTAAAACTTTCGTTGCTTCGCTCCAGACGCTACGTTGCTAACCGGGCGCTTTCGCCTTTGTTCGTAGTTCTGTGTGTTTCAGTGTGGTTAGGTTGGTTGTGAAATTGTTTCTTTATGAATTTATAAGAAAGGCGTCGTCGTATGGATAAACGTGTATATTTACTAACTATTGTATCTTTTGTAGTGGGAATGGTAGAGCTAATCATTGGAGGAATATTAGACTTAGTAGCAGCAGACTTGAATGTCACTCTCGGGAAGGCGGGGCTGTTAATTACCATTTTTTCACTTGTGTTTGCAATCACAGCTCCACTACTAATGATTGCCACAGCAAAAGTGGAAAGAAAGCGTCTCACACTCATTTTCTTACTGCTTTTTTCTTTTAGTAATTTAATTGTAGCACTTAGCCCTGTATATAGCGTATTATTTATCGGGCGAATACTATCTGCAGCAAGTGGTTCTTTGCTCATTATTTTATGTTTAACGATCGCTGCTAATATTGGAAGTGAGAAACACCGTGGACGTGCCATTGGGTTTGTATCAATGGGCATTAGCGGCTCCATTGTACTAGGTGTTCCCATTGGGCTGGTACTTGGTAATGCGTTTGGCTGGCGAGCGCCGTTTTTGTTTATTGTTTTGTTAACCTTATTATCAATGGTTGGTGTGTATTTCTTGATGGAGAAGGTACCACCTAAACCGCAAGTACCAATCAAGGAGCAAATCAATTCATTAAAAGAAAGTAAAATTTTCTCAGCTCACTCGACCACTTTTTTATTTATGGCCGGACATACGATTCTTTATGCCTATTTTACTCCGTTTGTAAAAGAAACGATGGGCATTAGTGGTGGATGGCTAAGTGTGATATATTTTCTGTTTGGGATCGCTGCTGTTAGTGGCGGTGGTGTTGGTGGAACAATATCCGATCGGTTTGGTACAAAGCGAACAATGCTTACAACCCTTGCCATTTTTTCGTTGTCCATATTCATCCTTCCGTTTACAACCTCTATGCTCCCAATATTTATTGTGGTGATGATTATTTGGGGTATGATGAGTTGGGCCATTACGCCAGCTTTACAAAGTTATTTAATCGAATCAGCTCCCGCTACAGCTGATATCCAGCAAAGCTTAAATAATTCGGCATTGCATTTTGGAATTGCGTTTGGTTCTTTCATCGGTGGTATTGTCATTGAACAAGCTGCCGTGGAACAAAATGCTCTTGTGGGCGGATTGTTTATTAGTCTTTCATTGACTACCATCATATTTTCGATGTCTAGAGGGAATAAAAAGCATAAGACCTCGTATCAACAAAAATAAGGTAGAAGAGAGTGTGTTTGGCATATGCTCCTTTTACCTTGAAAATGGATTATTTAATCTACGAGACGAGCAATTCAATGGAAGAAGTTGCTCTTACAAGCCGCTAGATATGGGTGCTACAAATAAATAGAGAACAGAAGGCGCCCTTTTTTGAGGACGCCTTCTGTTTTAATTGCCGTTATTAGTGTAATTGGTTGCCTTGGTGAACAATTGTATAGCTGTTTAGCATTTGTTGCATATCCTGTTGCGCCAGTTGTGGTACTTGATAGTAACCATTTTTGTTTTGATATAGAAAAATTTCATAGCTCATTTCAATAAAATTTGGTATAGTATCTGCGATCACACGACGTAGTACAGGGTTTGTTATTTCTAATGCTGTCATAGCTAACAAAGAGCTCAGTGATTTCGTGTTTCCGAGCATGTAAGCAGATAAACCTTGGTCGGAGATATCATTCATCGAGGCATTCGGCTTTTTCGGCTGCCCAGGTTGTATACCGTAAACAACGTTGTTATCTTGTTGCATTTCATATTGTTGTGTTGGTACATTGGGGTCTTGGCCGGTTTGGAATGCTTGTACAATCGTGTTGTAAGCCTGAGTTACAAAAGCAGTTTGACGTTGTAATATATCTTTTAATTCTGGATCCTGGATATGTTGATTGTACATTTGGTACTGATCGAGCATGTTAATGATTCCTGCAATTACTTCGTGGGCATCAAATAGCTCGTGCCCTCCGTGGTTGGTTGATTGGTGTTGCGGCATAGATCCAGGTTGTTGCTGATTTCCTTGTTGATTCATGTTATGCATCATGAATTCCTCCTTAATAGTATTTTCCATCATAGATTTTCCTGTTTAATTGTTTTCATGTATAAATTGGGAATGTTTTTGCTGGGCACATAACCTTTTTTAAAATGGCAAACATATAACCATTAAGAGGAAAGGGCGATTAACATGTTGCAATTAGATAAACCTGGTTGCTGGTCTGAGCATGAAACGCTGCAAACGGTGCTTGTTTGTTCACCCTCTGAGCAAAGTATTCCTAGCTTACATGTGGCAGAGAATGTGCAATGGAATGCTCCGGTTCAGCAAAAAAAAGCACTGGAAAATTTTTATACATTCATTTTGACATTGCAACAGGAAGGTGTACATACGATCGATTATTCTCAGCACCTTGGATCAGATACTCAACAACTAAGTGAGCAGTTAATTAACCGGTTTTTTGTTCGTGATTTAGCATGCGTATTTGGCAATAAGATCCTTCCTGGAGTCGCAGGAACGTTTATGCGGCAACCTGAATATGATCAGGTTCATGATTTGTTGGATAACTGGTTTCCCGATGTATTTATAAAAGAAGCTAAACAAGGTTTAAAAGCACTGGAATATGGAGATGTACTTATACTTAATTCAGATGCTATACTTGTCAATATTGGGATGCGAACAAGTCTTGAGAGTGTGGAGCAAATGATGGGAAATATCTTTCAAGCGGGTTTTTCTGAAATTGGAGTGATTAGCTTACCGAGACGAGCAGATACGCTTCATTTAGATATGAATTGCAATGTTGCAAGTGAAGACCTGATAGTAGCTAAAAGTTATCTGCGCTATTTACCTGTGCAGCTCACTAACGCGGCAGGAATACAGTGGTATGACATGGCTGAGCAGTTTTTAAACCGCCATGGCTTCTCTGTTTATTGGCTGGAAAAGTACGAGACAATTCCAGATATTAACTTTTTAAACATTGATCCAGAAACAATATTAATCAGTAAGGCGGCGCAGAAGCAGATGTTAAAATCCCATCCGAAGTTAAAGCATAAGCGTTTTTTAGAGATTGATGTATCGGAATTAGAAAAGGCGGGTGGGGGAATTCGTTGTATGACATTACCTCTTTTACGAAAAAGGTCTATATGAAAAAGGAACAAATGAAATAGTGACAGCGCAGCTATCCTATTAGGCTTGAGATGTATGATCAGTACAGACTTTCCCTTTGAACACTCTGTTTAAACGAGTGGTGTAGCAGTGGGGCTTTTAACATAAGAGCAGTTACTGAAACATTTATCATGCCAGATGCATTAGCAGCTATCTGGGGTTTAAAGGAAAATAAAGAGCAGTGATGGAAAACAAACTCAGTGGAGAAAAAGCTTTCCGCTCCACTGAATTCTAATTATCAAGTTAAGTAAAGTTTATACTTAGAGGGTTTCATCTTACTTAAAGAATGAACTCGTCTTTTGCCTCATTCGCATAAATGGACATTTACTCGGACTATCCTCTTCATCGCTTAAAAAATATTGCTTCCATTCATGATTGTCCACCTGTCCATACCACTTTAAATCTGGGTGGCCAGGCATACCGTCATATTTTATAAGCCGCTTTCGAATGATGTTTTTAATTTTTCTACCAAAAGCTGTGTTTCTATTGAGATTTGCAAATACCCAGCGCGGTTGAAAGGCAATAAAAAAGCATGGAAAATAACGACTTTTCCGTTTTTGATGTGCAGGAGTAGCACAAAATGCAAAATACGGTTCGCCATCAAAGCAAAATTCCCATTCATGATGTGTAGGGTTTTTCGGGATCGATGCTGGCCAGGATTTTTCATCGTATGCGGTGACTTTATTAATGATGTTCCAGAATAGATTACGGTAATCTTCCACTGTATAGGTTGTATACATATCCTTAGGTGTTTGGAAAAATACGGCTAAAGAAGTGTAGTTTCCAAATTCTCGGGCATTGCGTCCATACGTTTTTAATGCAGTGGCGATCTCTTTCGCTGCCCTTTCTTCACGTGGGTCGGAAATAAAACTGAAGCGGAGCTGATTTTCCAAAAATCCTTGTCTCGCAGGAACACAAGGGTACGTATTATCTCCCACGAGCATGTCGTTAAAGGTTTTATACAATGGCTGTGTCCAGGGAGGTAGTCTATCCATTGCTTGTTCAAGCCATTGTTTATCATACAGTACACTCATTTTTCCCACTTCCTCCTTCTTGTGATAACGTATGATAAGGATGAGAAATGGGTGCTTGCCTATGTATGAATAGGGAGGTGAATAGTGTGGATATCGACGGAACTTTGAGCCTGTCTAATTCTCGTGGAAAGAGCCACTATAGACAACTAGTTCGTTAATAGAAGTACTGCTTCATATCCGAAGTATAATCCAAAACCGATGAGCAGCAATCCAGCACCAATCGTAATGAAATATTGCACCCGTTCATGAAAGAATCTTCGAAAAGAAGAGGCAACTCCTGCCATAATCACATCCCAAAGAAAGATGCCTAAAAATATCCCACTACTATACAATAACAACTGATAATTACTGTACAAGTCACTTGTTTTTGCTAATACAGCACCATAAATCCCAAGCCAGAAAATAATATTTAGTGGATTGGAAATAGCCAAAAGAAAACCCGTACGAAATGATTTCATCTTTGACGTCTGTCGAATAGCGTGATCGACATGCAACGACTTTTTCGCTCCAGTTATACTTTCTATTCCGGTATAGACAAGAATGAAAAAGCCAAATAGCCATAGGAATGTTTTCATGAATGGTGTCGTTAAAAATTGTGCTACACCAAAGTAAATGAGCAGCATAAAGATAAGATCCCCAATCATTCCGCCTAATCCAACTAACCAAGCGTGGATAAAACCATGATGCATCCCTTTATTTAGTTGTGCCGCATTGATGGGTCCCACGGGTGCTGATAAAGAAATACCTAATAGGATATAACCTAAAAAATTCATTTGATCACCTTCTTTATTCGCTCGTCCAAATTAGATTACAGTATATAAAACAGTAATGATATAAAGTGGATCTTCTATCGGT
The DNA here is from genome assembly GCF_009917385.1 of Roseburia sp. 1XD42-34. Classification (GTDB taxonomy): domain Bacteria; phylum Bacillota; class Bacilli; order Bacillales; family Amphibacillaceae; genus Virgibacillus. The sequence goes on along the minus strand of NZ_QWLJ01000011.1, from coordinate 46,072 downwards.
AGGGGATTCATTTATCCCATACGGCTTGTTAGTAGCCCGAGGATATAATGACCTAAAGCCGTTTTAAGAAATAGGGTATTTAGGTGCTGTTATCTTCCACTTAGACTTGGTGCCGTACAGGTATCCAACTCCTGAAGCGGGAGTCTTGCAGCACCTTATACGGGATGAAATGCAGTATAATGGACTTATTATCCCCATTTCGTCTTTTCGATACTATTGTATTCAACCAGTATGGCTTGTACCACTACTGTTTTTCAACAAGTCTCTGATCCTTGGCTGTACGATACTCATTTCTGGTATATGCATATGTACATGAATGGTAAGCGATTGACACGCGAAAATGGTATACTAAGCGTAAATGAGGTGAGAATATGCAACGCTTAATTTTTGAAGCGGTCTGGGATAGAACCATTGATGCAAGAGATAGAGAAAGAATAAAACATGTTTTTGAACAAGTAAATGAAATGGACAAGCCACTTTGCCCATTTCTATTACTAAACCAAGTGCATAATCATCGTGGTGATTTATTAATAACGGTACTTATTCAAAATGGTTTGGAAACAAATTGGATCCTTCATCATCAAACATTGACTTATTACGAAGCAAACACTCCAATTGCAACGGAAACATTTTCTGATAAAAGATTGGTTATTCCTGGTAAGTGCAGTATGCCTTGGACGTTTATTTTTCCTAAAAAGACAATACAACAAGAGCCTTATTTCAAAGAAGGTCAGTTGCGAAGTACAGCGCTAGACGAAATCCAATTTTAAAGCTGTGGCATGAAGGGGGAAAATGAAATGCTTTAAGCAATAGATAAACGCAACTGGTTAACAAAATGTTTTAAATAAGCTATCTCTGCTTTATCTGTACGCAATAGAATTTGCAGGGAAACAATAGGTAACTTGAGAAGGAGGATACGATGGATAAGCGAACATTAGTTATGAACATGGATTTAAAGGAAGCACATGTAGATAGGATACAACAAGCACTTCCAAATTGGAGAGTAGTCGCGAACAAGGAATTGGAAGAAGTAAGGGGCGATTTAAAAGAGGCGGAAATTATCTTGCACTGGAAAAAGGCAATCGAGCCTATTGTATTTGTCGAAAATAAGCGTCTAAAGTGGGTACAAACATGGAGCGCTGGAATTGATAACCTTCCATTAACCAAGTTACAACAACATAATGTTCTTGTAACAAGTGCGAATGGTGTTCACGCTTATCCCATTTCGGAAACTATTTTTGCACTAATTTTGGGACTCACTCGAAAAATTCATACCTATGTTAGGCAACAGCAAGAGAAAAAATGGTACCATGCACGTTTAAAACAGGAAATTCATCATCAAACAATTGGAATTATTGGTGTTGGGGCTATTGGTATGGAAACAGCTAAAATCGCTAAAGCATTTGGAATGAAGGTGCTTGGTGTACGCCACTCGGGAATGCCTACCGATTACGTTGATCAAATGTACAAGCCAGAACAGCTCGACCAAGTACTTTCTCAATGTGACTTTGTTGTGATTACATTACCATTAACCGACGCAACGAGAAATATGTTTTCAGCTAACCAATTTAAAAGGATGAAGGATTCGGCGATACTAATCAATATTGGGCGCGGCGGTATTGTAGACGAGGAAGCTTTGATTCAAGCCTTACAGCAAAATGAGATTGCAGGTGCAGGATTGGACGTGTTCGCCTCCGAACCCTTACCTGTGGATAGTCCGCTATGGGAAATGGAAAATGTCATCGTTACCCCCCATACTGCGGGCTCAACCGAGCATTATGATGAGCGTGTCATCGATGATATCTTTCTTCCAAATTTACAACATTACCTCCAAGGGGAAATACCAGCAATCAATCTCGTTAATTTTGAAAAGGGGTATTAGATAACATGGCTCCCCCTTATAAGGGGATAGGTACCATTATGTAAAGAAAAGGAGGCGTAGAGAAATTATGCATTTACTATGGGACTTTGATGGAACTCTGATTAATACATATCCGAGTTACACGAAGTGTTTCAAGCAAGTTTTAGCAAAAAAGGCAACTGAAAATGAAATTTATATGCAGTTAAAGCAGTCTTTTTCCCACACCATCGCATATTTCCAGATGACAAAAGAGCAGGAGATAGAGGTGCGCCGCCTTATAGATAACATGAAGCCAGAGGAGGTGGAACCATTTCCCGGCTTGGAGGGAGTTTTGCAGTCAGCAAAGACAAATGTCATTGTGACACATAAAGATCGTGAAAATGTGGAACGTATCTTAGGCTATCATGGATTGACTGCTTATTTTAAGGATATGGTGACGAGTGATGACCAATTTCCACGTAAGCCAGACAGTTCTTCCTATGCTTATTTACATAATAAATATCAAATTGATATTGCAATAGGCGACCGGGAAATTGATTTGTTACCAGCCAAAGAATTAAGCATCAAGACGTGCAGCTTTCAAAATAAGCAAGCTGATGCAGATTTTCATATAAGCAACTATGATGCATTTTTGGATACGGTTAAGCTATAGTACCTGTTTTAAAGGAAGGAAATATCGATGCGCTGTAAGTCATCTCTTCCTTTTATAATGTAGAAATGATGGAATTCAATAACACTTGAGCTGTTTGATTGCTGAGAAAGCTATAATTTACAATATGTATGAAAAAACATCTTTCCTTCATCCTAAATATACGTTACTATTTATTAGTACGGATGTTAAATAGGGACATAGAAGATAGATATAATGTAGTCCTCTTACTTTATTAAAATACGTGAGGACTACCATTTTTAATAGCATTAATGTGAATTATTTCACATTAAATTACTTTATTACAGCATAAGACAAAAGGAGTAGTCATAATGGAAAGTCAACCAATCGAACAAGCAGTAAACCTTGCTTTAAAAAAGAAAGATTTATTAAATAATTCGCTTATAAAATATTTGCTAAAAGCAGCGTTAGCAGGAGTATATGTAGGGATAGGATTAATACTATCCTATAGGTTAGCAGAAGGATATTTTGATATTTCTTCACCTACTGCAACAATAATGGCTTCCATTTTTTTCGGGGTCGCCCTTGTGCTGATTATTTATGGGGATGCGGAATTATTTACTGGTAATACCATGTATTTTACGATGAGTACGCTACGAAAGCAGACAACTGTTAAGGACACATTGCAAAATTGGCTTGCTTGCTATAGTGGAAACTTAATCGGAGGAGTTTTCTTTGCGCTATTAATTGTAGGGACAGGATTATATGCTTCAGCTGAGGACAGTCATTATTTAATGAAAACAGCTGCTGCTAAGATGGATTTAAGTATATGGGCACTATTTTTTCGGGGTATTTTATGTAATTTAATCGTTTGTTTAGCCGTTTGGATTCCGATGCATATAAAAGGCGATGGTGCCAAAATATTAGTGATGATGCTTTTAGTGTTTGGTTTTGTTGCTTCTGGATTTGAACATAGTGTAGCAAACATGGTAACTTTTTCGCTAGCGTTAACAGCACCTCATCCGGAAACGATTACCTTGCTGGGTGCCATTTATAATCTAATCCCTGTGACAGTAGGTAATATAGTTGGTGGCGGCTTCTTTTTAGGGGGTGTCTATGCTTACTTAACTTCATCTGATAAACGGTCTAGACAGTCAAACCGAGTAGCAGAGAAAAGAAAGCTTGGCTAAAGGGCTTGAATAAGGTGAGCTTCGAAGGAAAAAATTTTCATGAATACAAGCAAAAAGCGACACGTGCCATTTTATTACAGTAAAAAATCGCTAACATGAACATGATTTGACGTTTTTAATGTCTGAACAAGAAGCCGCATAAATCGGTGGGTAGGTTACTCCCAAAAGTCTTCTGCTAACTTTCGTGGAGGTACGTTAATTCATGCGGCTTATTATAAGAAAGAAATTTCTCCAACCTCAATCGCTGTAAAATAAGGCGTCGTCTCGCTTACGACAACGCTCTTTAGCCGCCCCCGCTACTAGCAGCTGCTTGACTCTTTTCAATCGCATTGACGCCCATGACGACAACAATGAATTCTTCCATCGATAAACGATCTGTATGGTTTATAAGTTCATACGCAGGAGAAGAAAAAAAGCTACTAACACGAGTGAATGAAGCTACTATTTCCCGTTTCTGCTCATCTGTCATGGTGAATGTTTTGGAGAAAACAGGTGAGGTAATCGTGTATTTATGTCCATTCTTTACGGTATACGTATACTCTTTTTTAAAGGAAAACCAGTTCGCTTTTAACGTTCCGATTATTTCTGCAGTTGCATCGATGACAACCCATTGACTAGAAAAGAAGCTTTTAAACTTTCCTTCTGCAAGTCTTGTGCCTTGACTATCATACACGTTAATACTAGATGAGAAAGCTGTTTTTAAATCTAAGTCACCGATTTTTTCATTATGATGGTTCCTAATTGTTGTTCTTCCTGCTGAGAAAAAATTATCTTCTATATAGATCTTGTTTTCCATATGATCCTCCCTCTACTTTAGGGCTTCGACCTGTATACCATGCAAAGGTATGTTTGGCCATGTCAATAGGGATATTATCTAAGGAATTGACATGAATGGGTTTGCTACGATTTGTTGTTTCCATATCTGCGAGGCCAAAGCGCTTTTGAATTAAATCTTGTTCAAGCTTAAATTCAATGATTTTCTCGCGGGTTGTAATACTAGTTGTAGTAAAGAAACCGCCTGTTCGGACTTGCAATACTTCTCCGTGAATCAAATAACAGGTAAAATAATAATCTAGTATTCTTGAGGCAACCGTTAACAGAAACAAAATAATCGAGATAGGCCACCACTTTGGAAAGAAAATGACGATAATGGTTGTACCAATAATCCAAAGTAATGGAAGTTGACATATTCGTGCAACTAAAGATTTTTTTGGCAGCTGCTCCATACCTGTTTTAATTGCAAATTCAGGCAGTATTTCCTCAATCATGTTGTAAGCCCGATTTATTGGTAAAAAGGGGTAAAGCGAGTTTATTTCTTCACCGGAAATGTCAACACCACCAGCACTGATTAGCTTTACCTCTGCTATCCGAAGCATGCGTTTTAACAATGATTGTTCAATATGAACGGCTTGCACATTTTGCTTGCGAATAGAAAAATGCTGCTCGTTCAACACCCCTTTGCGAATATATATCCTCTCTTGGTCAGAGGAAATCTCATAGCGTCCATACTTTAAATAGGTGCGAACTAATCCAAACCCAATCGTGATTATAATAAACATAAAAATAAGTACACTTAGCCAAAACCATGATTCTCTTAGAAAGTCAAAAATCTTTTCACTTGTTTCCGATAAGTCATATACTTCATCAATGTTACGGAGCAGTGAAGCTAGTACAGGAATGAGTAATAAGTAGCTAAAGGATAACACAGACGCTTTTAAAACATCTTTTTTTGTAGGGTTAAAGTGAACGATTCTTTTATCTTGCATAACAGGTTGAGTGTTGGAACTAGCAGTTTCCGTTTCGGATGTTTGTATTGCTTCTGGCTCCTGAGCTTGCTGTTTTGTATAATAATCCAAAACATGTTCGATCTGTTCTGCTTCTTGCTTCGAGATAGCGGTAAAAGTAAATGATGAATCCTCATCTTCTGCGCCTGTTTCTAATGTAAGTGCTGTTAAGTTAAGTGGGCGTAAATAAAATGGTGTATTTGTCTGGACATTTTGTATACGATCAAAAGGGATTTGATGCTGTTTTCGTGTGAAAACGCCTTGCCTTATTTCAATAAAGCTATTATTTACACTATACGTTGTGCGCCACCACGTTGCGATTACCGAGAAAACTTTATAAATAAGATAGGCAAAGAAAAGGATTCTACCTATTTCGACCCATGTTGCCGTGGAAGAAAAATGAATTATAAATAAGAAAATAAACATGAAAAAAATATCTTTTAATGAAGCAATAAAGGATAAGAGCATCATCATTGGGTGCATGCGTTTATTCGTTTCCATTAGCTCTCCACTTCCCTAATTTTGGCGAGTGCAGCGATTTCATCACGAATGGTTTTTGCTTCATCCTCCTGTATAGCAGGGATTTCATGGGTAGACGCCATTGTTCCAATGGTAACACTAGATAGTCCGTACTTACGCAAAATTGGGCCTTGCTTTAAGCTGACATATTGAATTTTCGTCATTGGGATGGCTTGATGCTCCATATTCCATCTTCCGTGCTTTAGTTGAACAAAATCCTTGTTTATTCCGTAACGCCAATACTTTTGCAGTAGAATCGGTTCAAAAAACACGCTCCAAATAGCAGAAATAATATCAAGTCCCAGTAATATCCATAATACGTAACCAATCCAACCATACCATTCAAAATTGGCATTTAGGATAAGTAATACAACTATAATGATTGAAAAAATAAAATGTCCAATCGTATTGGTGAAACGCCATACGTTAATTGCATGTTGTGAAATTTTCTGTTTTGGTTCTTCTATATGTTGGTACATAAAAGCTTCCTTCCTTTATGGTGGTATATTGCGAAGTTTTTTCTGTGAAATGAAATGTGACATCGTTATGGGAAAAATGGATTTGTTTGGAATTCATTCCTATCCATGTATTACGTTGTACGTTTTAAAGAGGTATTTAGTTTCGAATTTATTATTAGTATCTATGTTATGTGAAGATAATACTTAAGGCTTTTGTTTTACTTATAAGTCTCTCCATACCATATTAATCTGGTTTGCTCTTTCATTTAATCACCCATCAAGCGCCTATAAATACTAATTTAAGTACGTACAAGAATGCTCGTTTAACCGTGTATATTTTGCTCCCCAGTGTGTATTACAACTTTTGGAGGGGCGAGCATAATCGCCTTGTTCGGTCAGCTAGCCCCTGTAATAGCTAGCTTTTGGTTGTCAAATCATCCGAGCAGAGGTCTCCAAGTGAAGTTGTAATTATTGATGCAAGATGTATAGGGGAAGCGCACTTTAAGCGAAAGTGTATATGTTTAGACAAGCAAAAATGCACATTTTGAAACGGACATTTATAAGGCGCCTGCTTACATGTAACAACTAATTAAAAATTGGCTTCAATGGTGAAGTGGAAAACCAAAGCTTTAAAATATAAAGGTAGGTACTCATTTAAATAGCAACTTGATCATTAGCCTAATTGATGAGTTAAATGAACAAAAATCACTATCACGAATCTAAAGGGTGAACAGAAGCGAAAGTGTGTTTTGGGTGAAAATGAATGAGGCATTTTTCCAGCTACGGAAATGGCCAGAGAGTAGTTCAAGAGGGGGGATATTTTTCTCACATTTGCGACCCTCTATATAAGGTGCGACTCCAAATAATTTGGAGCAAAACGTGGCATACAGCTATTTCAATCCACGCACCTATACAAGGTGCGACGCGCTCCTGCAATAACGTTTATATAGTTGTCTTATTTCAATCCACGCACCTATACAAGGTGCGACATATCAAATTTTTCATATCAAAAGTGTTGACATTATTTCAATCCACGCACCTATACAAGGTGCGACCGCTGCTAACTTTTATAAATCACAGTTTGAAGTGAATTTCAATCCACGCACCTATACAAGGTGCGACTCAAGGAATTACAAATCCTTTAAAGATGTATATAATTTCAATCCACGCACCTATACAAGGTGCGACATATACCTTTTGTATTTGTAACTTTAACACCGTTTATTTCAATCCACGCACCTATACAAGGTGCGACTAATAACACTTAGCAGATCAAACGATAAAATAAGAATTTCAATCCACGCACCTATACAAGGTGCGACGCAATAGTCGTTTTACCTTTAAGCGACAACACAGATTTCAATCCACGCACCTATACAAGGTGCGACAATGTTTTTGCCAAAGCGCGTATGGATGGTACTGATTTCAATCCACGCACCTATACAAGGTGCGACGAGGATGACGAAGATGATTGGGACGAAGAAGACGGAATTTCAATCCACGCACCTATACAAGGTGCGACCCGACTGATTAGCATGAAGATTATAATTGTTGCTAATTTCAATCCACGCACCTATACAAGGTGCGACGTTGCGATTGTTGAAATGGTGAGAGCCCAATTTGAATTTCAATCCACGCACCTATACAAGGTGCGACGTGTTGATTTAACAAAGACAGGCGATTGGGTTAGTATTTCAATCCACGCACCTATACAAGGTGCGACATGTTCTGGCTTTGACATTTTTAGATGAATCCCATTTCAATCCACGCACCTATACAAGGTGCGACTAACTGTAATTATGTTTGAGGTAAATTTTTCATAATTTCAATCCACGCACCTATACAAGGTGCGACAGTGGTTTTTTAAAAAATTGATGGTTTAATTTTTGATTTCAATCCACGCACCTATACAAGGTGCGACAGCGATTTTCACCTATAAAATCCAATTTTATGGAATTAATTGGGTTTTATAGGTGAAAATCAAGTAAGTAAAGGGTTAAATAGTAAATTTTTGTTAAAAATAAACCACATTATTCTATTTCATTGGTGCGAATGCCCCGGGGATTTCATGTGCACTTGGGGTTCGCACTAAAAAATATAAAAGTCCTTCTACTAATTATTGTAGTATATTGTGGCTAGATTTCAATATTTTTATCATTTCACTATAGAAAAAGTATAAGATTTTTTAGTTTATAGTATTTCTTCATAAGAATTGAGGATAAGCCAAGCTTCATAAGTAGTCAAAAAAATTAATATTATGTACGTACTTATTTTTTGTATTCAACGGATGTCGTTTTATGATACAATTTACCTAAGACCAGCATGGCATTATTTTCCTATCTAACCCAATAAAATATAAACGATAGGCTGTGATTACATGAGTTTTATTGCGCATATTCGACAAAGTGACCTCGAAGTTCAAAGTGTAAAAGATCACCTATTGGAGGTTAAAGAATTAGCAGAAGAGTATGGTGAGCCAATAGGGATGAAGCATTTATGCGGACTTGCAGGGTTGCTTCATGACTTTGGCAAATATAGCGAGGAATTTCTTCATTATATTCATGCGGCTGTACATCATCCTGAAGATGCTCCTAAACGAGGTAGTGTTGATCATTCCACGGGCGGGGCAAAACTACTATATGAATTATTACATACAAAAAATATGACACCTAGCAAGGCGCTAGTAGCTGAGGTAGTCGGTAATGCTATTATATCCCATCACTCTTATCTACATGATTTTCTAACTCCAGAACTAGAGTCGAAATATTTAACTCGTGTACGCGATAAGCCATTACATGAGTTTAATAAAATGAAAGGGAACTTTTTTGCAAATGTTATGAAAGAGAACGATTTTGACCAATACATAAACAAAGCCTCCCAAGAGTTACTTCCATTTATTCAAAACGTTCCTATGAAAGACACTGAAAAGCAATTAATGTTTGTTACAAAGTTTGTATTTAGCGCGCTTATTGATGCAGACCGTACGAATACAAGGTTATTTGAGGAAGACGAAACCCCATCAAAACGTGATTATAAGGCATTGTTTGAAACGTATTATGAACGATTACATGAAAAAATAATGGCATTTCAAAACCATCCAAATGCAAATACACCAATTAACCGCTTGCGCTCCAAAATGTCAGCACAATGTGAAGCAGCTGCGGAAAAAGAGTCTGGTATTTATACGCTCTCTATTCCAACAGGTGGAGGGAAAACATTAGCTAGTTTGCGTTATGGATTAAAGCATGCTTTGTTACATCATAAAAAGCGAATTATCTATGTCGTTCCATACACCACTATTATTGAACAAAATGCGGAAGAAGTAAGAAGTATATTAAAAGACACAGAAAACATTTTAGAGCATCATTCGAATGTCATATTAGATGATGATGATAATGACGAACATTTAGACGGAACCGTAACAGAAAAACAGAAGTTGAAATTAGCGAAAGATAATTGGGATGCACCGATTATTTTTACAACGATGGTACAGTTTTTAAATGTTTTTTACGCCAAAGGCAGTCGAAATATTCGACGTCTGCATCATTTGAGTGAAGCAGTTATTGTCTTTGATGAAGTGCAAAAAGTCCCTGTCAAATGTATTTCGCTATTTAATGAAGCGCTTAATTTCTTGAAAAATAATTGTCAATCTAGTATTTTACTTTGTACGGCAACGCAGCCGGCGTTAGATTTTGTCCAAAATAAACTAGAAATCAAGACAGATGCGGAAATTGTTGAGAATTTAACGGATGTGGTGGATGCTTTTAAACGAGTGGAAATTATAGATAAAGCAACCGATAAAGCAGTAGCAACGAATGGTTTAGTATCGTTTATCGATCAACAGTTGAAACGTGTTCAAAGCATACTTGTTGTGTTGAACACAAAAAAGGTTGTGAAAACGCTTTACGAAGAATTGCGACAAAAGAGAAGTGATGATATACATATTTATCACTTAAGTACGTCGATGTGTGCGGCGCATCGAAATGATATTTTAAGCAAATTGAGAAAGGACCTAGATAATAATATTCCGGTTATTTGTATTAGTACACAGTTAATCGAGGCTGGCGTAGATATTAGCTTTGATTGTGTTATACGATCTTTAGCTGGTTTAGATTCGATTGCGCAAGCGGCAGGACGTTGCAATCGTCATGGGGAAAAGGATATTCAGCAAGTGTATGTGATAGATCATCAAGAAGAGCAGCTGAAGCATTTAAAAGAGATTGAAATTGGTAAACAAATTACAAGACGCATTTTAATTGATATGAAGCGCAATCAAAATGAACATGGAGGAAATATATTATCTCCTCAAGCGATGGAGCGCTATTTTCAAGAGTTTTACTTAGCTTTTGGCAATGATCTGAATTATTTTATCCCCGCTTTAAAGAAAGACATGATGGAATTATTAACGGCTCCAAAAAATAGTTTTAGTTACGTCCAAGCATACAGAAGTAAGTATAATGCGGAGATTCCGTTATTTATTACAAACAGCTACCGAACTGCTGCGGAGCATTTCTGTGTCATAGATAATCAGACAACCTCAGTCATTGTTCCTTATGAAGACGAGGGCAAAGAAATTATCACAGAATTGAGCGGAAACATATCCATGGAAGATTTAGGACGCATTATGCGGTCTGCGCAACATTATACAATTAACCTGTATAAATATGAGCTTGATTTAGTAATGAAAAATAATGGCTTAGTTTCTTTCTTTGATGGGAAAATCTATGCATTAGCAGATAGTGCCTATAATAGTGAATTTGGATTTGATGTAGAAGGCGATAGTGCGGATGAGGTGTATATGATTTAAGGATTAAATGTTAAAAACAAGCTTTGAAAGGGGGTGAGCGAATGCGAAATGCAATCGAATTTGAAGTGTGGGGAGACTATGCGCTGTTTACTGACCCACTTACCAAGATAGGTGGGGAAAAATTGACGTATCAAGTGCCTACATATCAAGCGTTAAAAGGGATTGTGGAGTCGATTTATTGGAAACCAACGATCATTATGATCGTAGATGCTGTACGAATTATGAATCCTATTCAAATGGAATCAAAAGGAATTCGCCCAATTGAATACAAAGGTGGAAACACGTTAGCTAACTATACGTATTTAAAACAGCCTAGGTATCAAGTTAGGGCGCATTTTGAGTTTAACCTTCATCGACCTGATATGGCTTTTGATCGAAATGAGAACAAGCACTATAGCATTATGAAGCGGTCTTTAAAGGCTGGAGGAAGAAGAGATGTGTTCCTTGGTGCTAGAGAATGCCAAGCGTATGTCGAGCCGTGCGTGTTTGGTGAAGGGGAAGGATTTTACGATGATTATAAGGAAATTCACTTTGGGACCATGGTACATGGAATAAATTATCCAGATGAAACAGGGGATAACCAAATGGAAGTCCGCCTTTGGAATGCTGTGATGAAGCAAGGTGTCATCACATTTCCACGACCTGAGGAATGTAGTCTTACACGTCCAATAAAACAGATGAAAGCAAAGCAATTCAATGAAACAAATGTACAATCAGTTGATGCATTACTTAATGAGATAGGAGGTGAGTAAATTGAGTTGGCTCCAGCAATTATATGAAACGTATGAAGCAAATTTGGACCGCGTCGGTGAAATTGAAAAAACAAGGGGTAATAAAAGCTATACCTTACTACCAATTTCTCATACGACACAAAATGCGCATATTGAAGTTACTGTCACAGAAGATGGGGAGTTCCATTCCGCCACTGTTTTGGATAAAGTGAATACGTTAATCCCTACTACAGAAAGTTCTGCAAGTAGATCGGGATCCAAAGTAGCTCCCTATCCACTTCATGATAAATTAAGTTATGTTGCTGGTGATTTTGTGAAGTATGGTGGAAAGATTAAAAAAGAAGAGCCGTTTGCTAGTTACATAGAGCAATTAGAAGAGTGGGTGACATCACCGTACGGGCACCCAAAGGTAAAAAGTATTTTTACATACTTGCAAAAGAAACAATTAATAGAAGATTTAGTCGCAGCAAACATCCTTTTTTTAGATGGACAAAATCAGTTAATCGGTAAATGGAATAAGACGTATGAAGCCTTACATGGGGAAAAGCCGTCCGTTTTCTCTGCTATTACTGGTGGACAGGAAAGTGCCTTTGTTCGATTTAATGTATACTCGCCAACCAAACACTTAACCAATGTGTGGGACGATAAAGAAGTCCATGATTCCTTTATTCATTATTATAATAGTTTGGTTGGGGAAAAGGATATTTGTTTTGTAACCGGAACATGGCAAGCAAGTACGGAAAGACACGCAAATAAAATAAGGCATGCTGCGGATAAAGCAAAACTAATATCTGCAAACGACACAAGCGGGTTTACGTTTAGAGGTCGATTTAGTAAAAGTGTCGAAGCTGCAAGCATTAGCTATGACGTGTCGCAAAAGGCACATAATGCTTTAAAGTGGTTAATTTTACGGCAAGGCTATATGATCGATGAACGTGTTTTTCTTGTTTGGGGAAACGACCAATTGCAAACTGTCATGCCAATTGATGATACGTTTTCGATTCATCCAACTGCAGCAGTTGTAAAGGAGAGTAAGACAAACACATTAGATCATTTTGCCAATGAAGTTGCCAAAGCATTTGCAGGATACAAACATGATCTATCGATTACATCTAATGTAACGATACTAATTATTGATTCGGCTACGACTGGAAGACTAGGAGTCTTGTACTATCGAAATATGAATAAAGAATTGTATTTACAGAGGTTAGAACATTGGCACTCTACTTGTGTTTGGGAACATCGCTATCGCAAAAATGAGGATGGCAAGTTTGTACGCTTTTTTGGAGCTCCTGCAACCAAGGACATTGCATTCGCTGCTTATGGTACACGGGCAAGTGATAAAATCGTGAAAGATTTAATGTCAAGAATGCTACCGTGTATCGTTGATAATAGAAAAATACCGACAGATATTGTAAATAGCGCATTTTATCGTGCGTCTAATCCAGTCGCGATGGAAAAATGGGAATGGGAAAAAACGTTAAGTATTGCATGCGCTTTAATTAATAAAAAGGAGGGAATGGATGTGGGTTTAGATCGAGAATTGGATGATCGTGATTATTTATTCGGTCGATTATTAGCGTTAGCAGATGTATTAGAAAGAAGGGCATTGGATCAAGATGAGACACGTGCTACGAATGCGATTCGTTATATGAATGCTTTTTCTAAACATCCTGCTCGTACTTGGAAGACGCTTCAGGAAAGTATACAGCCCTACCAAGCGAGGCTAGGAAAACGAGGTAATTATCTAGCTAGTTTAATTGATGAGGTTGGTTCAAAATTAACGATAGAAGATTTCAACGACAAACCGTTGTCAGGAAAATATTTATTAGGGTTTTATAGCCAGCGTAGGGATTTGTATCAAAAAAAGACAGTAGAAAACAATAGCGAGGAGAATGGAAATGACGATATTAGATCATAAAATAGATTTTGCAGTAGTGTTATCTGTAAACAATGCAAACCCAAATGGGGATCCATTAAATGGAAATAGACCTAGGCAAAATTACGATGGGCATGGAGAAATTTCTGATGTTGCGATCAAGCGCAAAATTAGGAATCGCTTTTTAGATATGGGTGAGAAAGTATTTGTGCAATCAAATGATTATAAAGTAGACCAATATAAAAGTTTAAAAGACCGTGCTGATGCTCATGAAGAACTTAATAAAGCTTCCAAAGCAAAAGATAATGAAACGTTTGCTAGATTAGCGTGTGAAGAGTGGATTGATGTACGTAGTTTTGGACAAGTATTTGCTTTTAAAGGTTCTGATATATCTGTTGGTGTACGCGGTCCAGTATCTGTTCATACTGCAACAAGTATCGATCCCGTTGATATAACAAGTATGCAAATTACCAAAAGTGTCAATTCCGTTACTGGGGACAAAAAAGGGTCAGATACAATGGGGATGAAGCATCGCGTAGATTTTGGATTATACGTTTTTTATGGAAGTATTAATACGCAATTAGCGGAAAAAACAGGATTTTCTAAAGAAGATGCTGAAAAGCTAAAGCAAGCCATAGTAAATTTATTTGAAAATGATGCTTCTTCAGCGAGACCAGATGGAAGCATGGAAGTTCATCATGTTTATTGGTGGGAGCATGCTTCTAAATTAGGGCAATATTCTTCAGCTAAAGTACACAGAACAGTAAAGGTTGAATCAAAAGTGGAACCGCCTAAGAGCTATAATGACTATTCCATTACTGTTGAAGAATTGGAAGGACTGCCTGTAGAGGTACTGGATGGCAAATAAAGAAGAAGATTTTTTAATGCTTTCTGGGATTCAACATTTTGAGTTCTGCCGTCGCCAATGGGCGCTGATCCATATTGAGCAACAATGGGAAGAAAATGTGAAAACGATTGAAGGGCATTACTTACATCGCAAAGCAGACGAGCCGATGATTCGCGAAAAGCGCGGCAACAAATTAATTATTAGAGCTTTGCCAGTAAAATCGAAAATTTTAAAGATAAACGGCATTTGTGATGTAGTTGAATTTATACAAGATGAAAGTGGTATTGTCATTCACGGGGAAGAAGGAAACTATCTTCCCTTCCCTGTGGAATATAAACGAGGACGACCGAAAAGAGATGATGCGGACGTCTTACAGTTAACCGCTCAGGCGATATGTTTAGAAGAGATGCTACTTTGCCAAATAGAGAAAGGGTTTATGTATTATCATGAGATCAAGCACAGGGTGGAAGTTCCTTTTACCGATTACCTTAGACAAAAAGTAAAAGACATTACGGATGAGATGCAGGATTATTATCAGAGACGACATACGCCAAAAGTGAAAACAGGTTCCTTTTGTAAAAGCTGTTCACTGCAGCATATATGTTTGCCGAAGCTCATGAATAAACGATCGGTAAAAAGTTATATTGAAGGGAAAATAAACGAATGAGGAAGCTTCTTAACACGCTTTTTATAACGCAATCCGATGTTTATTTATCTTTGGATGGAGACAATATTGTCTTATTAAAGGAACAGGAAAGATTAGCGAGACTACCACTTCATAATTTAGAATCCATTGTATCGTTTGGATATACAGGTGCAAGCCCTGCATTAATGGGTTACTGTGCAAAACGTAACATCTCGATCGTTTTCATGACCATGAATGGAAGTTTTCTTGCTAGAGTAATTGGGGAGAGTAAAGGAAATGTTGTTTTAAGAAAACGTCAATATCAGCTTTCTGAAGACGAAGACCAATCAGCGATGATAGCACGCAACTTTATTGTAGGAAAAATTTTTAATCATAAGTGGATGATTGAACGAATGACTCGGGATTATCCTCTGCGAATTGATGTAGCTACTTTTAAAAAAGTGTCAGCCCAATTATCTAACTTGATGCAAGAAGTAAGGTTTTGCAGTGACTTAGAAAGTTTGAGAGGGTGGGAAGGGCAGGCTGCGTACAGCTATAATAAGATTTTTGATCAAATGATACTGCAGCAAAAGGAGAACTTTTTCTTCCATTCCCGTTCACGAAGACCGCCTTTAGATAAGGTGAATGCCATGCTGTCATTTGCATATTCGCTACTTGCAAATGATATGGCAGCGGCATTGGAGTCCGTTGGTCTTGATGCATATGTTGGGTTTTTACATCGTGATCGTCCTGGAAGAGCTTCTTTGGCTTTGGATGTTATGGAAGAGTTGAGGGGAATTTATGCAGATCGGTTTGTTATTTCCATAATCAATAAGAAGGCAATCAAAGAGGAGGATTTTCTCCATAAGGAAAATGGCGCGGTTATTATGACTGATGGTGGAAGGAAAAAATTTCTAACAGCTTGGCAAACCAAAAAGCAAGAGAAAATTACCCATCCTTATTTAGGAGAAAAGATAACATGGGGATTGGTACCATATGCTCAATCACTATTGTTAGCACGCTTTTTACGGGGAGACTTAGATGAGTATCCACCATTTTTATGGAAGTAGGCGAAAAAAATGTTAGTACTAGTTACATATGATGTCAACACGTCAAGTGATGGTGGACAAAAGCGATTGCGAAAAGTAGCTAAAGTATGTCAAAATTATGGTCAGCGTGTTCAGCATTCTGTTTTTGAATGTATTGTTGACGATATGCAATTTGCGACATTAAAAATTGAACTTAGAGAATTAATTGATGAGGGAAGAGATAGTCTGCGTTTTTATCGATTAGGAAATAATTATAAAACGAAGGTAGAACATGTTGGGGCTAAAGAAACTATAAAATTAGAAGACCCATTAATTTTTTAGTGCGAACCCCAAGTGCACATGAAATCCCCGGGGGATTCGCACCAATTAAATGGAATAATATGGTTTATTTTTAACAAAATTTAGCTGTTTTAGGTGTAAATCACCTAAATTCCCTATTATAAAAACCCATTTAATTCCATAAAAAGTAATTTTATAGGAAGAAATCGCTGTCGCACCTTTCATAGGTGCGTGGATTGAAATTAAAATATACATATCACTTACATATTTAACGACGTCGCACCTTTCATAGGTGCGTGGATTGAAATAGATTCAGGTTGTGGGTCTGGGTCAGGTTTAGGGGTCGCACCTTTCATAGGTGCGTGGATTGAAACCTACACATCAATATCACATGAAGGAAGTTTTAAGAGAGACCTATTTATCCAGTATAAATTCATAGATAACCTTGTGGATGTTAGCGTTGCAGTAGGAAATGACAAGACACTTCCTACTGCATGCTATTTTGCGTTATTTAACATAAGGCCATTTCTGTTCCAACATCTTGATAAAAGTGACTACGTTTCGCTTGTTTTTCATAATAGGTGAATAGACATAGGAAAATGTGCGTCTGAAATGCATGTCTTCCATCTGCAAAATGGCGAGCTGTTTTAATTGAACATCTCGCTCAATCACACTGTAAGAAAGTAAAGAAAGTCCCATCCCATTAATAATACTTTCCTTTACCCCTTGATTACTACCAATTGTAATAATGGATTTCACTTTTAACCCGTTGGAGCGAATTACATGCTCTAAATACTCGCGTGTCCCCGACCCTTCTTCACGGGAAATCCATGCTTGGCTTTGCAAATCTGAAGTAGCTACTTTCGCCTTATTTGTTAATATATGCTGATGAGGTGCAACAACCCATAACTCATCTTCCATAAACGGGCATACGGCTAGTCCTTTTTCACTCGTTTGTCCTTCAATAAGTCCAATATCCACGTGAAAATGTTTTGTTTGCTGGACAATTTCCTCTGTGTTGCCAATAACTACTTCTAATTCAAGGTCTGGGTAAACTCTATGTATATCTGCAAGTAGAGCTGGCAATATATACTCCCCGATCGTAAAGCTGGCACCTATCTTTAAACTACCTTTTACGACTTCTTGCTGTTCTAATATATCACGTTTGGTTTGTTCATAAATCTTCAATATTTGCTTGGCGCGTTCATACAAGATTTCCCCTGTTGGTGAAAGCTTTAATGATTTACGTGAACGGACAACTAATTCCGTTTCTAGCTCACGTTCAAGGTTCTTTATATGTAAGCTGACACTTGGCTGTGAAATATGTAGTATTTCTGCTGCTTTCGTAAAATTCTTAATCTCTGCAAGAGTAATGAATGTGCGTAATGCGTCATAATACATGCCATCAGCTCCTTGTCTATTAAAAAAATTAATAGTAACTATTATTTATATGTATTTTACTAATAATCTGTTATTCGGTAAAGTAAATGTAAGAGAACGAAAAGGAAGTGGCCGTGATGGGGAATACGGTTGAACAAAAGAAAACGGACCGTATAGCATTTTTTCAAGGGATCGGGATTACACTAATTATAGCTATCATAGCTAATTATGCTGCTAAGTTACCCTTTTTATCGATTATGGGTCAGCTTGTGATTGCGATTATAATCGGAATGATATGGAAGCAGGCAATCGGAGTTCCAAGTCATTTAAAAAAAGGGGTGACGTTTTCCAATAAAAAGCTGTTACGTTTAGGAATTATTCTATTAGGCATGCGGTTGAATTTGATAGATATATACCAGGCGGGAATCAGTGTATTTATGATAGCAGCAATTTGTTTGGTATTTACATTATTTGTAGTTTATGGATTAACAAGGTGGTTTGGTGTAGGAAAACGTTTAGGCATTTTAACTGCTTGTGGCACAGCGATCTGTGGTGCTGCAGCGGTCGTTGCAGTTGCTCCGCAAGTAAAAGCGAAAGATGAGGAAACCGCAGTTGGCGCAGCTACCGTTGCTGTTTTGGGCACGATTTTCACCCTGATTTACAGTGTCATTTACTCCATTTTAAATTTATCACCTACAGGCTATGGTATTTTTACCGGAGCTACACTTCACGAAATAGCACATGTGATTGCTGCTGCTGATGTTGGTGGGAGTGAAGCGGTGGACTTAGCAGTAATTGTTAAATTAACAAGGGTGGCATTATTAGTGCCTGTCGTAATAGTAGTTGGTTACATGTTTCAACGAAGTGGAGAAAGTACGAACAAAAAAGTATCGATGTCCATTATTCCATGGTTTATATTAGGTTTTCTTGCAATGAGTGGTTTTAATACACTTGGTATTGTGTCAGAAACTGTTGCAAATTCGATTGTCACTGTAGCATATTTATTAATTGCGATGGCGATGGCAGGGCTTGGTTTAAATGTTGATCTAAAGACATTTCGAAGATTAGGAATGAAATCATTTGCAGCGGGTGTTGTTGGGTCTGTTTTGCTCGTTATATTAGGCTACTCACTTGTTATGCTATTTCAGTTAAATTAAGCCGCATAAATGATATATCAAATGTTGATTTTAGATTATAATAAAAGACAAATGGAACTAGAAGGAGATTTCGTAATGACAACAGAAAAGGAAAAAATGATAGCAGGCGAATTATACAATCCATCTGATCAAACGTTAGTTTACGATCGTGAATCTTGCCGTACGAAAACACGGTTGTTTAATCAAACATGGGAAACGGATTTGGAAGAGCGAAAGAAGTTATTACAAGATTTACTAGGCTCTACAGGAGATGATATATACATAGAGCCTACATTTCGTTGTGACTATGGGTATAATATCTATGTTGGTAATCGTTTTTACGCCAATTTTGATTGTGTTATGCTTGATGTTTGTGAAATAAGAATTGGCGACAATTGCATGCTTGCACCTGGTGTGCATATTTACACCGCAACGCACCCGTTGGATCCGAATGCAAGAAATTCAGGGAAAGAGCTTGGCAAACCTGTTACGATTGGTGATAATGTATGGGTAGGCGGGAGAGCAGTTATTAATCCAGGTGTAACAATTGGTAATAATGCTGTCATCGCCTCTGGCTCAGTTGTGGTAAAAGATGTACCGGCAAATACGGTAGTCGGCGGGAATCCTGCTAGGGTGTTGAAGAAAATCCAGACACCTGATATAGTTTAGCTTTTTTGGCATAGACTATTTATTTTCTCGGCACTTTTATCATTTACATATATTATATAACTGTAAGAATTACGCCATGCCTTAATTTTAACTCGTAACAATAGGGGCATGTGTAGCGGCTATTTGATATAGAGGTGCATATAGTATTGTAGAACCTTTAGATAGGAGGTTTTACAATGCGGCATCGACGAGAAACAACATCTTGCTTTCCTGGTGGATACCGTTGGTGTGGTCCTGGTTGCAGTGGACCCGGAGAGCCCATTAATGATATAGACGCTATTTGTAAAGCGCATGATATGTGTTACCGCCGTTCTAGAGATCGTTGTAAATGTGATAAAGCATTTCTCGAACGGATGCGTTTAAAAATTGACCCTCGAACAGCGAAAGGAAGGCATGCTCGTACTATGTATAATTATATGAGGTTGCAAAGCTTATTTACTTGTGGGTTAAGAAGATTTTAATGATGTTTATGCTAATAACCATGGGGCAGGCCCCATGGTTCATTTCAGGTGATAAAATCAGCAAATGCAGTTTGCAAATATAAATGCTTTAGAATAGAGTCTTTATATCTAAACGAAATCAAATAAGCGAGACATGAAATTGTGAACTTCGGCGAATTCCTCGCGAATTCGAGCCATTTTCCTTGAGCTTCCAATGTATATGCTTTTAACGTATAATAAAAATAGTTTAAACGTTGGGAGTAAAGGAAGGTAATGTATGTCAGAGGATAATATAACACGAATATATATGGATGATAAGGAATATATCCTGATTGGTACGGCCCATGTCTCCAAACATAGTGCGGAACAAGTAAAAGAGGTTATAGAAGCGGAGAACCCTGATGCAGTATGCGTAGAGCTAGATGAACAGCGATATCAATCCGTTACAGACGACAATAAATGGAAGAACATGGATATATTTAAGGTTATTAAAGAAAAGAAGGCTTCCTTGTTATTGATGAATTTAGCTATTTCTTCTTTTCAAAAACGAATGGCTAAACAATTTGGCATTAATCCAGGTCAAGAAATGATACAGGGAATTGAATCAGCGCAACAAGTGAATGCAAAGCTTGTGTTAGCAGATCGCAATATTCAAATTACCTTTGCTCGAATTTGGAATAATATTGGGTTAAAAGGTAAAGCAATGCTGTTAACCCAAGTGATTGCGAGTATTTTCAGCAAAGAAACTATATCTGAAGAAGAACTAGAAAAAATGAAACAACAAGATACGATTCATACTATTTTACAAGAGTTTACCGATTCATTTCCAAGGCTAAAAAAGCCTCTCATTGATGAAAGAGATCAATATTTAGCGCAAAAAATGAAAGAAGCGCCAGGGAATAAAATTGTTGGCGTGCTTGGTGCGGCACATGTGCCTGGGATTAAAGAGCAAATTCAAAAAGATCATGATTTAAGTAAATTACGAGAAGTCCCATCAAAATCAAAATGGCCCAAAATCATCGGCTGGACCATTCCTGTCCTCATTTTGGCGATTATTGCATACACTTTTTATGCTAATCCTCAAGCTGGCTGGGAGCAAACATTAAGCTGGATTATTTGGAATGGCTGGTTATCAGCGATTGGTGCCCTGATTGCCCTTGGGCATCCGTTAACTATTTTAACTGCATTTATAGCAGCGCCGATTACATCATTAAATCCGTTACTTGCAGCTGGATGGTTCGCTGGATTTGTGCAGGCATATGTGAAGAGACCTCATGTTCGGGATTTTGAGACGTTATCAGAGGATGTATTTACAGTGAAGGGTTTTTGGCGCAATAAAGTAACGCGAGTTTTATTAATCGTAGTACTAGCAAACATTGGTAGCTCCTTAGGGACATTTATCGGTGGAGTAGATGTGATTCGTGTGTTTTTAGAAAATTTATAGGGGTAAGCCCAGTCCAACAGTTGGTCGAGACTGTTGGTTTTTTTTCGTACTGTAAAAAAGCTGTATTGATTGAGTATTGCATGGAAAAATGCGTGTTAGAAGTTAAAGTGAAGCTGGGCAAAAGGTAACGGTTTCGCAGATTTTCTTGCACATGCTGCTTAGACGACGACTTAATTTTTGGTGTTCTGTAACCGTTTTAGCCGTATCGGATTGTGCAACCAAGCAAGAGACGGTAACCTCCTTTCCTTCATCGTATCTTTTGTTTTCTGTGATATACTTACTAAAAAGACTGTTCATACCAATAACGGATAATGTAACAGCAAAAAGCGGTTTGGGACTTCCTGAATTTTCTTTTTTGGAACGGGAGATAGGTAGCTTGGCGATTTGCCATTCCTTTACAGTAAAAACATTCTTTTTAACTAACTAGAAATGACAATGGACGTTGCACCATAGAAAAATGATTGGACCAAGGTAGATGTACGTATCAAGACGAACACTAAGATTGTTAGATAGTCAAATTCCTGTGCTAGTGTCCTGTTTAAACATCCACAAGGTTGGTAAGGAGGTATCTGAATGCCTGTAGATAAGGAAATGCAAATTATTGATGATATAATGGAGAAAATCATTACGAAAGCGATGAAACCTGGTGAAAAGATTCCCTCAGAAAACAAGCTGGCAGATCAGCATAAAGTGCCACGTATTACTGCTAGAAATGCTTTAACGACCCTAGAAGCACGCGGCTATATTTATTCAGTACAAGGGAAAGGGCGCTTTTTAAAGGAGACATCCAAGCCAATTCAGTTGCACTTAACAGGAAATAGCAGCTTTACTGATAAAATGAAACGAGCAGGACATCGTTTAACAACCAAAAATATGTACTGTAAGAAAATTAATTATGATAGTAAAATTTATGATATGTTACAGGCACATCGAGAAGCAGCGGTTTATAAAATTGGTCGCTTGCGATTAATTGATGATGAACCTATAGCGATTCACCAATCGTTTGTAGACCAGGATCGATTTGGGAACATAGCTCACGAAGGGTCGCAAATATTATCTATGTTTGCTTATTATCGCCAATATGGTTATGAAGAATTTACGAGTAAGCATTCCTTATTAAGTATTACATTTCCCACTTCTTATGAACAGGAGCTGTTATCATGCAGTAGCATGATTCCTCTTATCGTGCTGGAAACGGATTGTATTGATATAAAGACTAAAAAAGTACTGGAATATACCAAAATACTGTATCGAAGTGATAAATTTAAATATGATATTACACCAGAAAGAAGTCGGTGAGGTCTATCGGGGCCTTGCCGATTTTTTTATGGTCTAGGAAATTATAAAATTTTGCAACTGTGGATAAACTTACTAAGTTATTTAGCCACACGTCCGGCTCCAGCACCCAGCAACTAGGCGACTTCACGAATCGCCCTCCGATAAGTCATCATTGGTTCGTCTCTAAGAGAAAGGCCGACTAAAAACGGACTTGCCGCTCAGGCGTCGACATACTCCTGTTGCAGTAGCATGATTCCTAAAACTTTAGTTGCTTCGTTCCAGTTGCTACGTTGCTAAACGGGCGCCTTTCGCCTGTACTAACCATCAGTGGGGATAAAGAAACCCTGTTGATGGAAGGTTCACTTTATCTTTCGTTGATTTGTTCCATTCGCTATGTTGCTTTTGTTACATAATAAGGTTTTACTATACATTTAGTTGTCTCCAACTGCTAGTAAGCTTAAATCCCGATTTAATTAAGAATATTGCCTCCATATTAGTGACTTAAATCTGCCAGATAACTTCTTGACAGTATCCGCTCGGTATAAGTTTCGTGACCTCTCCTTTTTACGCTGCTTAAGATTAAACATTTCAAGTTTTATTTTTCCAGCCCAGCTTTCATATCATCTAAAAAACAAACAGATACATAGAGTGAGAAAGCGGAATTATAAATAGTTATTTACAAAGACTTTACGATATTTTAAAACACAGCAACTTGGCAACAAGTTACTATGAATTTGTAAAGGAGGATGTATGCATGAAACGTCGGAGAAGAACAGAGATTCTTGTTCAAGCGAATACCGATTTGGCAAAAAGCTTGGCAAATCAAATTAAGCAGACATACACTTACAGGGAAATTGTGGCCCCCCAATATGGTTTAACAATGGTAAAGATGCGGGAAAGTGCAAAAAAGTCCTTATTCTATATTGGTGAAGTGCTTGTTACGGAAGCAAAAGTGGAAATTAATGAGCGGATTGGCATTGGTGTAGTGCAAGGAATGCAAGATGATTTAGCAATAAATTTAGCAATTATCGATGCTGCCTACAAAGCACAATTACCAGAAACATTAGCTTGGGCAGATGTCTTATTAGAAGCTGAAGCAGACATACATCATAAACGAGCAAAGCAGCAAGCAGAGCTAATGAAAACAAAGGTAAGTTTTGAAACTATGGATGTTTAAGCTACATAATATTAAGACTTGTACAGCAGTACTGTTTTTAATCAAGTGACATATTTGCTAGTTAACCAACGAACTAAGGAAGAAATACAAAGCCACGAGACCGCTTCTTAAAATATAAGACCAGGAGAGAGATTGTATGCCTATAGACCTAGTTCACGATTTACAAAAGGTGTATCGAAACGTATTAGACAGTATGGCCCGTCCAGGGAAGATAGCCAATTTAGAAGAATTTGCAGACCGATTTGATGATGAGGTTGCGTGTTACAATACGACGTTGCTGGTTGCAATGACATTATTGGACGGAGAAGTATCGTTTCATGTAATTACGGAGAATAATCAGTTAGTAGAAGAAAAGATCGCCGCTTATACGTTAGCAAAGCATGCACCTGTAGAAAAAGCAAATTTCATTATTGTGCTAAAGGATGCAACCGATACTTCGATTATTGAGGGGATGAGAGCCTGTGAAAAGGGGAACCTGATTGATCCACAGTATTCTTCTACATGGATAATGGAAAGCAGTGTTCTCCTTTCTAATCAAAGTCAACTGCGACTCACCGGTCCAGGGATTGAGAGACATATGGATTTACATACCAGTCTATCGCCAAGTGTTTGGCAAGCTAGAAGCGAAGCAGTACAAGAATATCCGTTAGGAATAGATCTTATGCTAACGGATGATAATTTGCAAGTTGCCTGTGTGCCTAGAACAACGAACGTTGCTGTACGGGAGGTGGAGTAGATGGGCTATGTAGCTGTAAAAGGTGGAACGAAGGCAATTGAAGCGTCCATCAATCGGTTAACATATGATCGTTTAAAAGAAAGAGAAATCATTGAAGTTAAAACCATTATGGCTACGATGCGTGCGCTTGTAGACCAAGTTATGTCTGAAAGTAGCTTATATTCGCCATTTTTAGCTGCGCTAGCTATAAAACAGGCAGAAGGGAGTATGGAAGAGGCGGTATTCATTATGCGGGCACATCGTTCTACATTACCTAGACTTTATTATAGCAATATCGTGGAGTCCGAGTCGATGCTAGTAGAACGACGTATATCTGCAAGCTTTAAGGATATTCCTGGTGGTCAAATATTAGGATCTACCACAGATTACACGCATCGTTTACTCGACTTTTCACTAGTTTCAGAAACACGATCAGAAAATGACCAGTGGATGAAACAGTTTATGGAGCAAATACAGCAGGAAGTGGTTACATCCGGGGAAGTGGTTTATTTTCCAAAAGTAGTTGATTATTTGCGAGAAGAAGGCTTATTTGCGGCGCATGAACCAGATAATACGAGCCCAACAGATATTACGAAAGAAAACCTTTCTTTTCCGGCTTCTAGAAGTGCTAGATTACAGACGTTAACGCGTGGGCAAACAGGTGCAGTGACAGCACTTGGCTATGCTTCTTTACGAGGGTACGGTCAAGTTCACCCGACAGTTGGTGAGGTTCGTGTTGGAAAGCTGCCAATTTATGTTGGTCATCCAAATGAACCGGAGCAAACGGAAGAAGACAGCTACTATATTGGAGAAATAAAAGTTTCGGAAGTCGAGTCGTTTGTTCCTGTCTCTGTTAAAAACGAACAAAACGAGGAAGAATTAGATTTTGAGATTGGCTATGGAGTGTGTTATGGGCAAAATGAAACAAAAGCAATTGCGATGAGCATTTTGGATCAATGTTTAGAGCATCCAGAGGCCAGCTTTCCAACGCATGATGAAGAGTTTGTTTTGCTTCATATTGATTCGGTGGAAGCAACCGGCTTTATATCGCATTTGAAACTCCCACACTATGTTACGTTCCAGTCCAAATTGGATAGTGTTCGTGAAGTAAAAAGAAAGGGGGAGAACCATGAATAATACGACTCATTTTGCGTTTTTTGATGAAGGGTCTAAGAAGGAAATTCGTCGAACGACATTGAAGGCAGTGGCCATTCCAGGCTATCAGGTTCCATTTGCTTCCAGAGAAATGCCGATTGCAAGAGGGTGGGGGACAGGAGGATTGCAGCTTACTTTATCATTAATTGGCAAAGAAGATACGTTAAAAGTCATTGATCAAGGTGCCGATGAATCGGTGAACGCTGTTAGCATTAAAAAGCTCGTGCAACAAACAACAGGTGTGGAAGTAACCGACAGTACAGAAGCTGCTTCGTTAATTCAATCCAGACACCGAATTCCAGAGGTTCCGCTAACAGAGGAGCAAATTTTAGTGTTACAGGTACCAACACCTGAGCCATTACGTGATGTAGAAGCGAGTGAATATGTAACCAAACGCTTGCATGCTGAAGAAGAATATAGTGGAGCTTGGCTCTTGTTATTTGAACAAATTATGAAATACGGGAAAACAGCGACAGGTGCGGATCATCCAGTATACGTAAATGGTCGTTATGTCATGGCACCAAGCCCAATTCCAAGATTCGATAATCCGAAAATGCATATATCCAAAGCATTGACATTACTCGGAGCAGGACGAGAAAAGAAAATTTACGCTGTTCCGCCATATACAGATGTCACATCTCTTGCATTTGAAGATTATCCATTTGTAGTGGAAACATTTGCAAGTCATGCATGTCATTTATGTGGTGCGAATGATGTTTTTCTTGATGAACTCGTTAATGAAGCTACAGGTAAAGCTTATTATCAGTGTAATGATACCAGCTACTGTCTCGATAGATTGAACAGCCAAGAGCAGGTGGAGGTGGAGCATCATCATGCGTGAAGAGCCCATATTGCATGTACGCAACTTAAATAAACAGTTTGGAAGAGGATGTGTCCATTGTCGCGATAAAACGAAGCGACAGTTGGAGAAAAATTATTGCCCAACTTGTGGAACGGTTTATGCGTGTCAGGATGTATCGCTGAATTTGTTTCCAGGAGAAATATTGGGAATCGTTGGCGAAAGCGGCAGTGGAAAATCAACGATGATGCAATGTCTTTATTTCGATGCTTCCGTTACTTCTGGTGAGGCTTATATCCATAACGGAGAATTAAATGGTAAAAATGTATTTGCCCTGTCACAACAGAAAAAACGATATATTCGCAATAACAAATATGGGATGGTTTATCAAAATCCGGTAAACGGACTGAAGATGAATTTTTCTTCCATGGGAAATATTGCCGAAAAGCTTATTGCAGCTGGTAACCGAAATGTATCTTCTATGGAAAGAACAGGTCATCAACTGCTTGAGCATGTGCAAATACCACTGTTTCGATCAAAAGAGGAACCACAAAATTTCTCTGGAGGAATGCAACAGCGAGTGCAAATAGCAAAAGCATTATCAAATAATCCGCCGATTCTATTTTTGGATGAGGTGACAACAGGGTTAGACTTGTCTGTTCAGGCAAATGTGTTGGATTTAATTAAGGAAATTCAACGGGAATGGGGCATTAGTATGATCGTAGTTTCCCACGATCTTGCAGTTATTCGCATGCTAGCAGATCGAACGATGGTCATGCTAAACGGTTCCGTAATCGAAGAAGGTTTAACGGATCAAATCTTAGAAGATCCACAACATGCTTATACGCAACGCTTAGTTTACTCGTTATTATAGGAGGGGCACGTACTGTGTATGTTATTCATAATGGAAAAGTGATTACAGAAGAAACGATACTTGAGGGTCACGCTGTCCTTGTAACGGGGGAGACGATTCAAGCAATCATTCGAGAAACAGAAATCGATAGCTATCCAGAGGCCAAAAGAATTAATGCCAACGGTGGCTATATTTCTCCGGGCTTTATCGATATTCATTCAGACTATATTGAAACGGTAGCTTCACCACGCCCGACGAGTATGATGGATTTTAATATTAGCTTAAGAGAAGCAGAAAAAATATTAATTGGTCACGGGATTACAACGATGTTTCACTCGTTATCGTTTTATCGCGAGGATGCCTTTGACCATAAACCGATCCGGCAGCCGGAGCATGTACAACGGATGGTAGATGCGATTGCGAATACACATCATGAACTACATTTAATTCGCCATCGATTACATGCTCGCTTTGAAATCGACAATATTGCAGAGGTCGACCAGTTAATCCGTAATATTGAAGCAGATAAGGTACATTTATTATCATTTATGGATCATACACCTGGTCAGGGACAATACCGAGACTTAGAGGTGTATCGGGAAACATTGTTAGGTTACCGTGATTTATCTGATGAGGCTGTACAGACGATTATTTTAGAACGGAAAAACGTAGAATGCATGACCGTTGAACGTATACAAGAAGTTGCTGAGCTTGCGATAGCCAAAGGGATAGCAGTAGCCTCTCATGATGATGACAATATAGATAAGCTTCATCTGGTAAAATCTTTCGGAACGACGATTAGTGAGTTCCCAATCACATTGGAGATTGCCAAAAAAGCAAAAGAGCTTGGACTGAAGACGATAGCCGGTGCCCCTAACGTATTACTCGGCGGATCTCATTCAGGGAATTTATCAGCAGCCGAAGCGATAAGGGAAGATTGTATTGATATTTTATGCAGTGATTATTATCCAGCAGCCTTGCTACATGCTATTTTTTCCTTAAGTGAAACGCACGGAAATGATTTACACGACATGTTTATGAAAGTAACCCTTAATCCAGCCAGAGCTGTACGAATGGATGATGAAATAGGATCGATAAAGCCAGGAAAAAAGGCAGATATGATTGTTATTGAGCGGATGGATGACGGTTATCCCATGTTAACTGTAACGATGGTAAACGGTGCTTTAATGACAACAACAAATTACCGTATGAACTATTGAAAGGGAGGTACCATTAAATGGCAATGCTGCAAGTAATAGACTTTGGCAAACGATTTACAATTCATCACTTGGGCAAAACAAGGCAAACAGTGGAACATATTCATTTTTCATTAGAGCAAGGAGAATTCCTTGGTGTTGTCGGTAAAAGCGGCAGTGGTAAATCAACGATCTTAAAAAGCATTTATCGTACGTACTGTCCAGATACAGGAAGCATTATCTATGACTCTGCACGTTATGGGTTAATTGATTTAACCCATGCAACTGAGCGGGAAATCCTTTATTTACGAAAGCATGAAATCGGTTATGTATCACAATTTTTAAATGTCATGCCTCGGACAACATCGCGGGAGCTTGTGGAGAAAGCTCTGTTGGAAATGGGAGCAACAGAAGCAGATGCAAAATTGGAAGCAGAAAAGGCTTTAACACATTTTGAATTGGATCAGAAGCTTTGGGATAATTATCCGAATACTTTTTCCGGTGGTGAAAAGCTGCGGTTAAATATCGCCATGGCTACTGTCAAAAAACCACGACTTCTATTACTCGACGAACCAACAGCCAGCTTGGACCAGCAATCGAAAATAAAGGTACGTGAGATTATTGAAAAGCT
Source organism: Roseburia sp. 1XD42-34 (assembly GCF_009917385.1). Taxonomy (GTDB): domain Bacteria; phylum Bacillota; class Bacilli; order Bacillales; family Amphibacillaceae; genus Virgibacillus. Next base: position 16,560 of record NZ_QWLJ01000011.1, on the reverse strand, counting down.
GAAAGCGAGTGGCACGACATTAGTTGGTATTTTTCATGATATAGAATTTATGGATGGCTTATGTGATCACGTCTTTGATATGCAATTTAGATCAGATAAAGCTGTTAAAGAAGGCGTTATTCATGAAAGCTGATCTTCATGTGCACAGCACGTATTCGGATGGTTCCGATCATGTAGAGATGGTACTAGCACAAGCGAATCAACGTGGAGTGACACAAATCAGCTTTGTCGACCACGATAGTATAGATGGTCTTAAAGAAAAACAATCCTTAGGGGAAAGCTATGGCATTGAAGTGATCCCAGGTATTGAGATTTCCGCTTATGATTTTAAACGCAATCGAAAGGTTCATTTACTTGGATATGATTATCACCCGGAGGCAAAAAATATAGCAGCAATCTGCCAAACGGTACGATGCAGGCGACAAGCCCATACACTATGGCAAATCGAACAGCTTAATCAGCATGGCTACTCTATTGACCCGCAAGCAGTGATTAGAGCGGCACGTCCAAGTGAAACAATTTATAAGCAGCATGTCATGCAGCAAATCATGTTAGCACCATACGCTTCCTCTGCTTATCAAGAGCTGTACCGTAAGTTGTTTAAAGGGGAGGGACCAGCCGCAGGTGATATAGAATACGTCGATGCTTTTCTTGCGGTAGAGGCAATTGTTGCAGATGGCGGTATTGCTGTTGTTGCTCATCCTGGTCAGCTTAATTCATATGATATCATTTCGGAACTTGTGGAGGTTGGTTTAGGAGGGGTTGAAAGAAATCACCCTGACCATACTGCAGAAGATCATCAACGTGTAGAAGCATTAGCTAAAAAGTATGAGTTAGTAATGACGGGAGGGAGTGACTACCATGGTAGTTTTGGCGCTCCAGTAGAGATAGGTGCTATAACAAGTCCAGCTTTTATGTACTATCGGAAAGTATAAAATTTATTACTTTGACATAACGAATTAACCGAATAAGCCACGTTCGGCGCATGAGCCCAGCAACTAGGCGACTTCACGAATCGCCTTCCGATAAGTCATCATCGGTTCGTTAGCTCACCGTGATTCCTTTATCTCAGTTGCTTCGCTCCAGTCGCTACGTTGCTAAACGGACGCTCTGCGCCTTTGTTTAATCGTACATTCATAAATTGATTTTTAATTATATTTACGGAATGTAAAGTTACTAAACTAAATGTAAAAATGTTGTAAATATAAACTTTATTCAGTTAAGTTGTGTTTTAATAGTAGAGGGAAAGCAGGCTAGCTCGTCATAAGGAGGGAATGTTCGATTACGTAATAATTTATAAAGAAGTTCCATTCTAAGTGTCTATGCTATCAAATAATCTATGATTGAAGGAGCGTTATCATACCATGAAGAAGACGTTAACTAAATTAGGTGTTTTGCTTATATTAGCTGTATTTGCGGTAGGATGTTCAAAAGGAAATGCTAGTGGGGAAAAAGGAGAAGCAGAAGTAGATGATGTGATTGATGTTGTTTGGTATCCAAACGAATCTGGGGAAGATTTGAAATCCTCTCGTGATGAGATTGGAAAGGTCATCGCTGACGCTACTGGAAAAAAAGTAGAGCACCATCTAACAACAGATTATGCGATTGCAATTGAGACATTAGTAAATAATAACGCAGACGTGGCGTTTATGGGTGCACAAGGATACATCGAAGCAAATGAAAGTAACGATGCCATTCAGCCAATTGTTGTTCCAACTGGTCCATCCGGTACGTTAGATGATGCCGTTTATCACAGCTGGCTTGCGGTAAATGTGGATGATCAGGAAAACTATAAAAAAGATGGAGAATATTCACTGGATACGATAGCAGATAAGAAATTTTCATTCGTTTCCAACAGCTCGACTTCTGGCTTTAAAGTACCTTCAGCTAGCATTCTTGCGCACTTTACAGAGCAAGAGGAGTATAAAGACTTAACGGAAGAAGACTTAATGGAAGGTGGACCGCTTTTTTCTCAAGTACTTTTTGGGAACTCCCACCAAGGGTCGGCAGTTAATTTGCTGGATGGGAATGCGGATGTAGCGGCATTCTGTGATACATGTGTAGAAAACTATGTAGAAGTTGCTGAAGGCGAAGAAAATAAAGAGGGGTCTGTTTACAAAGTAAAAGAAGATGCTGCGCAACCATTTAACAAAGTAGCTGGAAAAGAATTCACGTTAATGAGTGTGAACCCTGTCCTTAATGCGCCATTTGCAGCAAACATGGATACATTAGGTGAAGAAGACTTTAAAAAGTTGCAAGATGCATTAAGTGCAGATGAAGTTGCTAATAATGAAGGAATTTTTGTACCAGAAGACTCAGGAGAATCAGCATTATTCTTTAAAACTGACAAAGAACGATTTGCACCAGCAGAGGACAAGTGGTTTGATCCCATCCGTGAGCTTCAGTAATTAAATAGCCATGTAGAGTATGCTTGTCCAATCGGTATACTCTACAGGCAGATTCACCCATATGTAAGTGTCTTAAAACTCCCGCTTTTAAGGCTAAAATTTAAAACAAAGCAGTCAAAGCGGTAGAAACGGTACTTAAGCACTCGTTTCATTGGGTCTGTAAGATATCGCTCACGTGAGTAGAGCGACACGCGGAAAAAGTGTTCTTTTTTCCAGAATGCCTACGTTTTTTAGCCTTTGGTCTACTTCAATCAGTCGGAAAGAAAGCCAAGTTAATGAAGTTTCATTATATAGGAGGGAGCCTATCCATGGCACTTTTACAAATTGCAGGACTTAGTAAATCGTACGATAACGAAACAAAAGTATTAAAAGATATTTCTTTTAACGTCAAAGCCGGAGAGTTTGTTTCCATTATTGGACCATCTGGTGCAGGAAAATCTACGTTATTACGCTGTATTAATCGAATGGTTTCGATTAGTAGTGGGGAAGTTATTTTTGATAACGCCCAAGTAACTAGTATGAAAAAGCGTGCCTTACGACAGCTCCGCACGAATATTGGCATGGTGTTCCAGCATTATAATTTGGTTCCACGTTTAACTGTTATTGAAAATGTGCTCCATGGACGTTTTGGTTATAAGTCTACTTTGCAAGGTGTGCTAGGCAGATTTACGGAAGCAGAAAAAGAGCAAGCTTTTTATCTGCTTCGTAAGCTTGGAATCGTGGAGCATGCTTATAAGCGTTGTGATCAGTTAAGTGGTGGACAGCAGCAAAGAGTGGGTATCGCTCGGGCACTTATCCAAGATCCAAAGCTCGTCCTCTGTGATGAACCAATTGCCTCACTCGATCCCAATTCTTCGAAGATTATTATGGACCATTTAAAGTCTATCACTTCTGAATTAGGGATAACTTGTCTAGTCAATTTACATCAAGTAGAAGTAGCGCAGCAATATTCCGACCGAATTATCGGTTTGAATCATGGGGAAGTCGTATTTGATGGACTAAATTATCAACTGACAGAGGATAAAATTAATCGTATTTATGGTACGCAAGTGCGAGAATTAATTACAGTGTGAGGAGAAATTAACGTGAGTGAAAAGGTGATGCAAAAACGCAAATGGCAGACGACGATTGCTCTGGTCATTATCATTGCCATTACATATTTATCTGCAGCAATAACTAATTTCAACTTCATTGACGGCTTAGCAGCGTTTCCAACAGCGATTGGATGGATGTTCTCTCATTTACTTATTACGCAAGAATCGCTAGAAAAGCTGCCAGCAATTTTAGGAAAGTTAAATGAGACCATTTTTATGTCCATTGCGGCAACGACAACGGCTGCAGTAGTTTCTATTTTCCTTAGCTTAATGGGATCGAAAACGACGAGTGTCAATGGCTTTTTAAGTATGTTTGCTCGCTTGATTGCGTCCGTATCACGTAATATTCCGGTCGTTGCTTGGGCGTTGATTCTACTACTCTCCTTTGGGCAAAATTCAATAACTGGCTATTTAGCTTTATTTGTTGGAACGGTTGGATTCTTAACAAGGGCGTTTATGGAGTCCATTGATGAAGCAAGTCATAGCGCTGTTGAGGCGCTGACAGCTACAGGGGCAACGTATTTTCATATTGTAAATAAAGCAGTGCTTCCTCAGAGTTTACCGCAAATGATTAGCTGGATTTTATTTATGATCGAAACGAACATCCGCAGTGCAACACTAGTAGGCATTTTAACAGGGACAGGCATTGGGTATACATTTGATATGTATTATAAATCAATGAACTATAATGTAGTTGCGCTCATCACCTTCAGTATTGTTATTGCGGTAATCATCATTGAATTAATTTCAAACTATATACGGAAGGTGATGATGTAATGGAAACCACAATGAAACCAACGTATATAAAACGCAAGAGAAATGGACAGATATCGATCAAAGCTGGAAGCAAGTCAGAGCGGGGCATTCGTTGGACGATTATTCTGTTTGTTGTTTTAACCATCGCCGCATTTATGTTCTTTGATTACACAGGGCTTGAACTATGGTCCGCGATCATAGAAACAGGACAAAATTTAAAAGTAATGTTTTTTCAACCAGCACTAAATCATTTTACTTGGGCTGAAGCATTGTATCAAGTTGGTGTTACCCTCGGGCTAGCTGTATTAGCTACTGTAATTGGATCTGTGATCGCCTTTTTCTTAGCATTGATGGCTGCGACCAATTTAACAAAGGAATGGATTACAAAGTTCGTTCGCGTCATTGTAGCATTTATCCGTGCAGTTCCGACCGTATTATGGGTACTCATCTTCGCTATTGCTGCTGGGCTAGGGAGTGAAGCTGCTGTATTAGGAATGCTGTTTCATTCTATTGCGTATTTAGTAAAAGCTTTTTCAGAGGCTTTTGAAGAAGTAGATAAAGGGATCTTGGAGGCATTAAAAGCAACGGGATCGGGCTGGTGGCATGTTGTCACACATGGTGTACTACCTTCTACGTTTACATATTTATTATCGTGGACATTCTTGCGCTTTGAGATAAACTTCTCGGTAGCTGTTGCTATGGGGGCTGCTGCTGGTGCAGGTGGTATCGGCTTTGAGCTGTTTATGGCATCAGGATTTTACTTTGATCTTCGTGAAGTTGGGTTTATCACGTATGCTATCTTATTGATTGCAATTATTCTTGAAGTATTTTCGACCCGATTGAAAAATCGCTATTTCCCATCTAGTATGAGCAAGTAAATTTTTTGCTACTGCAATCATCACAGGTATAGAAGGCGTTGCTATCAAAAATTATGAACTATTCTGCGCTTCCCTTCGTCCCATTCAATTTTAATCAGGTCTGGCATCATAAAACCCCTTCCTGCATAGGCTATATTAATCGATCACTGGATGGAGGAATGAAATGGATATTCTTAATAAAGTGAAGCAGCATCGCGAAGAAGAACAGCAGTTAAAGTGGGAAGGAACATTCGGTGAGTATTTAGAATTGCTTAAACAGCGCCCAGAAGTGGCGCAAACTGCCCATTCACGAATTTATAATATGATTAAAAGTGCAGGTATTACGGAACGAGATGGTAAAAAAATGTATGATTTTTTTGGAGATGAGATATTTGGATTAGAAGAGGCTATAGAGCGTTTAGTAGAAGAGTATTTTCACCCTGCAGCAAAGCGACTCGATGTACGCAAACGCATCTTATTGCTAATGGGGCCAGTAAGTGGTGGGAAATCTACAATTGTAACTATGCTCAAACGAGGGTTAGAAAAATATTCACGAACGGATGAAGGTGCTATCTACGCCATACAATCGTGCCCCATGCAGGAAGATCCCCTCCATCTTATTCCACACCATTTACGTCAGGACTTTTTTGAGGAATATGGAATACGTATTGAGGGAAGCTTATCACCGTTAAATACGATGCGTCTGGAAAAGGAGTATAACGGGAAAATTGAGGATGTGAGGGTAGAACGAATTTTCCTTTCCGAAGATAAGCGGGTAGGAATTGGTACGTTTAGCCCGTCTGATCCAAAATCTCAAGATATTGCAGATTTAACTGGGAGCATTGATTTTTCTACAATTGCTGAATATGGATCGGAATCGGACCCACGGGCATATCGCTTTGACGGCGAATTGAATAAAGCCAATCGAGGAATGATGGAGTTTCAGGAAATGCTTAAATGTGATGAGAAATTCTTGTGGCATTTACTGTCCTTGACACAGGAAGGGAATTTTAAAGCAGGTCGCTTTGCGCTAATAAGTGCGGATGAATTAATTGTTGCTCACACGAATGAAGCAGAATATCGGTCTTTTATTGCAAATAAAAAAAACGAAGCACTGCATTCACGAATTATTGTCATGCCGATCCCCTATAACTTAAAAGTAAGTGAGGAAGAACGGATTTACAAAAAAATGATTAATGAAAGTGATATGGCCCATGTGCATATAGCTCCACATGCGTTAAAAGCAGCAGCTATTTTTTCAATTTTAACAAGATTAGAAGATTCGCAGAAGCCAGGTGTAGATTTAATTAAAAAAATGCGTCTCTATGATGGAGAAAGTGTGGAGGGCTTTAATCAAGCAGATGTAGACGAGTTAAAGGATGAATTTCCAGTAGAAGGGATGAACGGCATTGATCCTCGCTATGTAATTAACCGAATCTCTTCGGCAATCATTCGGAAAGATGTTCCTGCTATTAATGCGTTAGATGTATTACGCTCGCTAAAAGAAGGACTTAGCCAGCATCCATCCATTTCCGATGAAGATAAGGAAACGTATATGAATTATATTTCTGTAGCAAGAAAGGAATACGATGAAATAGCGAAGAAAGAAGTACAAAAAGCATTTGTTTATTCGTATGAAGAGTCTGCGAAAACATTAATGGATAATTATTTGGATAATGTAGAGGCGTATTGCAATAAAAATAAATTGAGGGATCCGTTGACTGGTGAAGAGATGCATCCAGACGAAAAGCTGATGCGTTCCATTGAAGAACAAATTGGTATTTCAGAGAATGCAAAAAAAGCATTCCGCGAAGAAATTCTTATTCGAATATCAGCATTTGCTCGGAAAGGAAAGCGCTTCGACTATAATTCCCATGAACGCCTCCGTGAAGCTATTCAGAAAAAATTATTTGCTGACTTAAAAGACGTGGTTAAAATTACGACATCTTCCAAAACGCCAGATGAATCTCAATTGAAAAAGATTAATGAAGTGATTGCCCGTCTTATCGATGAATATGGCTATAATTCTATTTCTGCAAATGAGCTGCTTCGTTATGTAGGCAGTTTGTTGAATAGGTAATGGAATCAATTCTCACAGCATCCTCTTTTGGGTATGTATCTAAGAAAGAGGGTGCTTTTGCTTACTCTTTTTCTGGTTTGTCAACAATTTTTGTCCAAAGAGTCATAATAATGCAATAATAGAAGCGGTTTTGCATAGGATATAGAAACGGATGATATAAGATTGATTAATATTAAGGAGGGGATATGATGTATGAGCATAAAGGGAATTTTGTCGTCTCAAAGGAAAATTGGTCCCTCCATCGCAAAGGTTATCAAGACCAAACACGTCATATGGATAAGGTAAAGGATGCGATAAAAAATAACTTGCCTGATCTAGTCAGTGAGGAAAATATTATTATGTCCAATGGAAAAGATGTTATAAAAGTACCAATCCGTTCGTTAGACGAGTATAAAATTCGTTACAATTATGATAAAACGAAACATGTAGGGCAAGGAAAAGGCGATAGCCAAGTAGGTGACATTATTGCTCGGGCTCCAGGTGGAGATGGTCAGGCAACTGACAAGGAAAAAAAAGCTGGAGATCAACCAGGTACCGATTATTACGAAGCAGAAATATCTTTAGAAGAGATTGAGAATGCGTTGTTTCAAGAGCTAGAATTACCGAATTTGCAGGCAAAAGAGCAAGCTGAAATCATTACAGAGAAAATAGAATTTAATGATGTCCGCAAAAAGGGTTTAATGGGAAATATAGACAAAAAACGAACAATTTTAACGGCAATTAAACGCAATGCAACAGAAGGAAGGCCGGGAATTACGCCGATCTATGAAGATGATTTGCGATTTAAAACGTGGAATGATATAACTAAGCCAGAGACGAAAGCTGTTGTTTTAGCTATGATGGATACGAGCGCTTCAATGGGAATATTTGAAAAGTATGTAGCTCGGAGCTTCTTTTTCTGGATGACAAGGTTCTTACGTACAAAATATGAGACAGTGGAAATTGAATTTATTGCTCACCATACCGAAGCTAAAGTCGTTTCCAAGGAAGAATTTTTTTCAAAAGGAGAAAGTGGCGGAACGATTTGTTCATCCGTTTATTTGAAAGGATTAGAACTCATTAATAGTAAATACCCGCCCGCCCGTTACAACATTTATCCAGTTCATTTTTCAGATGGAGAGAATATGACCTCTGATAATCCACTGTGTATTGAATTGGTGGAAGAAATGATGCGTGTTTCTAGTATGTTTGGCTATGGAGAAGTGAATAGTTATCATCGTAGATCGACCTTAATGCGTACGTTTGATCAGATTCATAATCCGAAATTCCGCTATTATATTGTCAAAGAAAAGAAAGATATATACGAAGCGTTAAAAGCGTTTTTTACGCAACAGGTAGTAATGGTCTAATAGAGACTTAGTGAAAAAATGCTAGCTAGTAGTACTGATAGAGGATGCTCAAAAAGTTCATTTAAAATGACACATTGACGTTTCTAGTTGAATCGGTTCTCCGTTTGGAAAAGGGTTCTTCCCTTTTCCATTACGGGAACCAGTGTTCATATAGTTGTATTTATCCCGCATAAAGTGCCCAAGTAATTCCTTTTGGTTATGCCATTATGAGATGAATCAACAGGGAGGATTGAATGAAAACCTTTACTGATTGCAATTCCCTTTAGCTTATATATTAAGAGCGGAGTTCTGCTGCTTCAATGGTGCTCATTCTCATTCTTCCTATTCAACAACTTCAATTGTAAAGGTGGTAGGATCGCAACTAAAGCAAATCGCCCCCCATCAATTGAAAAAAAGATGTATCTTTCAAAGGGGGTTCATAGATGTACTAAGGTGTTACTTTCTGTGTATAAAAGTTTGAATTTTCGCTTAATTCCTAGTGTATTCTCGAGGTTCACAATTTTACTAGGAAGGGGAGTTTGTTTTTGAACGATACAAGAACGAGATTCCAAACAAGTAAGCGTTAGGAAAAAGAAACGCGCCATTGGTAGCTAATCAAGCTGCTTTTGTAAAGGACAAAGCTCCCTATTATTCCACCTGTGAATCCTAGCAAGAGGATGCCTACTATCCCCCCTTATGTTAATGTATCCATTCATGTGCTCCCCTGCAGGTTCTTTTTGTAAAAAGGCAAATTCTCTTCGTAAGTCTCTTTCAAGTTGTCTAGCGTAAACACTTTCTTTGTTTCCCCGTATGCCATTGCGTCTTAGTTAATAATACAATGTTCACAATAATCATTTACTGTCTGTAAAATCATTTTCCCTTCGCCATTACGCTGTGATTATTTTTCAGTAATCATTCGTTTACATATTCATAAACTATAGAAAGTGAAATGGGGGGATCTTAGTGATTGAGAAGAAGCAACTGGAACATTCTATTGCGGAGATAACGGAAATAGCTGCCGATTTTGGACTGGATTTTTATCCCATGCGTTATGAAATTTGTCCAGCAGATATTATCTATACATTTGGAGCTTATGGGATGCCTACCCGTTTTAGTCATTGGAGCTTTGGCAAACAGTTTCATCGTATGAAGCTGCAGTATGATTTAGGATTAAGTCAAATATATGAATTAGTCATCAACTCTGACCCATGCTACGCTTTTTTATTGGATACAAACAGTCTAATTCAAAATAAGTTAATCATTGCCCATGTTTTGGCGCATAGTGACTTTTTTAAAAACAATGTACGCTTTTCCAATACACGACGTGATATGGTGGAGAGCATGACAGCAACGGCTGAACGAATTGCTCATTATGAAATGGTGCATGGCAAGGAGAAAGTGGAAAAATTTCTAGATGCTGTTTTAGCAATACAAGAACACATCGATCCAACACTCTTTCACTCCTCGCTAAGCTATGATGAGTTAGAAGAGCTAGAAAAAGATTCTCTACGACAGAAAACTCCTTACGATGATTTATGGGATTTAGATCAAATATCCACTCAGAAAAGGGAAAAGAAACAGCGTAAAAAGAAATTCCCACCCCGTCCAGAGAAGGATTTACTATTATTTTTGGAGACATATAGTAAAGAATTAGAAGACTGGCAGCGAGATATTTTAACAATGATGCGGGAGGAAATGCTTTATTTTTGGCCACAGATGGAGACGAAAATTATGAACGAAGGTTGGGCTTCCTATTGGCACCAACGGATTTTGAGGGAAATGGATTTAACTAGTGAAGAGACAATCGAATTTGCCTCTTTACATTCGGGAGTGGTGCAGCCTTCGACACGTCAATTAAATCCATACTATTTAGGCTTGAAAATACTAGAAGATATTGAAGAACGTTATAATCAACCGACAGAGAAGATGAAGCGACTGGGAATTCAACCAAATTCGGGAAGAGAGAAGTTGTTCGAGGTTCGAGAGTTGGAATCAGATATTTCCTTTTTGCGAAATTATTTGACGAAGGATCTAGTGCAGCGAGAGGATTTATATTTGTTTGAGAAAAAAGGAAGGAATTATCAGATTACAGATAAAGACTATGAAAATATTCGTAATCAGCTTGTAGCGATGCGGATAAATGGCGGTTTTCCATATATCACTGTGGATAACGGTGATTATTTACGAAATGGAGAACTATATCTGGTTCATCACTATGAAGGAACGGAACTCGATATTGCGTATTTGGAACATGTACTGCCATATATTTATCAGCTGTGGGGACGTTCTGTATATATGGAAACAGTCGTGGATGATAAAAGAGTGGTGTACTCTTATGATGGAAGGAAAACGGTTCATCGTCTTTTATCCAGTATATAAGGTTGCTGTAAATCCCTTCACTTCAAGAGGTAGGGTCATTTGTCCGGCAACAAGTCTAAGTGGAGATAACAGCACCTAAATACCCTATTTCGTAAGCAGCCTTTAGGTCATACCATACTAACAGGCCGTTGCGAATGAATGAAAACCCCCACTGATGGAAGATTCGCTTTATAAAGTGGTCCCTCCTTCATTGGGGGCTTTTTAATCCCTCCTGTTTGGAGTAGAACACGGGGTAAAACCTCAGGTATTTTTGATAATCTCCGTGTCAACGAGAACACCTTATAAGCATAATGAATAGGGAATTTTTATACAGTTATCCCTTGACTTCTTGGTAGCTATGCCGATATCGCCGAGGTGTGGTCGACACCATACATTCGGGGTAAAGGCCGATTTAGATAGTCTAAAAACAAGCCTTATTAAGTGTTTAGCTCTTCTGTAGCTTTTAAACAGCGGACTTGTCGAGTTATAACTGTACCAATTCTGACTTTTTCTATTTGTAATACACAGTAAGAATTTTTATATCTATTTCAAAAGCGTAAAAAATACTTTACAAACGATTACGTTATAAAAATAGCATGGACAAATGATCAGAAAATGGTAAAATTTAAGTAACAGGTAAGAGGGAGTGGACGAGGATGAAGCAGTGGATGAAAAAAATAGCAGTCATGATGATAGCAATTGTAACGCTTGGAATGTATGTGCCTGCTTCGTTAACAGAAGAGCCAAGTGATGCTAAAGCACGTTATAATTCTGACTCAGACGTTAGCGAAACATCAAGCCCTGCTGTCTTAGAAGAAAGCCCTCCTCTAACAGATCCGATGCTAGAGCTATCGGAAAAAGCCAAAGAACAAGTAATGCGTAAAATGGGACCAAGAATAGCTGATCGTGTGGTTGATGAGTTTACGTCTGTTATTCTGCCTCATATTGAGCAAGTGATGCAAACAGTAATGCTCGATGAAAATGGCGAGCCGATATCCCATTATGGGATTACAGAAGATCCGGCGAGTGGTTATGGAGAGCGGATTTTTCATATTTATGATTATCAACTAGAGGAGAATGTGGTGAAGTTCCATGTAAGACGAGACCATCGCCCGTTAGAAGGTCATTGGTTTAATTTTCACTATCATGTAAAAGACGATCAATTTGAAACCCATTATGAAATCGGTGAGATTTTTTGGGATAAAAATACACCGCCAAAATGGATGGCATGATGCAAACAGTCGATACGATCTACTAGAATTAGGTCGTACCGACTGTTTTATCGTGTAGGAACCTATAAAATGAGGTGTTTGTGGAGAAGGAAAGAACCGACTAGCCACGTCCGGCGCATGAGCCCAGCAACTAGACGACTTCACGAATCCCCTACGATAAGTCATCATTGGTTCGAGGTTAAGAGGAAGGCCGACTAAAAACGGGCTTGCCGCCCGACGTCGGCATACTCCTGTTGCAGGAGCATGATTCCTAAAACTTTTAGTTGCTTCGTTCCAGTCGCTACGTTGCTAAACGGGCGCTTTCGCCTTTGTTCTTAAGAACATCTAAACGAGCAATGTGGACCATTGCCTCGCTATATATACTGCTATTCATTAACTTCTTTTAACACTTGTCCAATAGAGCGACCATGAATCAGCTCATCAGCATAGTAATCTAATTCGGTTGGCTCCCGATTAACGATGACGAGTTTTGATCCACGTTCTTTTGCAATTAGCGGAAATTGATTGGCAGGTGTTACGCTTAAGGAAGATCCCAGTACAATAAATAAATCTGCTTTTTCTGCTTCAGCTAAAGCAAATTGAAATGCATCCATCGGTAAAGTTTCCCCGAACAGAACAATGGAAGGGCGAAGAATACCTTGACAAGAGCAGTAGTAATCTTTGTTTACATATTCTTCACTGCTATATTCTTTGCCGCAAGATTGACAATGAAGTTTTTGCAACGTTCCGTGTAATTCGGCGACTCGTTGGCTTCCGGCTTGTTGATGAAAGCCATCTACATTTTGGGTAATGATGGATTTTATCCGTCCTTGCTTTTCCCATTCCGCCAGTATATAATGCCCTTTATGTGGTTGATACGTTTTAACACCTAATACTCGTTCGCGGTAAAACTCAATGAACGCTTCTACATTGGAATTTAATGCATCCGTTGAGGCAATTTTGCTAGGGTCTTTCTGTTTCCATAGTCCGTTATTAGCAGAACGGAAATCAGGTAAACCACTTTCTGTTGACATGCCAGCTCCAGTAAATACGACGGTGTATTTTGCCTCTTGTAACCATTCTTTAAGCAACATGCTTCCCTCCAAGTTTATTCTGCTATCATTACTTATTATACTAAAATAATGCACAATCTCCCAGTTTAACTCACGTTTAGTGAAACGAACACGGTCAAAAGTTTAAAAAGACGTATCCGTTTGGAAATGTTGACACATATGTAGGCTACAGTTGGTAGACGAAACAACAGTGAGATGTCATTATATATCACTTTAGGTAAGCCTATTGCTGTAAGCTTGATTTTAGTCGAAATGGCGCAATGATCAAAACGACAATTAGAAACAAGCCCATATACCCAATGAAAGGATAGAAAAACGATACTAATTTAGTGAACCCTACAAAGCTCATTGCAAAGGCAATCAAAATCGTAATGACGCTAAAGCGTCTAAATTGTGGTGTTCCGTTTGGTTTAAAGCGAGCACTAAAAGAGAAAAACATACTAACTGCAGTATTGAAAATCATCCCAAATAGAATAACGGAATAGATCATTCCTAAAACAGGGGATATTTCGTCAGCGATTTTTAAAATTGGCATTTCAAATCCGGCTACTAGCTTCATATTTGCAAAAATGGCGAGGTGGTTGAACAGAATTAATATTCCAATCCCCAGACCTCCTAACAATCCACCAATGGTAGCCTTTCGTTTGTCCCTTTCAGCTCCTCCCATTACAAGGGCCATGGACGCACCTAACGCAATATTGTAAGAAACATAATTAATTGAAGCAAGCATCCAGTTGGATACCGCAGAAGTTTGTTCTAAGGCGATAGGCTCCATGTTAATAAATGAACGGTCCATAGTTACTAAGCTATAAATAGATATGAGCATTACGGTTATAATCAAAAAGGGAGCAATACTAGCAATGATCTGTACTACACGATGAATATCGAGCATAACCGTAAGGATCACAAGAATCGTCATAATAACAATACCAACAAAAGATGGAAGACCGAATTGCTGTTTGAAAATAGATCCTGCCCCAGCGAGCATTACAACACCAACACCAAATAACGTAAACACGATAATATAATCTACGATGGCGCCTAGATACCTTCCGCTAATAAAGTAAATCACATCGCGGTGCGAGGAGGTTCGGGTTTGGCTACCTAAACGGGTTAACATCATCCCCAAATAAGTAAATAGAGCAGTTGAAATGATTACACCTATTGTTCCAATATAACCAAAACTAGTAAAGTATTGTAATATTTCTTGTCCAGAAGCAAAACCTGCCCCCACAATAATGCCAATAAATGCACTGGCTATTTGTAATATTTTCCTCATGTCAACGCCTCCGTATGAGCATAGCTACAAATTTTTATTATGGTGCTTTTCACGTATTGTAAGCCTGCTTATTTCCGCGATTATTTTAAGTATACAAATGGAATCAACAGAATTCATCCCATATTTTCCCTAGTCAAAAAATGACACCTTTTCATCATATCACACCTTTCACTAAAAAATGAAATTGTCTATAATACGCTATTGATAAAACTTTTTATCCAGTGGTTCCTTTATCTCATTTGCTTCGCTCCACTCGCTACGTTGCTAACCGGGCGCTTGCGCCTTTGTTCTGGTACTAAACATTTAGTAAGTGATGGAGGAAAATTCCCACTGAACGGAGTTTCACTTTATCTTCAATAAAAATCCATGTATGATAGAAAGAAGACATACGCAGCCTAATGATTCCATTAGGTAGATACAAGGGGGCATTTAAAAGGTGATCATTGCGATCATTGCTTTATTACTCATATCTTTTTTCTTCTCCGGTAGTGAAACAGCTTTAACTGCCGCAAATAAAATGAAATTACAAACAAAAGCGAATCATGAAGATAAGCGGGCTGACAAATTACTTCGATTAGTATCAAAGCCCGAGCAATTCATTACATCGATATTAATTGGAAATAACATTGCTAATATTATTTTGCCCACGTTAGTTACAATCGTTGCTATGGACTATGGTTTGAATGTGGGCCTAGCTTCCGCGCTATTGACGATCACCATCATTATTTTTGCAGAGGTAATACCGAAGTCTGTCGCTGCCGCATTTCCTGATCGCATGGCATATATTGTGTACCCTGTGATTCGTGCTGTCGTATTTGTTTTTCGACCGCTAACGATGTTATTAAATGCGATAACGGGTTTGATTATCAAATTCTTATCAAAGGGTCAAGAAACGAGTGCTTCTGTATCTCGAGATGAAATCAGGGCAATGGTTGATATTGCGCGCACAGAGGGAATATTCAAACAGGATGAGTCACATCGGATTAAGGGTGTCCTTGAATTTAATAATTTGAATGTCAAGGATGCATTAAAAACCCCTAGGGTGGATATTGTAGCCCTTGCCAGCGATTCAGATTTTGAAGAAGTTCGGAACATAGCAATCCAAAATCCATTTACACGATATCCCATTTATGAGGAGGATATTGATACTATTATTGGTGTCTTCCATTCAAAATATTTATTGTCCTGGTCAATGGAGCCGGATAAAGCACTCGAGTCATTTAGTGATATGAATCCGTTAATTGTGTTTGAATTTCATTCGGTTGATTGGGTTTTTCGTAAAATGATTCAGGAAAAAAAGCATATGGCAATTGTTCTAGATGAATACGGGGGCACAGAAGGTATCATTACCCATGAAGATATTATTGAACTGCTAATTGGCTTAGAAATAGAGGATGAAACAGATAGAGGTGAACCGCTCGTAGAAAAAGTGACCGATACGGAGATTATTTGTAACGGAAAGATTTCATTACATCGGTTAAATACTATTTTTCATACGAACATTATCGATGAAGAGGATGTATTGGCAGGTTACTTGTTAAAAAAGATGAACCGCTTTCCTAATCAAGGTGAAGAACTGCAAGAGGGCAACCTAACGTATCGAATTTTGGAAGTAGATGAGCGCATGATTAAACGTGTACAAATAAGGAAACATATGGAAAATGCAGATGAAAGCCAAAAATAACGATAGAACTGTTACTTTGTATTACTAATCTTTTGCATTATTGCATAATCAATCATGGTATAAAAGTTGATAGAGGAGGAGCATAAGTTGGAATATGATGCAAAAATTATTAATCGAATGAAGCGAGTAGAAGGACAAATTAGAGGTCTACAGCGAATGATGGAGCAAAAAAAGGATTGTCGTGAGGTTGTGGCGCAAATGTCTGCTGCCAGAAATGCGATCGATCGGACAGCTGCATTAATCGTCAGTCAAAATTTAGAGCGTTGTATACGAGAAGAGCAAGAAAAGGGAGGCAATACCGACGAGCTGATTCAAGAAGCAGTACAGCTATTAGTTAAAAGTCGATAGATATTTTATAAGATAAGAAAGCATTCCTGTAATAAAGCAAAATGAGGATTGAATAAAAAATGCCCCCTTGGTATGATACGAGGT
>NZ_QWLJ01000096.1 GCF_009917385.1 Roseburia sp. 1XD42-34 | reverse complement strand
GTGGTGTGGAAGTAGAACTGCGGACGATAGTTGGAGAAGAATGGCGTATGACGGCCACCTTCTTCTTTTGTCAAGATATAAACTTCACCCTTGAACTTGTTGTGCAACTGGATTGAACCTGGCTTTGCCAAAACTTGGCCACGTTCAACTTGGTCACGGTTGATCCCACGAAGCAGGACACCAACGTTATCGCCGGCTTCACCAAGATCCAAGGTCTTACGGAACATTTCAAGACCGGTAACGGTGGACTTGAGAACATCTGGCTTCAAACCGATGATTTCAACTTCATCGCCGACCTTAACCGTACCACGATCGATACGACCAGAAGCAACGGTACCACGACCAGTAATGGTGAAGACATCTTCAACAGGCATCAAGAAAGGCTTGTCGGTTTCACGAACTGGGGTTGGGATATATTCATCGATAGTATCCATCAATTCCATGATAACCTTTTCCTGTTCAGGATCGCCTTCAAGTGCTTTCAAGGCAGAACCACGGAGAACAGGAATATCATCACCAGGATAATCGTATTCGCTGAGCAATTCCCGAACTTCCATTTCAACCAAGTCGATCAATTCTGGATCATCAACCAAGTCAGTCTTGTTCAAGAAAACAACGATGTAATCAACACCAACCTGACGCGCCAACAGAATATGTTCACGTGTTTGTGGCATTGGGCCATCAGTTGCAGCAACGACCAGAATCGCACCGTCCATCTGGGCAGCACCGGTGATCATGTTCTTAACGTAGTCAGCATGCCCTGGCGCATCAATATGTGCGTAGTGGCGCTTTTCCGTTTCATATTCAACGTGGGCGGTGTTGATGGTGATACCACGTTCTTTTTCTTCTGGAGCAGCATCAATCGAAGCATAGTCCTGCGCTTG
>NZ_QWLJ01000095.1 GCF_009917385.1 Roseburia sp. 1XD42-34 | reverse complement strand
TACTTCTTTCTAGCCAGCTTTTTTCTGGCTTCTTTGGTCTCCATCGATTTTCAGGAATCGTATCCACTAATTCATATCCTACACTTCCAGATTCGGATTGGAACTTCCTTATAATTCTACCATCCGTTAAGGTATAGTAAGTTCCCTGTCTCACCTTTTTATAGTCCGAGACCTCTACTGCGGAAATGACGTGGTGCTCAATGGTGGAGAACTGCTGTGTAGTTAAATAGTCACCTGACGCTGCTGTAGCTGCATGTATAGCTCGGTAGCTGTAACTCATGGTTTTTAATCCAAAATGTTTCTGTAAATATTGAACCGGAATAGCAGCAAACCGACTATAGCTATAAAGTAGAAGCTTACCTGCTTCACCGAGCACTGCCTCTAACCCAATGGCATTTCTCACAGCCTTATTTTTGATTCCAGATATAAGTTCTTGATGAAACTTATGATCACCTAGCTGTCTGGCTTGGTAACTATCAATACGTAACTTTCCATTGTTGCCTAATTCACGGATTTGGCTAATATAATTCTTCATCGTTCGTAAATCTTGTTCTATGGGGTCTAGCTTAGCTGTATTGTGGCGGTCAAAAGCGTGGAGCTTCTCTATCGTCTGACGGTTCATCTTTTTCGCGTGTTGTACGTTATCTAAGAACTCCCCATCGTCTATATCACGAACGTTAATAATATCTTTGACCGAGTGAAGAACGGCATTTGCCTCATCCGTTATCGCCATGGTAATCTGTTCCATTCGCTCAAAACTTCGTTTCACATCTTGAGAAAGAAAATCCTCACGAATCACTCCATCTTTGTTTGGTTCCATGTCTTGAATTGACTTTTTCATTTCTTCTAACGTATCGGAGTAATTTATAATAAAACCCTCTAGAAACAACAGAAACGGCATGTGTACCTCTTGATAGAAGGCACGAATAGAATTAGCCGTTTTC
>NZ_QWLJ01000094.1 GCF_009917385.1 Roseburia sp. 1XD42-34 | reverse complement strand
TCTACCATTTCCCACACGTCACTGATTTTCTCGTGAAGAAGCGTATATTGATCCATTAAGGTTTTAATTTTTAACCTGGCCAGGTTTTTGCCTTCCTTAATGCCGATAGAATGGCGTGCAGCTTCTTTTAGCTGGCGGATCTTTTTCAATCCAACTCCCCTTGTTACTTTTTTACGTATTTCAGCCAAAATGGTCATTTCATCTGTCCCAGCTATTTCATCAGGAAACAAACCCATTTTTAAAATTTGTAACGAAGATGGGCCTTCCCAGTTCGCAAAGACAGTAGGGTATTCTGGAAAATACCTGTCTATCCATTGGTGGACGCGTCCTTGTACGGCTTGAAGGTCCTTCATTAATTGATCATACATATTCATGCCTTCTCGAAGATCTGCGTAAATTCCTTCCGGTAAATGCGGCTCAGAATAACGGCCATCTTGAATTAAACGTGAAATGACTCTGGCATCTTTTACATCATTCTTGGTTGGGGAATTATCATCTAGCTCCTTTGATTTTTTTACATGCGCTGGATTTACCACTACGACTTTAAGCCCTTTTTCCATTAGCCAATAAGCTAGAGGAAGCCAGTAATGTCCTGTTGGCTCCATACCAATAATCATATTTGATTTAGTATGTTGGCTGGCTAATTCATCTATCCAATAAGTGAACCTTTGGAAGCCCTCCAATGCGTTTTCAAAGTATAGTGGTTTGCCAATTTGAACCCCACGGAAATCCTGTGCGCGAGCAACATGTTTTTGCTTGGCGATGTCAACTCCAATAATTAAAGTTTTGTCCGTTAGTTGTAAAATCTTTTCATTTTGTTTATAATTCATGGTAGTCCTCCTTGGTTCATTTAAGGGTCCATTTTTGCTTATTAGATTTGGACACCTCGTATCATACCAAGGGGGCATTTTTTATTCAATCCTCATTTTGCTTTATTACAGGAATGCTTTCTTATC